>NZ_JAMYVF010000001.1:0-644228 GCF_040323735.1 Mesorhizobium sp. M0029
GGTGTGTTTGTCCGGCGGGCGGGGCGCGTTTTTCTCCTCCCTCCGGCGGGGGGGGGGTCGCCAATGCCGGCGGGGCGCGGGGGCGGGGCCTTGGGGCGGGGGGGGGGCGGCCCGGCGGCCGCCTTCGCACGTATGGTCGCAGCCCTTGGCGGTCCCGCCGATTTCGTCGAGAAGCCGGAAAAATACCTGCCGAAAGCGGCGGTGGAGTTTGCGGTCAAGGCGGCAGGCAACGGCTTTGCCACCGGCATTGCCACCCGCGATATCGGCCTTGCCGTGGTCGGGCTCGGTGGCGGGCGTACGCGGCCGGACGACAGGATCGACCATGCGGTCGGCATCACCAGGCTGCTGCCGCTCGGCGCCGAGGTGCGGACCGGCGAGCCGCTGGCGCTCGTCCACGCCCGCACGCAAGCGGAGGCCGAAGCGGCCGCAGCCGCCGTGCTTTCGGCCTATACGATCGGGGCGTCGAAACCAGCCGCCGACAAGACTGTCATCCGGCGCGTGCTGCCGCGCGGGTAGCGGAAGGCGCTACTGCACCAGCAACAGTGTGCCGTTTTCGACCTGGTATTTTGCCAGCCGCTGCAAAAAGCTCATGCCGATCAGGTTGGTGCGCAGCGCCTTGTCGTCGAGGACCACGGCCTGGATGTTGTCGACGCTGATCTTGCCGATCTGCAGGCGGTCGATGTTGACCACAGCGGCCCTGATCGCGCCATTGGCGGTGTTGACCTGATGGCTGAAATCCGACGGGTTGAGCGAGATGCCGATGCGGCGCGCCGTCGAGGTGTTGATGGCGACCAAAGTGGCGCCGGTGTCGATCATGCCGTCGACCTGGCGGCCGTTGAGCTTGAAGGCGGAGGTGAAATGGCCGCGCTCGTCGGCCGCCACCAGGACCTTGCGACCGGTGGGCAGCGGTGCGGCCGGCTTGTCGGGAACCGAGGCGAGGCTCAGCTCGGGCTGCGGTTGCGGCTTGCCGGCGACGGTCGACTTCAACAGGTTGTCGAGAATCTGCGGGTTCGACTGATAGACGATCGGGATCGATGCCGACGTTCCGGCGAACACGCCCAGAATAAGAAGCTTGCGCAGCATGAATGGACCTTCGTGAAGGCCCATTTTTGCCCACGTATGGTGTGTGCCGCTTTAACGCCAACCCGAAACCGCGGCTTTGCGTAAACGGGCGGTAAACGACTGGATGCCAGCTGGCCTTGCCAGCCGCCGTCATTTGGTTCCGTACATGCGGTCGCCGGCATCGCCGAGGCCGGGCATGATGTAGCCCTTCTCGTTGAGCTGGCGGTCGATGGAAGCGGTAAAGACCGGGACATCCGGATGCGCCTTGGTGAAGCGCTCGATGCCTTCTGGCGCCGCCAGCAGGCAAAGGAAACGGATGTTGGTGGCTCCGCGCTCCTTCAGCTTGTCGATGGCCGCGATGGCCGAGTTCGCGGTCGCCAGCATCGGATCGACGACGATCACCAGCCGGTCGGCGAGATCGCTCGGCGCCTTGAAGAAATATTCCACCGCCTCCAGCGTTTCGTGATCGCGGTAGAGGCCGACATGCGCGACGCGGGCCGCCGGGACCAGGTCGAGCAGGCCTTCGAGCAGGCCATTGCCGG
Source organism: Mesorhizobium sp. M0029 (assembly GCF_040323735.1). Taxonomy (NCBI): domain Bacteria; kingdom Pseudomonadati; phylum Pseudomonadota; class Alphaproteobacteria; order Hyphomicrobiales; family Phyllobacteriaceae; genus Mesorhizobium; species Mesorhizobium sp. M0029. The sequence goes on from NZ_JAMYVF010000001.1 coordinate 1,605, forward strand.
CGCGCAGCACCGAGGCGAAGACCAGCTTCTTGCCCTCCAGCGTCGGCGCTTCCATGGTTTCCATCGGCGTTTCGATGGTCGTCGTCGTCAGTTCGAGGTTGCGGGTGACCTCGTAGCCGAGCAGGAGCGAGATCTCGCGGAGCAGTCGCCGGAAGCCGGCGGTCGACGTCTCCTTCTTGCGCATGATGGTCAGCTTGTGCTGGACAAGCGGGTGGTCGACGACGGTGACGCCCTGCATGGGTTGCTCCAGTGAATGGTGAATAGTGAATAGTGAATAGTGAGCAGGTTTGCGAGTCCCGATGGATCGATCATTGCCGTTGACAGGCCGAACCGCCGGCAAACCAATCACCAATCACCAATCACCAGTCACCTCTTCGCATCGAGCCGGGCAAGCAGCGCGCTTTTCGTCTTCCTGTCGACGAAAGCCGCTTCGATCGCCGTCCTGGTGACGGCGGTCAAAGCTTTTTCATTCATGGAGAAATGCTCGGCGGCGATGTCGTATTCGCGCTTCAGCGAGGTCCAGAAATAGGGTGGGTCGTCGGAGTTCAGCGTCACCTTGCAGCCGGCCGCCTGCAGGGCAGGCAAAGGGTGATCGGCGAAACTGTCGTAGACTTTGAGCGCGATGTTGGAGCCGGGGCAGCATTCGAGCACGATGCCCTCATCGGCGATGCGGCGCACCAGGTCGGGATTTTCGATGGCGCGCACGCCATGGCCGATGCGCGAGGGGCGGATGTGGTCGAGTGCGGCCTGCACCGTCTCCCACCCGGTCAACTCGCCGGCATGGATGGTGATGCCAAGGCCGGCTTCGCGGGCGATCTCGAAGGCCCTGACATAATCCTCCATCTCGCCCATGCGCTCGTCGCCGGCGACGCCGAAGCCGGTGACCAGCGGATTTCCGCAGCGCGCCGCAAAGCGCGCCGCCTGCTCGATCGACTCGACGCCGACATGGCGTACGCCGGTGACGATCATGCGGCCCTCGATGCCGGTCTTGGCTTTGGCGCGCAGCATGCCTTCGCCGAGCGCATCGGTATAGGCCTTGGGCGACAGGCCGGCCCTGACGGCATGGTCGGGCGAGGTGAAGACCTCGGAATAGATGGCGCCGTCGCGGGCAAGGCTGGTCAGATAATGGTCGGCGAGGCGGGCATAATCCTCCTCGGTGCGGAACAGGTCGGCGGAAAAATCATAAGCCGCCAGGAACGAGGTGAAATCATGCCAGACGAAGGAGCCGTTCTGGATATAAAGCGAGGTGTCCTTGCCGTATTTCTGCGCCTGACGGATGACGAGTTCGGGCGCCGCTGCCCCCTCGATGTGGCAGTGCAGTTCTGCTTTCAAAGGCATGCAGTTATCCCGTCTCATCAGTCCAGGCCGTAAAGCCCACCACCTGGAAGCGCGGCCGAACACCGCGCCTTAAACAATAGCGCCCGCACCATCGATCGGCTATGGTCCCGCCGGTTTTATGACGGATCAAAATAATGTCAGTTGAGAGAACCACGGCCGCGGGCGGCATGGAAACCTCCTATGGTTTCAAGAAGGTAGGGCCAGGCGACAAGCAGCCTCTGGTCAACGATGTTTTCCACAAGGTGGCGAACCGCTACGACCTGATGAACGACCTGATGTCGGCCGGGCTGCACCGGCTGTGGAAGGATGCCATGGTGACATGGCTCAATCCGCCGAAACGTCCGGGCTGGAAAGTGCTTGACGTGGCGGGCGGCACCGGCGACATCGCCTTCCGCATTGTAGACGCCAGCCAAGGCAACGCGCATGCCACGGTGCTCGACATCAACGGCTCGATGCTCAGCGTCGGCCGTGACCGCGCGGAGAAAAAGGGCCTGTCCGGCAACACCGATTTCGTCGAGGCCAATGCCGAGGAACTGCCTTTCACCGATAGCACCTTCGACGCCTACACCATCGCATTCGGCATCCGCAACGTGCCGCGCATCGATGTCGCGCTGACGGAAGCCTTTCGCGTGCTGAAGCCCGGCGGACGGTTCCTGTGCCTGGAGTTTTCCGAGGTCGAGATGCCGCTGCTCGACAAGGTCTACGAAGCCTGGTCGTTCAACGCCATTCCGCAGATCGGCAAGATGGTGACGGGCGACGGCGAGCCCTATTCCTATCTGGTCGAATCGATCCGCAAATTTCCCAACCAACAGAATTTTGCTGCCATGATCACCCGCGCCGGCTTCGAGCGCGTGTCGTTCCGCAACTATTCCGGCGGCATCGCAGCGCTTCATTCGGGCTGGAAGCTTTGAGGCCGGACAGTTTGCAGCAGCAGGGTAGACGATGAGCAGCGTCGGCGCCGCCTTTCGGCTCGCGCGGGCCGGCTGGGTGCTGGTCCGCGAGGGCGTGATCGCAGCACTGCCGGGGGACGAACTCAGCGGCCTGCCGAAATTCGGCTGGCGCATGGCCCGGCTGTTCACCCGCCGCCGCGCGCTCGCTTATGAGCGCAGCGACCGGCTGGCCAAGGCGGTGGTCCGGCTCGGACCCTCTTATGTCAAGCTCGGCCAGTTCCTGGCGACGCGGCCCGATGTCGTCGGCAACGACATGGCGCTCGACCTCGCCATGCTGCAGGACAAGATGCACACTTTTTCGCAGGCGGAAGCGGTGGCGGCGATCGAGGGGTCGCTCGGGCGCAAGATCGGCGAACTCTATACGCAGTTCGGCGGGCCGGTCGCGGCGGCCTCCATCGCCCAGGTCCATCCCGCGCAGGCCATGCATGACGGTGTCGATACCAAGGTGGCGGTGAAGGTGATCCGGCCTGGCGTGCGCCGCCGCTTCTTTCAGGATCTCGAAAGCTATTTCCTCGCCGCCCGGCTGCAGGAGAAATACATCCCGTCGTCGCGCCGGCTGCGGCCGGTCGAGGTGACCGAGACGCTGGCGCAGACCACCAAGATCGAGATGGATCTTCGCCTCGAGGCGGCCGCACTTTCGGAACTGGGCGAAAACACCAAGGACGATCCGGGCTTCCGCGTGCCGTCCGTCGACTGGGAGCGCACCGGGCGCGATGTGCTGACCATGGAATGGGTCGACGGCGTCAAGATGAACGACATCGCCGGCCTCGCTGCGGCGGGGCACGATCTGAAGGCGATCGCCACCAACCTGATCCAGTCGTTCCTGCGTCACACGCTGCGGGACGGCTTCTTCCATGCCGACATGCATCCAGGCAATCTGTTCGTCGAGGCCAATGGCAATATCGTCGCCGTCGATCTCGGCATTGCCGGACGGCTCGGCAAGAAGGAGCGCCGGTTCCTCGCCGAAATCCTCTACGGCTTCATCACCCGCGACTATTTGCGCGTCGCCGAGGTGCATTTCGAGGCCGGCTACGTGCCGCGCCAGCACAATGTCGCGGCTTTCGCGCAGGCGATCCGCGCCATCGGCGAGCCGATCCACGGCCAGCCGGCCGAGACCATTTCGATGGCCAAGCTTTTGACGCTGCTCTTCGAGGTCACCGAACTGTTCGATATGGCCACGCGGTCGGAACTGATCCTGTTGCAGAAGACCATGGTGGTGGTGGAGGGCGTCGCGCGTACGCTCGACCCGGCCTTCAACATGTGGAAGACGGCCGAGCCGGTGGTCGGCCAGTGGATCGCCGGCAATCTCGGGCCGAGCGGCCTGCTGATGGACGCGCGCGACGGCGCCAAGGCGCTGCTGGCGCTCGCCCGCCAAGCGCCGGACCTTGCCGCTCGCACCGAGCGGCTGTCACGCGAGATCGATTTTATGGCGGAGCACGGCCTCCGCTTCGACGAGGCGACATCGCGCGCCATCGGCAAGGCCGAAGCCCGTTACACCCGCTCGGGCCGGCTGGCGGTGTGGGTGATCGCGCTGACGCTGGTTTACATCGCGTGGAAGCTGCTCTGATCGCTTGCAACGCTAGCAACGGTGGTGCTAGCGTTGCAGTCGCGCTATTGATGTCGCGGAGCAAGTCATGGGCACCATTACTGTCCGCAATCTAGCTGACGACGTGAAGCAGAAATTGCGTGAGCGCGCTGCGGCGCGCGGGGTGTCGATGGAGGAAGAGGCGCGTGATGCGCTTGCCAAGAGCGTGCTGTCGGCGGAAGCCGGCATGCCCGCGAGCGAAACCCTCTATGCAACAATCCGCCGCTTGGTTGAGCCTCATGGAGGTTTTGACATCGATCTGCCCCAGCGAGGTCAATCCACAAAAACGCAAAAAACCCTCGACGGCAAGCGCATCCTGCTGATCATCGGCGGCGGCATCGCCGCCTACAAGGCGCTCGACCTGATCCGCCGGCTGCGCGAGCGCGGTGCTGGCGTGCGCGTGGTGATGACATCGGCCGCGCAGGAATTCGTCACCACGCTTTCGGTCGGCGCGCTTTCGGCCGACCATGTCTTCACCGAACTGTTCGACCGCAATGACGAGCACGATGTCGGCCATATCAGGCTGTCGCGCGAGGCCGACCTTCTGGTGGTGGCGCCGGCCACTGCCGATCTGATGGCCAAGCTCGCCAACGGCCATGCCAACGATCTGGCCTCGACGGTGCTGCTCGCCACCGACAAGAAGGTGCTGATGGCGCCGGCGATGAACCCGAAAATGTGGTCGCATGCCGCGACGAGCCGCAACCGGGCGACGCTCGCCAAGGATGGCATCGCCTTCGTCGGCCCGGCCAAGGGCGAGATGGCGGAAAGCAACGAGGCGGGCGAGGGCCGCATGGCCGAGCCGCTGGAGATCGTGGCAGTGATCGAGGCACAGCTCGACAGCAGGCCGAAGCCGCTGGCCGGCCGCAGGATCATCGTCACCTCGGGGCCGACGCATGAGCCGATCGACCCGGTGCGCTACATCGCCAACCGCTCTTCGGGCAAGCAGGGCCATGCGATTGCGGCAGCGCTGGCAAGACTGGGCGCGGATGTACGCCTGATCTCCGGTCCGGTCAGCATTGCCGATCCGGCCGGCGTTGTGACGACACATGTCGAGACCGCGGCCGAGATGAAGGCGGCCGTCGAACAGTTGTTGCCGGCGGACGCTGCGGTCTTCGTAGCTGCCGTCGCCGACTGGCGCACCGCTGGCACGGCCGGCGAGAAGATCAAGAAGGTGGCGGGCCAGGGCCCACCGGCGCTGCAGATGATCGAAAACCCCGACATTCTCGCCGGTGTTGGTCATCACGGGCAACGGCCGGGGCTGGTTGTCGGCTTCGCCGCCGAGACGCAGGACCTGATTGCCAACGCCGAGGCCAAGCTGAAGAAGAAGGGCGCCGATTTCATTGTCGCCAACGATGTCTCGCGTGAAAGCGGCGTCGGCCCCACCGGCGTCATGGGCGGCGACCGCAACAAGGTGCGCATCGTCTCGAAGGACGGCGTCGAGGAATGGCCTGAGATGGGCAAGGACGAGGTGGCGGCGCGGCTCGCCGCGCTCATCGCCGAGCGTTTGCAAGCCTGAGCGGCCGCCGGTCCGCAATCAGGCACGGGCCATGGTCTTGCAAGCAGCCTTGTGGTCGAGGGCATTTGACGCCGACAGCGCCGGCGGAATGCTGTCGCCAAATTCTCCATCCGCCGTGCCCTCAGCCTGTCGCCAATTGCGGCCGGCGTGCCGCCAAAGCCATCTTCAACGCCGCCAGGCAACCGACAATGCCAAGTGGCACGAAGGCCAGGTACAGCCAGCCGGCGACGTGCGCTGCTGCCTCGCGGTTCAGCCCGTCCGAAAAGCCGCTGGCATTGGCGATGATGCCGGCCATGGCGGCGCCCACGGCGTAGCCGATGCGCTGCATGGTCGGCACGGCGGCCGAGGCGATCGTCTGCTCGCCGTTGCGGGCCGAGGCGACGATGATGCGGGTCAGGAAGGGCCATGACATGCCGAAGCCACCGCCTTGCAACAAAGCGCAGAGCAGGATCACCGGGATCGAGCCGGCGGGGATGGCATAGGCGAAACCGGCGAGGCCGGCTGCAATCATCAGCGCGCCGATAACGAGGATCTGCCGTTCGCGCTGCAGCGGCGCATTGGCGACGGCGATCGACAGGATTGACCAGGCGATCGATTCGGCGGCGATGATGTAGCCTGTGGTCAGGATCGGGATGCCGTGCAGCGTGGTAAGCAGAAGCGGCCCGTAGATGGAAAAAGAGACTGTCGCCACCGAGAAGGCGGCAACCATGCTCATGCCGCTGCCGACCGGCGAGCGCCATGAGAACAGGCCCGACGGGAACAGTCGCGATTGCGGCTTCATGGCGTCAACGAAAACGAACAGCGCCAGGCCGGCGAGGCCGAGGACCAGCAGCAGCGACGAGCGCAGCAAGGCGACGTCGACGCCTGCGGTGGCGATCAGCACGACGGCGATGGCGAGGCAGCCAAGTGCTGCAAAGGGGAAGGGCGGCGAGGTGCCGGCGGCGGCTTGCGGCTTCGTCGCTTCCGGCGTGTTCAGGACGATGAAGCTTGCCGATGCCATGGCGATGCCACCCAGCACGAAGACGCCGAAGGCCCAGCGCCAGGACAGGAGCTCGACCATGATCGCGCCGAGCATCGGGCCGCTGAAGGCGGCGACGCCCCAGATCGCCGACATTATGCCGAACAGCTGTGGCCAGATGCTGCGGTTAAACAGCCGCTCGACCGAGACGAAGGCCAGCGACACCAGCGCACCGCCGCCGAGACCCTCGACCAGACGGCCGCCAAAAACACCGGCATGGACGGCGCGGTGGCGCAGATCAGTGCGCCCACGGCATAGAGCAGGGCGGCGACCGTGACGTTGGAGCGTAGAGCGACATAGCTGACCAGCCGCCCGGCCGCTGCGCCGGCGACAATGGCGCCGAGCTCGTAGACGGCCAGCGACCAGCCGACGAACTGCACACCGGCGAGGTCCCCGACCATGGCCGGCATGACCGTCGCCACCATCGTTTCGTTGGTGGCGTGCAGCAGGATGCCGAGGCTGATGAAGCAGAAGCGCGCGAGGTCGCCGCTTGCCCACAATGCCCGCCAGTCGACCTTGTTGCTGGTGATTTCAGTCATTCTTTTACCCTGCCTTTGCATATCTCGATGCCGGCGCATGGCGCCAGAAGCCAGTCGGGCTTACCAGCGGGGCCATGCGCGCTGTTTCAGTCAGGCGAGTTGTAAAACCTCAAGCGCAGTTGAGCTCAAGTGGCTTTTTATCGAAGTGGAAACGGTCGAGATTGGCCGGAAGCCTCTCCGCTTGATGCGCCGGTCAGTTCTCAATGCTGCGCAGCTGAAACTGGCTGACGCCGATCGCAATGTTGATACCGGTCTGCGTCTGCAGGCTGAGCGGCTGCAGGGTGAAGGCCTGCGAGGAGCCGCCGACCAGGAGATTGGCGCCGGCGCCGACCGCCGCGGTCACTTCGGCGCTGGCGCCGATATAGTCGCCGGCCAGCCCGCCGGGCGCATAGATGTTCCTCAGCGGCGTCAGCACCAGCCATTGCATGATCGTCTGCTTGGTGGTGCCGATGTCGAGCCCGTATTTGTTGACGGCGCCGAAATAGGCTTCGGGCGAAAAGCTCTTGTCGGCCGGCGTGAAGGTGCAGCTCAGATCCTTGCTGGAGCCGAAGATGAAGCCGGTGCCGCCGCCGATGGCGCAATCGAGCACGCCGAGTTCGATGCCCTGGTCTTGCGCTTGGGCCTGGGCGGTACAGATGATGGTGATAGCGGCGGCGATGGCTGGTTTCAGCACGGCGGATCCCCCAAAAAGCATACGGCGCGAAACAGTAACCTGTTCCGCGCCGCGCGTAGAGGGATCAGTCGATCCTTATTTGCCGATGCTTACTTGAACGAGTGGATCAGCTCCAGGGAGGTCACGGCGACCGCTACATTGACGCCGGTCTGCGCCTGGACGCTGAGCGGCTCCAGCACAAAGGCGCCGTCGAGCCCGCCGACCAGCAGATTGGCGCCGCCGCCGGTCACCACGCTCGCCTCGGCGTTGACGCCGTAATAATGGCCGGCAAGGTCGCCCTCATCATGGCCGCGGGTGGCGGCCAGAACCGCCCACACCAGCTGGCCCTGATGCGTCTGGCCGAGATCGACGCCGAGCTTGGAGATCATCCCCGTGTATTTCTCGGACGGCCCATGGTGATAAGGACGGAACGTGCAGTCGACGCCCTTGTTCGACGTGATGACGTAACCGACGCCGCCGTCGATGGTGCAATCGAGCGTGCCGAGTTGAAGCTTGCCGGCGCTGGCGGGAACGGCAAGCAGCGTCGTGGCAAGTGCCGCGGCACAGATGATTTTCTTGATCATGGGTCAGTCCTTTCGAAAATGCCTTCAACAACGGTTGAATGGCCCGGAGCGTTCCGCTGAAAACTTGGCGCGATCAAGGCAGGGGTTAACGCTTTGCCCCGGTGGTTAAGATTGGGTGATAGTGGGGTTTTCTGGATACGCAATCCGTAGCGGAAGGGCTCTGCGCTTTCCCGGGGAGAAACCGCTCACGCGGCGCACCGTATCAGGAATGGAGCGTTGTTGAAGAAGCCGCCGCCGATGGCGGCGCGCCGGCCGCATGTCAGCCGGCGGTGGCGCCCGATGTGCGCGACAGGCCGTCCTTGGCCGGCTGGTAGGTCGGGTCGAGATGGACGGCTTCGCGGTAGGCCTTCGAGGCCTTGACCTTGTCGCCGCGGCGCTCGTAGATCAGCGCCTGGTTGGACCAGGCTTCGGCGTTCTTGCCGTCGAGCTTGATGGCCATGTTGAAGTCGGAGAAGGCGTTGTCCTCGTCATTCATGGCGAGATAGGAGAGGCCGCGGCCGTTGTAGGGTTCGGCGGCGTCCGGCGCCAGCGAGATGGCGGTCGAGAAATCCTCGATGGCAAACTTGTGCTGGCCCTGGCTCTGATAGATCAGGCCGCGATTGTGGTAGGCGCGGGCATCCGTGGTGTCGAGCTGGATCGCCTTCTGGAAATCGTTGAAGGCCTGCTGGGTCTGGCCGGCCTTGCGATAAAGGTTGCCGCGGCCGATATAGGCGGCGTCATAATTTGCATTGATCTGGATCGAGCGGTTGTAGTCGGCAAGGGCGGCCGCCTGGTTGCCGAGGAAGCGCTGGATCAGCGCCCGGTTCGAATAGGCCTGGTAGAAATTCGGGTTGAGCTGGATGGCGGTGTCGAAATCCTTCAGCGCCGCCTGATACTGGCCGCCACGGCCATAGGCTGAGCCGCGCACATTGTAGCCTTCCGGATCCTGCGGATTGCGCTGGATCACCGCCGACAGCGAGGAGATGTTCTCGCTCGAGCCTTGCGCCTTGTCGATGTTGTTGAATTCGCCGGTCGGAACGCTCTGGCAACTGGCAAGCACAAGGCCGGACATCAGGGCTGCCGCCAGGGCCAAACCGCGCATTGTGGTTCTGCGCTCTACGCCGATTGCGTTCATGTCTGCCCTGTCCTCACTTCAGCCTCGCCGTCCAGGTCCCCCTCCGGGCCGGGTCACAGATTCTCGTAACAAAATCTAGAACGCCGTTTGCGCGTTCAAGGGAACGGCCTCCAACAGAATGGCGGCGCTCCAAACAAAAAGGTGGCGGCGATTCCGCATCGCGCCACCTCTGAGTATCCTTCGAAAAGGACGAAAAATTGGCGTCAGAACCGCGGCGGACGCGGAGCACCACCAGGACCACCGGCGGCGCCGGCAGCAACCGGGCGCGGCGTCATCGGCAGCAGGCCTTCGCGCTGGGCGCGCTTGCGGGCCAGCTTGCGGGCGCGGCGAACGGCTTCGGCCTTTTCACGGGCGCGCTTCTCGGAAGGCTTCTCGTAATGGCCGCGCATCTTCATTTCGCGGAAAATGCCTTCGCGCTGCATCTTCTTCTTGAGAGCGCGAAGCGCCTGATCAACGTTATTGTCGCGGACGAGTACCTGCACGGGCAATCCTGTCTTTCGGGTTTGATATCAACAGGCAAGTGGCCATAGCCACATGCCTCCGCGGCGCTTTACACCACGAATTGTGGCGGCTGATAGCAGAATCAGGCCGCGCTGTCCACACTGGAAATGAAGGACAACCGCCAATTTGCCACGGCAGCCCCGAGATAGGGCGCCAACTAGGCGCTGGCCAGATGGAGCCGTGCGAAATCCTCGAAGAATTCGCCGTAATCGCAGGTAATTTCCTCGCCGGCTGATATATCTCGAGTGGCGGTGGCGCCGCCATATTGCGAAAAATCCGTGTTCGGCCGCTCGGCGTGGTTCATGAAGCGGCCATTATCGACTTCATAGACCATGAAGCCGGGACGGTCGGGGCTCGGATAGGCATAGCGGTCGAGCAATTCCTTGAGGTGCGGCGGCGCCGCCTCATATTTGTCCATCGGGATCAGCCGGTCGAAATCCGGATCGAGCCGCCATATCGAGGCGCCCTTCCTGATCGGCTCGGCGGCGAACACGCCGACGCCTTCGATTGCGCTCTGGGCGACATAGGTCCTGATCAGCAGCATGTCCGTCCTCCTCACCCGAAACCGAATCGCCAAATCGCGAGGAAAAAGCAAGTCCGGTTTCGGGTTCTATGGCTGATCGGCGCGGGCGATGACCCGCGAAATGCTTCACGTCCGGGTGATCGAGACGCCGCCATCGGCAAACAGCGCCGATCCTGTGGTGAAGCTCGACGCATCCGATGCCAGGAAGAGCGCAGCGCGGGCGATCTCTTCAGGCACAGCCACACGTTTCAAGGCATGCAGGTTTTCCACGAAAGCGCGTGATTCCGGCGTCTTGAATGTTGCCGACGGCGTGTCGGTGCCACCCGGCATCAGCGCGTTGACCCGCACGCCCCTGGGGCCGTATTCGGCGGCCAGCACCTGCGTCAGGCCGATCAGTCCGGCCTTGCTGGCGGCATAGCTGGTCATGCCCGGCATGCCGACTGTGTGACCGACGAAGGTCGAGGTGAAGATCAGCGATCCGCCGCCGCGTTCGACCATCGCCGGCACCTGGTATTTCGCGCCGAGAAAGGCGCTGGTCAGATTGGCGTCGAGCGTCTCGCGCCATCCGTCCAGCGACAGTTCCGAAATCGGACCCATCGTTCCGACGGAGCCGACATTGTTGAAGGCGATATCGAGCCCGCCGAATTTTTCGACGGCGAGATCGACGAGGGCTTTTGCATAGGCTTCGTCGCGGACATCGCCGGCAAGCGCGACTGCCGTGCCGTCGGCGTCCTCGATTTCGACGACCAGCGCATCGAGTTCGGCCTGGCGGCGGGCGGCGATGACGACCCTGGCGCCTTCTTCGGCGAAGAGTTTTGCGGTGGCGCGGCCGATGCCGGAACTGGCGCCGGTGACGATCGCTATTTTATTGGTGAGTGCGAACATTTTTTACATCCTTTCATCGCGCCGGCTGTGCCGGCAACCGGGATGTTGATCGCAGTTCGGGACGGTGCTAGCCACCCGATACGTGCTCGACTTGCTGAATGGCTTCGCAGCGGCACAAGCGCCGCGCGCCGGACTATTGCTTCAGCAGCCAGCCGAGGCGATCGAGCGAAAATGCGTAGCTGATGGCGATGAGCAGCGTGATGACAACGCCCGTGGTCGTGTGACCGGCGGCATAGAATCCGGCTGCACCGCCAAACAGGATGGCCAGTTCAAGCACCAGCCTGACTGCGCCTGGTACAGGAACCGGCGCGCGTCCGGACCGGCTCGGGTCGCCGCGCACCGCGAAGGTTCCCCACAGCGCAGCTGCAATGAACGGCAAGGCCAAGGCGAAGAGCCAGCGCCACCATCCGCCGGAGAGGCTCCAGCCGGCAAAGCCGAGGCCAAGCAAGGCGGCAAGTTCCAGCAGGAAACGCAAGGTCAGATTCCACCAGGCGTTGCCCATATTCGTCCTCCAGAGTCTCTCGATCGCCAGTGTGTCCGAACGCAGCCATGCCTGCCAGCCCGGGTAGGTCTTTTCCACCGCGGCGCAAAACGGCAAGCGCCGTCGCAAACAGCGCAAGGGTGGAAGCGCCGTTTCGCTAGTGATACACCTCGCGCGCCGGGGCTGCGTAAAATACCCCATCGCCATTTGCGAGGCTGGAACGTTGAAAAAATATTCGGTATTCGCCATCGCCCGCGAGGCCATGCGCGGCCACAAGGGCTGGGAGGAACAATGGTCCTCGCCGGAGCCGAAGAAGGAATATGACGTCATCATCGTCGGCGCCGGCGGTCATGGCCTGGCCACCGCCTACTATCTCGCCACCGTGCACGGCATCACCAATGTCGCGGTGCTGGAAAAGGGCTGGCTAGGCGGCGGCAACACCGGGCGCAACACCACCATCATCCGCTCCAACTACCTCTATGACGAGAGCGCCGGCATTTACGACCATGCGCTGAAGCTGTGGGATGGGCTCTCCCAGGAACTCAACTACAACGTCATGTATTCGGCGCGCGGCGTCATGATGCTGGCGCACAATGTGCACGACATCCAGGTGCTGAAGCGCCATGTCCATGCCAACCGTCTCAACGGCATCGACAATGAATGGCTGACGCCTGAGCAGGCGAAGGAATTCTGCCCGCCGCTCAACATTTCCAGGCAGGCGCGCTATCCCGTCGTCGGCGCCGCGTTGCAGCGGCGAGGCGGCACGGCGCGTCACGATGCGGTGGCCTGGGGCTATGCGCGCGGCGCTTCGGCGCGCGGCGTGCACATCATCCAGAATTGCGAGGTCACCGGCGTCAAGCGGGCGGCCAATGGCGCGGTCATGGGCGTCGACACGACGCGCGGCTTCATCAGCGCCAAGAAGGTCGGCGTGGTGGCTGCAGGCCACTCCTCGGTGATCATGAACATGGCCGGCGTGCGCATGCCGCTGGAAAGCTATCCGCTGCAGGCGCTGGTGTCGGAGCCGGTCAAGCCGGTGGTGCCGTGCGTGGTGATGTCGAACACGGTGCACGCCTACATCTCGCAGTCCGACAAGGGCGAACTGGTGATCGGCGCCGGTACCGACCAGTATGTCTCCTATTCGCAGACCGGCGGCCTGCACATTTTGCAGCATACGCTGGACGCCATCTGCGAGATGTTCCCGATCTTCACCCGCATGAAGATGCTGCGCTCGTGGGGCGGCATCGTCGACGTGACGCCCGACCGTTCGCCGATCCTGGCCAAGACGCCGGTATCAGGCCTCTATGTCAATTGCGGCTGGGGCACGGGCGGCTTCAAGGCAACGCCCGGCTCAGGCCATGTCTTTGCCCACACGATTGCCAAGGACGATCCGCATCCGATCAACGCGCCCTTCACCATCGAGCGCTTCCGCACCGGGCGCCTCATCGACGAGGCAGCAGCGGCGGCGGTGGCGCACTGATGATGGTGGAACTGGCTGTAGCGGTGCCGCTGGTGCTGGCGGGGGAGCAGGACCTGTTCCATTTTCCGTCACCGGACGAGGTGCGGACGCAGCCGATCAGCCGCGCCGGCAACGAAGCCAATTGGCCGTTTTCGATCGACGCCGGCATTCTGGGATGCGTGTGGAGTGGTGGCCAGAAGGTGGTCATCTTCATGGAGAACAGGCCCTCCGGTCTCGGCGAGGACGACACATTCGATGCGCGCAGCGTCATCGTGACGACCGATCCGTTTCAGCTCACGATCGGCAACATGGCGTATCGCGAGCTGTTTCGCCCCGCCGCAAGTGTAGAGGAGCGCATTCGGCTCGTCGCGCCTTTTGCTGCGATGGGCCAGAGGCTTTGCAACCAACCGGCCGGCGCGCATGTCGGCCACGGCGAATTGTAGGAACGAACGATAATGCTTCTCATCCGCTGCCCCTATTGCGAGGAAGAGCGCCCGGAGCTCGAGTTCCGTAACGCCGGCGAGGCGCATATTGCGCGTTCGGCCAACATGGCGGGCGAGAGCGACGACGATTTTGAAAAGTTCTTCTTCATCCGCTCGAACCCCAAGGGCATCATCTATGAGCGCTGGCGCCACATCCATGGCTGCGCACGCTTCTTCAATGCGGTGCGCGACACCGTCACCGACAAGTTCGTCATGACTTACAAAGCCGGCGAGCCGAAACCGTCCAAGCTGCCCAAAAACTCCAACGAAATGGCTTCCAAATGAGCGGCGCGTTCCGCATTCCGAGCGCCGGCCGTCTCAGCCAGGCCAAGACCGCGCGGTTCTCTTTCGACGGCCAGTCTTACACCGGCATCGAAGGCGACACGCTGGCCTCGGCGCTGCTTGCCAATGGCGTGCATTTGGTGGGACGTTCGTTCAAGTATCACCGTCCGCGCGGCTTCCTGTCGGCCGGAGCGGAAGAGCCCAACGCGCTGGTCGAGGTCAAGCGCGACGCGGCACGCAAGGCGCCCAACATCCGCGCCACGGTGCAGGAGCTCTATGACGGGCTGGTCGCGCAGTCGCAGAACCGCTGGCCTTCGCTGGCCTTCGATGTCGGCGCGGTCAACGACATTGCATCGCCGCTGTTTTCGGCCGGCTTCTACTACAAGACCTTCATGTGGCCGAAGGCAGCCTGGAAGAGCCTCTACGAGCCGAAGATCCGCGCCGCGGCCGGCCTCGGCGTTTCGCCTGACAAGCCAGATCCCGACCATTATTCGTCGCGCTATGCGCATTGCGACGTGCTGGTGCTAGGCGGCGGTGCGGCCGGCATTGCGGCAGCGCTCGCCGCTGCCGAAACCGGCGCGCGTGTCATCCTCGCCGATGAACAGGCCAGCTTCGGCGGCAGCCTGCGCTTCGAGAGCGGGGCGAAGATCGACGGCCAGGACGGCTATGCCTGGGCGCAAGGCGCGGTGGCCAAGCTCACCGCCATGGACAATGTCCGCGTTTTGTCGCGGACGACGGCGTTCGGCTACTACGCGCAGAATTTCGTCGGCCTGGTCGAGCGGGTCAGCGACCATCTGCAGAACCCCGGCCGCGATCTGCCGCGCGAAAGGCTGTGGCAGGTCCGCGCCAAGCGCGTGGTGCTGGCGACCGGCGCCATCGAACGCCATATGGTGTTTGCCGACAATGACCGGCCCGGCATCATGCTGGCCTCGGCGGCGCGGACTTATCTCAACCAGTACGGTGTCGCGGTCGGCAAAAATGTCGGCGTCTACACCGCAAATGACTCGGCCTACTCCGCCGCGATCGACCTGAAGAAGGCCGGCGTCAACGTGGCGGCGATCGTCGACCTGCGCGACCATCCGACCGGGCCTGTGATCGACGAGGCGAGGGCGCTCGGGATCGAGGTCAATTTCGGCCGCGCGGTGATCCGCGCCGGCGGCAAGTTGCGCGTGACCTCGATGACGGTGCAGCCGAAGAATGGGGGCGGCGAGCGCACCATTCCGGTCGACGCCATCCTGATGTCGGCCGGCTGGACGCCGTCGGTGCATTTGTTCTCACAGTCGCGCGGCAAGGTCGCCTTCGATGACGAGACCAAGCGCTTCGTGCCGGGCATCTATGCGCAGGACTGCGTTTCGGTCGGCGCCTGCAACGGCACCGATGGGCTGTCGGCGTCGATCGACGAAGCCTATGCGGCCGGCGCCAAGGCGGCGAAGGATGCGGACGGCAAAGTGGCCAAGGGCGTTAAGCCGAAGGTCGACGCGTCGGAAAGCTGGTCGCGCGGCATGCTGGGCGCGGCGCCCGGCGCCGGGCCGGACAAGACGGTCAAGGCCTTCGTCGATTTTCAGAACGACGTCACCGCCAAGGACATCCGCCAGGCGGTGCATGAAGGCATGCGCTCGATCGAGCACGTCAAGCGCTTCACCACCAACGGCATGGCGACCGACCAGGGCAAGACCTCCAACATGCACGGCCTGGCGATTGCCGCCGAGACGCTTGGCAAGCCGATCCCCGAGGTCGGGCTGACCACGTTCCGCGCGCCCTATACGCCTGTCACTTTCGGCGCGATCGTCAGCCATTCGCGCGGTCCGCTGTTCGACCCGACACGGAAGACCGCGATCCATCCCTGGGCGGAAGCTCAAGGCGCGGTGTTCGAGGATGTCGGCCAGTGGAAGCGCGCCTGGTATTTCCCCAAACCCGGCGAGGACATGCACAAGGCGGTCGACCGCGAATGCGTCGCTGTGCGCACCAATGCCGGCCTGTTCGATGCCTCGACGCTGGGCAAGATCGAAGTGGTCGGACCGGATGCGGCCAGGTTCATGGAACTGCTCTATACCAATCCATGGGAGAAGCTTGAGCCCGGCCGCTGCCGCTATGGCATCATGCTGCGCGAGGACGGCTTCATCTATGATGACGGCGTCGTCGGCCGACTGGCGCCGGATCGTTTCCATGTGACGACGACAACGGGTGGCGCGCCGCGCGTCATGAACCACATGGAGGACTATCTCCAGACCGAGTTCCCGCATCTCAATGTCTGGCTGACGTCGATCACCGAACAATGGGCGGTCATCGCCGTGCAGGGGCCGAAGTCGCGAGACATCATTGCACCGCTGGTCGAAGGCGTCGACATGTCGGACGAGGCGCTGCCGCATATGTCGGTGCGCGAAGGCAAGATCTGCGGCGTGCCGACCAGGCTGTTTCGCATGTCGTTCACCGGCGAGCGCGGCTTCGAGGTCAATGTGCCGGCAGACTACGGGCAGGCCGTTTGGGAAGCGCTGTGGGCCGAAGGCCAAAAGCATGGCGCGACTGCTTACGGCACCGAGGCGATGCACGTGCTGCGCGCCGAAAAGGGCTACATCATCGTCGGCCAGGACACGGACGGCACGGTGACGCCGAACGATGCCGGGCTCGACTGGGCGGTCGGCAAGAAGAAGACCGACTTCGTCGGCATCCGCGGCCTGACGCGGCCCGATCTGGTCGCCAAGGGCCGCAAGCAGCTGGTCGGCTTGAAGACCAAGGACCCGAAAGTGGTGCTTGAGGAAGGCGCGCAGATCGTCGCCGACCCGAAGCAGGCGATCCCGATGAAGATGATCGGTCACGTCACATCCAGCTACTGGTCGGAAAATTGCGGTCGCTCGATCGCGCTGGCGCTGGTTGCCGGCGGCCGCGACCGGATGGGCGACACGCTCTATGTGCCGATGCCGAACAGGGTGATCGAAGTGGAGGTTACGGGCATGGTGTTCTTCGACGAGACGGGAGGGCGCCTCAATGGCTAAGGCTGCTGCAAAGAAGACGGCCCCAGCTGCAGCGCCGTCCATCGAGCGCCGCCCGGCCCTGGCTGGACGCGTCGTTTCCGCAACGGATGTCAAGGTTGAGGTGCTGCCGCCGGCGGAGCGCATGTCGCTGCGCGCGCCGGAGGCTTCCGTCGCGGCGCTGTCGAAGGCGCTCGGCCTGACCTTGCCGAAGCAGCCGAAAACTTCGGCGGCCAAGGCTGGCCGCACGGCGCTGTGGCTCGGCCCTGACGAGTGGCTGGTCATCGACGAGGCCGGCAAGGATCCGCTGGCCGATTGTGCTGGGGTTGCCGCATTGCATTCGGCGGTCGGCATCTCGCACCGCAACGTCGCCTTCGTCGTCACCGGCCCGGCGGCGGCCGCCGCGATCAATGCAGGCTGCCCGCAGGATTTGTCGCTCGAGGCTTTTCCGGTGCGCGCGGCGTCGCGCACCAGTCTCGGCAAGTGCGAAATCCTGCTGCTGCGCACGGCAGCCGATGCCTTCCGGGTCGAGTGCTGGCGTTCCTTCTCGGACTATGTCTTTACTTTCCTGTCGGAAGCAGCCAGCGACGCGGCGGCGTAGGAACGTTTGACGGGTCAAGCCGTTCTGCTTCCCTCATCAGGGAGAACATACGATGCCGTCGAAAGCGCCGCCGAAGTCAGCTGGCAAGACGTCCGCCGTGCGCTCACTCGAACATGAGCAGCATCACGAGGTGACTGCCGAAGAGGAACTCGAGGAAGGCCTCGAGGACACGTTTCCGGCCAGCGATCCGGTGTCGATCACCTCGACCGCCATCCCAGGCGCGCCGGCAAGACCCGGCAGGGCCAAGACGGCGCCGGGTCGCAAACCGCGCAAGAAATAACCGTTCGGCTACGCCAGGTTTGAACTCGAAGAAGCCCAGCTTGCGCTGAGAAAATGGGGGCGCTGAGGAAAAAACGGGCGGCCGGGATTATCCTGCCGCCCTTAAATTAATCGTTGTGCTGTGGTCGAGCCCGATCAACTTAGAACGTGCTCGGCACGATCCATGGGTTGATCTCGATGCCGAGACGCGGGCTCTTGGCCTTGACGTCGGACTTTTCGACCGAGCCGGTCACGGCGCAATCGAGCTTGGCATTGGTCGTGGTGTCGACGCAGGTGGCGGCGGGGGCCTGCTTGGTCGAGTGTGTGTTGTTGGCGGCGAAAGCCGAGCCGGAGAGAGCCAGCACGGTGGCGAGAGCGAGAAGGGTCTTGTTCATGTCTGTCTCCATCGGTTAAATTCTTTTCGTACATGTACGATACAACGTACACATACGTCCACCGAGATGGGTTTTCAAGTCGGAAAACGTACGCGTACGAAAAATCTTTTTGAACGCCGAAAATTGCGGCGCACTGACACAGCCGAAGCTGTCAGGCCGGACGTTGAATTGGAGGGGCGGGGATGCTCAGCAGTCGACCGGGGTCTCGGTCAGCGGCGGCACATTCTGAGTGCTGAGCGTGGCGAGTGTGAAATCGCACATCCGCGTCACGAAAGCCTGCGGATCCCCGAAGGGGTAGAACGGGAACGTGATCAAAAGCGAGATGGTGCCGTGGCCGACTGCCCAAAGCATGGTGGCGATGGCGCGCGGATCGCCCTGCAGCTTGCCTGCAGCAACGCAGGCCTCGACCCTGGATATCAGCGCTTTCATCGCCGGGTTGGCCTCTTCCATGTCCTCATAGCTTCTGCCTTCCGGCAGCTTGGTCTTTTCGGTCATGAACACGGTGCGGTATTCGTTGGGATTGCCGAGCCCGAAGGCGGCATATTCGGTCATCACCGCACGCAAGGCCTCGATCGGATCGTCGGAAGGATGCTCCTCGATGCGGCGGGCAAGTGTTTCGAAGGCATCCTCGGCCAGCGCAAACAGGATGTCCTGCTTGTCGGCGAAGTAGGAATAGACCGACATCGGAGCATAGCCGACCCGCTTGGCCAACTTGCGGATGGTCAGCCCTTCATAGCCTTCTTCCTTGACGAGCTTGTGGGCTGCGTCGAGCAATTCGGAACGCAGTTCGGCTTTTTGTTTTTCGCGGCGTTTCTGGACGCTCAGTGGCAAGACCCGGTGCCTTTGGTTGGTTGTGCATGGCTAAATATATACGCTGTACGGAAACGGGCAAGGGCGCTGTCAGGGACATCAAAAAGCGACCTCAAGCTTTCTCTCGAATAGTCGTGCCCGTTCTGGTCCATTTCGACAGCATCTATGTCACAGCATGTGTAACCTGGGCGCACGCAGGCAACATCGGACTGCTACAAACAAAGCCTATTTGGCGGCTCTGCAAGAAATTTCGGTTTTGGGGGGCCTCTATGACTGCGATAGAGCTTTCGTCCGGGCTGCCGGGCGCACATCCACTTTCTCATGGCGCAAGGCTGGCGCTCAGGCGAGTCGTGATAGTCGCATGGCTGGCGATCGCAATCGGCTTCGCCATGGAAGCGCTTATTCTGACTGCCGGATTTGCGGCAGGTTCGCACCCGGCCCCGACCCAGGTTCTGATCGACTTGGCGCAAGGCGTGACCTGGTCATTCTTCGTCTGCGCCGGCGTCAGCCTCGGCACGGCGATCACCAAGGTGCGAGCCTCGCTTGGCGGCCTGATCGCCATGATCTCGGGGCCGCTGGCCATGGGCATCGCCAAAGGTACGCAAAAGGTGATGGTGAGCGCGCTTGATGTATCGGCAAAGCCCGTGATCCTGTCGCTCACCACGCTCGGTATGTTGCGGGCGATCGAGTATGGTTTGCTGGGCTGGATGCTGGCTTCGCTGGCATCCAAGGAAGAACCTCGCTCGCTGCATTTCATGCTGGCGGGTGCCTTGGCCGGCGCGGTGTTCGGCGGCGGGATCACGGCGCTGACGATCGAGACCGCCGCAGCCAAGGACATTGCGCTGGCATTGCCGCAGGCTGTCGCCACCGGCCTCATTGAGATCGTGTTTCCGATCGGATGCTCGCTGGTCGTCTACATCGCCCTGCAAGTCAGCCGGCACATGAAGTTCATTTCCAGCGATGCGCGCTAGAGCCGGATGATTTCAGGTCGAATTGACCTCAAATCTGAAACCGGCTCTAATCAAATAGATAGAGCATGATGTCGTCCGAAAACCGCTTCACACTTTCGGCATCATGCTCTGTCTACAGACGGTGATCGGTTTGCGTCCTGTTTCCAGGCCGGTTGCCACCACCTCCGTATGGGCTTGCTCCCCGGTCGGGGAACGGAACTGATCCGATCTGTCATCAAATCGCGCCGACCACAATATCTCATTGTCGAGTCAGGTTCGGTCGATCAGGTTGGCGGAAAGGTGCGACAGCAGCTTCACCGCTTCGCCATAGGTTTTTGCCTTTTCGGGATTTGAGGCGTTGCCGTCGAGCGCCCGCTTGTAGACACCCTGGCAGATGGCCGCCAAACGGAAGAAGGAGAAGGCGAGGAAGAAGCTCCAATTGTCGATGCCGCCCAGCCGGCGCCGCCTGCAATAGGCCGCGACATAGGCTTCCTCCGAGGGCAGGCCGAGGGCGGCGCGGTCGACGCCGCCAAGGCCGCGAAAGCCTGAGGCGTGCGGCAGCCGCCATTGCATGCATTGATAGGCGATGTCGGCGAAGGGATGGCCGAGTGTCGACAGTTCCCAGTCGAGAACCGCCAGCACTTTCGGCTCGCTGGGCGCGAAGATCATGTTGTCCAGCCGGTAGTCGCCATGCACGAGAGATTTTCGGCCGTCATCGGCCGGCATATGCGTCTCCAGCCACGCGATCAGCAGGTCCATGTCGGCGACCGTGCCGGTCTCCGAGGCGCGGTACTGGCTGGTCCAGCGTGCCAGCTGGCGTTCGAAGTAATTGCCGGGTTTGCCGAAATCGCCGAGCCCGACCGCCTCGACATCGACATCGTGCAGGGCCGCCAGCGTGGCGTTCATAGCATCGTAGAGGGCGGCGCGCTCATCGTTGCCAGCGGCCTCCGGCACTGCCGGATCCCAGAAGATGCGGCCGTCGAGAAAATCCATGACGTAGAACATGCGGCCGATCGGCGTCGCCTCCGCCGACAGATGCAGCATCGCCGGCACCGGCACGGCGGTGCCGGCCAGCGCCTTCATGACCGTGAATTCGCGGTCGACCTGATGCGCCGATTTCAGCAACGGGCCCGGCGGCTTGGCGCGCAGGACATAGCGGCCGCTGGCCGCGGTCAGCAGATAGGTCGGGTTCGACTGGCCGGATTTGAATTTTTCGATGGAATGAAGCCCGGCAAAACCCGGGATGTGCGCCTCGAGATAGGGCGCTAGTGCCGTCTGGTCCAGCGCGTTGGCGTCGCCGCTCATGCGGTCTCCGGCTCACGCTCGATCAGCGTCAGCGTCAGCCAGCGCGCCGTCAGCGCCGGCTTCTTCGAGCCTTCGATCTCGATGGTCACGTCATGCGCCGTCTGCACCCAGCCCGACGGCCTGACCTTGACGTCGGCCAGCACGAAGCGGGTGCGGATGCGCGCGCCGGTCTTCACCGGCGCCAGGAAGCGCAGCGAATCGAAACCGTGGTTGACGCCCATCTTGCCCTTTTCCAGCGGCGGCATGGTCTCGAAGGTCATCGCCGAGAGCAGCGACAACGACAGGAAGCCATGCGCGATGGTGCCGCCGAACGGCGTCTCGTTTTTGGCCCGCTCGGGGTCGCAATGGATGAACTGGTGGTCGTCGGTGGCGTCGGCGAACTGGTCGATCATGGTCTGTGTGACCTCGCGCCATGGCGAGACGCCGACTTCCTTGCCGACGCTGGCCAGAAGCACATCGAGACTGATCGGTTCCACTGCGGTGTCCTCCCCTCGCCGCCGACCGCGGCTCATTCCTTGAACAGTGTCAGCCCATGCTGCACCGACTGCCCGCCGTCGATCGGCAGGATGGCGCCGGTGACATAGGAACCGGCACGGCTGCACAAATAGAGCGTTGCGCCGCCGATGTCATCCGCCACGCCGATACGGCCGATGGGGACATGGCTGCCGACATGTCTGGCCTTTTCGTCGGTGCCCGTGGCAAAGGCGGTCATCCGGCTCTGGAAGGGACCGGGCGCGAAGGCGTTGACGGTGATGCGCCGCGCCGCGAGTTCGATCGCCAGCGTGCGCGTCAGGTGGTGAACGGCGCCCTTGGACGCGGTGTAGGAATAGGCATCGTCGGCCAGCGGCTGCGTGCCCATCACCGAGCCCAGATTGATGACGCGGGCCGGATCGGCATCGCTCGCGGCGGCTTCCAGCAGCGGCAGCAATTCGCGCGTCAGATGAAAGACGGCGGTGACGTTGACGGCGAACACCTTGGCCCAGCCGCTATAGGGAAAATCCTCCAGGGAGGCACCCCAGGATATGCCGGCATTGTTGACCAGAATGTGCAGCTTCTCGGTGCGCGCCTTGACCTCGCCGACCAGCGCGGCAATGCCTGCTTCGCTCGAGACGTCACCGGCAAAGCCTTCGGCACTGCCGGAGCCGCCGAGCCCGTTCAACTCAGCGGCGACCTTGATGCAATCCTCGCCCTTGCGCGAGGCGATCATCACGGTAGCGCCGGCTTGGACCAAAGCGGTCGCCACCATGCGGCCGATGCCGGTCGCGGCTCCCGTCACCAGCGCTGTCTTGCCGGCGACTGAGAACAGTTCTTCCAGATAGCTCATCGCAATTCCTCCGCGCCTCTCTGCTCACGGTCTGGGGCGAAAGGGCTCGCGTTGACAAGGCTACCCGAAGTACGGTCATCCTTGCCACGGGTAAAGTGCCCCAGATGCGTGAAAGGGTTGGAGACCGATGGCGGACATGAATCTCGGCATGACCGAGCGGCTGAAGCCGATCCACGCCCGTGTCGCCGCCATGGTGTGCGACGAGATCATGCCGCTCGATCATGAGTTTTTGAGCGAGGTCGGCAAGGGCGGCGACCGCTGGGTCTACACCGCGCGGCAGACCGAGATCCTCGAAGGGTTGAAGAAAACGGCCAAGGATCGCGGCCTGTGGAATTTCTGGCTGACCGGCTCCGAGCGCGGCTATGGGCTGTCAACCGTCGAATATGCCTATCTGGCCGAGGAGATGGGCAAGGCGCATCTCGGCGCGGAGACCTTCAATTGCTCGGCGCCCGACACCGGCAATATGGAGGTGCTGGAGCGCTATGGCTCGGAGGACCACAAGCAGGCATGGCTGGCGCCGCTGCTCGAGGGGAAAATCCGCTCGGCCTATCTGATGACGGAGCCGGATGTCGCCTCCTCCGACGCCACCAACATCGCCATGCGCTGCGAAAAGCAAGGCGGCGACTATGTACTCAACGGCGAGAAATGGTGGGCGTCGGGCGCCGGGGACCCGCGCTGCGCCATCTACATTGTCATGGTTCGCACCGGCGAAGCCGAGACGCAGCACCGCCGCCATTCGATGATCCTGGTGCCGTCCGGCACCAAGGGCGTGACCAAGCTGCGGCCGATGCAGGTCTATGGCGACGACGACGCGCCGCATGGCCACATGCATCTTCGCTTCGACAATGTCAGGGTGCCGGCCGGAAACCTGATCCTCGGCGAGGGCAGGGGGTTCGAGATCGCCCAGGGGCGGCTTGGCCCCGGCCGCATCCACCATTGCATGCGCGCCATCGGCCAGGCCGAAATGGCGCTGGAGCTGCTGTGCCAGCGCTCGGTGCGCCGCGAGGCCTTCGGCCAGCCCTTGGCCAAGCTCGGCGCCAATTTCGACATCATCGCCGAATGCCGCATGGAGATCGAGATGGCGCGGCTGCTCTGCCTCAAGGCGGCGTGGATGATCGACCAAGGCGATGCGCGCGCAGCCGCGCCCTGGATCAGCCAGATCAAGGTCATCGCACCGCGCGTCGCGCTCAAGGTCACCGACGAGGCGGTGCAGATGTTCGGGGCGCAAGGCATCAGCCAGGACACGCCGCTGGCACGCTCATGGACGCATCTGCGAACCCTGCGCCTCGCCGACGGGCCGGACGCCGTGCACCGCCGGCAGGTGGCGCGTACGGAGCTCAGGAAATACACGCAGGAAAAGGTCTGAGCGGATGAAGGCCATTATCGCCCGCGATTTCGCGCCGCTCGACCAGCTCGTCCATGCCGACAATCTGAAGGAACTGGTCGGCTGGCATCTCGCCGGCAAGGTTCGGCCGGTCATCGAAGGCACTTATCCGCTGGCCGATGCCGCCGCCGTGGTGACGCGCGTGCTTGGCCGTGGCGCATCCGGCAAGCTCATCCTCAAACTGTAAGGAGCCCCGCCATGGCGATCCCCTCAGACATGAAAGCACTGCTGCTGACCGGCGACGGCTACACCAGGACGCCCTCCGGCAGTGCGCTGGAGGCGATGGAGCCGTATCTCAAGCTTGGCAGCATCGGCGTGCCGACGCCCGGACCGAGCCAGGTTCTGATCAAGGTCAGCCTCGCCTCGATCAACCCGTCCGACGTCATGTTCATCAAGGGCCAGTACGGTCAGCCGCGCGCCAAGGGCCAGCCGGCCGGCTTCGAGGGTGTCGGCACGGTCGTTGCCAGCGGCGATGAGCCCTATGCGAAAAGCCTGATCGGCAAGCGCATCGCCTTCACCACCGGCGTCACCAATTGGGGCGCGTGGGCGGACTATGCAGTTGCCGAAGCTGCCGGCTGCATTCCGCTGCTCGACACGGTCCGCGACGAGGATGGCGCGGCGATGATCGTCAACCCGCTCACGGCGCTCGCCATGTTCGACATCGTCAAGGAGACGGGCGAAAAAGCCTTCATCATGACCGCCGGCGCCAGCCAGCTTTGCAAGCTGATCGCGGGTCTCGCCAAGGAGGCTGGGTTCCGGCCGATCGTCACCGTGCGCCGCGACGAGCAGATTCCGCTGTTGAAGGAGGTCGGGGCGGCCCATGTGCTCAACGAGAAGGCGCCGGATTTCAAGGCAGCACTACGCGATGTGGTCAAGGCCGAGCAGCCGCGCATCTTACTCGATGCGGTGACCGGGCCGCTGGCCTCGGCGATCTTCGACGCCATGCCGAAGCGCTCGCGCTGGATCATCTATGGGCGGCTCGATCCGGACACCACTGTCATCCGTGAGCCCGGCCAGATGATCTTCCAACACAAGCACATTGAAGGCTTCTGGCTGGTCGAATGGATGCGCCACTTCCGCGACAAGCGCGGCCCGGCGATCATGGAAGCACAGAAGCGCTTTTCGGATGGGCGCTGGTCGACCGACGTGACGGCGGTGCTACCGCTGGATGAGGCGATGGCGAAGGTCCCGGCGGAGCTGGCCAAGCCGAACGGGAAGGTGTTTATCAGGCCGTGACTTTCTACCCTCCCCCTTGTGGGGAGGGTCGACGAAAGAGCAATTTTGCTCGTTCGTCGGGGTGGGGGTCTTGGCTCCACCTCTGTTATTCGCGGGAGCGCTGGACCGACGTTAGTTGGCGCTGCACCCCCACCCCGGACCTGCGGTCCGACCCTCCCCACAAGGGGGAGGGTAAGCGGAGCTACTCCGCCGGCTCCACATTCGTGTACGCCGCTTCCTCAAGCTCCCGCTTCAGCCTCGCTTCCTCATGCGACTTCGGCGTGACGAAGCGGCCGAGCAGGAGGTAGGCGACCGGGGTCAGGAAAAGCGTCGAGACGGTGGCGAGACCCAGCCCGCCGACGATGACCCAGCCGAGCGCGATGCGCGCTTCGGCACCGGCGCCGGCGGCCAGCACCAGCGGGACCCCGCCGAGGATGGTGCAGATCATCGTCATCATCACCGGCCGCAGGCGGATGATCGAGGCCTGCTCGATCGCCTCGCGCACGCCGAGGCCGCCGTCGCGCAGCTGGTTGGCGAATTCGACGATGAGGATGCCGTTCTTGGCCATGACGCCGACCAGAAGCACGAGGCCGATCTGGCTGTAGGCATTGAGGCTG
This sequence comes from Mesorhizobium sp. M0029, assembly GCF_040323735.1. Classification (NCBI taxonomy): domain Bacteria; kingdom Pseudomonadati; phylum Pseudomonadota; class Alphaproteobacteria; order Hyphomicrobiales; family Phyllobacteriaceae; genus Mesorhizobium; species Mesorhizobium sp. M0029. The sequence goes on from NZ_JAMYVF010000001.1 coordinate 27,339, forward strand.
GTGCCTGACAAAAGCAGCGCAAAGATTGCGCAGGCAAGGCCGAGCGGGACCGTCGCCATGATGATGACGGCGCTGACGAAGCTTTCGAACTGGGCGGCAAGCACCAGGAGGATGATGACCAGCGCGAAGCCGAAAATGGTGATCATGGCGCTGTTGGTCTCGCCGAGCGTCGCGGCTTCGGCCAGCGGCAGGACGCGGCTGCCCGGCGGCAGCAGCGGGGCGGCGATCTGCTCGGCAACGCCGAGCGCGTCACCCAGTGCGAAATTGCCGTTCAGGTTCGAGGTGATCGCCACCGAAGGCTGCTGCTGTTCGCGGGTCAGCGACGGCGGCACGGCGCGCTCGGTCAGCGTGGCGATGGTCGACATTGGCACGAAGCGGCCGTCGGCGGTCTTCAGGAAGATGTTTTCCAGATCGGTCGGATCATTGATCGGGTTGGTGGTCGAGACCAGCTTCACGCCATAGCTGCGGTCGGCGATGTAGACATCGACGACATCGTTGCCGTCGAGCATCGCCTGCAAGGTGTTGGCGAGCCCTGATATGTCGATGCCGAGATCGGAGGCGCGCTCGCGGTCTATGGCCACCGCCAGCTGCGGCTGCGTCGGGTCGATGGAAAGCCGCGGCGTCTGGAAGCGCGGATCGGCCTGCATCCGGGCGATGATCTTCACCGCCGCGTCGCCGAGCGCCTTGCGGTCGTTGCCGACCAGCGCGAATTGCAGGCCGTTGCCGGCGCCGCGAATGCCGAGGCTATTGGCCTGCACCGGGAAGATGCGCACGGATGGCACCTGCCGGGTCAGCTGGCTTATCTGCGCCATGATCTCCTGCTGGCTGCGCGTGCGCTCGTCCCACGGCGCCAGCGTCATCACCATGAAGCCGGAATTGTAGGCGCCGTTCTGGCCGGCGTTTTCGAAGGTCGAGACGATCTCGCCGGAATCGCGCAGCGGCTGGATCAGCCGCTCGATCTTCTGCATCTGCTGCGTGGTGTAATCGAGGCTGACGCCTTGCGGCGCGTTGATGCGCAACAGCACGACGGCGCGGTCCTCGCTCGGCGTCAGTTCCTGGCGGATGGTGCCGAACAGGCTGAAGGCGACGCCCGCAAACAGCACCGCAACCAGCAGCACGATCCACGGCGCGCCGAGGCAGGCATGCAAGGCGCGCTTGTAGGCCGCGTTCAGCGCGCCACCGACGCGCGCGCCAATGCCGTGACCGCCTTCATGGTGGAGCGATGCGCCGGTCAACATGCGCGAGGCCAGCATCGGGCACAGCGTCAGCGCCACCACGCAGGAGAGCAGCACCGACATGGCGAGGACGAAGCCGAATTCGCGAAACAGGCCGCCGGTCTGTCCCGGCAGGAAGGAGATCGGCACGAAAACGGCAACGAGCGTCAGCGTCGTGGCGATGACTGCGAAGAACACTTCTTGGGCGCCGAGCACGGCGGCGGCACGAGGCCCCATGCCTTCGTTGCGCCGTCGCACGATGTTTTCCAAAACGACGATGGCGTCGTCGACGACAAGGCCGGTCGCCAGCACCAGCGCCAGAAGCGTCAGAATGTTGATGGAGAAGCCTGCGAGATAGATGGCGGCGATGGTGCCGATCATGGCGACCGGCATTGACAGACCAGGGATCAGCGTCGCGCGCCAGTCGAGCAGGAAGATGTAGATGACGATCAGCACCATGGAGATCGACAGGCCGAGCGCGATCTCGACCTCGTGCACGGCGCCGTTGACGAAGACTGCGTCGTCGCTGGTGATCTTGATCGACATGCCCTTGGGCAGGTTTTCCTGCAGCTTGGCGACGGCTGCTTTCACTCCGGTGGAAATATCCAGCGTGTTCGATTCCGCCTGACGGATGATGCCAAGGCCAATGCCGGTCTTGCCGTCGGAGCGCAACGAGGTCTGGCCGATGTCGGGACCGAGCGTGACGGTGGCGACGTCGCGGATGCGCGTCGTGCCGCCGATGATGATGTTTTCGAATTCTTCCGGCGTCGTCACATCGGCCGTGGTGCGGACGATGAGATCCTGGTTGGTGGTGGTGATCGAACCGGCTGGTGAATCGAAAGCGACCGAGGCAAGCGCTGCCCTCAGATCGGCGACAGTGAAGCCGAGGCTGGCGAGCTTGTTCTGGTCGACATCGATGCGGAAGATCTTGTCGCGGTCGCCATAGACCTGAACGTCGGCGACGCCAGGCACGGCAGCCAGTTCGTCCTCGATCTGGTCCTGGACAATCACCGTCATGTCCTGCACCGACATGGTGTCGGAGGTGACGGCCAGTCGCATCACGGCATCGGAATTGGCATCGGCCTTGACGATGCGCGGCGGATCGGAGGTCTCCGGTATCATGTTGGCGACACGGCCGACCGCGTCGCGCACGTCGGAAGCGGCGACGTTCAAATCGACGCCGTCGTTGAACTCGATGGTGACGCGGCTCTGGCCGAAGGACGAGGTCGACGAGATCGACTTGACGCCGGATACGCGCGCGACCGCACCCTCGATGGTGTCGGTCAGTTCACGGTCGACGGTTTCGGCGGCGGCACCCTCGAAAGCCGTCGACACGGTGACGACGGCGCGGTCGACATCGGGCAGTTCGCGGATTTCGACGCCGTAGAAAGCGGCAAGGCCGGCCACTGCGATCAGCGTGTTCAGCACGAAGGCCATGACCGGCCTGCGGATGAAGAGAGCGGTGAAGCCGGTTTCGCTGGCGGTGCTGACAGGCGCGGTCATGAGCCTTCGGCCGCGTCCGCGGCGCGCTGATCCTGGCCGGCGATGCGGACCGCGCCGCCTTCGCTGACGCTCTGGGTGCCTTCGGTCACCACCATGTCGCCATCCTCGATCTCAGCGTCGATCAGCACCGTCTCGGTGTTGCGCTGGATGATGCGCACGGGAACGCGCCTGGCCTTGCCGTCCTCGACCTGCCAGACATAGGCGCCGTCGGAACCCCACAGGATCGCCAGGGGGCTGATGGCCGGGTAGGTGTCGCCGGGGAAGCGCATGGTGATGCCGAACGACATGCCGGCGCGCAGCGAATCCGCCGGATTGGCGATTGCAGCCTTGACCAGCAGAGTGCGGCTCTTTTCGTCGATGTGGTTGTCGATGGCCGACACGGTGCCGGTATAGGCCTTGCTCGGATTGGCGATCGGCGTCGCCGACAGTTGCGCGCCGACCTTGACGGCGGCGGCGAAGCGCTCGGGCACCAGGAAATCGACCAGGATGGAGGAGCGGTCGTCAAGCGTGGCGATCGCCGACTGGCTGGTGACGTAATTGCCGGCCGATATCGGCAGGATGCCGACCGTGCCGGCGATAGGGGCGACGATCGAACGACGCTGCAAGGCGAGTTCGGCATCCTGCAGCGCCAGTTTGGCGCCGGCCAGCACCACTTGGGCATCGGCGACGGCGACCGGGGTCGCGGCGTTAGAGGCCCTCAATGATTTCACCCGCTCGAGCTTGTCATGGGCATCCTGCAAGGCGAGCTTGGCACGATCTTGCGAGATCACCTCGGTCTCGGAATCGAGAACAGCGATGATCTGCCCCTTGTCGACGCGGGTGCCGGATTGGACGAGAAATTCAACGAGGCGCCCAGAGCTGTATGGGTTGACCGTCACCGAGGCGTTGGCGCGGCCGGTGCCGATCGCCTGCAGGCGATCGTTGATGGTGGCGGTGGTCGCCGGCAAGGCGACGACATTTGCCGGGCGGCCGGCAGCGTTGCGGCCGCCTGCCTGTTTCGTCGTGTCGACCGCACCGGTTGTGGCGGGCGCCGAAGGATAGGTCCAGTCGATGCCCCAGCGTGCTAGAACCTCCGGCGCGCCCGGGAAGAATCGCGCCCAGGCGAGGACAGCCGCGACCAGGATCACAAGCGCAAAAACGATCTGTTTCCAGGCGGCCATCGACACTCCGGTTGGCAAAACGTCTACCGGTTTCGCCAAGCAAAAAAACGCGCAGCGACGCACCCGGTATGTGCGAAGCCGCCGCAATATCATGGCTTTATGGCAATTCTGCCGCTTCCATGCACATTAAATCTGCGTAATTTTGCGCACCTGCGGCGGGGATTGAACGTGTCAGCGCAGGCTTTCGAGGTCGCGGATGCGCCTGGCGCTGTCGGCCTCGAGCTGCCTCGTGACGGCGCCGATCAGCGTCTCGGCGACAACGAACAGAGCGGCCGAAGAGTCCCACGCCGAAGGCACGCCGGTGCGTCCGGCAATGACATGGCGGGCAAAGCGGGCGATCGGCGATAGCCACTGGTCGGTGAACAGCACGATCTGAACGCCGCGCTGATGCGCGGTCTGGGCAAAGCGGACCAGACTGTCCTGGTAGCGCCTGATGTCGAAGATCACCAGCACGTCGCGCTTGCCCATGTCGATCAGCCGGTCGCGCCAGATGCTCTCCTGGCCGGCAAGGTGATAGACATCGGGCTGGATGATGGCGAGATGGGCGGCCATGTAGCGTGCCAACGGATCGGTGAAGCGGCCGCCGATCAGGAATGTCTTGCCGCGCCGGTCGGCAAGCCTTGCGGCGATGTCGGCAAGCTGTCTGTCGGAGAGATGCCTGAAGGTCTCACGCATATTGTCCAGCGTCGCCTCCAGCATTGGCGATACTGCACCGCTTGGGGAGGCCGGGTTGAGCGTGCGCGATGCCGGCGACTGCAATTGCGCCGCCAGTTCGTCCTGCAGCGCCGACTGGAATTCGGGATAGTTCTGGAACCCCAGCCTGGAGACAAAGCGCAGGATGGTCGGCGACGATACGCCGGCGGCGGTCGAGAACTCGGCGACCGTCTTCAGCCCGATCAGCGGATAGTTCGCAATCAGTGTCTGCGCGGCGCGGCGCTCGCCGGCCGGCATCGTGCCGATGCGGTCCGAAATCAGTTCGGCAATGCTGGAAATCATCGTTTTCCCCACCCCTGAGCCCGTCCAGACCGCTTCCCCGAAATCGCATTTGACAAAGCCGGACAAACTGTATGAAATCATCCACAGGGACGCAATGAGGCAAAATACGTAACATAAGATACAGCGCTCCCCAGGGGACGGCAGACTATGGAGAGAGCACGGCCCGCCAGCCTTGCATCGTCTGATACCGTAGGGGTGACGAACCCCGGCGGGTCCAGCCCTTTCGTGCTGACCTGCGACCACGCTTCCAACTTCCTGCCGTCCGAATTCGGCACGCTTGGCCTGCCGGCCGAGGACCTCTCCCGCCACATCGCCTGGGACCCCGGCGCGCTGCCGGTGGCCCGCCGCATCGCGACCGCCCTCGATGCGACGCTCATCGAAACCCGCATCTCGCGCCTGATCATCGACTGCAACCGTCCGCTCGACGCACCGGACCTGGTGCCGCCGGTCAGCGAGACGACGGCCATTCCGGGCAATGCCGGCCTGTCGGACAGTGAGCGCGCCGAGCGCATCGCTTTGTCGTGGCGGCCGTTCCACGACACGATCGCATCGATCATCGACGACCGGCAGGCGCGTGGGCAGGAGACCCGGCTGGTGTCGGTGCATTCCTTCACCCCGGTCTACAAGGGCAAGAACCGGCCCTGGCATATCGGCATCATCCATGATGACGACCGCCGGCTGGCGTCGCCACTGTTAGCGGCGCTGCAGCGGCTCTCCGGCGTCACTGTCGGCATCAACGAGCCCTATTCGCCGGCCGACCGCGTCTATTTCACTTTGGAGCGCCATGCACGCTCGCGCGGCCTTGCCTGCGCAATGATCGAAATCCGCAACGACGAGATTTCCGGCGAGACCGGGCAGCGGAAATGGGCGGATCTGCTCACAGGCATTTTTTCTGACCTGGAACCTGAGGAGGCCAAGGGTTCCCGGCGACAAGCAATGGGAAAGTCAGTTCAATCGGCCAGCTAGAAAACAGGGGACGAAAATGGCAGGACCGGACAAATCAGACGCTGAAAGATCGGAGGATGTAAAAACCCTCCATAGCATGGGCTATGCCCAGGAGTTGGCTCGCCGCATGAGCGGCTTCTCGAACTTCGCTATTTCCTTTTCGATCATTTGCATTCTGGCGGGCGGCATCACGTCCTTCCCGCTGGCCATGGCGACCGGCAGCGGCTTCGAGGCGACTGTCGGCTGGGTCATCGGCGGCGTCTTTGCACTTGTCGTTGCCGCGTCCCTTGGCCAGATCGGCTCGGCCTATCCGACGGCCGGCGGTCTCTACCACTGGTCGTCAATTCTCGGCGGGCGCGGCTGGGGCTGGGCCACGGCCTGGATCAACTTGCTCGGCCTGGTCTTCGTCGTCGCCTCGGTCAATGTCGGCGTCTACGCGCTGTTCAAGGACCTTGTCTGGTCCGGCGTGTTCGGTAACGACGTCTCCGCGTGGGGCTATCAGGAGCAGGTGATCGGCGTTGTGATCATCACGGTCGCGCAGGCGCTGATCAATCATTTCGGTATCAGGCTCACCACCATGCTGACGGATTTCTCGGGCTACCTCATTCTGGTCGTCGCCGTCGTGTTGACCGCGATGTTCCTGATCTGGGGCGCAAGCTGGGATTTCTCGCGGCTCACCACCTTCGTCAACAACACCGGTGATCCAGGCGCAGGCTACGTTCCGACCGCACGGACGGCACTCGTCGCCTTCCTGATCGGCCTGCTCTACCCACTCTACACCATCACCGGCTTCGACGCTTCGGCCCACACGTCCGAAGAGACCCACAATGCCCGCGTGGCGGTGCCGCGCGGCATGATCCATTCGGTTCTGTGGTCGCTGGTGTTCGGCTTCGTCATGGCCGTTTCGTTCGTACTGGCCAGCCCCGATCTGGCAGCGACGGCCAAGGATGGCGCCAATGCCTGGTTCAATCTCTTCAACAATCTGCCGGCACCATTCCTGCTGAAGAGCATGATTGCCATCGCAATCGTGCTGGCGAATTTCATCTGCGCGCTCGCCGGACTGACGTCGACCTCGCGCATGATCTTTGCCTTCGCGCGTGACGGCGGCCTGCCCGGTTCGTCGGTGTGGAAAACCGTCAGCCCGACATGGCGTACGCCGGTGGCGGCGATCTGGCTCGGAGCGGTGCTCGCTGTCGCAGCGACATTGTACTCGCCGGCTTTCGCCGCACTGGCGGCCGGCTGTGCATTGTTCCTCTACGTGTCCTACGCCATGCCGGTGGCCGCAGGCCTGCTTGCCGAGGGCAAGAGTTGGACCGAATTCGGCCCGTTCCGCCTTGGCATCTGGTCCAAGCCGTTCGCCGTCATCACGGTGCTTGGCGTTCTGGTGCTGATGTATGCCGGCATCCAGCCGCCCTTCGACATCCTGATCAACTATGCCATCGGCCTGATCGTTCTGCTCGTGGTTCTGTGGTTCGGTATCGAATCGCGCCGCTTCAAGGGCCCGCCGATCGGCGCCGACATTGCTCGCCGCGCTTCGGAGATCGCGGCCGCGGAAGCAGCCGTCGGCCAGACGGCAGGCTAACAGCAAGACTAGATGCTCCGGCCGGCGCAAGCCGCCGGGGCAGGGCCGGCCAGCTAAGAACGCAAAAGGGGACTACAATGGCAGCACCGGGTTATTCAGACACAGACAAGGCGGAAGACGTAAAGCACCTCCATTCCATGGGCTACGCCCAGGAACTTGAGCGGCGGCTAAGCCGCTTCTCCAACTTCGCCGTTTCCTTCTCCATCATCTGCATCCTGTCGGGCGGCATCAATTCGCTAGCGCAGGCAACGTCGGGCGCCGGCGGTATCGGTATCGGCATCGGCTGGCTGGTCGGCTGCTTCGTTTCGCTCACCTTCGCGGTCGCCATGTCGCAGATCAGCTCGGCCTATCCGACGGCCGGCGGCCTCTATCACTGGGGTTCGATCCTCGGCAATCGCGGCACCGGCTGGGTGACGGCCTGGCTCAACCTGCTCGGCCTGATCACCGTGCTCGGCGCCATCAATGTCGGCACCTGGACGTTCTTCATCGGCGCCTTCGGGCCGACGCTCGGCATCGAGGGTACGCTGACCAATCAGATGATCTTCCTGGTCATCATCACCGGCGCCCAAGCGCTGATCAACCATCTCGGCATCAAGCTGACGGCGAAGTTGACCGACTTTTCGGGCTACCTGATCTTCTTCGGCTCGATCCTGATTGCGGTCGTCTGCCTGTTCTCTGCCGAGACCTGGGATTTCAGCCGGCTCTTCACCTTCCACAACTACTCGGGTGAGGCCGGCGCCAGCGTCTGGCCGTCCGTCTCGAACGCCTGGGTGTTCGCTCTCGGCCTCTTGCTGCCGATCTACACCATCACCGGCTACGATGCTTCGGCACACACTTCCGAGGAAACCATCAAGGCGGCCTCATCGGTGCCGCGTGCGATGGTGATGTCGGTTATCTGGTCGGCGGTCTTCGGCTATTTGTTCCTGGCCGCCTTCGTGCTGATGATCCCCAACATGGACGACGCCGCCAAGCAGGGTTGGAACGTGTTCTTCTGGGCCTTCGACCAGCGCGTCAGTCCCGGCCTCAAGGAGTTCGTCTACCTCGTCGTGTTCATCGCCCAGCTGTTGTGCGGCCTCGCAACCGTCACCTCGGCTTCGCGCATGATCTTTGCCTTCTCGCGTGACGGCGGCCTGCCGGGCTCGTCGGCACTGGCCAAGGTCAGCCCGACCTATCGCACGCCAGTGGCGGCCATCTGGACGGCGTCGGTCCTGTCGGTGCTGTTCGTTTGGGGTTCGACGCTGGTTTCGGTCGCCGGCACTTCGGCCTACACCATCGTCGTCTCGTGCACCGTCATCTTCCTGTTCCTGTCCTTCACCGTGCCGATCGTGCTCGGCATGGTGGCCTGGGGCACGCCGAAGTGGGACAAGATGGGACCGTGGAACCTGGGCCGTGGCATCTTCATGCTGTTCGGGGTCCTTTCCATAGTGTCGATGATCCTGATCTTCATCATCGGCATCCAGCCGCCGAACGACTGGGCGCTGTACATCACCGTCGGCTTCTTCATCCTGACGGCGATTGTCTGGTTCGCCTTCGAGCGCAATCGCTTCCAGGGCCCGCCGCTGGGCGACATCATCGCGGCGCGTCAGGCAGCGATCAAGGCTGCCGAACAAGCTGTCGGCGAAACCGGCCACTGACGTCACGATCATGGCCATGGCCGGCGGGCAGCCGGCTATGGTTCGTCCTCAACGACCAAGCACTGGAGTGCCAAAGGAATGGCCGGAAATTTCTCGTTCGATCAGTTGAAGAAAGCGGTCTCCAGTGGCGAGATCGACACGGTGCTGGCCTGCATCGTCGACATGCAGGGGCGGCTCGCGGGAAAGCGTTTCCTGGCGCAGTACTTTGTGGATTCTGCTCATGACGAGACGCATGGCTGCAACTATCTGCTCGCCGCCGACATCGATATGGAGCCGGTGCCGGGCTACAAGGCGGCAAGCTGGTCGAAGGGCTATGGCGACTTCGTCATGAAGCCGGACCTTGCGACGCTGCGGCGGATTCCGTGGCTGGAAAAGACCGCGCTGGTGATCTGCGACGTGCTCGACCACCACACCCATGACGACCTTCCGCATTCGCCGCGCGCGATGCTGAAAAAGCAGGTCAAGCGGCTCACCGAACGCGGCTATATCGGCTACTTCGCCTCCGAGCTCGAATTCTACCTGTTCAACGAGACCTACGATTCCGCCCGCAAGAAGCACTGGCAGGGGCTCGACACCGCGTCGCCCTATATCGGCGACTACCAGATCGGCATCACCACCAAGGAAGAAGGCGTCATGCGCCGGCTTCGCAACGAGATGGAAGCGGCGGGCATTCCGATCGAAAACTCCAAGGGCGAATGGGGCCCGGGGCAGGAAGAGATCAATGTGCGCTATGCCGAGGCGCTCGACATGGCGGACCGCCACGTCATCCTGAAGAACGGCGCCAAGGAGATTGCCGAGTCCGAAGGCAAGTCGATTTCCTTCATGTCGAAATACAATTACGGGCTCGCCGGTAATTCCAGCCACATCCACAATTCGCTGTGGAGCGCCGATGGCAAGACGCCATTGTTCTTCGACAAGAAGGCGGACTGGACTTTGTCCACGCTTGGCCAGCAATGGGCGGCTGGGCAACTGAAATATGCCAGGGAGTTTACCTGGTTCCTGGCGCCCTACATCAACTCCTACAAGCGCTTCCAGGCCGGCACCTTCGCACCGACCAAGATCATGTGGAGCGAGGACAACCGCACCGCCGGCTTCCGCCTGTGCGGTGAGGGCACCAAGGGCATCCGCATGGAATGCCGCATCGGCGGCGCCGACCTGAACCCCTATCTCGCTTTCGCGGCGCTGATCGCCGCCGGCCTTGCCGGCATCGACGAGAAGCTCGAACTGCAGAAGCCGTTCGTCGGCGATGCCTACCAGGCCTCGCGCCTGCCGGAGATCCCGAAGACGTTGCGCGACGCCACCGAGACGCTGGCCAAGTCGAAGATGCTGAAGCAGGCGCTCGGCGACGATGTGCTCGAACATTATGTCCACACCGCAAAGTGGGAGCAGTTCGAATACGACCGCCGCATTACGGATTGGGAACTGCACAGGGGGTTCGAGCGGTATTAAAACTTTATACAGCTTTAATGTTGACAATGTAGTGAAGTTAGTACCATATGGTACCTGTAAAGTGCAGTGCGCTACATTGAGGAGTTTGCAATGTCCAAATATGCGCCGCTCAAGGACTTTCTCATTGCCCAAAATGTCGATCGCATTCCGATGTCATTCGCCGAAATCGAGAGAGTGCTCAATCTGCCGCTGCCCGCATCGAAGCAATACCCTGCATGGTGGAGCAACAATCCGAGCAACAATCCCATGACAAGGGAGTGGCTTGAGGCTGGGTTCGAGACCGAATCCGTCAATATAGGGAGTGGGAAACTGGTATTTCGCCGCGTTCGCAAAGTACCCATTTCGGCGCCGCCCAGTGGTAGCGTGCCTGCCGCGCCAAAGGAGGCGCGCGCGGATCGCCACCCCGGTTTTGGTTTCATGAAGGGCCTGATAACAATCGAAGCCGGATTTGATATCACCAAACCTTTCGATGACGAGCCATGGGACGGGGGCTATCTGGGCGGTGAGGCTGACGCGCGTCACGGCAAACTTGCGGTGCGTAAATGAGCGAAGGGCCAAACCTGCTTCTGGATACATGTGCGATGATCTTTGTCGCCAACGATAGTCTGATCGATCCGCACGCAAGCCGGGAGATTTCGGAAGCGGCCTATGACGGCCGTCTGTATCTTTCGCCGATGTCGGCATGGGAGATCGGAATTGGCGTAGCCAAGGGCCGGCTCAATCTGCCATTGGCGCCACTCGACTTCGTGGAGCGATTCATCGAGCGAATGTCGGCAAAGCTCAGCGCTATCTCACCAGCCATTCTGATTGCGTCATCCAACCTGCCCGGTCCGCCTCATGGTGATCCCACGGATCGGATACTGATGGCAAGTGCGAGAGCGTTGGACATGGTTCTGGTGACGCGTGACGAGCCCATCCTTCGCTATGGCCGCAATGGCCATCTGCGCACCCTAGCCTGCTAACTTGGAGTATCCATTGGAAACCGTAAAACTCAAATCGCCCATCGATGGTTCGATTTACGCCGAGCGGCCGATCGCGACCGACCAGGCGATCAATGCCGCGGTCGAGCGCGCCAAGGCGGCGCAGGAGAAGTGGGCGCTGACGCCGATCGTCGAGCGCGGCAAATTTATGCTGGCGATGCTCGAAGCGCTGGTCGCGATGACCGACGAGATCGTGCCGGAGATCGCCTGGCAGATGGGGCGACCGGTGCGCTATGGCGGCGAGTTCGGCGGCGTCAGGGAACGCACCAATTACATGGTCGAGATCGCTGAAGCCGCGCTGAAATCCGTGCCGGCATCCAACCCGAAGGACGGCTTCCGACGCTATGTGAAGAAGGATCCGCTCGGCGTCGTCATGGTGATCGCGCCGTGGAACTATCCCTATCTGACCGCCGTCAACACCATCGTGCCGGCACTGATGGCCGGCAATACCGTTATCCTCAAACATGCGGCGCAGACGCTGCTGGTTGGCGAACGGTTCCAGCAGGCGTTCGACAAGGTTGGGCTGCCCAAGGGCGTGTTCCAGAATGTCGTGCTGAACCATGCCCAGACCGAGAAGCTGCTCGGCTCGGGCAAGATCGACCATGTCAATTTCACCGGTTCGGTCGGCGGCGGCCGCGCCATCGAGAGGGCGGCGGCCGGCACCTTCATGACGCTCGGGCTCGAACTCGGCGGCAAGGATCCGGCCTATGTGCTGCCCGACGCCAAGCTCGACCATGCGGTGGCCAATCTGGTCGACGGCGCCTTCTACAATTCCGGCCAGTGCTGCTGCGGCATCGAGCGCGTCTATGTGCATGAGAAGGTCTACGACCAGTTCGTCGAAGGTTTCATCGCCGAGACGAAGAATTATGCCGTCGGCAATCCGCTGGAACAGGCGACGACAATGGGGCCGATGGCGCAGGCGCGCTTTGCCGACCTGATCCGCGAGCAGAAGGCCGAGGCGCTGCGCAAGGGTGCAATCGCACACATCAATATGAAGGTGGCTAACGACAAGGCCGGCTCGCCCTATCTGGCGCCGGAAGTGCTGACCGGCGTCGACCACCAGATGAGCGTCATGCGCGAGGAAAGTTTTGGCCCGATCGTCGGCATCATGAAGGTGCGCAACGACGAGGAGGCGATCGCGCTGATGAACGACAGCCCCTACGGGCTGACCGCTTCGATCTGGACCGACGATATCGAGCATGCGGTGGCGATCGGCGACCGCGTCGAGACCGGCACCGTGTTCATGAACCGCTGCGACTACCTCGATCCGGCGCTGGTCTGGACCGGCGTCAAGGACACCGGCAAAGGCGTCGCCCTTTCGGCGCTCGGCTACGACAATCTGACCCGGCCGAAATCCTTCCATCTGCGCGAAGCCATCTGATTTTTTGAAAGACAAGACATGTCCAAGCTGATCTCCAAATGGAACTACCCGACCACCGTCCGCTTCGGCGCGGGGCGCATCAAGGAACTGCCTGAGGTGCTCGCTGCCACCGGCATTAAGCGGCCGCTATTCGTCACCGATCCGGGGTTGGCGAAACTGCCGGTCGTCGCTTCGACGCTGAAAATCCTCGACGACGCCAAGGTATCCTATGGCGTGTTCTCCGAGGTGAAGCCGAACCCGGTCGATTCCAACCTCACCGCCGGCATCGCCGTGTTCAAGAAGGGCAAGCATGACGGCGTCATCGCCTTCGGCGGCGGTTCAGCGCTCGATCTCGGCAAGCTGATCGCGTTCCAGGCCGGCCAGACGCGACCGATCTGGGACTTTGAGGATGTCGGCGACTGGTGGACGCGCGCCAATTCGGATGCCATCGCGCCGATCATCGCCGTGCCGACCACTGCCGGCACAGGCTCGGAAGTCGGGCGTGCCGGCGTCATCACCAATGAGGCGACGCACACCAAGAAGGTCATCTTCCATCCGAAGCTTTTGCCGGCAATCGTCATTGCCGATCCGGAACTGTCGGTCGGCATGCCCGGCTTCATCACCGCCGGCACCGGCATGGATGCGCTGGCACATTGCCTCGAAGCCTATTGCGCGCCGGGCTACCATCCGATGGCCGACGGCATTGCGGTGGAAGGTGTGCGCCTGGTGTTCGAGAACCTGCCCAGGGCCTACGCCAAAGGCAAGGACCTTGTCGCGCGCGCCCACATGATGAGTGCGGCCGCCATGGGTGCTGCCGCCTTCCAGAAGGGTCTTGGCGCCATCCACTCGCTGTCGCATCCGATCGGCGCGCTCTACGACACCCATCACGGCATGACGAATGCGGTGTTCATGCCCTATGTCTTGGCCTTCAATCGCGACTCCATCGAGGAGCGGATTGCCCGGCTCGCTGCCTATTGCGGCATCAAGGGTGGCTTCGACGGCTTTGCCAAAGCGATCATCAAGCTGCGCAAGGAATTGAAGGTGCCGCATGCGCTGCCCGATCTGATCAAGGGGCTCGACATGGACAAGAAGCGCAAAGGGCTGATCGCCGACATGGCGGTGGTCGATCCGACCGCCGGCGGCAACCCGGTCAGGCTGACCAAAAAGGCGGCGCTGACGCTGCTCGAGAACACTATCGCCGGCACTGTCTGAGGCGGTTTCTGCGCCGGACGTGATCTAAAAACGAAGGGAAAGGAAGGGCAAGGGGGCAAAAAGCAAGCCAATAAACCATTAGCCGGGAAATTAAGTCGAGGCTAATTGCTACAGCCGGTTAAAAAGAGTTAACTTTTCGTACCGCCGGGGGCCAGTTTCAAAAAGCTTTCATCTGGCTGTCATATGAAACCGATACCGCATCGCAGGCGTCCAGGACGCCAGTTCAACGGAGAGAACACATGTTCAAGTTCACAGGGAAAGTGCTTTCCCTTTCGGCCGTCGCCCTCATGGCGACCTCTGCTATCTCGTCGGCCCAGTCCATGGATGAACTGGTTGCCGCTGCGAAGAAGGAAGGCCAGCTCACCACCATCGCGCTGCCGCATGACTGGTGCGGCTACGGCGCCGTCATCGACGGCTTCAAGGCAAAGTATCCTGAGATCACCATCAACGAACTCAACCCCGATGCCGGCTCCGGCGACGAGGTCGAGGCGATCAAGGCCAACAAGGACAACAAGGGCCCGCAGGCGCCCGACGTCATCGACGTTGGCCTGTCCTTCGGCCCGACCGCCAAGGCTGACGGCCTGATCCAGCCCTACAAAGTGTCGACCTGGGACTCGATCCCCGACAGCGCCAAGGATGCCGATGGTTACTGGACCGGCGACTACTATGGCGTGCTATCCTTCCTGGTGAACAAGGACCTCGTCAAGGAAGCGCCTGCTGACTGGGCTGACCTGCTGAAGCCGGAATTCGCCAACACCGTGGCGCTTGCCGGCGACCCGCGCGCCTCGAACCAGGCCATCCAGGCCGTCTACGCGGCCGGCATTTCCGGTGGTGCGGCTGCCGGCGAAGCTGCTGGCACTGCTGGTCTCGACTTCTTCAAGAAGCTTAACGCCGCCGGCAATTTCGTGCCGGTCATCGGCAAACCGGCGACCCTGGCACAAGGCCAGACGCCGATCCTGGTGACCTGGGATTACAATGCACTTGCCGGTCGCGACACGCTGAAGGGCAATCCGCCCGTCGACGTCGTCGTGCCCAAGACCGGTGTCGTTGCCGGCGTCTATGTGCAGGCGATCAGTGCTTTCGCACCGCATCCGAACGCTGCCAAGCTCTGGCTTGAGTATCTCTACTCCGACGAAGGCCAGATCGGCTGGCTGAAGGGCTATTGCCACCCGATCCGCTTCAACGATCTTGCCAAGAACGGCAAGCTCCCGGCCGACGTGATGGCCAAGCTGCCGCCGGCCGAGGCTTACGCTGCCGCGGTGTTCCCGACGCTGGACGAGCAGGGCAAGGCAAAGGAAGCCGTCACCAAGAACTGGGATGCCGTCGTCGGCGCCAACGTCAAGTAAGGCTTGAAACCAACCGGGCGGCCTCGCGGCCGCCCGGTGTTCCTCGGAGACGGTAGCCGCCGCATGACAGATATCTCGCTTTCCGATCACGCAGTTGCCGGGAAGACCGCGCCCCCCAGCCAGGCGCGTGCAATGCGACTGCCGACGCAATGGCTCGGCGTTGCGCCATTCTTCATCTTCGCCATCATGTTCCTGATCCTACCCACGCTCTATCTGATGCTGGGTGCATTCCAGAACGATGCCGGCGAATTCACGTTCGAAAACATAGCAGCACTGGCGCAGCCATCGATTGTCGCCGCCTACTGGATCTCGCTCAAGGTCAGCCTTTCCTCGGCGCTGATCGGCGCCTTGGCCGGGCTTGCGATCGCCATCGCGATCGTGCGCGGCGGCCTGCCGGAGTGGATACGCTCGGCAACGCTAACCTTTTCCGGCGTTGCTTCCAATTTCGCCGGCGTACCGCTGGCCTTCGCCTTCCTCGCGACACTGGGACGGCTCGGTCTCGCGACGGTGCTTCTGAACACGGTGTTCGGCCTCAACATCTACGCACACGGCTTCAACATCCTGTCGTTCTGGGGCCTGACGCTGACCTATGTCTATTTCCAGATCCCGCTGATGGTGGTCATCATCACGCCGGCGATCGACGGTTTGAAGAAGGAATGGGGCGAGGCCGCCGCGACGCTCGGCGCCACCCAGGCGCAATACTGGCGCATGGTGGTGATCCCGGTGATCTGGCCAAGCTTCCTCGGCACGGTCATCCTGCTCTTTGCCAATGCCTTCGGCGCGATCGCCACCGCTTATGCGCTGACCGGCTCCTCCCTCAACATCGTGCCGATCCTGCTCTATGCGCAGATCCGCGGTGACGTGCTGCACAATGCCCATCTCGGCTATGCGATCGCCTTCGGTATGATCGTCATCACCGGGCTGGCCAATGTCTTCTACATCTGGTTCCGGACGCGCTCGGAGAGGTGGCTGAAATGAAGTCCGGAAAATTCTGGGCCTGGGTCGTCTTCGGGCTGGGCGCGGCCTATTTCTTCATTCCGCTGATCGCGACGGTGGAATTTTCCTTGCGCATGCGGCGCGGCGCTTATTCCTTCGACGCCTATCAGATCGTGCTTGGCGACCCTCGTTTTCAGGCGACCTTTGGCTACTCAGTGCTTGCCGCCATCTTCACCATCATTCTGGGCGTGTTGATCGTGGTGCCCGCCGCCTACTGGATTCGACTGCGCCTGCCGCAACTGCGGCCGATCGTAGAGTTCATCACGCTGCTGCCGCTGGTCATTCCCGCCATCGTCATCGTCTTCGGCTATATCAGGATGTACGGTTCGAATTCGCCGCTGCCGTTCCTGGCGACCGACATGGGCACAAATGCCTTGCTGGTCATCGGCTATGCAATGCTGGCGCTGCCCTACATGTATCGCGCGGTCGATACCGGACTGCGCACCATCGACGTCAGGACGCTGACCGAAGCGGCGCAGATCCTTGGCGCCGGTTGGGGCACGATCATTGGTCGTGTGATCCTGCCCAATGTGCTGATCGCCGTGCTGTCGGGCGCCTTCCTTACCTTCGCCATCGTCATTGGCGAATTCACCATGGCCAGCTTGCTCAACCGGCCCGCCTTCGGTCCCTATCTGCAAAACGTTGGCGCCAACCGCGCCTATGAGCCGGCGGCGCTTGCCATCATCGCCTTCGCCATCACCTGGGGCTGTATGTCGCTGATCCAGATCCTGTCCCGTTTCGCGCCGAGATCGGCGAACCGCCCGAACTGATCGACAAAGTACTGATCGAAAGAAAAAGCCATGGCCGAACCATTCCTCTCCATCCAGCATGTGCGAAAATCCTTCGGCGCCACCACCGTGGTCGAAGATTTCAATCTTGATGTCGAGCCGGGCGAGTTCGTTTCCTTCCTTGGGCCATCGGGTTGCGGCAAGACCACCGTGCTGCGCATGGTCGCCGGTTTCGAAGAGCCGTCGGCGGGCAAGATCGTCGTCGCAGGCAAGGACATCACGAGGCTGAAGCCCAACCAGCGCAATGTCGGTATGGTGTTCCAGGCTTACGCGCTGTTCCCGAACCTGACCGTGGCGCAAAATATCGGCTTCGGCCTGAAGGTCGCCGGCATGGCAAGGGCAGAGATCGATTCCCGGGTCGCCGAGATGCTCGACATCATCAAGCTGCCGCAGATGGCCGCCCGCTATCCCTACCAGCTCTCCGGCGGCCAGCAACAGCGCATCGCGCTGGCCCGCGCCATCGCGCCGAAGCCGAAGCTGCTTTTGCTCGACGAGCCGCTGTCGGCGCTCGACGCCAAGGTGCGCGTCTCGCTGCGCGAGGAAATCCGCTCGATCCAGAAGAAGCTCGGCATCACTACCATCTTCGTCACACATGACCAGGAAGAGGCGCTGTCGATCTCGGACCGCATCGCGGTGATGTATGGCGGCAAGGCCGAGCAGGTCGGCACCCCGTTCGAGATCTACAACCGGCCGGCGACCAAGTTCGTCGCCAATTTCGTCGGCACGCTGAACGTGCTCGAAGGCACTGTCACCGATGCCGCGTCCGGCAAGGTGCGCGTCAACACGCAGGAAGTCTCGCTAATGGGCAAGCTCAACGGCTCGAAGTCCGGTGACACGCTGTCGCTGGCGCTGCGACCGGAGGCGATTTCGCTCGGACGCCAACCCGGGCGCGATTCAAGCCTGTCGGGCGAAATCTCCGAAGTGCACTTCCTCGGCTCAGTCATTCGCGTTCGCGTCGGCATCGGCGGCAACACAGTGTCGCTCGACACCTTCAACAGCCCGGCAACGCCACCGCCCGCGGTCGGCGAGAAGGCCGACATATCGTTCTCATCAAGCGATATGCTGGTGCTGCACTAGCAAGCAGCATTTTGGCGCGACCGAGGCGGTCGATTCGAGCTGGCGCGATGAACGGCCGTATCATTGCCGGACCCCGAGTGCTGGATAATCAACAGCATCTTGCCATCCAGCCACTGCCCATGATGCCGCTTCGCCGCTACGATGGGCCATGGCGCTATTCGAACTTACCCTCATCCTGCTTCTGGCTGCCGTCGCGCTGACGGCGCTGTCGCGGCGGCTGGAAATTCCCTATCCGTCCCTGCTGGCTCTGGCCGGCGTCGCGATTGCCTTCGTACCCGGTGCGCCGACGATCGAGATCGATCCGGAGCTGGCGCTTGCCCTGTTCATCGCGCCGGTGCTTCTCGACGCCGCCTATGACACGTCGCTGCGCGACCTCAAGCGCTACCGGCTGTCGCTCGCGTTGCTCGCGCTGGGCGCCGTGGTCTTCACCACCGTGGTGGTTGCCTTGGTCGGCTGGAAGATGGCCGGCCTGCCGATCGCGGCGGCAATCGCGCTTGGCGCCATCGTCGCGCCGCCGGATGCGGTGGCCGCATCCGCCGTGCTCAGCCAGTTCAAGGTACCGCACCGCATCACCGCCATCCTGCAGGGCGAGAGCCTGCTCAACGATGCCACGGCGCTGCTGATCTACCGGCTGGCGGTTTCGGCCGCGCTTGGCACGATCATGCTCAGCAACGCCGTTCCGGTGATCCTGCTGGCAACGATCGGCAGTGTGATCGCGGGCTATCTGTTTGGCCGCGTCTCGCTGCTGGCGCTCGGCCGCATCGAGGATGCGGCGAGCAGCACGGTGGTGCAGTTTGCCGGAACCTTCGCCGTGTGGATCATCGCCGACAGGCTCGGCCTTTCCGCCATCATCACCATCGTCGTCTATGCCATAACCATTGCGCGCAGGGCGCCGCGCCAGTCGTCGGCGAGACGCCGCGTCAGCACCTATTCGGTCTGGGAGTCGGCGGTGTTCGTGCTCAACGTGCTGGCTTTCGTGCTGATGGGCCTGCAGGCACGCACGATCGTTGGCAGGCTGGCCGGCGACGGGCAAGGCGAAGCATTCCTTTTCGCCGCAACGGTGCTGGTCGTCGTTATCGTCGCGCGCCTTGTCTGGGTGGCGAGTTACGTCGCGATCATCCGGTGGCTTGCCCGCTTCGGCAGCCAAGAGGCAAGGCGGGAATTGCCGACGTTCGGCGGCGCCGTCATTGTCGGCTGGTGCGGCATGCGTGGGTTGGTGACGCTGGTGGTGGCCATTGCGCTGCCGGCCGATTTTCCCGGCCGCGACCCGATCGTGCTTGCCGCCTTCGCGGTGGTGCTGGGCACGCTGGTGCTGCAAGGCATGACGCTGAAGCCGCTGCTGCGCTGGATCAACTTCGACCCCGATAGAACCGTCGACAATGAGGTGGCGCAGGCGCGCGTCGCCATCATGCAGGCAGCACTGGACGTGCTGAGCCGCAAGACATCTGCGGCCGCCGCCGTCGTGCGCGAACAGTATGAAGCGCAGCGCCTGATTGCGGAAAACCCGGAGGACGCTCAGGCCGCGACCGAATACGACCGGCTGCGCCTCTATGCCATCAACCGCCAGCGCGACACGCTCGAGGAGTTGCGCAGCAACGGCACGATCGGCGACGAAGCCTACCACCGGCTGGAGGAAGAGATCGACTGGGCCGAACTGGCGGCATCGCCGGCGGGCCGGTTCCAGCCGCTGACCACATCATAGACGCTGGCCCAGTTCCGCCGTCGTGCCGGTACATTGCAACCCGTCTGCCGAACCGCTACTGCCAAAGCGAAATTGAGCCGGATAAGCAATGAAGCTGGTCAGCTACAACATCCAGTACGGGTTCGGCGGCGATGGCCGTTACGATCTTTCGCGCTGCACCAAGCTGGTCGACGGCGCCGATATCATCGCGCTGCAGGAGGTCGAGCGGCATTGGCAGCGCACCAATGAGGACGACCAGCCGGAGGTCCTGTCCAAGCTGCTGCCTAGCTATTACTGGGTCTATGGCCCGGCCTTCGACATGGACGCCAGTGAGCAGCGCGACGGCCGGGTCGTCAACCGCCGCCGCCAGTTCGGCACCATGCTGCTGTCGAAGCTGCCGATCGCCTGGTCGCGGCTGCACGCGCTGCCCATGCGCCGCACGCTGCGGCCGCTCAACACGCGTAACGCCGCGCTCGAATGCATGATCCGCACGCCGGCCGGACCGGTAAGGGTCCTGTCGCTGCATCTCGCCCATATCGCGGCGGAGGAGCGTCTGGAGCAGATCGACTATCTCTTGGCCGAGCATCGCCGCGCGCCGTCCGAGGGCGGCCCGTGGAGCGGCGCGGACGATGAGCCTTCGCGCAACTGGACCAGCGGCGAGGCCGAGCCGGAGAACCCGACGGCGGCGATCTGGATGGGCGATTTCAACATGGAGCCTGGCAGCGCCGAATACAGCCGCATCGTCGGCAGCACGCCCTATCATCGCGGGGCGGCCTATCTCGACGGCTTTGTTGATGCCGCTGCCGTCGCTAGCGAGCCGGCTGCCGATTACCACACCCATGTGAAAACTATCGACGGGAAAGTGGCAAAACGCCGGCTCGACCATTGCTTCGTCGGCGGTATGTTCGCCGACCGTGTGCGCTCGGTCAGTGCCGATATAGGCGAGATCGCTTCAGACCATTTTCCGGTCCGGATCGATATCGATCTCGAAACGCCTTTGAGCTCGGGAGATCGGTGAGCCCTCGATGACGCTTTTCGTCTTCTTCGCGGTGCTTGCCGCCGCCGCCATGCACGCGATCTGGAACGCGCTGGTCAAGGTCCATCTCGATCGCTTCCTGTCGATCACGCTGATGACACTGGGCATGGGGTTTGCCGCGCTTTTCGTGCTGCCCTTCGTCGAGTTTCCGAAGGCCGAAGTGTGGCCTTTCATCATCGCCTCGGTGATTTTCCACATGGGCTACCGGACTTTCCTGATCGGCGCCTACAAGGCCGGCGATTTCGCCCAAACCTATCCGCTGGCGCGCGGCACGGCGCCGCTTTTGACCGCCCTCGGCGGCGTTGTCGTGGTGCAGGAGATGCCGGCGCCTTTCGCCATCCTCGGCATCCTGCTGCTGTCGGCCGGCACGTTGGTGATGTCGTTTCGCGGCGGCGCGCATCTGGAGCGGATCAATGTGCGGGCGGTCGGCTTTGCGCTCGGCACTTCGATCTTCATATCCAGCTACACGCTCTCCGACGGCAGCGGCGCGCGGCTGGCCGCAACGGCAACGAGCTATGCCGCATGGCTGTTCATCTGCGATGCCACGTGGGCGCTGGTGCTGTGCCTCATCTTTCGCGGGCCCAAGGCGCTGCCCGTGCTGGCGCGCGACTGGAAGGCAGGCCTGTTCACCGGCGTGCTTAGCGGCGCGGCCTACTGGATCGTCATGTGGGCGATGACCAAGGCGCCGATCGCCTCGGTGGCGTCGTTGCGCGAGACGTCGATCCTGTTTGCCATGATGATCTCGGTTTTCGCGCTCGGCGAGAAGATGACAGGCTGGCGCGGCGCCGCCGCGCTCAGCATCGTCGCCGGTGTCGTGGCCCTCAGACTGGGCTGAGAGCCTGATACTTCAGCCGAGCACCGTCATCACCTGTCCGCGCCGTTCCGGACTGAAGCGGATGACGACGATGATGCAGACGGCGACCACGCCGGCAAACAGCGCCAGCGCGTAGCCATAGCTGCCTCCAGACGTCTCGGCGATGCCGGCCTGGTAGGGACCGCCATAGGACGCCGCGAGATTGCCGGCCTGGTAGATGAAGCCGGGCAAGGTTGCCCGCACGGCGCCGGGCGACAGCTCGTTAAGATGCACCGGGATGACGCCCCAGGCGCCCTGCACCGCGACCTGCATGACGAAGGCGCCGATGGCCAGCATGAACGGTGTCGAGCTGAAGGCCCAGAGCGGAATCGAGGGCAAGGCAATCAGGCAGGCGAGCGTTATCGCGCTGACGCGGCCGATCTTCTCCGACAGTGCGCCGAACGCCAACCCGCCGACGATGGCGCCGATATTGGCGACGATGGTGATCCAACTCACCGTGTGCGGGTCGAAGCCATGCTGCTTCTTGAGGAAGGTCGGGTAGAGGTCCTGCGTGCCGTGGCTGAAGAAATTGAAGAACATCATCAGCACGACCGCATAGACGGCGACGCCCCAGTGCTTCCGCAGCGTTTCAAGAACGCCAGGTCTGACGGACTTCTGCGCCTCGACGAAGGCCGGCGATTCCGGCACATGCGAGCGGATGAAGAGCACGATCAGTGCCGGCAGGAAGGAGAGCAGGAACATGGCGCGCCAGCCGATCGTGTAACCACCGATCGTCTGCTCGTAAAGCACGCCGTAAACCACGGCCGCCAGAAGGTAGCCGGTGGGATAGCCGCATTGCAGGATGCCCGAGACCATGCCGCGGGCACTGGGCGGAATGGACTCCATGGCGAGCGAACTGCCCAGCCCCCATTCGCCGCCCATGGCGATGCCGAACAGAGCGCGCAGCGCCAGGAAAATGCCGAGATTGGGCGAGAAGGCAGCCAGCGCGCCGATCACCGAATAGCTTACGATGTTGAGCATCAGAATGGGCTTGCGGCCATATTTGTCGGCCAGCCTGCCGAAGAAGAAGGCGCCGATGAAGCGTGTCGCCAGCGTCAGGAACAACGCTTTGGAGACTGCCGGGACGTCAGTGTTGGATTCGGTTGCGATATCGGTGAGCAGGAACGTCAGAAGGAAGAAATCAAAAGCGTCGAGCGTCCAGCCGAGGAAGGAGGCAAGGACGGTTTTCTTCTTCTGCGCGGTGAGAGCCACGACGTTCCTCCTAAACGCCCCCGGGGAACGATATGTTCCTTGGGGCGCAAAAGAGAACAGGCGTCAGCCGGCTTTCGAAAGAAGCGCGGTCACTTTTTCGTAATGTCGAGATCGAACACCATCAGCCCGTCGGTGCCGCCTTCGAGCGCTGCGACCAATCGGGCGCCGGCGCGCTGATGCGCTTCATGCACGAGATAGGCGTCGCGGGCGGCGGCATCGCGGAAGTCGATGGTGAAGGCATGGCTGAAGCCGCGCGCGAACGGCTCCGGGCTGACATTGGTGCTGAAATGGACCGTGTCCATGCCGTCGACAACAGAGCGCAGTGCTTCGAGATCGGCGTGGATTGCCGTGCGCTCGGTGGCGGGCACATCGCTGCGGAAGCGTACGAAGACGCAGTGTCTGATCATTGGTTCGTTCTCCTAAGTGGCTATGCGGCCCGATTGCCGGAGAACACCGCCGGCGGAAGCGGCTCGCGGCCGAGGATGATGTCGGCGCCTTTTTCGCCGACCATGATGGTCGGCGCATTGGTGTTGGAGGAAGGCACGCGCGGCATCACCGAGGCATCGCAGACGCGCAGGCCCTCGATGCCGCGCAGGCGCAGGTCCGGTGTGACCACCGCCATATCGTCATGGCCCATGCGGCAGGTGCCCACGGGGTGATGGTCGGTCTTGGCGGTGCGGCAGGCATAGTCGATCAGCTCGTCGTCGCTGGCGAGCGATGGTCCGGGCAGCACCTCGCGCAACACGTAAGGTGCAAGCGCCTTCTGCCGCATGATCTCGCGCGCAAGCCTGAGGCCCTTGATCGACATGGCGCGGTCATAAGGGTCCGACCAATAGTTGGGATCGATCAGCGGGTGGTCGGCCGGGTCGGCGCTGCTCAGCCGCACCGTGCCGCGCGAGCGCGGGCGCAGGAAGGCCGAGTTCAAGGTCACGCCGGGGTTCTGCAACCTCTCGACGCCGGCCTCGATGCCGGAGCCGAGTCCCAGATGGAACTGGATGTCGGGCGAGGCGGCGGTCGGATCGGCGTACCAGAAGCCGCCGGTCTCGAACAGGCTGGAGGCGACCGGCCCTTTCTTCAGCAGCAGATACTGCAAGCCGGCCCACGCGGTGCGGTGCAGCTTGGCGTAGTTGTCATAGGTGTGGTCGCCGGTGCATTCGGCGATGACGAACAAATCGAGATGGTCCTGCATGTTGGAGCCGACACCGGGCAGATCATGCACCGGCGTCACGCCGACCGATTTCAGGTGATCAGCCGGGCCGATGCCCGACTGCATCAACAGCTTCGGCGAACCGATGGCGCCGGACGAGACGATCACTTCGCGCTCGGCGCGCATGATGGTCTTCTCGCCGCCGGGTTTGTCGACGATCTCGACGCCGGTGGCGCGGCCTTTCTCGACGACGATGCGGGTGACCAGCACATCGGTTCGGACCGTCAGGTTCTTGCGGGCGCGGATGGGCTTCAAATAGGCGACCGAAGCGGATGAGCGCCGGGCGTCCTTCTGGGTCAGCTGGTAGTAGCCGACGCCTTCCTGGCTAGCGCCGTTGAAATCCGGGTTGAAGGGGATGCCCATCTCTTGGCCGGCGCGGAAATAGGCCTCGCAAATCGGCAGCGGCGAAATCGGGTTCGACACGCCGAGCGGCCCCTGGTCGCCGTGAAAATCGTTGGCGAAGCGCTGGTTGTTCTCGGCGCGCTTGAAATAGGGCAGCACGTCGCGATAGCCCCAGCCCGCGAGGCCCTCTTCCTTCTCCCATGCGTCGTAGTCGCGAGCGTTGCCGCGCGTGTATATCTGGGCATTGATGGACGAGCCGCCGCCGACCACCTTCGCCTGCGTATACCAGAAGACGCGGTTCTGCATGTGCCTCTGCGGCACGGTCGACCAGCCCCAGGAAGCGATGCCCTTGGTCATCTTGGCAAAGCCCGCCGGCATGTGGATGTAGGGGTGCCAGTCCTTGCCGCCGGCCTCGAGCAGCAGCACGGAGTTCGCTGGATCCTCGCTCAGCCGGTTGGCCAGAACGCAGCCGGCCGGGCCGGCACCTACGATGATGTAGTCGGTCATAACCCTATCCACCTACAGTCGAGGCACGGAGAGCGCGCCGTCGACATTGATAATCGAGCCTGTGGAAAAGCCGAGCTTGCCGGCGGCAAGCGTCGCCACCACGGCGCCGATGTCCGATGCTTCGCCCCAGCGTTTTGCCGGCACCAGGCCGCTGTCGATAAGCGCGTCGTATTTGGCTGATACGCTCGCGGTCATGTCGGTGCGAATGATGCCCGGCCGCAGTTCGAACACGCCGATGTTTTCCGGCGCAAGCCGTAGCGCCAGGTTCTTCACCCACATCGAAAGGCCGGCTTTCGAGATGCAGTAGTCGGCGCGTTCCGGCGAGGCCATATCGGCGCTGACCGAGGTGATGGTGATGATCGAGCGCGGATGATTGCTGGGAGCCGCCAGCATCGCCTTGGCGACGGCCTGGCTAAGGAAGACTGTGCCGCGCAAATTGACGTCCAGCGCACGGTCGAAATTCTCGGGCTTCAGCTCCAGCAGATCGCCGCGCACCACGGCGCCGATGCCGGCATTGTTGACGAGGCAGTCGATGCGGCTGAAGGCACGTATGGCGGCGTCGACGAGGGCCGTGTGATCCTCGAGGTTGGCGATATCACAACGGACATAGGCGAACTCCGCACCCCGTGCGGTGATGTTGGCGGCCAGTTCGTCCGGCGCTTGTTCGGCAAGGTCGGCGATCAAAATGTCGAAGCCGTCCCCGGCCAGCGCCTCGGCGCAGGCGAGCCCAATGCCGCGCGCACCGCCGGTGACGATTGCTGCGGGGCGGGTCATGCCGCGAGGTCCGTTCGGCGAATATGCTCGGCCACGCGCAGCGCCTGTGCCGCAATCGACAGCGCCGGATTCACGGCGGCCGAGTTCGGCAAAAAACTGGCGTCGACAACGAACAGGTTCGGGTGGTCGAAGGCGCGGCAGAAAGGGTCGAGCGGCGACGTCGCCGGATGGTCGCCCATTTTCACCGTGCCGCACTGGTGCGAGGGCGTGCGCTTGTCGAAGGGACGCGACAGCACGATGGGATAACCGCAGGCGCGGAAGTTCTCACGCATCACCCTGGTCAGCCCGTCCAGCGACTGCATGTTGGAGCGCCGCCATTGCATGACGATGTCCTTGCCGTCGACCATGATGCGGCTTTCCGGATCGGGTAGATCCTCGCACATCAGATACCAGTCGACGGCGTGACCGGCCATGTAATCGAGCGCGAATTTCGGCACGCGTTTGACGTTGGCCTTCAACATGTTGCCGTCGATCTTGCCGAGCAGCTGGACGTTGCCGAGCGGCTTGCCGCCTTTGCCGTCGGAGAGATAGTAGTCATTCAGCATCAGCGTCTTCTGGTAGACGCTGTCGTTCCTGCGGCGCGGATCGATCGCCAGCATGGCGCTCGAATTATGGTTCATGAAATTGCGGCCGACCTGGTCGGAGCGGTTGGCGAGGCCTTTGCCATCTGGTGAAGGCGAGCGCAGCAGGATGACGGCGGAATTGACCGCGCCGGCCGACAGAATGACCAGCTTCGGCGCGACTTTCTTCATCTCGCCATTCTGACGGTAGTGAACGGCAGCGATGCTTTTGCCGTCGGACGACGCTTCGAGATATTCGACATGGCAGCCGGTTTCGAGTCGGATATTGCTGTCCTTAAGTGCAGCCGTCAGCGGTCCGGTCTGCGCATCAACCTTGCCCTGGGCGGTGTTGGGGAATGCGTCCCAGCCGGTCTTGCCCCCTTTCAGCCAGGTGTCGATGTCGACGCCGAGCGGCAGCGAGGCGGGGTGCAGGCCCAGTCCCTTCAGCTCGGCGCGGGCGCGCGCAATCGGCGCCTCGTCGGGCACCGGCTTGAAGGCATAGGGGATGGAGTGGAACGGTTCGGTCGGGTCCTCGCCGAGTGAACCGCGGACGCGAAACAGCTGCTCGGCTTTCGAATACCAAGGCTCGAATTCATCGTAGGAAAACGGCCATGCCGGCGAGACGCCACCGAAGTGCTCCATGGCGGCGAAATCCTCTTTGCGGTAGCGGATCAGCACCGCGCCATAGAATTTCGAATTGCCGCCGACATAGTAGTAATTGCCGGGGTTGAAGGCCGCACCGCCGGCCTCGCGCCACATCTCCTTCGGACGGTAGTGGCCGTCGACGAAAATGGAGCGCGTGTCGCGGGCATGCGGCGTTGCCGTCAAGGGCTCACCGCGCTCCAGCATCAGGATCGAGGCACCGCTGCCCGCCAGACCGGAGGCGATCGTAGCGCCGCCGATACCGGAGCCGATGATGACGATATCGGGGCTGACCATCTCGATCAGCGGATGCGGTGTTCGGTCGCCGGATCGAAGAACACGGCCTTGGTCAGGTTGAAGGCGAGCGGCGTGCTGGTGCCCGGCTGGATGTTGGCGTCGGCCCGCAACCGCGCCACCACGCCCTTGCCGCCGAGGTTGGTCACCGCGAACGTGTCGGACCCTGCCGGCTCGACCACTTCGATGTGCAGGTCGGCAGTGGCAATGTTGGAGGCGTTGCGTTCCGCACCTTCCGGATCGGTCAGCGCTTCCGGGCGCACGCCGAAGATGATCGGCTTGCCCTGGAATGCCGAAAGACCCGCCGGCGCGTTGGCCATCGGCAGCGTGATCGGCTCGCGCGCCTCGCGCTCCAACACGACGGACAGCGCATTGCCCGACGTGGCAATGGTCGCCGGGATCAGGTTCATCGCTGGCGAACCCATGAAGTCGGCGACGAACAAATTGGTCGGGTTGTTGTAGATCTCGGCCGGGGTGCCGAACTGCTGCACCTCGCCGTCGCGCATGACGGCGATCTTGGTAGCCAGCGTCATCGCCTCGATCTGGTCGTGGGTGACGTAGACGATGGTTGTGCCGGTGGTGGCATGCAGGCGCTTGATCTCGATGCGCATGTCGACGCGCAATTTGGCGTCGAGGTTGGACAAAGGCTCGTCGAACAGGAACAGCTTGGGGTCGCGCACCAGCGCCCGGCCCATGGCGACGCGCTGGCGCTGGCCGCCGGAAAGCTGGCTCGGCTTGCGCTGCAGGAGGTGGCCGATCTGCAGGACCTTGGCCACCTTGTCGATCGCCTTTTGGCGTTCGTCGGCCGGCACGCCGCGCATCTCCATGCCGAAGGAGATGTTTCCGGCCACCGTCATGTTCGGATAGAGCGCATAGCTCTGGAACACCATGGCGATGTCGCGCTTGGATGGGTGCAGATCGTTGATGGCGCGGCCGTCGACGCGGATTTCGCCCTCGGTGATCTGCTCCAGGCCGGCAATCGTGTTGAGCAAGGTGGACTTGCCGCAGCCGGACGGGCCGACCAGCACCAGGAAGCCGCCCTTTTCGAGCTCGACATCGATGCCCTTCAGGATCTCGACATTCCCGAAGCGCTTCTTCAGCCCATCAATTTCCAGAAAAGCCATGGTCGTTCCTTCCGAATTGATCAGCCCTTGACCGCGCCAGCCATCAGCCCGCGCACGAAATAGCGGCCGGCGACGACATAGACGATCAGAGTGGGCAGAGCCGCGATCATCGCGGCCGCCATGTTGACGTTGTATTCGACGACGCCGGTCGAGGTGTTGACGACGTTGTTGAGCGCCACCGTCATCGGCATGGAGTCGCCTGTGCCGGCGTAAGCCGAAGCGAACAGGAAGTCGTTCCAGATGTTGGTGAACTGGTAGATGACGGTGACGACGAAGATCGGCATCGAGTTCGGCAGCATGATGCGGCGGAAGATCTGGAAGAAGGAGGCGCCGTCGACCTGCGCCGCCTTGATCAGTTCGTTCGGGAACGCCTCGTAATAGTTGCGGAAAAACAGCGTGGTGAAGCCGATGCCGTAGACGACATGGACGAAGACCAGGTTGACCGTCGGATTGCCGAGACCGAAACTCGTACCCGTCGCATTCTGCAGCTTCACGCCGAAACGTCCCAGGCTGCCGAGGATGGTCGCCATCGGCAGCAGCACCGACTGGAACGGAATGAAGCAGGCAAACAGCATCAGCCCGAACACCAGCGTGGCGCCGCGAAAGCGCCATTTGGTCAAGACGTAGCCGTTGAGCGCGCCGAGCATGGTCGAGATCAGTACGGCTGGAACCACCATCTTGATCGAGTTCCAGAAATAGCCCTTGATGCCGGCGCAGGTGAGGCCGACGCAGGTCTCGCCCCAGGCCTTCAGCCACGGGTCGAAGGTCGGCGCCGTGGGCAACGCCAGCATGTTGCCGTTCTGGATCTCGTCCATGGTCTTGAACGAGGTCACCAGCATGACGAACAGCGGCATCAGATAAAACAGCGCAAACAGCGCTAGAAGCCCGTAGATGACGATACGGTTGAGGGTCTTGGTGCTCATGCCGCCGGAGGCCTTTTGGGAAGCAGCGGGGCGGGCAGGGGTGGCGACAGCGCTCATCGCGGCTTCTCCCTGAGTTCCGAATAGAGATAAGGCACGATGATGGCAACGATGGTCATCAGCATGATCACGGCACTGGCCGAGCCGACAGCCATTTCGTTGCGCTTGAACGTGTACTCATACATGAAGTTGGACGGCAGCCAGGCCGAGCCACCGGGGCCGCCGCTGGTCAGCGCCACCACCAGATCGTACGACTTGATGGCGAGGTGGGCGAGCACGATGAAGGCCGACAGGAAGATTGGCCGCAGCAGCGGAATGACGATGCGGCGATAGAGCTGGAAGGTGGTGGCACCGTCGATCTGCGCCGCCTTCATGATCTCGCCGTCGATGCCGCGCAGGCCGGCCAGGAACATCGCCATGATGAAGCCGGAGGCCTGCCAGACGCCGGCAATGACCACCGTGTAGATGACGAAATCCTTGTTCTTGATCCAGTCGAAATGGAAGCTCGTCCAGCCCCACTGATGCAAGGTCTGCTCAAGACCGAGGCCCGGGTCGAGGAACCATTTCCAGGCAACGCCGGTGACGATGAAGGACAGCGCCATCGGGTAGAGATAGATCGGCCGCAGCACGCCTTCGCCGCGGATCTTCTGGTCGAGCAGGATGGCCAGGAACAGGCCGAGCGCCAGGCAGATGGCGATGTAGAGAAAACCGAAAATGCCCATATTGACGATCGACGTGTACCAGCTCGATGGCGGGTCGGAGTCGAACGTCCAGCCCCATAGCCGTAGATACGCGCGTGGTCCGGTAATGACATAGGACGGGAAGGTCTTGGAATTGGTGAAGGACAGATAGACCGTCCACAGGATAAAGCCATAGACGAAGACGATGGTGATGGCGAAGCTCGGCGCCAGCACGATCTTCGGCAGCGCGTCCTGCAGTCGCGCGCGCACGGAGGGGCGAGACCGCTCGGGTGTCAGCTTGATCTGGGTTGTCGCTACACAGCTCATGAGGCTCCTCCCGTTAGGGTCGTCCGTGCTCTGCCGTCAGGAGGCAAGGCGGCCCCGTGCATACGGGTCTCTGGTCGGCATGGTGTTCAAGAGCGCTTTCACCGTTTCACGGAAACGGCGAACCTCTCTAACTCTTTCTTTCACGCAATTCCGGCCGGAAAACCGCTCACACTTTTCCTGGAATTGCGCCAGCTGGCCAATCCTTAGGTGACACCTTCCCCGCCGAAGCGGGGAAGGTGTGTTTCTGGCCAGCGCTTACTTGGCGTCGTCGATTGCCTTGACCAGTTCGGTCACGGCTTCGTCCGAGGTCTTGATCTGACCATGGACGAACTTCGAAACGACGTCCTTGTAGGCATTGGCGACCGCCGGAGGCGCGCCATAGCCCTGGGCAAGCGAGCCGAACAGTGTGCCGCCTTCGTTGGCAGCCTTCAGGTCGGCGATGCCCTTCTTGCCGCACGCGTCGAAGTCGGTGTCCGGAACGTCGGTACGGGCGGGAACCGAACCCTTGACGACGTTGAAGGCCGACTGGAAGCTCTTCGACAGGGTGGCGGTGGCCAACGCGACCTGGGCGGCCTTGCGGTCGTCCGGAACGTTGAACATGCCGAACATGTCGGAGTTGTAGACCACCGAGCCTTCCGTGCCCGGGAAGCGATAGCACAGGAAGTCGGTGCCCGGCGTTTTCTTGGCGGCGTTGAACTCGCCCTTGGCCCAGTCACCCATCACCTGCACCAGGGCATCGCCCTTGATGACCATGGCGGTGGCAAGGTTCCAGTCGCGGCCCGAGAAGTTCGGGTCGACATAGGTGACGAGCTTGGCGAGGTTGTCGAACGACTTCTTCATCGTGTCCGACTTGAGGGACTCGTCGTCGAGGTCGTTGAAGGCCTTCTTGTAGAACTCAGGTCCGCCGGTCGACAGCACAACCGAGTCGAACATGGTGGCTTCCTGCCAGTTCTGGCCGCCAAGGGCGAGCGGAATGACGCCAGCCGCCTTGGCTTTGTCGAGCAGGGCGACGAAGTCGTCGAAGGTCTTTGGCTCGGTGCCGCCGATCTTGTCCATCACCGCCTTGTTGATCCACAGCCAGTTGACGGAGTGGACGTTGACCGGAGCAGCGACCCACTTGCCGTCATAGACGGAGAACTTCTGCAGGGCTGCCGGAACCGACTTGTCCCAGCCTTCCTTCTTCGCCGTCTCGGTCAGGTCGCCCATCACGCCGGCCGCCGCATAGTCGAGCACGGTGTAGCCGAGCATCTGCGACGCGGTCGGGTAATTGCCGGCCGCGACCATCGCCTTCAGCGCAGTCATGGCGGCGTCGCCGCCACCACCGGCCACCGGCACGTCCTTCCAGGCATAGCCTTCCTTGGCAAGGTCGCCCTTGAGGACGTTGAGAGCAGCCGCTTCGCCGCCCGACGTCCACCAATGCAGCATCTGCACTTCCTTGACGTCCTCGGCATGGGCCGAGAAAGCAAAGGCCGTCGCCAGAGCCGTTCCGATAAGCAGTTTGCGCAACATGTTCTACCTCCCTTGTTGCATTACACGACCGGTGGAAGCCCCACCGGGTTCTTCCAAACTCAGCCGACCCACCAACCGGTGCGCTGGCCGCGATGAAACTGGATTGTCTTTTCCTCGGTATAATCCTCGACAGCGCGTTTGCCGAGTTCGCGTCCGATGCCGGACTGCTTGTAGCCCCCGAATGGCAACTCGGGAAAGCCTTCCATGAATGTGTTCACCCAAACGGTCCCCGAACGCACACCACGCGCCACCGACATACAAGTGTCGATGCTGGCGCTCCACACCCCTGCAGACAGACCATAGGGCGTGTTGTTGGCGATGTGCAACGCCTTTTCAATCGATCCAAAAGTCAGCACGGAGAGCACCGGGCCAAACACTTCCTCGCGCGCAATAGCCATGTCTTCGGTAACGCCGCGGATGATGGTCGGATCGAGGTACTGGCCGGCATTGGACGCCAATTGGCCGCCACCGGTATAGACATTGCTGCCGTCTTTTGCTGCCGCCACGACGTAATCCGCCACCTTGGTCAGATGGTCGGCGGA
The DNA here is from genome assembly GCF_040323735.1 of Mesorhizobium sp. M0029. Taxonomy (NCBI): domain Bacteria; kingdom Pseudomonadati; phylum Pseudomonadota; class Alphaproteobacteria; order Hyphomicrobiales; family Phyllobacteriaceae; genus Mesorhizobium; species Mesorhizobium sp. M0029. The sequence goes on from NZ_JAMYVF010000001.1 coordinate 59,791, forward strand.
AATCATCGCGCCAACCTTGGTTCGGTCGTCGAGTGGGTCCCCGACCGTTACCTTGGCGGTCAGGGCCTTGACAGTGGAGAGGAAATCGTCGGCGATGGCTTCATGCACGATCAGCCGGCTGCCGGCATTGCAGCATTCGCCGGCGTTGAAGAAGCCGCCGAACACTGCTGCGTCAGCGGCCGCCTCGAGATCGGCATCGGGGAAGACGATCTGGCCGTTCTTGCCGCCGAGCTCCATCGAGACTTTCTTCAGCGACTGCGCGGCGGAAGCCATGGTCATCTTGCCGACGCGGGTAGAGCCGGTGAACGACACCATCTCGACCAGCGGATGGCTGACCATCGGCCCCCCGACATCGGCGCCGAGGCCGGCCAGGATGTTGACGACGCCCGCGGGCAGGCCGGCCTGCATCAGGATGTCGCCGAGCACGAAGGTCGAGGCCGAGGTCATTTCGCTCGGCTTGACCACCGCGGTGCAGCCGGCGGCGAGCGCGAAGGGCAGTTTCTGGCTGACGATCAGGAACGGGAAATTCCACGGGGTGATGATCGAGACGACGCCGATCGGCTCGCGCAGCACCACGCCCAGCATGGCGTCGCCGAGATTGGCGTAACTCTCGCCGTGCAGCGTGCGGGCGAGCGAGGCGGCATAGCGCCAGATGTCGACGGCGCCGCCGATCTCGCCGCGTGCCTGGGCGATCGGCTTGCCGGATTCCAGCGCATCGAGGCGGGCGATGTCTTCGAGCTGGGCCTCGATCAGGTCAGCCGTCTTGAGCAAGATCGCGGCGCGCTCGGCCGCCTTCGTGCGCGGCCACGGGCCGGTCTCGAATGCCTTGTGCGCGGCCTGCATGGCCGCCTCCACCTCGGCCTCGCCGGCCTGCGCATAGCGCGAAACGGTGAAGCCATGGCCGGGGCTGTTGCGCGCAATCGTGCGGCCGTCACGGGCATCGACATGCTTGCCGTCGATCAGGAGCTTGTAAGCCTTCGGCGCCTTGGACGCCTCGGCCGGCATGGAAATGTTGAGCGGTGCGTTCATCATGCTTTCTCTAGGATCTTGAAAAGGCCGGCTTCTGCTTGGCCTTGAAGGCGCTCACGCCGGCTTTGAGGTCGCCGGTCCGCGCAATGAAGCCGCTGGCGAGCGCCTCGGTGGCGGCGGCGCTTTCCTCGCCTTCGGCGACCGCAATCATCAGCTTGGCGGCTTCAGTTGCGAGCGGCCCCCGTTCGGTGATTTTTTCGGCCCAAATCCTGGCCTCTGCCAGCGCCTGGCCGGTCTCGACCACGCGGTCAACGACGCCGAGTGCAAGCGCGTCGGAGGCGGCAAAGAGCTCGCCGCCGAGTGCCATGCGGCGCACGATCTGGGCCCCAAAGCGGCGCACGGCGCGCTGCGTGCCGGACCAACCGGGGACGACGCCGATCGATGTCTCGGGAAAGCCGAGCTTCACCTGCGTTTCGGCGACACGGAAGTCGCAGGCGACTGCCAGCTCCAGCCCGCCACCCAACGCATGGCCGGAAAGCACGGCGATGGTCGGCTGCCGCAGCCGCGCCAGTCGGTCGAAGACGCGGTGGCCATAACGCACCCATTGCACCTGAAAGTCGGCAGCGCTCATCTCGCCCCAGGCCTCGACATCGCCGCCGGCGCAAAAGCCCTTGCCTTCGCCGCGGATCAGCACGACGCGCACGCCTTCAGCCATTTCGGCTTCGTCGAGCGCTGTCTCGAGCGCGCGCAGCATTGGAATGTCCAGCGCGTTGAACTTCTCCGGCCGGCGCAGCGTGACGATACCGATGGCGCCGTCCTGCTCGAAGGTGACGAGGCGCTCAGCCATGCGCGCCTCCGAGCGAAGCGCCACCATTCAGCGACAGGCCGATCGGCCGATCCTGGTACAGCGCCGCCGGTGTCACCTTGAGGTCGTTGGCGACGCCGAGCGGTGTTTCGGACTGCGCCAGCACATCGCGTTCGAGGTCGATGCCAGGCGCCAGTTCCGTCACCATCAGACCGTCCGGCGTCAGCTTCATCACACAACGCTCGGTGACGTAGGTGATGTCCTGGCCTTGAGCGACGGCGCGCTTGCCGGAGAAGGAGATGTGTTCGACCTCGTTGACGACCTTCTTGACCTTGCCTTCCGCGTCGATGCGGATGCCGCCATCGGCGAGCGAAAGCTTGGCGCCGGCATTGAAGAAGCCGGAGAAGACGATCTTTTTCGCCCGTGCCGTGATGTCGACAAAGCCGCCGGCCCCGGCGGTGACATGTGGCCGGGCCGAGAGTTTCGACACGTTGACGGAGCCATGGCGGTCGATCTGCAAGAAGGAGAGCAGCGAGGCATCGAAGCCGCCGGCCTGGAAATAGATGAACTGGTGCGGCGAGGGCATGATCGCCTCGGCGTTGGAAGCGCAGCCGAACTTGAAGTCGAGCAGCGGCACGCCGCCGACCGCGCCCTGCTCGATCACCCAGGTGACCTTGCCGTGCTGGCCTTCCTCGAGAAGGATACGCGGCACGTTGGCCGAGATGCCGAAGCCGATATTGACGGCCATGCCATCGCGCAACTCCATGGCGACGCGGCGCGCGATTACTTTCTGGATGTTCATTTCGGCGTTGCGAAAGCTTGACAGCGGGCGGAAGATCTCGCCCGAAATCGCCGGGTCGTAAGGCGTCAGCGTCGTCTGCAACTGGTCCGGCGCCACCACGATGTGGTCTACCAGCACGCCGGGCACGCGCACGTCATGCGGCTTCAGCGTGCCGTTCTCGACGACGCGCTTGACCTGCGCAATGACGATGCCGCCATTGTTGCGCGCGGCAAGCGCCTGTTCGAGGCCGCCGAGATAGGCGCCTTCATGTTCATAGGTCAGGTTGCCGCGCTCGTCGGCGGTGGTGGCGCGGATGATCGAAATGTTGGGCACGATCGAGCGGAAATAGAGCCATTCCTCGCCGTCGAACTGCTGCACCGAGACGATCGGCTCGCTTGCAGCCGCGTTCATGGCGCAGCCCTGGTGGCGCGGGTCGGCAAAAGTGTCAAGGCCGACCTTGGTCAGCACGCCCGGCCGCTTGGCGGCAGCTTCGCGGTGCATGTCGAACAGGATGCCGGACGGCACATTGTAGGCGGCGACCGAATTGTCGCCGATCATCTTCCATATCTGCGGCGGCTCGGACGAGGAGGGGCCCGAGGGATAGGAGCCGCAGAGCGTGCGCTTCAACAGGCCAGGCTTAGCCAGATGGTCGATGCCCTTGATGCCATACATGTCGCCGGCGGCGATCGGATGCAGCGTGGTGATATTTTTCGGATGGCCTTCAGCGTCGAAGCGCTCGCCGATGGCAGCCAGCACGGCATCCGGGCAGCCGAGGCCGCTCGATGACGAGACGGAGACGGTCATGCCGTCCTTGATGAGGCTGGCGGCCTGCTGAGCGGAGACGAGCTTGCTCACTTGGCGCTCCCGAGTTTCGGCTCGATGGCAACCGCCTTGCCGGATTTCCCGGACAGCAACGCTGCTTCGGCGCAGGCTAGTGACCAGACGCCGTCCTCGCCGGTTGCGGAGGGCTGGCCCGCGCCGCTAATAGCGGCATGGAACTGGCGCAGCGACCTGACGTAGAGGTCTTCGCGGTCGAAGCTCAGTTCCTCCTCGCCCTTGGCGGTGCGTAGCAGCACCGAACCGACCGGCTTCTGCGTCATCACATTTTTTGCGATCAGCGAACCTTCGGAACCATGCACCTCAAAGCCGGTATCGGCGAACTTGGTTGTGAAGCCTTCATGCGACTGGGCGATGATGCCCGACCCGAAGCGCCAGATGCACATGGCGCCGTCTTCCAGCCCGCTGCTGGCCATGCCGGCCAACTGGGTGAAGGCGGAGACCTCGACCGGGTCGTCGCCGAGCACGAAGCGCAGCGTGTCGGCATCATGCACGGTGATGTCGAGCACCACGCCGCCGCCGGCCTCAGGCTTGGTAATGCGCCAGCCCTGCAGGTTTTCCGGCAAATAGACGGAATGGAAGACGCGCGCGGCAATCGGCTTGCCGATATGGCCGGCTGATATGGCGTCGCGCATGGCGCGGTGGGCGCCGGCATTGCGCAGATGATGATTGGTGCCAAGCACGACACCGGCTTCCTTGGCGGCGGCGACCATTGTGCGCGCGTCGGCGCTGTTCAGCGCCAGCGGCTTTTCGCACAGAACATGCTTTCCCGCCTTGATCGCAGCCAATGCCTGTTCGAGATGCAGTTCATTGGTGGTCGAGATGTAGACGGCGTCGATTTCGGCGCCGAGCAGGTCGTCCAGCGTCGAGACGGCAAGCGGAATATTCTGTTCCGCGGCATAAGTCTTGGCGCGCTGCGGACTGGAGCTCATCACCGCCGCGATCTCGCCACTCTCTTGCGCGCGGATTGCGTTGATCATGAACTGTTTGGCGATCGTGCTGGCGCCGATCAGTCCCCATCTGACGCTCATGCTGCGTCTCCCATTCCTGCTGATGTGTTCTGGGCTCGGCGACCGGGACCGCAGCTGTCCCTGACGACCAGATTGACGGCGCCGATATGGTCCTCGGCATGCGTGGTGCGCGACTGGATCATCTTCAGCATGACGTGGGCGGCGCGTTCGCCGAGGCCGGGTGTGTCGACCGAGACGCTGGTCAGCGCCGGCATATAATGCTCGGCCTCGACCACGTCGTCGAAGCCGACGACGGCAAAGTCCGCGCCGGGCTCCAGCCCGCGCTTGCGCAGCGCCAGCATGACGCCGAAGGCGACGGCGTCGTTGAAGCACAGCGCCGCCGTCGGCGGCTCGGCCATGGCAAGGGCGGTTTCCAGGCACGCGATGCCGCCCCTGCGGCTGGTCTCGCCTTCGACGACAAGCACGTCGCGCCTGGCGATGCCCAATGTTTCGCAAGCTTCACGAAAACCGCCCAGGCGCTCCTGATAGACGATCAGGTCGGAGGTGCCGCCGAAGAAGGCCAGCCGGTGATGGCCCTTGCCGATCAGATGGGCGGCGGCGAGATACGCGCCGCGATGGTTGTCAGGAGCGATCACCGGGATGCGGCTGTCCGGCAGGCGGCGCATGGCGAAGACGACCGGCACGCCCGCCATCTCGAGGCGACGGAAGGCGCCCGGCGTGGTGCCGCGTGCCGGTGACACGATCAGGCCTGCGACGCCCTGTTCCATCAGCGACTTCAGCACTTCTTCCTGGCGCACCGGGTTCTCCGCCGTGTTGGCGATGAAGGGCACGATGCCGGCCGACTGGAAGACGCGCTCCATGCCGACCGCCAGCTCGGCGAAAAAGGGGTTGGTGAGATCGTTGATGACCATGCCGATGACGTTGGAATGGGCTTTGCGCAGATTGGCGGCGCCGCGGTTGTAGACATAGCCGACATCCTCGATCGCCTTGCGAACCTTGACCGCGGTTTCAGGCCGGATCAGCCCTGAGCCTTGCAGCACAAGCGACACCGTCGATTTGGACACACCAGCCTCGCGGGCGATGTCCAGGATCGTTGCCTTGGCCCGGCTGGCCATGTCGGTGGTTTCCTTCGCCTGAATGAGAAAATCTATTGGAACGTTCTAATCACTCTGCCAAACGAGAGTCAATCGGGATTCTTGCGGAGATCGAAAAGGTGATGAATGTGGTTCCCAGCAAGGACTCTTCGCCTTATTGAACGTTTGGGCCGGTTCAATCGCCGGAATCATAAAGTTCATTGATTTATTGGAACGTTCCATTTATAGGATGCCGAAACGGAGGTTGCCATGGATATCACCCTGCCTACGCAGAATGGCGGCCGCGTCAGCTACAAGCTCGCGGGCAGTCCGGTCGAGCCCGTAATCGGTGCGGTTTTCCCGCGCATCGCCTATGCCGCGGCCCATGTCGTCGCCGACCCTTTCGCGATGACCGACCCCTGGTCGAAGCCTGCGGTCGACTGGGACAAGACGATGGCGTTTCGGCATCATTTGTGGCGGCTTGGCTTCCGCATCGCCGAGGCGATGGACACCTCCCAGCGCGGCATGGGTTTCGACTGGGCGAATGCGCAGGAATTGATCCGCCGCTCGATCGCCGAGGCGCGCAGCGTCGAAGGCGCAGACCTCGCCTCGGGCGCGGGCACCGATCATCTGGCGCCGGCCGCTGCCAGAACGCTCGACGATGTGATCGCCGCCTATGAGGAGCAGTTCACCTTCATCGAAGGCGAGGGCGGCAAGGCGATCATGATGGCCAGCCGGTCGCTGGCGACGGTCGCAAAAGATCCGGACGACTATATCAGGGTCTACGATCGCATCCTCAGCCAGGCATCCGGCAAGGTCATCCTGCACTGGCTGGGCGACATGTTCGATCCGGCGTTGCAGGGATATTGGGGCAGTGGGAATTTCGAGGCTGCGCTCGACACCGTCGTCGCCATCATCGAGCGCCATGCTAATAAGGTCGAGGGGATAAAGATATCGCTGCTCGATGCCGGCAAGGAAGTTGCCTTGCGCAACCGGCTGCCGGAAGGCGTCGTCATGTTCACCGGCGACGATTTCAACTATCCCGAACTGATTGCCGGCGACGGGAAGCGGCACTCGCACGCCTTGCTCGGCATCTTCGACGCCATCGCGCCGGTCGCCAATGCGGCGCTCGCAAAACTGGCTGACGGAGACCGCGCCGGCTATGACGCGCTGATGGCGCCGACCGTGCCGTTGTCGCGCAAGATCTTCGAGGCGCCGACCGAGTATTACAAGGCCGGCATCGTCTTCATGGCCTGGCTCAACGGCCATCAGGACCATTTCGCCATGGTCGGCGGCATGCAGTCGGCGCGCGGTATCCTGCACTATGCCGACATCTTCCGCCTTGCCGACCAGGCAGGGTTGCTCGCCGATCCCGAGCGTGCGCTGGCCAGGATGAAGCATTTCTGCGCGATTGCAGGTGCCTGAGAACGACACAATCGCTGGCTGAAACCTGTCCCCCGTATGGGGGATTTGCGTTCTCGCGCCAAATCTGTATTCGGTTGCCGGGATTGGATGCGGACGGAGCGGCAATGACGGAAAAAGTGGCGCTCATCACCGGGGTTACCGGGCAGGACGGGGCCTATCTCGCAGAATTGCTTCTGCAGAAGGGCTATATTGTCCATGGCGTCAAACGCCGCTCGTCCTCGTTCAACACCGAGCGCGTTGACGACATCTATGTCGATCCGCACGAGCGCGGTGCGCGTTTCTTCCTGCATTATGGCGACCTGACCGACGCGACCAACCTTATTCGCCTGGTGCAGGAGACACAGCCCGGCGAGATCTACAATCTCGGCGCCCAGAGTCATGTCCAGGTGAGTTTCGAGACGCCGGAATACACCGGCAATGCCGATGCGCTGGGAACACTCAGGCTGCTCGAGGCGATCCGCATCCTGCGCCTGGAGAAGTCGGTGCGCTTCTATCAGGCATCGACGTCGGAGCTTTACGGCAAGGCGCGCGAGGTCCCGCAAAGCGAGGCGACGCCCTTCCATCCGCGCTCGCCCTATGCCGCGGCCAAGCTTTACGCCTACTGGATCACGGTCAACTACCGCGAGGCTTACGGCATGTTCGCCGCCAACGGAATCCTGTTCAACCACGAAAGCCCGACACGCGGCGAAACCTTCGTCACCCGCAAGATCACGCGGGCCGTCGCCTCGATCCATCACGGCCTTCAGGCCACGCTCTATCTCGGCAATCTCGACGCCAAGCGTGACTGGGGCCATGCGCGCGACTATGTGGAGGGCATGTGGCGCATTCTGCAGCACAGTGAAGCCGACGATTTCGTGCTGGCGACCGGCGAGGCGCATTCGGTGCGTGAATTCGTCGAACTGGCGTTTGCCGAGACCGGGCGCAGCATTCGCTGGCAAGGCTCGGGTGTCGACGAGGTCGGTGTCGACGCCGGTTCGGGCGCTGTCGTGGTGCGCGTCGATCCGCGCTATTTCCGGCCGACCGAGGTCGATCTGCTGCTCGGTGACCCCGCCAAGGCCAAGGCAAGACTTGGCTGGTCGCACACGACCGGCTTCAGGGATCTGGTGACGGAAATGGTGCAGGCCGATCTGGCGCGCGCGGCCGGCGGCACGCGGCAGAACAGCCGTTCTGCGTGAGGCAGGCCGATGGACGCGACATTTGAGCTGAAGGGCAAGCGTGTCTTCGTCGCCGGGCATCGCGGCATGGTCGGTTCGGCCGTCGTGCGCCGGCTGGCGAGCGAGGACTGCGAGATACTCACCATATCGCGCGACAGGCTCGACCTGCTCGACCAGGCAGGGGTGCAGCGCTGGATGGCCGAGCACAGGCCGGATGCGGTGGTGATGGCGGCCGCCAAGGTCGGCGGTATCCTGGCCAATGACCGGTTCCCGGTCGATTTCCTGCAGGACAATTTGGTCATGCAGGGCAATGTCATCGACGGCGCCTTTCGCAGCGAGGTCGGCAAACTGCTGTTTCTCGGTTCGTCCTGCATCTATCCCAGGCTCGCGCCGCAGCCGATCAGGGAAGACGCCCTGCTGACCGGTCCGCTCGAACCCACCAATGAATGGTATGCGATCGCCAAGATCGCCGGGCTCAAACTGTGCCAGGCCTATCGGCGCCAGCATGGCGTCGACTACATCTCGGCGATGCCGGCCAACCTATACGGTCCTGGCGACAATTTCGATCTCCAGTCCAGCCATGTCGTACCGGCGCTGATGCGCAAGGCGCATGCGCTGGCACTGAGCGGTGGCAACAGCCTCGAGGTCTGGGGCTCGGGCACGCCACGGCGTGAATTCCTGCATGTCGACGACGCCGCCGATGCCTTGGTCTGGCTGTTGAAGAATTATGCCGGCGACAGCCACGTCAATGTCGGTTCGGGCGAGGATGTCACCATTGCCGAGCTTGCCCAGACCGTCGCATCGGTCGCCGGCTTCGAGGCTGATATCGCCTTCGATACGACCAAGCCAGACGGCACGCCGCGCAAGTTGATGGATGTTTCGCGGCTGTTTGCGACGGGATGGCGCCCGCGCTACGCGCTTCGCGGTGGATTGGAACAGACATATGCGTGGTTTCTCAACCATATTGGGAAGGGTGGTGTCCGCCTCGGCGCGGCCTGATTCCAATTTTCCTTGAACCATTTCGCTGCCGCCCGCGACCAAGCGGTGTGTAGCAAACACGGTCCATCAAGGAGAACGTCAATGTTTATCACTTCAAGAAACGCATTTCTCGCCGCCATCGCGGTTTCGGTGCTGGCAGGGTGTCAGACGGCACCGCCGAGGGAATGCGAGAAGACCAAGCCCGGTGTCACCTACAACGGCAAATGCTGCGGCATCGGCACACCGTGCCGTGAAGGCAACAACACCCCTCATGACAAGCCCGACAGGCCCGATCCGCGGCCACAGTGATCCGCGAGCCAGAAACGTCCCGGCACGTGCCGGGACGTTTCGCCCCCGACAGGGCGGATTTACGGATCGGAAGGCCGCTACCCGGTTCCTTGCTGGCCGGCATTTGAATACGAAACGGGACGGCGGGGCAGTAGACGATGCGGTCGCGCAGATCGCGCGAAAACTTCCCGCCGGATCTGTACTTCAAGGGGCTGTTCGACTGTTCGAAGGGAAGGTCCCGTAGAAACTCAGATTTCGCTTTCCGTCGATGCGAAGGATGCTACTAAAAAAAATTCGAGATGCTCTTGAACTCATTTGGGGCGCCTCCTAATTCGATTTCCGCCAAGGCCATAAGGCTCGGCAAAAAATGGCGGCGCCGCACGGGGCGGCGTCCTTGTACCCATGTTGCTTCAAGGAGGATGTGGCTATGAGAACCTTTGATACCCTCTATCGGACCACCGTCGGTTTCGACCGGCTTTTCGACATGCTCGACAGCGGCACGCGTCCGGACTGGCCGCCCTATAACATCGAGAAGGTCGACGAGAACGATTACCGTATCTCGATGGCCATCGCAGGCTTCAGCCAGGATGAGGTGGAGCTGACCCAGCATGGACCCGAACTGGTCGTGGTAGGCCAGAAGGCTGATGATCAGAGCGGACGCCAGCTGCTGCACCAGGGCATCGCCTATCGCAGTTTCAGGCAGACGTTCAAGCTTGCCGACCACATGAAGATCAAGGCAGCCAAACTGGAGAATGGCCTCCTCTCGATCGACATCGTCCGTGAGATTCCCGAAGAGCTGAAACCGCGCCGCATCAGCATCGGCGTGGGCGACACGCCAACGGCCGCCACTCAGATCACGCAAGACACGGACCGCGCGCGTAAAGCCGCGTAATCCTGTCGATCTGTCACTTTGAACTGCGGGTCCGCCTCCCGGTTCCGGCCGGGAGGCTGTGATTGCGGAGAAACGAAGATGATCACTGCAGGACGTACTGGCGCGCATCTGTCGCGCGCCCGCAGTTGGCCTGGACCGCGCAAACCATGAACTCAATGGTTCGTTCGATTTGGAGGATCATATGAACGATCGGATGTTTGACAGCGCCGTTTTCGTGAAAAGCGGCGACAACCTTGTTCAGGAAATCACGTGTCTCGAGGACGCTCTGGAGTTCCTCTATGAGTGGCCGAAGGACAGGCGCGGCCCCATTCACCAAACCGCATTGCGGGCCTGCCAGCGAGCTTTCGATAGCGATTATCCGCTTTCCGCAGCCAGAGACGCGTTCAGCGGTTTTGCGAAAGCAGCCAGAATCCTTGAGGAAGAAGTATCCACGACAATGCCGTGGATGATGGGCAGAGGTGGCGAAGGCGGAGGAGTGACTGCCTAAAGCGCGTCGCGCTGAAACCGATTCATGCGACACGCTTTAAGTCTTTGTTTTGATGCATGTCGTTGTCCCAGACCCGCGGCACACTTCTGGGTGACATGCATTAGGGAAGGAGGTCATGATGCTATCGAAACCTTTTGAAAAGCCAGTCCGGGTGTGGGTGGGCTTAGGCTTTCCCCGCCAACTCAACACGGTCGCAGATGCCTATCAATTCGCATCCGAATGGTGTGGCAACAGCCCGGAGCAGAGAGCTGCTATTCGCGCTTGCAAAGCCGCTCTGATTGGTGACGTGGAACCCGAGACAGCACGAGGCGTCTTCGTCGCGTTCGCTCGCAAGAAGGATATTCTTATGGAGGACGGCATCGAGCCTGCGCCTTCAAGGACGCTAAGCCCGCACCACGTCTAAAGCGCGTCGCGTTTGAACGAGGCGGCTGCCACAAGCGGTGGCCGCCTTACCGGCTAAGTTGTCGAAGGGGTGCGCCAAAAACGGGCTTGGCCAAGTTATCGAAAGGATGGTGGGCGTGACAGGGCTACCCACCATCGTCTCAAAGCCATATGCCGCTTGGCTCTCGGCGAGGTAGGGAGACACAATGCCTCCCTTTTATGTCTCACCTGACATGGGTCGGTCCTCGAATGCAAGCCACCATCGCTCAGGACGGCCAGGGAGGGCCGCCAGACGGGACGTGAAGATGTGGTGACAATTGGGGGACTCTCAGTCCTGCAAGCCGCTATGAAAGGCCGCCCCATGCCTTTGGGTGGAGAGCTGAGGAGGGCGTCTGCCAGGCTGCGCAAAGGCTTGCCTACCATGGGTCATAGCAGGGAGGAGGCAGTGACCTTAAACCAAACTCGCACCGACTGCTCGGTCAGGCCAAGCCCAACTCCTCACTCTCTGATTGGCTGTGGCGACAGGCTCAGAAGCAGACTCTAGCGCACGTCATTGATCACGTGACAGCTATGTAAGAGCAATTTATGTGCTTTTTTTGCACATTATAGGTGTTGATTTTTGTGCATTAAATGCTATATGAGCCCAGGTCAATTCCCCCGCAGGCTACAAAAAAGGAGCAGAAAAAATGGCAAAAGTTCGGATGAACGTTGAAGTTAGCCAAGAGATCGCAGACTGGCTGGACGAACTAGCCCGCGATGAGGATACCACGAAAACCGAGTTAGTTCGTCGGGCGCTTTCGGTGCTGAAGGCATATAAGAAGCAAAAGACGCTTGGTAGAACCCATATGGGGTTCACATCAGATCCAAGCACACTTCAAGCAGAACTCGTTGGCATTTTAGATAATTAGGAGATCCAATGAATAGAAATTCAGACCCGGATATTATCTCCTCCGAAGATGTAATCGAGCCAGGCAAGGTTGAAGTTGATCCGGATCCTGAATTAATCAAGGTTAAGGCTGCGGTGGCAATTGCCGCCGCAGCAATATTGATTGGTGTCGGTTTTTTGATTGTATCCATATGCATAGTGGATAATGAGTTGAAATCGTGGGCTACCGGATTGATATCGCTGGTGGTTGGTGCTGCAATTGGATTTGTGTTTAGTAGCAGCAGTCGCGCAAGTTGAAAAGATTCGGGGGTTTTTTGAATGAGCATTGCAACGGCCTTAGAAGGTCTGGACCTTCCCGGTAAGAAGCGGCCCGGTGCATGGAGAGTTCTAGAGAAGCTTTCACACAGCAAGCAAAATTCGACAGAGAAGTGTTCTGTTGGTTATCGTGTTCAACACAGCGATGGGACATTGGGTTTTCTAAAGGCCTCAGACATTGATCTGATGACGTCTGGTGACGATATGCTGGCCCGCTTATTCGCTGCAACTGAGTTGCAAACATTCGAGAGAGCAATATTGAACCACTGCCAAGGCAGTAACATGGACAGAGTCGTAACGCCGCTTGATTATGGTGATGATCTTCGTGTTTATGAAAGTGTACGGCAGCCTTTGTTCTGGATTGTGTTCGAGCTTGCTAAATGTGATGCTCGGATGCAGATGAATATAAATCGAAGGTTAGATTTTTCTTGGAGTCTTACGGCGCTTCATAACCTCTCGACGGCGGTTAGCCAGCTGCACGGTGCCTCAGTCTCGCACAATGACATAAAACCTTCGAATTTGCTCGTATTCGATGATCTCCTGCAAAAGCTAGGAGATCTTGGTAGCGCGACATCGCCTTCATATCCGGCCCTCCACGATGGTGAAGGGTGTATCGGAGATGCTCGGTATGCTGCGCCTGAGACTGTCTATTCAGACTTCGAGCAAGAGAGTTCCATTGTGTTCGCAAGCCGACGAGCTAGCGACCTATATCTTCTTGGCAGCATGGCCTTCTTCTTTATGACTGGCACCATGCTAACGCCAGCAGTGTTGAGTCGTATGCTTGAGGTCCACCAGCCCCATAAGTGGGGCGGAGGATTTCAAGCCATTCTTCCGTATTGGCGACAAGCATTTGCTGATACCCTGATGAGTCTTCGTCGCGAGCTTCCTGCTAATGCCGATGGCGCTTTGACCAATCATTCTCAGCGGTTCGTAGAGGCTGTAAAGCAACTATGTGAACCCGATCCTTCCCTGCGGGGGCACCCACTATCGCGTAATGTTCACGGCGACCCATATTCGGTTGAAAGGTATATCGCGCTGTTCGATCTGCTTCGTAAATCGAGCTTAAACTAGCGATGGAACCGAACGGCGTTGGCAATAATAGAAGCGTGGTTCCGCGCTGGCGTCCCTTAGGCGAAACGCCGAGCTATGAGCTGACGGTTAAGCCGCACGGTAAGCGCAAGCCAGCTGTTCGTGCAGTCACTCGATTTAAAGATTCGCTAGACGAGAGCACGAGCAAACTGTTTATCGCCGCATCTGAACTGGAGAGTGATCTAATAGATGGACCATCCTCGTCAACGGTAAAAGCTGCTATTTATATTATTTCTCGCACCTCGGAGGCCACAGCTGAGCTGAGAGGCATGGCTCAGCGAATAGTGGATAGGGCAACTCCTGTTGCTGATAAATTCCTTGATGAGGGTGCATCTGGCATAAGGGACAAAATATATTTACAGATAAGGAATTTTAAGAGAAAGCTTGCTGAGTATCCGCGAGATGCACTCACGTCTCTGGAATTAGGGCGCCTATATACCGTTGTTGGTCAGCCGGGTAGGGCTAAGCAATTTGTCGAGAGGGCGGCTATTCTTTGTCCGAATGACAGGTACGTATTGCGCTCGTGCGCTAGTTTCTTCTCACATACAGATAGACCAGACATAGCCTACGATATCATCAAGCAGAGTGAGTTGGCTTCGGTAGATAGCTGGGTCCAGGCTGCTGAGTTGTCGGTTAGTGTTCAACTTGGGAAAATTCCAAGGTGGGCTGAGCATGAAATTAAGCGATTTCATAAACTGGTTCATACAAGGGTCAATGCCAGTGAGCTTGCTGCGGGCCTCGGATCTGTTGAGCTTAATAATGGCAGTATTAGAAGAGCCAGGAGGCTTTTTGAGAGGAGCATGGATGCGCCGACGGAGAATGCGCTAGCGCAACTGCGTTGGACGCAGACAACAGGCGACCTCAAAAATGTGGCCAACAACAGAGAGTTTAATATCCCCCAGTCATATGAGGCTCAAGCCTACGCGTTCTACGCAAGAGAAGAGCCTGCTGGAATTGTGGATGCGGCGAGTAAGTGGCTAGAGTATGATCCGATGTCAGGTCATGCGGCAATGCTTGGATCGGCGTATGCGACAATATCTCTGAGGCAGTACGATAGGGCGGTAGATATAGCGGATCGTGGGTTGCTCTCATCGCCTGACAATCTGATGTTAATCAACAACAAGATTGTGGCTCTCGCAAAAGGTGGCCATATCGATCAAGCAAAGGCTCTCCTCCCCTCAATCAGCCGCTTCAAATCCGATGAACGTGCTGCGTTCTATTATGCAGCCTCGGGATTGATAGCCTTTGTTGAAGGCGATGAAATAGGCGGCAGAGAATTGTATGCCCTGGCGATGAATGCGTCCAGAGATTGCAGCAACTTTGAACGCTCGCTCTATGCTATAATTTTTTGGCTTGAGCAGGAAGTCGATTACACTAACTTTGATACCAGTTACGTGCTGAGCGCACGTGATAAATTAGCGACGATCATAGATCGCCATGGTGTGGGACGACCGGCGCTTAAGATGGCTTGGCGATCTGTGTCAGCACGAATTGACCAGAGAATAGAAGTAATGAGGAGTGATGAGCCATTGCTTGTTCATGACAATCTTCAATTAACGAACGCAATAGAGGATATAGCCCCGGAGTTAGGACTGCTGTTATAGGCATCTGCTATAACAACCATCGTTGGCGAGATCATTGTGTGATGGGACCAGCAGGGGGCGTGGTCGTATTTCCGGTGTGCGTCTCGTGAATGGAATCGACCGATCTGAGCTAGATTTCCGGATCGTTCTTGACGCTCGGGACTGTGGTTGCCGCCACCAGCCATTCTCCCAAGCTCTTTGCCTCGTGGTGAGGCAGCATGTAGCTTAGCCAGCCATGCCCTGTGTGGCGCAGGTTGAGTAGTATGCCTGATAGACCTGGATGGATATTGGAATCGGTACGCCATGTGGGATTAATGACAACTATCGAGTCACCTGTGGGCTTAAGTGGAACCTCTGGAATCAGGTCTGTCCTGTGACGCGCTAATTCGGAAACTAAATTGGCAAGAGTGTCGGCGTGCAAGTCGATCGTGCACTCTCCAACCGCAAGTGATACCGCCTTGTCCGACGTCTTAGTGACGGATACGCCGTCAGGGAGCTGTATGCCGTCGCTCATATCAAGCGAAATCCGGTGATGAAATTCCGTGGCAGTGTTGTGTACCGAATAAGAGATTGCATTCCCATGGTCCGCTATGACGACGTCGATCTCGCCGCCCACACCCTGCAGAACGCGCAACTTTCTCAGAGGCCATGGCTTCTCGTCGCCAATAAATAGCGATGCGTCGCGCCCCAAGCTGCTCTTTACCGCTGCTATGAACTCGCTGGGCGAGCCGGGGATGTTATGCAGCTCGTATCCGACGTCATTCTTTAGAACCACAACTCCAGACTGCCGCTGGGCTGTGTAAACAACCATCCCGTCGTTTTCCAATAGGCCCGTCACGGACACCGTGTACCCACCTAGCTCTGGGGTACCCGGACCAATCAGGTTGCCTGCCTGATGCATTTCAAATGTGGGATCGGAAACTGCGTAGACATAGCCGCAGAATGCCGCGCCCGCTTCGGTCAGAAGATAGGGAGTTGCCCAACCGCCAACGTCATGCTCACCGGTGGCCGAGAACAGTTCGCACATTGCAACAATCGCTCTATCAAGTTCGCGAGGGACTTCTCTCCCAGCAACGCCGCACATGAAGTGTTTGAACGCTTTTGGAGCAAAGCTGGCACCTTCGGTTCTAAACCGCTGAAACCTTTCAAAGGCGTCAGGCGAACCAATATGCAGTGTGGGAAGTTCAGTTGCATCTCCGCTTCTTATTCGGTGCAAGATCGGCCGATCTTTCTGAACCAACGCAACAGCGAAGTCGGCGTCCACCTCGCGGGATGCTTCAATCAAAATGCGCAGTGCATCTTCGGCATTATCAGCAGATGAAGCCTCCCTCGCTCGCTGGCTGCCCAACTCAGCGGCACCGGCGAAAGCAAAGAGGCCAGGAAAGTTCTTGCTGACCTCGATCTTCGGGAGAAACTGCCTCTCTCTTAAGCCGATGGGCCCACCAGTGATTGCGGTGTCGCCAACCATCCACGCCGAGTCGCCGGATATCCCAGCTACGATTAAGGTCACTGCCGATACCTCTCATTTGTGTGGGCAAATCAGAGCTGTCGTCTAGAAATATATCCGGTTCCGGCACATACTTGGACACGTACGGGTTACAAGCGATAAGTGCGTGTAGGCTGAGCGACCATTGCTAAAAGCGAATCCCCGAAACGCCGAAATTTTTCGCGGGGACATCAATACAACCAAGGAAGCGTATTTCCCCCATGGGGTGCCTGGTCGCTCTCTTCGACGCGGTGGCTCACTTGGAAATCTTAGATCGTCAGCCAAAGGCCGATTGGACGCGTATGGGGGGCCGATACCCTTGAACAATTGCCTTGTATATGAGCCACTGGCTTGTACTCCCTATGTGGAGCTAAAGCGAAGCCGGTATGATCTGGCTTAGATATCTGGTGTAAGAGCCGGATACTAAGAGCGTCTGGTATCAGTTGACAGTAGTAAGATAGCTGAACCATCTAGATATGATATCCATATATATTACAAATGATACACATATATATATCAAGGATACATATATAAATACATAGATAGCAGACATAGAGATATTCTAATGCATATCCGAAATAGCTATCCACATAATAGATATATATAATAGATATAATAGTAATACATAGATATAAATACCAATGCATATCTAATAAATAGATCCAGTAATTATCATTCTTATATAATCCATGCTAGCAGTCCGCTTCGGCTTGGGCCTACGCTACCAGCTAGAACATGGTGGTAACTGGATAGATATATCATAGGCGAGCGAACAGGGTATGGCTCGTGAGCTGCAGGCCGCGCTTGAGCCGCTAGGCTATGCTAACGAGACGCCTGCTCAAGGTTCTGCTTTCTGAGTTCGGCCTTCACTGCCACCGATCGGCTTATCTCGGCCACTATGCCCAGAGCGACGCCAATCAAGAGATACAGCAGGCCCTGATCGATAACCTCACCTGTGGTTTTTGATCCGAAGTATCTGGGAGCTGTAGCTTGACCTGTCGTGTAGGCGATGGAGAAGGCGGCAACCACTCTAAGGCCGCTGACGACCACTAACAGCCATGCAATGGCCAGCCCTAACTTTGTGAAGATCATGACCCCTCCCTTTCAACTTACCCGTTGTAGCTACCCTGCGCCCAGGACAATCGCAACTAGGTCAGCTCGTTAGGGTATACCCTAGCGGGCATACAATCCGGCTTGCATCTAGGTGTACGTAAGGGTTGACATAGGTCAACGGACAGTTATATATACGGACATCACCCTAACGTACATATGGGAGCCTGCAATGTCCGTTATCCTCTACGCTCGCGTATCCACGGCTGACCAGACCATTGAGCATCAAGAGACGCAGGCCAGGAACGCTGGTTTCGAGATTGACACTGTGGTTGCCGACCACGGTAGTTCCGGCTTGAACACACTGCTTAGAGAACGCGCGGAAGGTCGGCGCCTCTACGATATGCTACGCAAGGGCGATACGCTTGTGGTGCGGTGGGTGGATCGGCTCGGCCGGAACTACCAAGATGTCTGCGATGCGATCAGGGAGTTCATGCGTAGAGGCGTTACCATACGAACCGTGATCAACAAGATGACGTTCGACGGCGCTACTGCCGACCCCATTCAGCAAGCAGTACGAGATGCGCTCATAGCGTTCATGGCGGCAACTGCTCAGGCGCAAGCTGAGGCGACGAAGGAAGCTCAGCGCGCGGGTATAGCTCATGCCAGGGCAAAGGATACGAAGTACCGTGGTCGCAAGCCAACCTATGACCGAAACCAGTATCAGCTGGTGCTGGATATGCTCGCTGGTGGCGCTGGAGCATCAGCCATTGCGAAGGCATCAGACCTAACACGGCAAACGGTGTTGCGCATCAAATCAGCACCCGATCAGGCCGAAGCGGCGCTGCTGGCGTGGGGGCACTAGCGATGGGCTTCAAATCGGTCAGGGAGGGCGGCTGAGAGGCGTTAGGGAACTTCCGCCTGTCATCCTGTGCCAGACCACAAACCGAATCCTGCGGGCTTCGCTGGCCAAACTAGCCAACAGCCCAAGGCGGCGGTGGCCCGAACTTCAAAATTTCTGCCGCAAGCTTTTCGGGGTTTATTCCGTCAGCATACGCGCTTTGTGCCTTCATCGTCAGTCAATTCCATCCAATGCAAGTCGGTCGCAGCTTTACCGTCTAAGCGCTTCGCCTCTGCTACAACGGCGCTACGATAGTTATCGAAACCCATCCGCTGATTTTGCATTTTGTTAGCCTGCACAATCTCTTGGTAAACAGCATTGCGACGTTCATGAGTGTCGATGCTGCCGGTCTTTTGCTTTACGTTGCCGTGCTTCGGGGCAGATGAATGAAGCATGTCTATAAGGACTTGATACCAACCTGCGAGCTTAGGTGTCATACCCTTTCGATACGCTTCCGCGATCGTGGGCAACTGCTTACCTCCGTAGAACAGCCGCACATGGTTCACAGCGTCATGGATCGTAGATGTCGGCAAACTTTCAACATCCACGCTCGCCACAAGGTTGGCCTCCGCGACCGTGTGGCCAGACTCCAAGCCAGTCAAGAATATCGACGCTCTCACCGTCTCGGCACCTCTCCGTGCGTTGCCCTTGAGAAAATAGAACCCTGCGGCTCCAATCCCGATCAGCACTAGCAAGATTTCCATGTTAGCCCCTGTCTGCCCTGCTAAGTAACAGAGCGTGCGTGCCCGAATATCCGATTTTTGGATAATCTGAATTTCGGATTACCCGCCCGTTAGACATCTCGTCAACGGGCCAATGCCAAAGTCTCTGCACTCAAAACGTCATCTGA
This sequence comes from Mesorhizobium sp. M0029, assembly GCF_040323735.1. Classification (NCBI taxonomy): domain Bacteria; kingdom Pseudomonadati; phylum Pseudomonadota; class Alphaproteobacteria; order Hyphomicrobiales; family Phyllobacteriaceae; genus Mesorhizobium; species Mesorhizobium sp. M0029. The sequence goes on from NZ_JAMYVF010000001.1 coordinate 78,992, forward strand.
TGATAGCGGCGGCACTGTCAGAGCAGCGTCGCATTAAGGGCATGTCTCAGGCACAGGTTGCCAAGGCTTTTGGACGCCATCAACCTTTCATAGCCAACATTGAGAGCGGCCAGCGTAGGGTTGACCTTGTGGAGCTTTTGGAACTCGCCGAGATCATTGACCTTGACGTTCTGGCGCTCGTCAAACAGGTGATGGATAGCTAGAAGTTGCGCAATGCTTCCTGCATCTGTGCGAGCGTATAGCCCTGCTTGAAATAGTGCTTCTGCGTAACGCCCTGCCTCGTGTGGCCAACGATGGCTTTGACCATGTTTTCGTCTACCCCAGCCTGCAAGAGCTTTGTCACCATGCCATGTCTGAAACTGTGGAACACCAAGTCTTTGGATTTGATGTCGAGCTGAACGAGGAAGCGATTGTTGAACCATCTTCCGAGTGCTCTCCCGTAGCCCTCCTTTGCACTCAACGAAAACTCCGGGAAAAGCCGTGTCTCACCATGCGACCTAAGCGCTTCTACGAAATCCAACAATCCGAGTTTAAGAAGCTGATCATGAATGGGTACGATCCTGCGAGAGGCTGTGTTCTTCAGGTGCTTTTTATCGCCCTCATCATTGATATCGAAATACGAGATGCCGTCAGCTTCCTTGATGTCTGAGAGTTCAATCTGGCATATCTCGTTAAGTCTAGCGCCTGTGTACAGCCCGATCAAAGGCCCCCATTTCTGATAATCCAGGTTGACCAATTCTCTGTGATTGTTGAGCAACTCGCCTAACATCAGGTCGATCTGAGCTTGCGAAAAGGCTCCTCTCTGGGCTGCCTCCGCTTGTTTCTTGTTCTCGCGGACACTGATTCCGTCGAACAAATTTTCGGACACATATCTGTTTCTCTTGGCCCATGAGAACAGCCCGGAATAGGTTTGGAGATACGTGTTCATAGTGCGGACGCTCAGCGTCTCATGACCCCGCACCGTGGCCAGCTCATCGATAGACCGGCCTCGGGTGGCTTCAGATTTGTTCCGATTGCGGGGATAGCTTGAGAGGATTTCCTTGACCCGCTGCACATCCAGAGATGTGACTTGCGCGATATCGATCTCAGCTCCAAGAATCTCATTCAAAAGATCTAGGTGTGATCGCTTCTGATCCTCGGTTCGCCTAACCCAACTCTCAGCCTTTTTTTGTTCTGCGATGAACTTGGTTGCTACGTCGGTAAGGGTGCGCTTGTCCCCGGGCTGGGGTTTTGAAAACGTAGCGCCGATGACAGGTTCGTCGAAGTCGAAGCTCTCGAAGGACTGGTCGTGAGCCAAAACCTTTTCGCAATAATCCCTGTACGCCTTCCGCATCTCCGTTTTGAGTATTTCAAAGGCAGGCGAGTCCGGTCCTACAGGAAGGCTGTACTTCTCGGCAAAGGCGATAGCTTGCGAGTCGTCGCTAACGTACGGGATGATATCAGCGCCCGTCGCTACCGCTTCAACCGCGAACGCGAGCCCGTTCTGCAGGGCGTCCAATATCTCAGATCTTAGTCGGCCTCCGGCGGCCATCTCGCTTTTGCGGCGTTCAAGTGCGTCTTGGAAGTGCTTCTTGAGAGCTGCACGTATCTCGTCATACCGCATGCTGGATGCAGACCACCGTTTCATAAGGACTTGACCGACATAGCTTAGGTGTCGAGCTAGGTACAAGGCTTCCGAGCCGACCCGCGTACCTAGCGATATTTTGAGGCTAGCTGGCTTTGTCCCATACACTGGGCAAAGCTTGGTCAACGGCCAGCGAAAATAGAAGATTCTGTTTCTGGATAGTTCGAGATAGGTCGGATTGCGCACGCAAATGCATCCCTTGGATGCCTCACCAGCGGAAACCTAAGCGTAACATATTGATTTTTAAGAGGATGGTGGGCGTGACAGGGATTGAACCTGTGACCCCTGCAATGTCAATGCAGTGCTCTCCCGCTGAGCTACACGCCCATCCGAAGCCGCGCATACACCATTTTTGGTCCAGCGCGTCAATAGCCGGAAAGGGAAAGAAAGGCTCGTTTTGTCGCGCCGCCGACGAAGCGGCGAGATCACACTGTGCGTGCTTCAGGCGGCCTGCAGCATTTTTTCGACCTCGTTGACGAGATCGCGCAGGTGGAAGGGCTTGGACAGCACCTTGGCGTCTTTCGGCGCCTTGGAATCGGGGTTGAGCGCGACGGCCGCGAAACCGGTGATGAACATCACCTTCAGGTCGGGATCGATCTCGGTGGCGCGGCGGGCGAGTTCGATGCCGTCCATCTCCGGCATGACGATATCGGTCAGCAGCAGGGAGAAAGGTTCTTCGCGCAGCCGCTCGTAGGCGCTGGCGCCATTGTCGAAATCGCTGACGTGGTAGCCGGCCCGCTCCAGTGCCTTGACCAGGAACCGGCGCATGTCGTCGTCGTCTTCCGCCAGCAGAATGCGTGCCATCTTGTCCCGTCCGAATCACCCCAGCCAAGCCTGCCGTCCGGCAAGCCCGTTAACCATCCTGTATATGAGGTGCTGACGGTAAACATCAAGTGAACGTTGGCGGCATTAATCCTGATTTGACGGGGTTCCTGACATGCCGAAATGCTGGACATGCGGCCGATGAGGTGGCAGTTTCCCATCATGATGCATTGCTGTTTCCGGGTTCGTTCAAATTGACGACGGCAGCCGAAGATTTTTCGGTCGTTCCACCCTTCGAAATCCGATCGGGCGCCGAGCAGCGCGTTCCCTTCGTCTTCAACTCACCGCATAGCGGCCGCTATTATCCAGACCGCTTCCTGGCCATGGCGCGGCTCGACCGGAACGCCATCCGCCGCTCCGAGGATTGCTATGTCGACGAGCTGTTCGGCAGCGCGGTGGTGCTGGGCGCGCCGATGCTGGCGGCGAATTTTCCGCGCGCCTACCTCGACGTCAATCGCGAACCCTGGGAACTCGACCCGCGCATGTTCGCCGAGCCGGTGCCGTCCTTCTGCAACATCCGCTCGGCGCGCGTTGCCGGCGGGCTCGGCACCGTGCCCAAGCTGGTGGGTGAGGGGCTCGACATCTATTCCGGCCGTCTGCCGCTGGCGGAGGCCGTCCAGCGCATAGAGGCGGTCTACAAACCCTATCACGAGACGCTGAAGCGGCTATTGACCAGAACCCATGCCAGGTTCGGCTATGCCGTGCTGATCGACTGCCATTCGATGCCGGCGAGCATCAGGGTGGGCGACAGCGGCCTGCGGCCGGATTTCATCGTCGGCGACCGTTTCGGCATCTCGGCCACGGCGGCCCTGACCGAAACGGCGATCGGCCTGCTCATCGGCATGGGCTACACCGTCGCCCACAACAAACCCTATGCAGGCGGTTTCATCACCGAGCATTACGGCCGGCCGGCGCGCCACCTGCATGCGCTGCAGATCGAGGTCAATCGCGGCCTCTACATGAATGAGCGGACGTTCCAGAAATCGGCCGGCTTCGATGCGCTGGCCGACGATATGGCGCGCTTTTCGGCCGACCTGATGGCGATGCCCGACCACCACTTCGTCGACCTGCCGCTGGCCGCCGAATGACGCCGGAGCGGCGGCTGTTCATGCAATCCCGCGCTGGCCATCCCGCAGCGTAAAAAAAGACCGCATCGTTTGCACGACACGGTCGAAGTCTAGGGAGGAAACGCCCAAGGAGGGCATGGACAGGAAAACCTGTCCGAGAACAAATTTATTGTGCGATGCACAAATGTCAATCGATCCCACGCTTTTTTAATTCACTCTGATGTGAAAATGCGTTTCGATGGCGCCGATGTGTGACATTTCGGCAACACTGATGTCACTGATAAATCGATAAACCGGCTTGTTTTGGCGGGAAAGTGCCGCCAGACCGGGTTGGCACTCTGCAATGCGGGAGAATCACGTGGACATCAGCATCGATTTCATGCGCCGGATCGCGCAAGCGGCGGCGGCTGAAACCTTGCCGCGTTTCCGCGCACAGGGCGCGGTGGCCAACAAGGAAAAAGGCAGTTTCGACCCGGTCACCGAGGCCGACCGCGAGGCCGAGCGCGCCATCCGGGCGCTGATCTCGGCTGAGTATCCCGATCACGGTATCCTTGGCGAAGAACATGGCAGCGAAAACATCTCCTCAAGGCATGTCTGGGTGATCGATCCGATCGATGGCACCCGCGCCTTCATCTCAGGCCTGCCGGTGTGGGGAACGCTGGTCGGATTGACGGTCGACGGTGACGCCGTCGCCGGCATGATGGCGCAGCCCTTCACCGGCGAGCTGTTCTACGCCAACGCTTCCGGCTCCCACTACGAAGGCCCCGGTGGGCCGCGGAAGCTGTCGACCCGTAAGACGACGAAGCTTGACGAGGCGACCTTGTTCACCACCACGCCGGCGCTTTTCAAGGGCGAGGCGCGCACCCGCTACGACGCGTTCGAGAAACAGATCCAGCTCGCCCGCTACGGAGCCGATTGCTACGCCTTTGCCATGATCGCGTCCGGCAGCGTCGACATCGTCGCCGATCCCGGATTGAAACCCTACGACATCGTGGCGCTGATCCCGATCATCGAAAAGGCCGGCGGCGTCGTCACCACATTCGAGGGCGGTCCGGCGGAAAAGGGCGGCGACATCCTGGCCGCCGCAACGCCGGAGCTTCACGCGGCTGCAATGGCAGCCTTGCGCGGCTGATAGTCGACCCGATCAGCGCGGCTTGATCGAGCGCTGGAATTCCGCCGGCGTTCGCCCGTAGACCTGCCTGAACGCTGAGCTGAAATGACTGTGGCTGGAGAAGCCGAGGTCCAGGCCGAGCGTGGTCAGATTGTCGTAGCGGCCAAGCAGGTGGAGCGCGCGCGCCAGCCGCAGGCGCAGATGGTAGCGATAGAGCGGCATCGCCTCGACCTGCTGGAAAACCTGCGTGAGATAAACCGGTGATACCCCGACTTCAGCGGCGATCTCGGCCAGCGTCCAGCGCCGCGAAAGATTCGAGGACAGGACGAGCTTGGCGCGATCGACCAGCTTCTGCCGGCCAGCGCTGGCGCCGGCGGCATGCGAGGTGCGCTCGCCGAGGGAGCGCCGCACCAGCGTCAGCGCCAGGGTTTCGGCCTCCAGCGTTTCGGCAATGTTGCGGCTCAGGCTGTGGCGCAGCACCGCCACCAGCGCCTGAGCCCGCGGGTCGATGCGGCGGCGCTGACGACGAAACGCCACGGCGCTGCCCAAGCGCAACTGCTCCTTCGGCGTCAGCTCCTGCAGTTGCGCCTCCTCGACAACGAGATCGAGGCAGGAATCGCCACCCTCGACGGGATGGCTGATCCGGTAGCCTTCGGCGTTGTTGAAGAACAACAACTGGTTGGCTTCGGCGACCGCATCGTTGCGGCCGACATGGCGCACGAAGACGCCGCGATAGGGAAACACAAGATGCGTGGCAGCGGTGCACTCTTCTTCGCTCTTGTGCCGGCATTCGCCGCTGCAGAGGACATCCCTCACCCCGACGGTGCCGGTGTCCAGAAGCGTCTGTACCGTGAACTGCGACATGGTGAGCTGAGACATGGCCGTTGCATTCTACCCTTGCACCGAAAGCTGCTCCGGCACATTTAGGCGATTGGCTTGTCCAAACCTGTCAGGAGACTTCACCTGTCGGGCCCTTCGTAACGGCGATGGCTCAGTCCCACAAACGGCGCATGTATTCGCAGTGAGCGTCGCTGCGCGACAGACCGATGTCCTTGAGCTGTTCGTCGGTCATTTCGAGCAAGGCAAGGCGGCTTCGGCGCCTTTCCAGTTGACGGCCGATCCAGTTGGCCGCCGCGATGCCTTGTGTCCGCAAGGACCGCCGGAACGTCGCGGTTTGAGTTGTCGGCTGATGTGCGAGGCATTGCGCCGCCGCTGCATGATCTGGGCGCATCGCTCAGGCTTCCCCGTTGCCGGCCACTGATGCGCCGGCCACTGAGGCGCCGGCTTCGTTCAGCGCAATCGCGCATTCCTCGCAGCAGACCTCGACGGTCTTGCCGCCGACCTTGACGCGGATCGGGTTGGCGTCCAGCTGGCAATCGCAGGCAGCGCAGGTTTTCTCGGTCATGACGTCATCCCCTTGGCGTTCGGTTCGACCCGGAGAGATGAGCATTCCGGGGCGGCACCGGCTGTCAGAATCTTTAGCTCTTTGGGTGCTGCCGGCGCTGCTCCTGACAGAAGGCTGTCAGCAGGCGACGCAAGCTCAAGGCGCCGCAACATGCAGCGCCGGCGGCATCAGGCTGTCGGGTCGTCGTTGCCGGGTATGAAGGCGTCGAAGGCGGCGAGCAACTGCTCGCGATAGACATCGGCCTCCTGCAGGATCTCGTGTTTCGAGCCATCGATCATCAGCAGCGAGCCGAGGCGCAGACGCCTGGCATAGGCTTCCACGGCCTTGGTCGAGACGACCTGATCGGCGCCGGCGGCGATCATCAGCAGCGGCACCTGGATCCTGGCCATGAAGTCGGGCTCACTGATGGCTTCGCCTGCCTTGATTGCCGCCTGCAGCCAGCGGATCGTCGGCCCGCCGAGCGCCAGTTGCGGATAGTGCTCGTAGATTTTCGTGTTGCGCTGATAGCGCCCGGGGTCCGATGTCACCTTGTTGAGGGCGAAGGGCAGGGTTTCCCTGGGACGCGGACCCCAGGCGGCGTAGAGCCGGCCGAGGCCGAGAAAGCACAATATCGAGCAGACGCGGCGCGCGGTTTTTGCCGACACGGGCGAGTCGGGCACCGTCAGGAAAGGCGCAATCAGCACCATGCGACGCACCCGGTTGACCATCGACGGCGCCGCGAGCAGCGCGATCACGGCGCCCATCGAATGGGCGAGGATGTAATACGGGCCGCGGCAGTCGGGCAGCACGATATCCTCGAAGAACTGTTCGAGGTCGCCGGTGTAATCGTAGAAAGAGCGGACATAGCCGCGTTGCGGATCGGCGATCAGCCGGTCGGAATCGCCCTGGCCGCGCCAGTCGAGCGTGGCGACGCCGAGGCTGCGGTCGGTCAGGTTGCGGATGGTTTCGAAATATTTCTCGATGCACTCGTTGCGGCCGGGCAGCAGCACGACGGTGCCTTTCAGCGGCCGGGTGACCGCGGCAAACAGGCCGTAGCGGATCTTCTTGCCGTCGCGCGTGGTGAAAAAGCCGCCGGCGACATTTTGCGGCGGCGGATTGCCTGGCGTGGGATGGAAGAGATCCGTCATTAGGCGCTTGCGTCTTCGTGGTGTCTCACCCGGCAGGGCGTCGGCATGGTGATAGACGCCAATGGATGAAAAGCAAAGGGAGGACGCCAAGGGGGCGGACGAACGACAAGCAAGGCCGGAAGCAGCCTGCGGCGGCGTGCTTCCGGCCTCTGTCGATCCGGGAGGAAGGGACGTTACACCCGGTCGGCCTCGTCGCGGCGCTTTCATCCGGCGCCGCCTGGTTCTTTATCCTGGGGGCACTCTAGCGCCGGCCGGCTGAACGGGCGCCGAAGCAGCGGTTCATCTGCCGTTCATCGACGCCTCGATTGGCGCTCTTCAAAAATCCTTGAAATGCGCTTTTGCGCTCCCCAAATGTCGGATGCAGCCGCCGATGTCGGGGCTGCTGGTCCACCCGAAACGCCTTTCCAGGGTTTCGCACCGGCCACACGCAAACATGTTGCTCAACAGGAGAACACCTCATGCGTCACGTTGATTTTTCCCCGCTCTATCGCTCGACCGTCGGCTTCGACCGCCTGTTCACCATGCTCGACTCGCTGGCCCAGCCCGATGGCGCGCAGACCTATCCGCCCTACAACATCGAGCGCACCGGCGAGGACGCCTATCGCATCTCGATGGCGGTTGCCGGCTTCTCGGACGAAGAGATTTCGATCGAAGCCCACCGCAACGTGCTGACCGTCAAGGGTGAGCGCAAGGAAGAGGGCAATGGCGAAGGCTCCGAGCTGCTCTACCGCGGCATTGCCTCGCGTTCGTTCGAGCGCCGCTTCCAGCTTGCCGACCATGTCGAGGTCGTCGGCGCCACGCTGAAGAACGGCCTGCTTTTCGTCGACCTTAAGCGCAACATCCCCGAGGAGCTGAAGCCGCGCAAGATCGCGATTACCGCCTCTTCGGCCAACGCCAAGCAGATCGAGGCCAAGAACGCCGCGTGATCAAGACGGCGGCGTCACAACGCCCAAGTTTAAAAGCGTCTCCTCCCGAGACGAAAGCGGCGCCGCGAGGCGCCGCTTTTTTTCGCCGCAGCCTCTGTCACCCCAACCGAAGAGTTCTGGCTCTTTTGCGGCGGGCGCCGTCTTCCCATGAAGGGCGATGTCTGATCTCTCGGCTGATTTTTCCCTGGCCCTAACGGCAACCATTGCGGTGCTCTTCCTGCTGGCCGGCATCGTCAAGGGCGTTACCGGTATGGGACTGCCGACGTTGGCGATGGGGCTGCTGGGCACAATCATGCCGCCGGTCGCCGCGGCTTCGCTGCTGATCGTGCCGTCCTTCGTCACCAATATCTGGCAGCTGTTTGCCGGCCCGAGCTTCGGATGGATCCTCAGTCGGCTGTGGCAGATGATGGTCGGCATCGTCGCCGGCACGCTGGCCGGCTCATGGCTGCTGGCCAGCGACAATGTCAAATGGACGACGGCCGGCCTCGGGGCGGTGCTGATCGTCTATGCCGTCTATACGCTGCTGGCGCGGCAGTTGACGGTTCCCGCGTCAGCCGAGCGCTGGTCGTCGCCCATCGTCGGTTTCCTTACCGGCATCGTCACCGGCGGCACCGGCGTGTTCGTCGTGCCCGCTGTACCTTACATTCAGGCGCTGGGCTTGAGCCGTGACGATCTGATCCAGGCGCTCGGCCTGTCCTTCACCGTGTCGACGATCGCGCTCGCTGCCGGCCTTGCCTCGCACGGCGCGTTCCAGGTCGGGCATGTCGCCATGTCGTCGCTGGCGGTTGCGCCGGCCTTGCTCGGCATGTGGCTCGGACAGTTGCTCCGGCAGCGGATCAGCCCGGCGACCTTCCGGCGCTGGTTTCTTATTCTCCTGATCTTGCTTGGCCTCGAGCTTTTGGCGCGGCCTTTCCTTGCTTAGCGACCGGTGCCGGTTGCGAGAACGGCCTCGATGTTTTGCCGGTGGACGGGCTCGTACAGCGCGAAGTACTCGACCGCGCCAGTGGCGAACATGTCGGCGCCGAAGGTTTTCAGATCCTGCTTCGCAAGATCAGGCTCATGCCGGCAGCGAAGCAGTTTTTGAACGTAGGCTTGCGTGGCGGCGACGAGGCCTTTGTCGTAGCCGCCTCGCTCAATCGCTTCGAGCGAGCCGTGATTGGGCAAGATGCGGTCTATCGGCCACCCGCTCATGCGTTCGAGATCGACCAGATGTTGCGCCAGCCGATCCGCCTCGCTGACAAAGGTGATCGGATCCTCGAGCGTGTCGCCTGCCAGCAGCAGGCCGATCCCAGCCATGAAGAGCACCGTGCCGTCATGGCTGTGGATTTCGACCTGACGCAGTTCGACGGCGATTGATCCAACGGCGAGGTCAAGACTGCCTTCGAAGGTCCTGTTCGGCAGCACGAGAGGCTTGATCGGTGGAACACCGCTTTCGATCTCGGCCCGGTTGTTCGCGAGCGCCGAGGCGGTGAGCGTGTTGGCGATAATCTCGCAATCCTGAAACACCTCATTGCCGGCAATATGATCGTCATGCCAGTGGCTGAGCACGACCCGGATCGATGTTGCGCCCATGTCTTCGAGCGTCTGCCTGATGAAGCGCGCGTGAGGCAGCGAAATATGCGTGTCGTAGACAAGCGCCTGCGACCCATCGACGCTCGAATAGGTGCAGATGCCGAGGGCATAGGCGCCGTCGTCCAGCCAGTTCGGCTCGTCCGACCAGGCGCGAACGCCGTCAACGCGGCCATCGTAGAAGCCGAGCACGTTTGGCGCCGGGCGAACCAGCCGCATGGTTGAGCCGAGAGGCATTGGCGCGGTCTCGCGGGTTCAGGCGATCATCTGGCCGAAGCGATCGACCTCATCTGAAGTCGTGGCAAAGCTGGTGACGAAGCGATAGAGCAACTCGTCCTCGCCGACATGGCCGTCGAAGCCGTGCGGCCGGTGCCAGTCGTAAAAGGCGGCGCCGACGGATTGCAGCCTTTCGGCTTCCGCCTTTTTCATCACCGCGAACACCTCGTTGGCCTGCGGCAACCAGGCGAGCTTAGCCGTCGCCGAATCCTCGATCGCAGCCACCAGGCGCGCGGCCATGGCATTGGCATGACGGGCCATGTCCAGCCACAGGCCGTCCGTGAAGTAGGCGTCGAACTGCGCTGCGATGAAGCGCGACTTGGAGAACAGCTGTGCGGCGCGCTTGCGCAGGAAGGACAGCTCCTTGGCGCGGTCTAGATCGAACAGCACCACCGCTTCGGCGCACCAGCAGCCGTTCTTGGTGCCGCCGAACGAGACGATATCGACGCCGCGCTTCCAGGTCATTTCGGCCGGAGTCGTCTCAAGCGCGACCAATGCGTTGGCAAAACGGGCGCCGTCCATATGCAGCGGCAGGGAAAAGCGTTTGGCGATCTCCGAAATGGTGGAAATGTCGTCGAGCCCGTACACTGTGCCGACTTCGGTCGATTGGGTGATCGAGACGGCCGTCGGGCGTCCCCAATGGACGATTTCGGGTGCGAAACGGGCGACGGCCCGTTCAAGATTGTGCGGGTCGATCTTGCCCAGGGCGCCGTCGACAGCATGGAGACGCGAGCCGCCGCTGAAATATTCCGGCGCGCCGCATTCGTCCTCGATGATGTGCGATTCGCGGTGCGCAAAGGAAATGCCGCCGGGCTTGTTGTAAGCGGCCAGGGACAGCGAGTTGGCCGCCGTGCCGGTAGCGACGAAGAACACCGCGACCTCGCGTTCGAAGATCTCGCTGAAACGCTGGTAGACGGCGCGGTCGAGATCGCCATCGCCATAGGCGGTCGAAAAGCCGCCGGCGTTGGCTGACAGCCCGGCGGCAATGTTGGAATGGACGCCCGCCCAGTTGTCGGATGCAAAGAACATCAGGAAAGTCCCTGTCTGGTTGAGAAAGTCTGGTTGCGACAAGAGCGCGACCATGGCCGTTTCGGGGTTTGACGCGCAAGGGCCAAGGGCTGAAAAAGCGGTAAAGCCAAAGGCGATCACGAAGGAGTGCCAGGACCGAAATTTCGTTTCGACAGCGCCCGACGTAATTTTCTGTCGCCAAACGTCCAAGAATTTGGTGAATCGGTCTTGTGTACGCCCAGGATTTCTGACATAAAAATTTAGGACAGTAGTGCTGTCTTATTTTGTCGCACAAGTCAGGCTGGATTGGCGTATCATTTGGGCCACTCCGGCCGTTGCCGCGAGCGACGGGTAGACGGCTCGGCTGTGGCCTGTACGATACCGGATACGAACCGGCGGTGCACCGCACGGTCCGCCAAGGATTTCGAAAAGACGTGCCGCAAGATGAGAGCGGAAGCCAGTCGCTTCCCAAGGTAGACCAGCGCCCCAAATGCTAGACGTGCAAGGGGCCGGAACGGAGGACAGGACGATGACGGAACTGACGCCATCTGCGATTATCGGCCAGGCCGCGCAGACGAAAGCGGCAGCCGTTAAAAATACCGTTCTGACCAAAGAAGGCCGAACCACCAACGGCCTGACCACCAACGGCCTGACCACCAATGGCATGGCCGCGCAGGGTCTCTACGATCCGCGCAACGAGCATGACGCGTGCGGCGTCGGCTTCATCGTCAACATGAAGAACGTGAAGTCGCACCAGATCGTCAAGGACGGGCTCTTCGTGCTCGAAAACCTGACGCATCGCGGCGCTGTCGGCGCCGATCCGCTGATGGGCGATGGCGCCGGCGTGCTGGTGCAGATTCCCGATCATTTCTTCCGCGAAGAGATGGCGGCCCAAGGCGTCGAACTGCCGGCGGCAGGCCAATACGGCGTCGGCCACTGGTTCATGCCGCAGGATGCGGCACTGCGCGCCCATATCGAAGAGATCATCGCCGAATCGGCGCAGTCAGAAGGGCTGCCGCTGCTCGGCTTTCGCGACGTGCCGGTCGACAATTCATCGCTGTCGAAGGCGCCCGATATTGCGGCCTCCGAACCGTTCCATCGCCAGGTCTTCATCGGCCGCACATCGGACATTCCAGATGACGAGGAATACGAGGCCAGGCTGTACCTGCTGCGCAAGGTGATTTCCGGCCGCATCTACGCCGAGAACAACAACAAGGATATCGGCGCCTACTGTGTGTCGCTATCGGCGCGTACCATCGTCTACAAGGGCATGTTCCTGGCCTACCAGGTCGGCGCCTATTACAAGGATTTGTCGGATCCGCGTTTCGAGACCGCGCTGATCCTCGTCCACCAGCGCTTCTCGACCAACACCTTCCCGTCATGGAAGCTCGCGCACCCCTACCGCATGGTCGCGCATAATGGCGAGATCAACACGGTGCGCGGCAACAACAACTGGATGGCGGCGCGCCAGGCCTCGGTCGATTCCGAACTGTTCGGCAACAACATCTCCAAGCTGTGGCCGATCTCCTATGACGGCCAGTCCGACACGGCGTGCTTCGACAATGCGCTCGAATTCCTGTTCCAGGGCGGCTACAGCCTCAGCCACGCCATGATGATGCTGATCCCGGAAGCCTGGGCCGGCAACAAGCTGATGGATGCCGATCGCAAGGCTTTCTACGAATACCATGCAGCGCTTATGGAGCCGTGGGACGGGCCGGCCGCGGTCGCCTTCACCGACGGCCGCCAGATCGGCGCCACGCTCGACCGCAACGGGCTGCGGCCGGCGCGCTACATCGTCACCGACGACGACCGCGTCATCGTGGCGTCAGAGGCCGGCGTGCTGCCGGTGCCGGAGGAGAGGATCGTCAAGAAGTGGCGGCTGCAGCCCGGCCGCATGCTTCTGATCGACCTCGCCAAGGGCCGCATCATTTCCGACGAGGAGATCAAGTCGGAGATCGCCACCAGGCATCCCTACAAGACCTGGCTCAACAACACGCAGCTGATCCTCGAGGATCTGAAGCCGGTGGAGCCGCGCGCGCTGCGCAAGGATGTCAGCCTGCTCGATCGCCAGCAGGCTTTCGGCTACACGCAGGAAGACACCAAGCTGTTGATGTCGCCGATGGCGACCACCGGCCAGGAAGCCGTGGGTTCGATGGGCACCGACACGCCGATCTCGGCGATGTCGGACAAGTCGAAGCTGCTCTACACCTATTTCAAACAGAATTTCGCCCAGGTCACCAACCCGCCGATCGACCCGATCCGCGAGGAGCTGGTGATGAGCCTTGTCTCGTTCATCGGGCCGCGGCCCAACATCTTCGACCTGGTCGGCAATTCGCGCCGCAAGCGGCTCGAAGTGCGCCAGCCGATCCTGACCAATGGCGATCTGGAAAAGATCCGCTCGATCGGCCACACCGAGGACCGTTTCGACACCAAGACCATCGACATCACCTACGGGTCGAGCGAGGGCGCGGCCGGCATGCAGGGCGCCCTCGAGCGTCTGTGCGAGCGGGCGGAAGCCGCTGTCGCCGGCGGCTACAACATCATCATCCTGTCCGACCGCCAGGTGGGTCCCGACCGTATCGCCATCCCGGCACTGCTGGCGACGGCTGCCGTGCACCACCACCTGATCCGCAAGGGTCTGCGCACCGCGGTCGGCCTGGTCGTGGAATCCGGCGAGCCGCGCGAAGTGCATCATTTCTGCTGTCTCGCCGGCTACGGCGCCGAGGCGATCAACCCCTACCTTGCCTTCGATACGCTGCTCGACATGCACAAGCGTGGCGAACTGCCGGCTGAGGTCGACGCCTACGAGGTGGTCTCGCGCTACATCAAGTCGATCGGCAAGGGCATCCTCAAGGTGATGTCGAAGATGGGCATCTCCACCTACCAGTCCTATTGCGGCGCGCAGATATTCGACGCCATCGGGCTGAAGTCAGATTTCGTCGAGAAGTACTTCACCGGCACAGCGACGCTGATCGAAGGTGTCGGCCTGGACGAGGTCGCGGCCGAGACGCTCAGCCGCCACACCGACGGTTTCGGCAACGATCCGGTGCTGCGCAACAGCCTCGAGGTCGGCGGCGAGTACATGTACCGCATGCGCGGCGAAGCCCATATGTGGTCGCCCGACGCCGTCGCCACCTTGCAGCACGCCGTGCGCCAGGGCTCGTGGGAGACGTTCAAGGAGTATTCCGCGCAGATCGACAGCGAGACGGCCCGTGCCCAGACCATACGCGGCCTGTTCAGGATCAAGCTTGCGGAAGAGACCGGCCGCAAGAAGGTCGCGATAGAGGACGTGATGTCGGCGGCCGATATCGTCAAGCGCTTCTCGACCGGGGCGATGTCGTTCGGCTCGATCTCGCGCGAGGCACACACGACGCTGGCGCGCGCCATGAACCAGATCGGCGGCAAGTCGAACACCGGCGAGGGCGGCGAAGAGGCAGACCGCTATCTGCCGCTGCCCGGCGGCGGCAAGAACCCCGAACGTTCGGCGATCAAGCAGGTCGCCTCGGGGCGGTTTGGCGTCACCGCCGAGTATCTCGTCAATTCCGATGTCATGCAGATCAAGGTCGCGCAGGGCGCCAAGCCCGGTGAGGGCGGCCAGCTGCCCGGCCACAAGGTCGACGCCACCATCGCCAAGGTCCGGCACTCGACGCCCGGCGTCGGCCTGATCTCGCCGCCGCCGCATCACGACATCTATTCGATCGAGGATCTGGCGCAGCTGATCTACGACCTGAAGAACGTCAACCCGGCGGCCGACGTATCGGTCAAGCTGGTGTCGGAAGTCGGTGTCGGTACGGTTGCGGCCGGCGTCGCCAAGGCACGCGCCGACCACATCACCATCTCCGGCTATGATGGCGGCACCGGCGCGTCGCCGCTGACCTCGCTCAAGCATGCCGGCAGTCCATGGGAAATGGGCCTTGCCGAGACGCACCAGACGCTGGTGCTGAACGGGCTGCGCTCGCGCGTTGCACTGCAGGTCGATGGTGGCTTGCGCACGGGGCGCGACGTCATCATCGGTGCGCTGCTCGGTGCCGACGAGTTCGGCTTCTCGACCGCGCCGCTGATCGCGGCCGGCTGCATCATGATGCGCAAGTGCCACTTGAACACCTGCCCGGTCGGCGTCGCGACGCAGGACCCGGTTCTGCGCAAGCGTTTCAAGGGCACGCCCGAGCATGTCGTCAACTTCTTCTTCTATGTTGCGGAAGAGGTGAGGGGGCTGCTGGCCGAGATGGGCTACACCCATATCGACCAGATCATCGGCGACAGCGACCTGCTGGAGAAGCGCGAGATGATCCAGCATTGGAAGGCGCGTGGGCTCGATTTCGGCAAGATGTTCTTCAAGCCGGACGCGCCGCATGAGGCGGTGCACTGGACCGAACGGCAGAAACACCCGATCGACGATGTACTCGATCGCAAGCTGATCGAACTGGCGAAGCCCGCGCTCGAAAGCAAGCAGCCGGTCAAGATCGAGGTCGACATCCGCAATGTCGATCGCTCCACGGGCGCCATGCTGTCGGGCGAAGTCGCCAAGCGCTTCAGGCACAAGGGCCTGCGCGAGGACACGATCCAGGTGAAGCTGACCGGCACCGCCGGCCAGTCGTTCGGCGCCTTCCTGGCGCGCGGCATCTCGTTCGATCTCGTCGGTGCGGCCAACGACTATGTCGGCAAGGGCCTGTCGGGCGGACGCATCGTCATCCGGCCGCCGGAGGAGTCCAGGATCGTCGCGGCGGAATCGATCATCGTCGGCAACACCGTCCTCTATGGCGCGACCGAGGGCGAGGCCTATTTCGCAGGTGTCGCCGGCGAGCGCTTCGCGGTGCGCAATTCGGGCGTCGCCGCCGTCGTTGAAGGCGTCGGCGATCATGGCTGCGAATACATGACCGGCGGCATCGTCGTCGTCATCGGCCAGACCGGTCGCAACTTCGCTGCCGGCATGTCGGGCGGCGTGGCCTATGTTCTGGATGAGGCCGGCGATTTCGCCGCGCGCTGCAACATGGCGATGGTCGAGCTGGAGCCGGTTCCGGAAGAAGACGATCTGATGGAAAGGCTGCTGCATCATGGCGGTGACCTCGACCACAAGGGTCGCGTCGACGTCTCGGGCGACATGACCACCCATGACGAGGAACGGCTTTACCAGCTTATCTCGAACCACGTCCATTTCACCGGTTCGGTACGCGGCCGCGAGATACTCGACGACTGGACGACCTTCCGGCCGAAATTCCGCAAGATCATGCCGGTCGAATACCGCCGCGCGCTGATCGAGATGGAACGCATGCGCATGGGCGTGGCGGCGGAATAGGTTTTTCGACTTGCCGGGAGGCGCAGGCTTCCCGGCGGAACTTTCAGCGACAGTTTGACCTCGGATGCAAGGTTGCCACGGCTGCCTCAAGGGGTTAACGGGTGCGAAAACCGCACCATCTGGACAGCAGGAACTGGACTATGGGCAAGGTAACAGGCTTTCTCGAAATCGACCGGCAGGTGCACAAGTACCAGCCGGCCTCCGACCGCATCCGGCATTTTCGTGAATTCACGCTGCCGATGTCGGACAAGGAGGTCGAGAAACAGGCGGCGCGCTGCATGGATTGCGGCATCCCGTTCTGCCACGGGCCGACCGGTTGCCCGATCCACAACCAGATCCCGGACTGGAACGACCTCGTCTACAATGGCGACTGGGACAATGCGATCCGCAACCTGCATTCGACCAACAATTTCCCCGAGTTCACCGGCCGCATCTGCCCCGCGCCCTGCGAGGAAGCCTGCACGCTGAACCTCGAGGACATTCCGGTTGCCATCAAGACTGTCGAACAGGCAATCGCCGACAAGGCTTATGAAACCGGCCATATCCGGCCTTATCCGCCAGAGAAGAAGACGGGCAAGCGGGTCGCTGTCATCGGCTCCGGCCCGGCAGGGATGGCGGCGGCGCAGCAGCTTGGCCGCGCCGGCCACGAGGTCAGCGTTTATGAGCGTGAGAGCCGTCCCGGCGGGCTGATGCGCTACGGCATTCCCGACTTCAAGATCGAGAAGCACTATATCGACCGCCGCATCGAGCAGATGCAGGGCGAGGGCGTGACCTTCCATTGCGGCGTCAATGTCGGCGTCGACAAGCCGGTGGCAGAGTTGCTCGCCGGATACGATGCGGTGCTCTATTGCGGCGGTTCGGAATCGCCGCGTCCGGCCAATATTCCGGGCGACGATCTCGGCGGCGTCTATGACGCCATGCCCTATCTGGTGCAGCAGAACCGTCGCGTCGGCGGCGAGCCGATCCAGTCGGTGGCCTGGCCGTCGCATCCGATCATCGCCGGCGGCCAGCATGTCGTCGTCGTCGGCGGCGGCGATACCGCGTCCGACTGCGTCGGCACCGCCTTCCGCCAGGGCGCGGTGCGCGTCACCCAGCTCGACATCCGCCCGCAGCCGCCGGAGAAGGAAGACAAGCTTTCGGTCTGGCCTTACTGGGCGACCAAGATGCGCACCTCGTCCTCACAGGCCGAAGGTGCGGAGCGCGAATTCCAGGTGGCGACGCTCGAATTCATCGGCGAGGACGGCCAGCTGACCGGCGTCAAATGCTGCGAAGTCGACGAGAAGCGCAAGCCTATCCCCGGCACCGAATTCGTCATCCGTGCAGACCTCGCCTTCATCGCCATCGGCTTTGCCGGACCGGCTGCCGCCGGCGTCGCGAAAGAGCTGGACGGTGAGATGAAAATCACCACCGACAGCCGCCGTTCCCGCAATGTCGAAGCCAACGATCGCGACTACAAGACCAGCGTCGACAAGCTCTACGCCGCAGGTGATGTGCGCCGCGGCCAGTCGCTGGTTGTGTGGGCGATCCGCGAAGGCCGCCAGGCCGCGCGCTCGATCGATGAAGCGCTGATGGGGTCGACGGTACTCCCCCGTTAACGGTTGATCGCCGTCGTCGTATCCGTCGCGGCAGCGGCCTTGGGCGGCCAGGAGAAGTCGTCGGCGCGACCGGGCGAGGCCTCGGGCGCCTTGCCTTCGAGGATTAGTTTTTCGCCGGGCAGATCCGGATTGGCTTTCGGCGCCGCCGCCGCACCGAGAAGCTCGGTCCCGCCGTCGAGCGCCGGATCGTTGAGCAGCATTGGAACGGTGCGGTCGACCACGATCGGGGCGGCGGGCAGCGACGGCGCCTCGACCGGGGCGCCGGCCGGTGCGGCAGCCGTCACCACGCTTCCCGGCGCTGCCAGGCCGAGGATCTTGGCCAGCGGCTTTTCGGTGTAGAAGGCGAGCTTTCGCTTGCCGGCTTTCGAGACGTTGATGCCGTCGTCGGAGCGCAGCCGCACGGCCTGGCCGTTAATGTCGGGGCCGGTCGAGACAAAGGCGCCGTTCTCGTCGACGAACCCATCCCAGACATCGACGAATTCGCCGCCGTTCTTCTCGGCAGCCGAGTGGTAGATGTCGTTGAATGCCAGCATGTCGGAGGTCATCTTCGGCGTCTTGAAGGCTGGCATGCCGACCCACAGATAAGGCACCTTGGTCGCCGCCAGTGCCTTTCCCAAGGCTTCGGTCCGGCGTTCGTATTCCTTGGTCCAGTTCTCGGAGCGCGGCTGCTCGCGCACATCGTTGACGCGCATCTGCTGGCGGTCGTTGGAGCCCAGCATGACGACCACGGCGGCGGGCTTCTCGGTCTCGACCAGCGATTTGACCTGTTCGGGCCAGTTGTAGACATCATCGCGCACGAAACCCGAAGAACCGTTGGCGCGCTCGACGATCCTGACGTTGGCATTGTCGGCAAAGGCTGTTTCGAGGCCTTCGGCCAGGCCGTTGGCCATGAAATCGCCGATCACCAGAACGACGCGGGCATCCGGTGTCTTCTCGACAATCGGAGCGGAAGGTTCAACGGGTGCACGGGGCTTCTTCTTGACCTTCGGCTTTGCCTTGCGGACGTCGAGCGGCGGCTCGATGCGTTCGCTGCGGCGCGGGAACAGAAGGTCGCGCAGCGACCAGCCGCGGTTCTGCGGTTGTTCCTGCGCCAAAGCCGGTGTGTGGAAAGTGCCGGCGAGTCCCGTCGCCAGGACAACGATGGCCAGAACGAGGATCGGCAAGCGGAAAACGATCACACGGATACGCGTTGCCGAAACCAAGCACCCTCTCCATCCCTTGGTGCATGGCCCTCGCAGGGGATCATGCACAGACCGATGCTACGGCATCCCCTGCGCGTCACAGATGCGCGCTGCCGTCGCCGGCTCTATTTCTTTCTGAGCCATTTGAGCACTTCCATGCTCGGATACCCGTCCTGGGTCAAGCCGACCGTTGCCTGATAGGTCATGATGGCGGTTTTCGTGCCGTCACCGATCTTGCCGTCGAACTTGCCGTCGTAAAGTCCGTGCTGCGAAAGCCGCTTCTGCAACTCCTGCCTTTCCTCGAAGGACAGTTTGGTGAAGGGCCGCTTCCAGTCCTGCACCAGACCATTAGAGCCGGCGATTTCGTCGGCAAGAAGGCCGACGGCCAGGGCATATTTGTCGGCGTTGTTGTAGGCCTTGATGACGGAGAAGTTCTTGATCATCAGGAAGGCCGGTCCGCCGCGGCCGTCCGGCACTTTCAGCGTCGCCTTGTCGGTTGCGTTCTTGAACGGCTTGCCATTGGCCCTGGCGACGCCGAGCGCCTGCCACTGCGCCAATGTCTTCGAGCCGGCCGGCAGTTTGCCCGCCGGAATGGTGACCTCGTAGCCCCAGGTCTTGCCGCCCTGCCAGCCATTCTTCTTCAGCAGATTGGCTGATGTCGCCAACGCATCGGGGATCGAATTCCAGATGTCGCGCTTGCCGTTGCCGTCCATGTCGACGGCATAATGCTGGTAGCTGGTCGGGATGAACTGGGTCTGGCCCATGGCGCCGGCCCAGGAGCCCATCAGGTGGCTTTCGTCGATGTCGCCGGTCTGCAGGATTTTCAGCGCGGCGACCAATTGGGTGCGGGCGAATTTCGAACGCTTCGGGTCGCCATAGGCGAGGGTTGCCAGCGAGCGGATGACATTGCGCATGATGTCGTCGCGCTTGAGGATCTCGCCATAATTCGATTCCATCGACCAGATGGCGAGCAGGATGTAGCGGTCGACGCCGAACCTCGCCTCGATCCGTTCCAGCCACGGCTTCCATTTCCTGGCCATCTGCTGGCCGACGGCAACGGACTGGTCGTGGACGCGGTTGTCGAAATAGTCCCAGGCAGGTGCGGTGAATTCGGGCTGGGTGCGTGCCTTTTCCAGCACCACCGGGTCGGGTTCATTGATGCCCCGGAACGCCCGGTCGTAGACCGCGCCGGAAACGCCGCCCGCCACGGCGGTGGCGCGGAAGCCGGCGACCCATTGCCGAAACCCGGCATCGGCGAAGGCCGGTCCGGCCGGCATCAGCAAGGCGAGCGAGAGGCTGGCCGCCGTCAGCACGCTGGTAAAGAGTTTTGCGGCACTGCGAACGGACATATTTTCCCCTTTCTTTATCTCAGGAAAGACCATTCATCGCCGAACCGGGTTAGCAATTGGTTTACCATAGGCGGCGCCTGGAACGAAAAGACACCTGGATGCTTTACCGGTTGATGTTTCCCTCAATGGCCCGATAATCCACAATTCCGGCGCGAAAATGTCGCGAGGCGGGATTGCCGGGCACGCCCTCAAACGGATAATTGACGCATGAAGCGAGTTCGCAAGGCAGTTTTCCCGGTCGCCGGTCTCGGCACACGGTTTCTCCCGGCCACAAAGGCCATCCCCAAGGAGATGCTGACCGTCGTCGACCGGCCCGTCATCCAGTATGTCGTCGATGAGGCGCGCGAGGCCGGCATCGAACATTTCATCTTTGTCACCGGCCGCAACAAGGCGGTCATAGAAGACCATTTCGATATCCAGTTCGAGCTCTATGATACGCTGGCACAGCGCGGCAAGGACGAGCAGTTGGCCCGCCTGCAGCGGCTGCAGCCGGCGCCTGGGCAGACCTCCTTCACCCGCCAGCAGGTGCCGATGGGGCTTGGCCATGCCGTCTGGTGCGCCCGTGAACTGGTCGGCGACGAACCCTTCGCGCTGTTGCTGCCCGACATGATCATGCAGTCGGAGAAGAGCTGCACGAAGGCCATGGTCGAGCTCTACGAGGAGACGGGCAACAACATCATCGCCGTGCAGGAATGCGATCCGGCCGAGACCCACAAATATGGCATTGTCGGCCGGGGCGAGGACACGCATCACGGCTTCCGCATCACCGAGATGGTCGAAAAGCCGAAGACCGGCACCGCACCGTCCAATCTCTACATCAACGGCCGCTACATCCTGCAGCCCGAGATTTTCAAGATCCTGGAAAGCCAGGAAAAGGGCGCCGGCAACGAGATCCAGCTCACCGACGCGATGCTGAAGCTGGAAAAGCAGCAGCCCTTCTTTGGCTACCACTTTCAGGGCCGCACCTTCGATTGCGGCTCGCCGGAAGGGTTCGTCGAGGCCAATGTCGCCTTCGCGCTGTGGCGCAGCGACATGAACGAGAACATGGCCGGCGTCATCCGCACGCTGCTCGATGAGATGAAGCCGTCCGAGCGTCGCGGCGCTGCTTTTTAGCTACCGCTGCAGCTTCAGCCCCAAATAGATGCTGTTGGCGGTGTAGTTGCGCCCGGGCAGATTGCTGGTCAGCTTTTCGGTGCGGGCGCGGCTGGTGAGACCGACGTAACGGTTCAGCCACCAGGTCAGCCCGGCCTCTGCACTCAGTGTCATGTCATGGCCGTCGGAGCCGGTGTAATTGCGCCAGTCGAGCCCAAGGGCTGCGTTGCCGGTCAGGTCGGCGCGGATCTGCCGCTCGCCGGTGAGGCGGCCGGAATAGAGGATGTCGCCGCTCTCACCGGCATTCGTTGTGCCTTCGACCGTGGTTCGCCCGGTGAGGCCGATGATGGTGCCGCGCTCGGGCGACCATTTGAGGTCGGCATTGATGGTGGCTCCCGAAATCGCCTCCAGGTTCTTGTCGTCGATCGCTTCCCGCAGCCAGCCGGCCGAGAACTCACCTTTGAGCTTCTCGCCCATGTCGACTTCGATACCGGCGCGTGCGCCAAGCCGGGTCGAAGAGCGCTCGAAGCCCTTGTTGTCGATCCGTTGGTCATATACCCGGCGGCCGAGCTCAATCTCGGCAAAGGGCGTCAGAGCCGGGGAAATTTCATAGCCGGTCCGCAACGTTGCGGTATAGAGCGTGTTGTCCTGGTCCTTCTGCGACAGCGAGGTGCCATCGGTAAGTTCGGCATCGCCATAGATGTCGTGGGTGACTGCGCCGGTCAGCGCAAAGCGCATCTTGCCAACGTCCTTCTCGACGCCGAGGCTGCCGTCGACCGTCTGGCGGATCGGCTGCGATTTGACGCCGGCAATGGCGTCGGGCGCGGAGGCCGATTCCGGCGCAATCTCGTAGCCGAGCTTGGCGATGGCACGCAGTTCATTGTCGAGGTCGACATTGTACGTGCCTTGGATACGGCCGCGTGCCTCATTGATCTTCTGGCCCGAAATGGTGTTGCGGAAATTGCCGTAGCCGTCGATGACCGCCGAATTCTCGCGCCAATCGGAGGCGGCGGAAAAACGCAGCGCCGTTTCGGACAGCACCGCCGACTTGCCGCCAGCGCTGGAATCGGCGTTCGACGTGACGGCAACGCCCTGCTCGAGCGTCGGCCGCAGCAGGAACGAGCCGACCTTGATGCCGGTTGCCGCGTACGGGTCGTCCTCGAGCTTCTTCTTCTGGCCCTCGATGGCGTCGGTGCGCTCGGCGCCAGGGTCGAGCTTCTCCCGGTCGACGCTGTCGACGGTGAGGACACGGCGGTTGGCTGTGTCCTGATCGGCGTCGTCTGCCGCAGTGCCGTCCGGAGTCGTTCCGGTGGTGGTCTGGTCCGTGGCTTTGCCAGGCTTCTTCTTGTCGGCAGCCTTGGTTTTGTCCTTGGCCTTGTCTGCATCCGCGGAGGCGCGTTGTTTTGCCGTCGACGGCCGGCGTGGCTGGACGGTAGGCGGCTTGTCGGCGAACGAATCGTCGATGGTCGCCGGCGGGTCGAAAATGCTGTTTGCGCCGGCCTGTGACGGGTCGGTGTCGTCAGGCAAGGCGCCATCGCTGGCTGGCACATAGGCGGTTGGCGTGTTTCCCGTGGGGGCGGTATCGGCAGGGGCGGGCTTGACCTGCGTGTTGGCCTTGCTCAATTGCCTGGCCCGGCGCTGCTGGTCGGACAGGATCGCCGATTCCGAAACTTCACCGCGCAGCTCCGTCTCCTGGGCATGAAGCGCAGTTGGCCGCAGCAAAGCGAGCACGCTCGTCGCCAGAAGCAGAGCGCAAAAGGCTCTGCCCGTTCGACCTTTTTTCTCTTGAGGCTGGGCCCGCGACATCGTCACCACTGCTTGCGCGGCGCAAGCGCGCCATACTTACCGAACCGTAAACGGGGATGGTTAACGGAGGGTTGAAGGTGTGCCTGTACGACATGGCTGGACGGCAATTCTGTTGGACAGGCGAACGGCAAAGCGCTAATCGCATCAGCCATGCATGCGGGATCCCCAGAAAAGAAGCCTTTGGAGGCTTCGGTCGCCTCGGCGCTGAGAACGGTAGCCACGGAACAGGCCGGCGTGGCGGCATTGGCCGCCGCGCTGGAGAACGAACTGGCCGAACCTTTCGCCCGCGCCGTCGACATGGTGTCGCGCATCAATGGCCGCGTCATAGTCACCGGCGTCGGCAAAAGCGGCCATATCGGCACTAAGATCGCGGCTAGTCTGGCTTCGACCGGCACGCCTGCCTTCTTCGTCCATCCGGCGGAGGCCAATCATGGCGACCTTGGCATGATCGCCAGAGACGATGCCATCATCGCCATGTCATGGTCCGGCGAGAGCAAAGAATTGATGGGCATCGTCGCCTATTCCAGGCGCTTCTCGATCCCGCTGATTGCGATTACCGCGGGCGCGGCCTCGGCGCTGGCGCGCGCGGCCGACGTGGTGGTGCTCCTGCCGTCCGCGCCGGAAGCCTGCCCGCACGGTCTGGCGCCGACGACATCGACCCTGCTGCAACTGGTGGTCGGCGATGCGCTGGCTATCGCGCTGCTCGAAGCGCGCGGCTTCACGCCCGACCATTTCCGCACGTTCCACCCCGGCGGCCAGCTCGGCGCCAATCTCACGCAGATCCACGAGATCATGCATGTCGGCGAAAGGCTGCCGCTGGTGGCTTCCGGCACGGGCATGCGCGAGGCGATCCTCGAATTGTCGAACAAGGGCTTCGGCTGCGTGGCGATCGCGACGGCGGATGGCGCGTTGGTGGGCATCATCACCGATGGCGACATCAGGCGTCACATCGGCAGCAATCTCATGGAAATGAGCGTCGATCAGGTGATGACGAAAAAGCCGAAGACGGCCACACCGGACACGCTGGTGGCGACGGCGCTGCAGATTATCAACAATTCGGCCATTACGAGCCTGATGGTGGTCGAAGGCAGGCGGCTCGTGGGACTGGTTCATCTGCACGACCTGCTGCGCATCGGCGCCGCCTGAAAAAATCAAAGGACGCGTCGCGTTCGGGAAGCCCTACGCGACGCGCCCTGATTTTCCGGATCGAAAGCGCCATGCGCTTTCGAAATGTCAAACAGCCTCGACGGTCAGTTCCAGATCGGTGTCGGCCGAACTGACGACGCGCACCTGCGTGCCGGCCGGCAGGTCGGGACCGGAGACGCGCCACAGCGTGTCGCCGAGCTTGATGCGGCCGCGACCGTCCTTGATCGGCTCGGCCAGCGTTGCCATCCTGCCGACCAACTGCGCGCCGCGCCGGTTGAGCAGCGGCTGATCACTCGGGACATTACGCCCGCCGACTAGTTTCTTGCCGACGAAGGCCGAGACCAGCGACAGCGCCAAGAAGGCGAGGACCTGGACTTCCCAGGCCCAGAAGCTTGCGTCCCAGATGAGCAGGGAAATCACACCGATTACCAATGCGGCGATGCCGATCCACAGCATGAATATTCCTGGCGCGATGACCTCCATCACCAGGAGGACGAAGCCCAGAACCATCCAGTTCCACGGACCAAGTTCGGAAATGATGCGGTCAAACATGGGCGTGCGCTCCTACTTCCTGTGGAGCATGATCTTTTCCGAAAACCGGTTCCCACTTTTCGGGATCATGCTCGCGACCTCAGTTCTCGTCAGGTCTCAGTTCTCATTCGGGCGAACCACCGGAGGGCGGCCTGCCTGCCTGGCGGCGCCGGCGGTGCCTTCGCTGCGGAACACCTCCCTGGCGATCTCGCTTATGCCGCCGAGCGTGCCGATCAGCGCCGAGGCTTCCATCGGCATCAGCACGACCTTGCTGTTGTTGGCGGTACCGATCTTGCCCATCGCTTCGGTGTATTTGAGCGCCACGAAGTAGTTGAGTGCCTGCACGTCGCCCTTGGAGATGGCTTCCGATACAACCTGGGTGGCTCGCGCTTCGGCCTCGGCCGAGCGTTCGCGTGCCTCGGCGTCGCGGAAGGCGGCTTCCTTGCGGCCTTCGGCCTCGAGGATCTGCGACTGCTTGAGGCCTTCGGCGGCGAGGATCTGCGCACGCTTGTTACGTTCGGCCGTCATCTGACGACCCATCGATTCGATGAGGTTGGCCGGCGGATTGATATCCTTGATCTCGACGCGGGTGATCTTGATGCCCCACGGATGCGCCGCTTCGTCGACGACGCGCAGCAGGCGCTCGTTGATGGCGTCGCGGTTCGACAGCAATTCGTCGAGGTCCATCGAGCCCATGACGGTACGGATGTTGGTCATCGTCAAATTGAGAATGGCGTTCTCCAGGCCGGCGACCTGGTAGGCGGCCTGCGCCGCATTGAGGATCTGGTAGAAGGCGATGCCGTCGACGCCGACAATGGCGTTGTCGCGCGTGATGATTTCCTGGCTCGGAACGTCGAGCACCTGCTCCATCATGTTCATCTTGGCGCCGATGCGGTCGACGAACGGCACGATGAGGTTGAGGCCGGGGCTTAGTGTTTTGGTGTAACGGCCAAAGCGCTCCACCGTATAATTATAGCCTTGCGGGATTGTCCGGATGCCTTTGATAAGAAGCACCAATACCAGAAAGGCAAGCGCACCAATCGCAATACCGAAACCACTGAAGTCCATTTGAATCTCCCTCAGATGCCGGCCATGGCGTTGATTCCATGCAACCGACTTCACCAAACACTTAGGTGTGTTTCAATAATGTTACAATCAGGTGATCGTTGATTATTGGTGCATGGAATAGCGCAACTGCGGCGATCGATCGCCGCAACGTGGCGGCCTCAGACCCAGCCCGACAGCTCGCGCCGCACCATCGCCTCGATCACCGCCATGCCTTCTGCACTGTCGTTGAGGCACGGGATGTGGGCGAATTTCTCGCCGCCGGCGTGATGGAAGGTCTCGGCCGCCTCGCGGCCGATTTCGTCCAGCGTCTCGATGCAGTCGACGGAAAAGCCTGGGTTGACGATGGCGATCGATTTCACGCCGTCCTTCGCCAGTTTCTCGACCGTCTTGTCGGTGTAGGGCTGCAGCCATTCCTGGGCGCCGAAGCGCGACTGGAAGGTGATGATCAGCTTCTTTTCATCCCACCCCAGTCGTTCACGCAACAGCCGTGTCGTCTTCTGGCAGTGGCAGTGATAGGGATCGCCCTTCTCGAAATAGGGCTTCGGGATGCCGTGATAGGAGGTGATGACCACCTCGGGCTCGAAGTCTAGCGTTGCCAGATGCCGTTCGATCGAATGGGCGAGCGCCTCGATGTAGACCGGCTCGTCATAGTAGGGCGGAACACTGCGCACGGCAGGCGCGCGGCGCATCTTCATCAAGGCGCGAAACAGCTGGTCGTTGGCGGTCGCGGTGGTGGTCGCGGAGTATTGCGGGTAGAGTGGGAACGACAGGATGCGGTCGCAGCCTTGCTCGACCAGCCTTTGAGCGACGCTCGCGGTCGAGGGGTTGCCGTAGCGCATCGCCCAGTCGACCACGACATCGGGTAGGTCGATGAGCGCTGCGGCCAGCTTTTCGCCCTGCGCGCGGGTGTAGGTGCGCAGCGGCGACTCGTTCCTCTCGCGGTTCCATATCCTGGCGTAATTGGCGCCGGACTTCTTCGGTCTGGTGGTCAGTACCAAGCCGTAGAGGATCGGATACCAGATCGCCTTGTTGAGTTCGATGACGCGCGGATCGGACAGGAATTCGCGGAGATAGCGCCACATCGGCTTGAAATCGGTACCGTCGGGCGTGCCGAGATTGACCAGCATGACGCCGATCTTGCCTGCCTTTACCGGCGGATGTCCGGCCGGTAGCGGGTCGAGCGCTTTCGCGGCTTTGGGGTCGACAGGCGTGGAAAGCGTCATGAAGGTCTCCCGACACCGCGAAAACCGACGATGTCGGGCGAAACTAGCGATGCGGCGCGAGTTTTCAATGCTGCGTCTGGCCGCACCTTACCTTGAAAGCCAAAAACCCCGCCGGTTACCCGGACGGGTTTTGCTGGTCGCAAGTGCGAAGCGAGGTTACTTCGCCGGAATGGTCAAGGTCGCGCCGACAGGAAGCCGGCGTGGTTCGTAGCCTTTGTTGGCCTCGGAGATCACCTTCCACTTGGCGCCGTCGCCGTAGGCCTTCTTGGCGAGATCCCAATAGGTATCGCCGGCGACGATGACATGGCTGGCTTCGGCCGGGGCGGCGTCAGCCGGCTTTGCCGGAGCAGGTGCGGCTTCGGCCGGTTTTGCCGGTTCGGCCGGAGCCGGCGTTGCCGGGGCGGTTTCCGCCGGGACAGTCGGCGGCGTGGTGGTGATGTCGCCGGAGCCTGCCGGCAATGCGGGCATCGCCGGCTCCGCCGGTGCAGCCTCGGCCGGTTTTGCCGGTTCCGCTGGAGCAGGTGCCGGTTCGGCTGGTTTTGCCGGCTCGGCGGCCGGGGCAGCCGCTACGGTTGCGGTAACCTCGGTGATGCGGCCGTCGAGCTTGGGCGTATAGGGCCGGTGCGCGGCGAGATAGTCGGCGACCACCTGTTCGAGGCCCGGGCCGTAATCATAGGCGTTCTTGGCCTTCTCGGCGAAGACCTTGTAGCCGTCGCCGCCCTGGCGGACGTAATTGTTGGTGGCGACCAGATAGTCCTTGTCCGGATTGATCGGCGCCCAGGCACCGTTCTGCATCACCTCGACCGACTTGACTCGGCCGGCATTGGGCGCGACCGACTTGTCGAAGGAGTATTTGAGACCTGCCACCTGCGGGAAGCGGCCGCCGCCGTCCTCGACCTGGCTGACGCCGTTTTCCAGCCCGGCAACCAGATCCTTTCCGGAAATCTGGAAGGTCGCCAGCGTGTTCTGGAACGGCAGCACGGTCAGCACCTCGCCCATGGTGACGGTGCCCTTGTCGATCGAAGCACGCAGGCCGCCGCCATTCGAGACGACGATCTCGACGCCCTGTCCCTTGACGCGGTCGAGGATGGCGTCGGAGACGAGGTTGCCCATCGCGCATTCCTTGGTGCGGCAGCTTTCGCGGCTGCCGTCGATGGCCTCGGTGGTCTCGGCCACTTCCTTGTTCTTCAGCGCCTCGATCGGCGCGCCAAGCTCCTTGATGCGGGCAAGAACGGCCGGATCGGGAGTGATCGACTTGTCGAGGAAGATCGGGTCGCCGCTGGCTTCCTTGACGTTGCCATTGTCGTCGAACACGACCTTGAATTCGCCGAGATATTTCGAATAGGACGCGGCCTGCACCACAGGCACCTTGGAGCCGTCGGGGTTGTCGACCATCGTCGGGTAGGGGCCTTCAGCCTTCGGGTCGGTGTTGGACAGAAGCGAATGGCTGTGGCCGCCGACCACCACATCGATGCCCGGGATCTTGGCGATGACATCGCGCTCGCGCCTGTAGCCGATATGGGTGACGGCAATGATCTTGTTGACGCCTTGCGCCTTCAGCTTCTCGACCTCGGCGGTGATCGACTTGACGTCGTCGGCGATGGTGATGTTGGGGCCGGGAGAGGCGAGTTCCGGCGTGTCGTTGGTCACGGCGCCGACAATGCCGATCTTCTGGCCGCCGACCTCAAGCACAATCGACGGCTTGATCTTGCCTGCGGCGCCGGACTTGTCGTTGGGCACGACATTGGCGCTGACGATCGGGAACTTCGCCTTGTCGAGATAAGGCACCAGCGCGCTCTCGCCATCGTCGAATTCGTGGTTGCCGAGCGTCACCGCGTCGGGCTTGATCTGATTGAGGAATTCCTCCTCCGCCGTGCCCTTGTAGGTGATGTAGAACAGCGATCCCTGAAAGCTGTCGCCGGCATTGAGCAGCAGCACGTTCTGGCCTTCGAGCTTCTTGCGCTCCTGTGCGATCGCGGTGACCAGCCGGCCGGCGCCGCCGATGCACTCACCCTTGGTCTCTTCCTCGGCCGAGCAGGTTGACTCGTATTTGTTGTTGCCTTCGATGCGGCTGTGCCAATCGTTGAAATGCAGGATGTTCAACGTGTAGTCGGCAAAGGATGGTGCGGCCGACAGGCCGAGTGTCGAGGCAGAGAGGGCGGCAATGGCGGCGAGCTTCTTCATCTTCGTCTCCCGGATATGATCAAAGGCGTTTAACGCTCTTGCCCGACTGCAGGATAACAGCCAGCATTTCGGGTATGTTCACATCGCGGTTGTGGCGATGCAAGAAGAATCAGGGCGGATAACCGGCATCGGTTTGCCGGCATAAAAAAGGCGGCGGCATCGCGCCGCCGCCATCCGCAAAGCCGCATGGGAAAGGTTCAGCCGCGCCTGGTCAGCACGAAGTTCTGCCCGGCGGAGCTGGTGCAATTCAGCTGGTTTATGGACACCAGCAGGCAGTTGAAAGCGATTGGCTGCTGCCGGATCAGCGAGGTTCCGTTGATCTCGACCGAGGTGGCGCCGGTCTTGGTGTAGCTGCCGTCAGCGAATTTCTCACCGGTCTCCGCCGAAACGGTGGTGAAGACGCCGCCGTTCAATGTCGAGACCGCCTTGCCCTCGGCGTTCAGCCAGGAGCCTTCGACGCCTCGCGCCTGCGATGAGATCGGTGGCCCGTCGGAACCGCCGGTGGTGCAGGCGGCAAGCATCGTCGCAAGAACGCCCGCCGCGCCCGCAGAAAGAATTTTGCGCGCAATCGTCATATCAAATCCTCTCCTGGCGCATCGGCCCAATCGCCAAACGACGTTTGGGGAACCGATGTGCGTGGCCTCAAGTTTCCAGAGCCGTCCCTCGTGCGTCCAAACGGATGCACACTGCTCTCGTCCGCATCCCTTCAATCGCCCGATTTCCGGGCGATTGCAAGGCAGTGGGGCAGGGGTATGGAACCGCTATCGAACGAGGATGTTGCGGAATTGCCACGGGTCGCTTTTGTCGAGGTCCTCGGGAAACAGGCCCGGACGGTTATCGAGCGGCGTCCAGTCGGTGTAGTAGCCCTTGACCGGTCCGAGATACTGGGACTGCACTTCCAGGCAGCGCTTGTAGTCCATCTCGTCGGCCTCGACGATGCCGACTTCCGGGTTTTCCAGCGCCCAGACCATGCCGGCGAGCACGGCCGAGGTGACCTGCATGCCGGTAGCGTTCTGGTAGGGCGCCAGCTTGCGGGCTTCGGCCAGCGACAGCTGCGAACCGTACCAGTAGGCGTTCTTGGCATGGCCGTAGAGCAGCACGCCAAGCTCGTCGACGCCGTCGACCAGTTCGTTTTCGTCAAGCACATGGTGGACCGGCTGCGGCTTGCCGGCGGCGCCGAACATTTCGTGCAGCGACAGCACGGCGTCGTTGCAGGGGTGATAGGCATAGTGGCAGGTCGGGCGGAATTGCACCTTGCCCTTCTTACCGCGCACGGTGAAGAAGTCGGCGATCGAGATCGCCTCATTGTGCGTCACCAGGAAACCGTATTGCGCGCCCGGCGTCGGGCACCAGGAGCGCACGCGGGTGTTGGCGCCGGGCTGTTCGAGATAGATCGCAGCCTTGGAGCCATGCTTGTGCTCCTTGCCGTTCTTCGGCATCCATCTCTCATGCGTGCCCCAGCCGAGCTCGGCCGGCTGCAGCCCTTCCGAGATGAAACCCTCGACCGACCAGGTGTTCCAGAACACGTTCATCGGCTTCGGCTTCTTGGTGCGCTGGGTGTCGCGCTCGGCGATGTGGATGCCCTTGACGCCGGCCTTCTTCATCAGCTTCGCCCAGCCGTCACGGTCGTCCTGCGCCGGTTCGGAAAATTCGAGGCCGAGGTCGCCGGCAAGGTTCAGCAGCGCCTGCTTGACGAACCACGAGACCATGCCCGGATTGGCGCCACAGGTCGAAACCGCGGTAGCGCCGCCGGGCTTGTCGTGCTTCTCCTTGATCAAGGCTTCGCGCAGCGCGTAGTTGGTGCGGCTGGCATTGTCGGCCTTGGCGTCGAAATAGAAGCCGAGCCACGGCTCGACGACGGTGTCGATGTAGAGCACGCCGAGCTTGCGGCAGAGCCGCATCAGGTCGACCGAGCCGGTATCGACCGACAGATTGATGCAAAAGCCCTGGCCGCCACCCTTGGTCAAAAGCGGCGTCAGCAGTTTCTTGTAGTTCTTCTCGGTCACGTGCTCCTGGACGAAGGCGATGCCGCGCTCGTCGAGCAGCTTGCGGTCGGTGTCGAGCGGGTCGATGACCGTCATGCGCGACTTGTCGAATTTGAAATGGCGCTCGATCAGAGGCAGCGTTCCCCGTCCGATCGAACCAAAGCCGATCATCACGACAGGGCCGGTGATTTCACCGTAAACGGGCCAGTTTTCATTCGCCATTTTATCGAGCACTCCTTCAAGCAACGCGCCAAAACGGCCGTTCGACCGCCGCGCGACAAACCATAGATCATTGTCACAATAAAGCGAAAAGCAGGGATAAGGTTAGTTCCCGACGGCGCAGATGCGCCTACGGTTCGAGCAGTTTCGCGAATTCCGGTGTGAACAGCGCTTGTGCTTCGGAGACCGGCATTTCAACGAGATCGTCGCCGCAAGCCTGGATGACGTTGGGCAAACCTTGCAGCCCGAAGACCAGAACCTGCCTGTCGCCATCGCGTTTCAGGCTGGCGCCGAGATAGTCGCTGATCAAATCGTCGATGCCGCATTCGGCCTCGTAATCCACCTCGGTCTGGTCGCTTGGCTTCTTGCGCTTCTCCTTGACGAAGGTGGCCAGCGAGGGGCCTGGCTTGCCGTCGACCGTATCGGAAAACATGTCGTGAAGGGTAAGCAAGGCGCCACGGCGCACGTCCATGACATAGGCGTCGGAATAGTTGTTCGGATGCGCACCGCCGCAATAGAGGCTGCCGGATTCCGACCAGCTCATCAGCTTCGGCGTCAATGACGTCACTTTGGACGTCGTGTCTTCATAGCCGCCAAGCGAATCGTCATCCATGCCCTCCATCGGCGGCCCGTCGTGGAAACCGGCATATTGCAGCGCCGCGCACGTCAAGGCGCTGAGGCTGTCATGCCAATGGCGGTTCTGCAGCAAGGCATTGGCGGCTTCGATCGGCGCACTGCCGGCGAGATCGACGATGCGCGGCCTGGCGAATTTGGTGCGCGGATCGGTGACATAGTTGTAGGCTGCATCCGGCCAACCTTCCTTGGCGTCTGCCTTGGGCGCAAAATCCAGCTTGAGATAGTCGTAGGGCGATGCCGCCATGGTGATCGGCGCATCGTCACCCGAGAATGTCATGTCGGTGAAATCATAGAGATCGCGTGGCGTCGTCGCCGGCGTCTTTGTCTGGGCACGGCTGGCGATCCTTGTCAGCTTCAGCGGCAGGGTCTTTTTGGCCGTCCAGGTGCCTTCCAGCGTCTTGCCCTTGTCGGCGGAACTCAACCGCCAGACGGCGCCGATGGGTGGAGCCTGGCCGTCGCCGCACTTCTTGGCATCGCAGGCTTCTTCCTCGGCCAATTGAAAGGTGGCGCCCTTGCTCGACTTCGCCTGCAGAGGAATATCGATGCCCTTGGAGCGGTAGAAATAGCGCGCCGCCAGTGCCTCTCCAGCCGTCGCCGGATCGCCGGTAAACTCGACGACGATGTCGATGTTGCCGAGCTTGCCGGCATAGGTGACGGGGTCGGCGAGCGCCGTTGCCGGCAACGCCAGCAATGCACCGAGCAATACGGCTTGCTCCAGGATTTTTCGGATCATCGTCACTCCAGCGTCATGGCTTGCAGGCGTTGCACCAGCCTGTCACGGTCTGACGTCATCCCCTTATAGTCGAGTTGAGCCTCATCCAGCGCCTGCAATTGCGCCGCGAAAGAGGCGGCAAGCGTTGCCCGGTCGGGATGCCGCGCCAGCACTTTCAGCGGGTCGAGGTGGATGCGGATGGTGAACAGGATGTCGCGCGACAGAGGCAGTTTGCGCAGCGTCTGGCGCTCGACGCGGATGAAGGCGTGGGTGTTGACGTCGCCGTCGGGAAATCGCGAGGGGCGCCTGGTGGCGCGGTCGATGCGCTCGACATTGGAGAGCGGGTGATAGAGCGCGTCGCCGGCCTGGATCGACCAGTTGAAGCGTTCGACGGCCTGACCCTGCAGGCCGTCGAACATGCGGTTGATGAGCTCGGCCGGCCTGGTGCCCGGACCGAAGCCCGGCACCGGTGCGTGGATCTGCTGCAGCGGCCGGCCGAATTTTTCGACCAGCGACCATGATGACGGGAAGCACAGCGAGCCGGCGGCGAGTCGCCAGCCCGTGTCGTCACGGCGCATCAGGATCAGGTCTTCCTGGACGAGCAGCGACGCTGCGACCAGCGGGGCATCGGGGAAGGTGGCGTCAGAGTCGGCTTTGGCGCCAATGACCTCAACCCCGGCATTGGTGCGCCGGTACATCCCGGGAAATGTCGACAGCAGATGTGCTTCGATGAGGCCGCGCACTTCGCGCTGGGTGTCGCGCGTGCCGTCTTCCTCGACAAACACCTTGTCGGGAATTTCGGCATAGAGCCGGCGCTTTTCGGCGAGATGGTCGAAGAGATACCGGTCGACCTCGATCCACTTGTCGAGCTCGAGCGGCTTCAGCCCGATGGTGAAGAGCTTTGAGGAGCCATCATAGGGCGTGTGCGTGGGCTGACGAGAATTCATGCTTCGCTAGAAAGTGTCCAATGCCGGCGGTTATTCTCGCAGCCGCTTCGTATCAGGCCAATGTTGCCGGGATCAAGCCGCGCAGAGAATTGCCGACGAACAGTGTTTTGGCGGATTTCAACTCGTCATAGCTGTGGATCGCCTCCTGGGCGCGCCCTTCGTCCAGCAGCTCGGCGCGCAATACGCCAGGCAGCAGGCCGCAGTCGAGCCTGGGTGTCATCAGCATGCCATCACCGAAATCGGCGAAGACGTTGGTGATGGTGCCTTCGCAGATTTCACTGCGCTCATTTGCGAGCAACACTTCGTCGGCCTGGGTGATCAGATATTCGGAGCGGGCGTGAGTGTAGACTTGCCGCCGGCCGGTCTTGTGGCGCAGCAGCGTGTCGGTGGAGGAGAGCCGGACCCGCGCCAGTCGCAGCCGCCAGACCTTGTCGGCGGCGAGTGGCTCGTAAGGCTGAACAGAAACCGTCACCTCGCCATTGCGCTGCAGGACGAGCCGGGTGCGCAGCGCCGTCTGCTGCGCCCCGATAGTATTCGCCAGCACCTCGCCGATCCGCTGCGGATCGCAGGCAAAGCCGAGTTCTTCCGCCGACCCGTAAAGGCGTGCGAGATGGCGTTCGAAGCGCAGAAAGCCCTGGCCGGGCTCCCAGCGCATCGTCTCGATCAGCTCGAAATCGGCGGTGTCCCCGTCGCGAAGCGCGCCTTCAGCAGACACTCCTGATACTCCTCTTGCGCGGTCGAATCGAAGACGACGCCGCCGCCGACATTGTAAACTGCCTCGCCACTGGAAAAGAGCGATATAGTGCGGATCGCCACCGAAAAGCGCATCATGCCGCCAGGCGCGATCCAGCCGATGGCGCCGCAATAGACGTCGCGCGGTGTGTCTTCCAGCTCGTGCAGGATTTCCATCGCGCGGATTTTCGGCGCGCCGGTGATCGAGCCGCAGGGAAACAGCGCGCCAAAGATTTGGCGGATGCCGAGATCAGGCAGAAGCTTCGCCCGCACACGGCTCACCATCTGATGGACGGTCGGGTAGCTCTCGATGCGGAACAGTTCCGGGACTTCCAGCGTGCCGACCTCGCTGATCAGCGAGATGTCATTGCGCAGGAGATCGACGATCATCCGGTTCTCGGCCTGGTTCTTTTCGTCGCTGCGCAAGAAGGACTTCAACCGCGCGTCCTCGGCCTTGGTCGCGCCGCGCGGTGCGGTGCCCTTCATCGGATGGGTTTCGATCATGCCTAAGGCATTGATCTCGAAGAACAGCTCGGGCGAACGCGACAAGACGATGGGATCGCCGAGCGAAATCAGCGCGCCATACTTGACCGGCTGGCGTCCTGTCAGTGCGTCGAAGGCAGCAAGCGGATCGCCCGACCATTGGGCACGGACCGGAAAGGTCAGGTTGCCTTGGTAGCAATCGCCCTTGCGGATGTGGTCGTGAAGGCGCGCGAAGCGTTTGGCGTAGTCCTGAGCGGACCAACTGGCCTTGGCGTCGAAGATGGGGCCATTGGTGGCCGGCGCATCGTTGCGCGGCACGGCCTCTTCGACCGGAGCATCGAACACACCCAGACAAACCAGTGGCGCGCGCCGGCCTTCAGGCAGCAGCGGCACCAGTTTCGGTTCGAGCAGATAGCCCGCTTCGTAGGAGAAATAGCCGGCCAGCCATTTGCCGGCATCGCTCGCCGCCTGCGCGGCCACCAGCGCCGGCAGAAAATCCTTGGCATCATAGGCAATGATGATGTCGGCCTGGTGGTCGAAGACCAACTGACGGCCGCTTTCATCGTTGCGGAAAATGGCAGAGGGCAGGGGCATGGGGCTCGGGTACTGCGGTCGATGACGCCAGAACCGCTCTATATGGGGGCCGGGCGGCGTGCAATCGAGGGAGCGGCGTCGCAGGGCGCAAAGACAGTGGCGAATGCAAAAACAAAGACGGCGCCCGAAAGCGCCGCCTCTGGTTATGTTGCCGATGACGGATCAGCTGTTGTTGGCGGTCCCGGCGCTCGGGAATTGGCGTGCGAACTCCTTTTCGTCGCCGGTGGCAAGCAGCTTGGCCTGCTCGACCCACTTTTCGCGGGCGATGCGGCCGTCGAAATTCAGCGTGTCCTCGATGCGCTTGACGTCGGCCGCGGTCCAGCCGGCGATCTGCGCGTAGGTCGTGACGCCAAGGCCCTTGAGCAGTTTGTCGTTGACCGGGCCGATACCGATCAGGCGGCGCAGATTATCGGCCTTCCCAGCTGCCGGGGCGGCTTTCTTCGGGACGGCGGCGGGCTTTGAAGCAGCGGCTTTGGGCGCGGCCTTGGCGGCGGCAGGTTTGCTGGCCGCTGGTTTTGCGGCCGCGGATTTGGCCGCAGCTGGTTTGGCCGCGGCGGGTTTGGCGGGGGCCGGTTTCGCGGCCGGGGCGGACTTGGCCTTTGCCGCTGTCGATACCAGCGTCGCCGGCGCCGAACTTGAAGGCTTGGCGGATGGAGCTGATGTTTCACGCAGCCGGCGTTCGAGATCGGCGCGGGTCTTGCCGCAGGCGTCGAGTTCGCCAGTCAGACGATCGGCGTCGGCGCGCAGTCTGTCACGCTCGCTGCGGGTGCGGTCGAGATCGCCGCGCAGGCTGTCAAGTTCGCCGCGCAGCCGGCCCCAGATAAACCAGCCAACCAACACGCCTACAAGGAACGCCAGGACAATGTAAAAGAAGGTCATCGTCTCTCTCCAGTCGGATCCGTCCGCCGCCGTCCCAAGTCATGACCTTGGCAGATCGGATCATCCAATGTGGTTCGGCGGCTCAGGGAACAGCCGGTCTGTCGTCGACTGTCGTAGTTCGGCTTTGCCGCCCATTGCCAACCGTCGCTGTCGCATCCGCCAGGCCGCTGCCATGGGCCGGGATGCTGTCCGGCCTTAAGCCGCGCGCCCGGCTGAGCTTCGGTCGGAAAGCTATCATACGGCTTCGGGAAAGCTAACGGAAAATTTCGCCGGAGAGTTATTCAAGAACAGGTATTTAGAACAAGAACAGCGCTGCCGTCACATGCATTCCGGCTAAACTGTTCTGCGATTCAGCAAAGTCGAGACCGCTGCTGAACCTGTCACTCTGCGCCATCGGTCCAATGGGTGCGCGCATTAACTGTCGAGCGCTTCCAACTCGTCGATCAGGCCGCCGATCACGCCAAGCCCGATCTGCCAGAAGGCGGGGTCGGTGGCGTCGAGGCCGAAGGGGGCGAGAAGTTCGGAGTGATGCTTGGTGCCACCAGCGCGCAGCATCTCGAAATACTTATCCTGGAAGCCGTGCTCGGCGTTCTGGTAGACCGCGTAGAGCGAGTTCACCAGGCAGTCGCCAAAGGCATAGGCGTAGACGTAGAAGGGGGAGTGGACGAAGTGCGGGACGTAGGTCCAGAAGACCTCATAGCCCTCGCGCAGCTTGATCGCCGGCCCCAGGCTTTCTGCCTGCACCTCGAGCCAGAACTGGCCGAGCTTGTCGGAGGTCAGTTCGCCGTTCTTGCGCTCTGCATGCACCTTGCGCTCGAACTCGTAGAAGGCGATCTGGCGCACGACCGTGTTGATCATGTCCTCGACCTTCTGGGCGAGCATCGCCTTGCGCTCGCGCTTGTCGGTGGTCTGGTCGAGCAGCGAACGGAAGGTCAGCATCTCGCCGAACACCGAGGCCGTCTCGGCCAAAGTCAGCGGCGTCGAAGCCATCAGGGCGCCCTGGCCGCCGGCCAGCACCTGATGCACGCCGTGGCCGAGTTCATGCGCCAGCGTCATCACATCGCGCGGCTTGCCCATGTAGTTTAGCAGCACGTAAGGGTGCGCCGAAGGCACGGTCGGATGGGCGAAGGCGCCGGGCGACTTGCCGGGCCTGACCGGCGCGTCGATCCAGTTGCGGTCGAAGAAGACGCGGGCGATCTCCGCCATATCGGGGGAAAAGCGCTGATAGGCCGACAGCACGGTGTTCCTGGCATCATCCCAAGGAATCACCGCTTGCGGCGTTTCGGGCAAGGGGGCGTTGCGGTCCCAGTGGTTCATCACCTCCATGCCGAGCCAGCGCGCCTTCATCGCGTAGTAGCGATGAGACAGGCGCGGATAGGCCTCGCGCACGGCCAACGCCAGCGCATCAACCACGCTGCGCTCGACGCGGTTGGCGAGATGGCGGGAGTCGGCGATGTCCTCGAAGCCGCGCCAGCGGTCGGAAATCTCCTTGTCCTTGGCCAGCGTGTTGGTGATCAGCGTGAAGGTGCGCAGGCTCTTGCGGAAGGTTGCGGCCAGCGCTTCGGAGGCGCGGCGGCGGACCTCCCCATCGGC
The DNA here is from genome assembly GCF_040323735.1 of Mesorhizobium sp. M0029. Taxonomy (NCBI): domain Bacteria; kingdom Pseudomonadati; phylum Pseudomonadota; class Alphaproteobacteria; order Hyphomicrobiales; family Phyllobacteriaceae; genus Mesorhizobium; species Mesorhizobium sp. M0029. The sequence goes on from NZ_JAMYVF010000001.1 coordinate 117,178, forward strand.
GTCCTGCAGGCGGTTCAGCGCCGGCTCCAGCGTCAGTTCCTCGCCGTCTATGTCGAAGCGCAGATCGGTCATCGTCTCGTCGAACAGCCGGTTCCAGGCACCGCGTCCGGTGATCGATTTCTCATGGAACAGCTGCTCGACCCGGTCCTCGAGCTGGTAGGGCTTGTCCATTCTGAGGTCGAGCACCCAGGGGCGGTAATGGGCAAAGCCGGCGTCGGCGGCGAGGGCTGCTTCGAGCGCCTTGTCGTCGATCAGGTTCAGCTCCAGCGCGAAGAACAGAAGATGCGCGCTGGCGTCGGTCATCTTCTCCTGGATGTCGCCATAGAGCTTTGCGCGCTGCGGATCGGCGGTGTTGCCGGCATAGATCAGGCCGGCATAGGAGACGATGCGGCCGATCAGTTCCTCCAGCGCCTCATAGGCTGTCAGCGCCTCGCCAAGCCTGCCGGCGCTGCCGCGCTCGGCCTCCGCAGCCAGCGTGCCCTTCCAGCGGTTCTCGAAGGCGACGGCATCGGCCGCCGCCTTGGCAAGGTCGCGCTTCAGTTCGGGCGCCTCCATGCCGGAATAAAGATCGGCGAGATTCCATTCCGGCAGGTCGCCGAGTTCCGCCGCGCCCTGACCGGACGCTACCGCCGCAAGCTGCCGACCGAGAATCCTGCTCATCAACAATTACCTTCTGGAATCAAGGGGAAAGGACAAGCCGGTCAAATCCTAAGGAATTCGTTCACCGGGTTTTTTGAAACCTTGTTTAGAACCCTGTGCCAAGATGATCCATGGGAATTTCCCAGGCGGGCAACTCAAATCAGTCATGACAGGTTCCATTCTTATAGTCGATGACGATCCCGTGCAGCGCCGGCTGCTCGAGGCGGCGGTGACGAAATTCGGCCACAGCGCCATCGTTGCCGATGGCGGCGAGGCCGGTCTGAGCGCGCTTGACGGACCCAATGCGAGGGATATTTCGGCAGTCATCCTCGACCTTGTCATGCCGGGCCTCGACGGCATCGGCGTGCTGAAGGCGATGCGCGAGCGCGGCATCACTGTTCCCGTCATCGTGCAGACTGCGCAGGGCGGCATCGAAACGGTGGTTTCGGCGATGCGCCACGGCGCCTTCGATTTTGTCGTCAAGCCGGCGTCTCCCGACCGGCTGCAGACCGCGGTCGGCAACGCGCTCAAGGTCGAGGCGGTCGAGGACGAGGTCAAGCGCACGTCGCGGCGTCGCGGCGGCCACCTGACCTTCAAGGACATGATCACGCACAGCCCGGCGATGGACCGGGTGATCCGCCTCGGCCAGAAGGCTGCGGCCTCCAACATCCCGATCCTGATCGAGGGCGAATCGGGCGTCGGCAAGGAATTGGTGGCGCGCGCCATCCAGGGCAGCGGCGAACGCCGCACAAAGCCGTTCGTCACCGTCAATTGCGGCGCCATCCCCGACAATCTGGTCGAATCGATCCTGTTCGGTCACGAAAAAGGTTCGTTCACCGGCGCCACCGAAAAGCACACCGGCAAGTTCGTCGAGGCGCATTCGGGCACGCTGTTCCTGGATGAGATCGGCGACCTGCCGCTCGACGTGCAGGTCAAGCTGTTGCGCGCCGTGCAGGATGGCGAGGTCGATCCGGTCGGCGGCCGTTCCACCGTCAGGGTCGACATCAGGCTGATCTCGGCCACGCACCGCAACCTTCTGCAGCAGGTCAAGGACGGCAAGTTTCGCGAGGACCTGTTCTACCGGCTCAACGTTTACCCGATCGTCGTGCCGCCGCTGCGCGACCGCCGCGACGACATCCCCTATCTGGTCAAGCATTTCATGGACAAGGTGGCGCCGGCGGGCAATCGCCTGCACGGCATCTCGGATGCCGCACTGGCCATGCTGCAGGCCTATGATTGGCCGGGAAACATCAGGCAGCTGGAAAACGCCGTGTTCAGGGCCTCGGTGCTTGCCGAAGGCGATGTGCTCACGACTGACGAATTTCCGCAGATCCGGGCGCAGGTCGACGGCACCGTCAATCTCGACGCCGATGCGTCCTTGTCGGACCCCGGCATGGCCTTGAGCACCGGATCGCAAGGCGATGGCGCGCAGACTGATGACGCCGGTACTGCAGCTGCCGAGCTCGCCCCTCCGGCCAGGTTGCTTCAGCGTTTCGGCACGCTGCGGGCGCTGGACGAGCGTGGCAATGTGCGTGCGCTGGCCGATGTCGAACTCGAAATGATCAAGCTCGCCATCGACCATTACAACGGCCAGATGAGCGAGGTCGCACGGCGTCTCGGCATCGGCCGCTCGACGCTCTACCGCAAGCTCAAGGAATACGGCATCGACCCGGAAACCGGCCGCCTCGACCGCCTTGCCTCCTGAACGCCGAATTCCACAGCTTGCCAACGCAAGGCCGGGACCAGCTTGCCATGCCGCATCCGGCGCTGCATAAGCGGTTGGGGCGGGAATATGGCTGATGCGGACAGCGTTGTTCACGCATTAAGGCCATCGGTAACAGATCGTGTAGCGGGAAAAGGCTGAATCTTGATCTAAACCAGCAGTTTACCAAGAAATCCTGTGTATTATTTTTGACGGGATATCGCCACGGTGTTACCGCATTTCGGCTTCAATAAGCGATGATTAACCATTAGGATCGATATTCGGATGTGAGAACCACGCATCCGTTTGGACAAATCCGGGGACAAACGGCAGCCTGCAAGGCCTTTTGATTTGAACAAAGTCGAACGACACAGAAACGGGCGGCGCGATCACATGGGCGTCTGGCCGAGATGGCTGGCAGCGTTGATCGTTGCGTTCGCTTTCCTCGCCGCAACTGCTGCCGGCGCCAGCGCTGAAACGCGCTCGCTCAAGCTCTATCACCTCCACACGCACGAAAAGGCCGAGATCGTCTACAAGCGCAATGGCCGCTACGATCCGGCAGGCCTCAGGAAGATCAACATCATCCTGCGCGACTGGCGTCGCAACGAACCGACCAAGATGGATCCGCGCCTGCTCGATCTGGTGTGGGAAGCTTACCGGCAGGCCGGCGCCACCGACTACATCCAGGTCGTCTGCGGCTATCGCTCGCCGTCGACCAATTCGATGCTGCGCAGCCGCAGCCGCGGTGTCGCCAAGGAAAGCCAGCATATGCTGGGCAAGGCGATGGACTTCTACATTCCGGGAGTGCCGCTGAAAAAGCTGCGCAACATCGGCCTGAAGATGCAGGGCGGCGGCGTCGGCTACTATCCGTCGTCGGGGTCGCCCTTCGTCCACATGGACGTCGGCAATGTGCGGCATTGGCCAGGCATCAGCCGCCAGGAACTGGTCAGCCTGTTCCCCAATGGCAAGACGCTGCATGTGCCGAGCGACGGCAGGCCGTTGCCGGGTTATGACCAGGCGCTCGCCTCCTACAAGGCGCGCAAGGGCGCCGGTTCTCCTGCCATCATGATGGCCAGCGCAGGCGGCAGCACCAAGAAATCCGGTGGCTTCCTGTCCGCGTTCTTTGGCGGTGGCGGTGAAGACGAAGCCGACGACAGCGCCGATGTCGCTACCGCCGCGCCGCCGCCGAGAAGCGTGAAGCCGGTGCTGGCTGCCACGAGCAACAACAACAGCAATCTGCCTGGCATCGCGATCGTGTCGCCGCAGAACGCCAAGCGCGCCAACATTCCGCAGCTTGCCGACGACAGCGCTGACGATTCGGAGCCGCAGGACACGCCGGAGACGATCATCGCCGCGCTGCCCGCCAAGGAAGTGCCGCTGCCCGCTTTCGCACCGCGGCCGAAGGCCGATGTCGGCGCGCAACAACCTGAGACCGTGCCGTTCGGCGTGGCCGATGCCACCACCGAACAGACGGTGGCGACGGCGCAGGCGCCGGCCAATGTGCCGTTCGGCACGGCCGATGCGAGCAATGCCGACCAGGGGGCCGATCAAGCTGCCGCTCCGGCGCAGGTCGCGGTCAACGTCCCGTTGCCGACCTGGCGTCCCGACCGCTCTTTGCCGCCGGCTGAGCTTGCGCCGCAGGACAAGGGCGTTCTGCTGGCGCTGGCCGATACGGCTGCCCACAAGCAGACCGCAACCGACGCGTTCTCGGTGCTGCCGTCGCAGCGTCCGGACGAGGTCAAGGCGGTTCTCGAACAGGCAAGCGCCGCCGATGCAGCCGGTGCTACCGACGACTATCAGGTTGCGTCGCTTGAGCCGCGCTCGGCTTTCAACGATCCGTCAGGTGTCGATGCCGCATCGCCGCGCGGTGCTATTGCTGCCCGTCCCGCCGGTACCGATCCAGCCTCGGTGATCGGCGCCGGCGTCAAGACGACACGCAAGGAAGCAAGGGCTTCGGCTCGCGACCTGAAGCCAGGACCGAAGGCAGTGGTGGTGGCGGCCGAACCGCAGGCGGCGCGCTGGGCGCTGAGCAGCGGCGACAACATCGCCACCGTTTCCAGCCCGACGACAGCGCCGCGCTATGCCTACAACATCGTGCATACGCCGCCGAGCGAGGTCTACACCGCAGGCTTCCAGGCGAACAACCAGATGGCCGATGCCAACCGCTTCACCGGCAATGCCGTAAAATTCCTTTCGGTCGCCCGCTTCCAGACGAAGTAGGGCGTGACCCGGTCAATATCGAAATCGAAGCCGCGCTGGGCAAGCCGTGCGGCTTTTGCTTCTAGCGAGATATCGAGCACTGGCTTCCATCGCCACAGAATGCTAACCACCAAACTGCATTCCCGCTTCGTCTAATGGTAGGACAGCGCCCTTTGAAGGCGTGAATCGTGGTTCGAGCCCATGAGCGGGAACCAAAATCTCAACGCGTAGCAAACCCGGTCGGCGCAGCTGGCGGGTTTTTGTGCCGAGTGCAATTCCGGGAACACTGTGATTTTCCCGGGAAAGCGCGGAGCGCTTCCCTTGGGAATTGCGCAAAGACAAAGTAGCGGAGGTTATTTTCCGAGCTTGCTCGCGGTCTGTGCGAGCGCCTCGATCTCATCCCACTTGCCGGCCTTGACCAACTCGTCCGGCGCCACCCACGAGCCGCCGACGCAGATAACGTTGGACAGGCTGAGATAGTCGGCCGCGTTCTTGGCCGAGATGCCGCCGGTCGGGCAGAATTTCACGTCGGCCAGCGGCGAGGCAAAGGCCTTCAGCGAGGCGATGCCGCCGGATTGTTCGGCCGGGAAGAATTTCAGGAACCGCAGGCCGGCCTCGCGGGCAGCCATGATCTCGCCGGGCGTGATGGCGCCGGGCAGCAAGGGAACGTCGCTGTCCTTGGCCGCCGCCAGCAACTCTCGCGTGATGCCGGGGCTGACGATGAATTTCGAGCCAGCGGCCGCTGCCTCGTCGAACTGCTTGGCATCGAGAATTGTGCCGGCGCCGACAATGGCGCCCTCGACCTCACCGGCGACGCGGCGGATCGCTTCCAGCGCATCGGCGGTTCTCAACGTGATCTCGATTGCCGGCAGGCCGCCGGCGGCCAGCGCCCGGGCGAGCGGGACGGCGTCCGCGACATTGGCGATCTTCAGCACCGGAATGACCGGCTGGCCATTGAGCAGCGACAGGAGCGTTTCGGTCTTGCTGAGCATTGGCTTGTCTCTCCCTAGGTGATTTCAACCGATTAGCAGAAGGCCGATTCCGAGTCCACGAAACCCGGCCTGCCGCGATGTCACATGTCGGCCAACGAGCCTGCTGGCGAATACCGACGAAGTGTCTTTAGCTCTGCCTTGAATCCGCTTTGACCACGGTTTAGTGGCTTGGCGATGACCAACCGTGAACCCGTGCGCGTTGCCGCACTCTACAAATTTGCGAGGCTGGGCGACTTCGAGGCGCTGCGGGTCTTGCGCACGCCACTTGCCGCCTTCTGCTGCGGGCGCGGCATCAAGGGCACATTGCTTCTGGCGCAGGAAGGTATTAACGGCACGGTCGCCGGCAGCGAAACCGACATAGCCGACCTGATCGCTTATCTCGAGGCCATCGAGGGTCTTGCCGATCTCGAGGTCAAATACAGCACTGCCGCCGAAATGCCGTTTCATCGCATGAAGGTGCGGCTGAAGCGCGAGATCGTCACCATGGGCGTCGAAGACCTCGACCCGGCGACGGGTGCGGGGACCTATGTCGCGCCGGCCGACTGGAACGCGCTGATCTCGGACCCCGGCACCATCGTCATCGACACTCGCAACGCGTACGAAGTGTCGATCGGCACGTTCGAGGGCGCGGTGGACCCGCGCACGTCACGCTTTCGCGAATTCCCGGCCTGGGTGGAAAAACACCGCGACCAACTCGACGGCCGCAAGGTCGCGATGTTCTGCACCGGCGGCATCCGCTGCGAAAAGGCGACGGCCTATGTGAAGTCGCTCGGCTTCAAGGATGTGTTCCATCTCAAGGGCGGCATCCTCAGATATCTTGAAGAGGTCCCGGCCGAAGACAGCCTGTGGCAGGGCGAGTGTTTCGTCTTCGACGAGCGGGTCTCGGTGTCGCATGGGTTGACCGAAGGCGAGGCCGAACTCTGCCGCGCCTGCCGGCATCCGCTGACGCCGGAGGACCGGCTGTCGCCGCATTTTTCCACCGGCGTGTCATGCCCGCATTGCTACGAGGCACGCTCGGATGAGGATCGCACCCGCTATGCCGAGCGCCAGCGCCAGGTCGAACTTGCGCAGGCGCAGGGCAGGGGACATATCGGCAGTTAAGTGCCGCCGACGCCCTGACTGGATCACCACACGACAGAATAGCGGTCGATCACCCACAGCCATGTGCCGTCGGCCTGCCGGCGCGCGACCTCTGAGGTTATCGAGCCGTCGGCAAGCCTGGTCGACGTCAACGCGAGGTCGCCGTTAATGGCCGCCGGGCGCTGCTCGCCGCGCTGGAACTTTCGTCCGCTCGCGGCAAAGGCTTCGAACAAAGCGCGGATCGCCTCGTGGCCACGCGTCAATTCGGCTGCTCCGGTGTCGATGACGGCATCGGGTTGGAACAGCGCCACCATGCCGTCAATGTCTCCGGCCCACTGCCGGTCGATCAACAAACGTTCCAGATCCTGCGGATCGCGCGCCGGTTCCCGGCCAGGTTGATCGGTCACGGCAAGGTTCCTCCCTCGGCAATGCCGCGGCGACATTAGCGCAAGCCGAGGCCGGTATCGACACACCGATCACCGATTTGCGGCATTGCCGGCGCCGATAGTAAAGCGCGTCTCCGTCATTGTAATGTCAGTGTGCGGGACCTACCTCTGCAACGTCCAAAACCTGCCCGTTCACGTTTGGCGCGGGCCCTTTTCTGGAGGCACCATGTTCGACCCCAAGAAGCTTCTCGACGATCTGCTCGGCTCGCAAGTTCCCGGCACAACCGGCACCGTTCGCGACAAGGCCGGGCAGGCTGTGCAGATGGCCAAGGACAATCCGCTGGCCGCCGGTGCGCTGGCCGCGGTGCTGCTTGGAACCGGCACGGGACGGCAGGTCACCGGCACGGCCGTGAAGCTCGGCGGACTGGCTGCGATCGGCGGTCTCGCCTACAAGGCCTACCAGAATTACAAGGCCGGCAATGCACCCGAGCAGGCGCCGGCGGCCGGCCAGCCGGAATTGCTGCCGCCGCCCGCCGACACCGGCTTTCATCCTTCACAGGCGCCACAGGGGGAGGACGAGTTCACGCTGACCCTGGTGCGGGCGATGATCTCGGCGGCCAAGGCCGATGGCCATGTCGATGACGCGGAACGCCAAAAGATCGCCGGCAAGCTCAGTCTGGCCGGCATCGGCACGGAAGCGGAAAAGTTTCTGATGGCCGAGCTGGACAGCCCGCTCGACCTCGATACGCTGGTCGCAGGCGCCAAGACCGATGAGCAGAGGCTCGAGCTCTACACGGCGTCCCGACTGACGATCGACCCCGATACGCGCGCCGAACGCGGCTATCTCGACCTGCTCGCCGGCCGGCTCGGCCTGCCGGATGCGCTCGTCGATCATGTCGAGGCGACGGTGTCGGCGGCCAAGGTGCCGGTTCCGTCAGGCACGGCGCCGAACCCGCGCTGGTAGACAACGCAGCCGCGCGGGAAAAGCGTTAACTTCTCGTTTACCGAGGAAGCGCATGATTTTAGTCAGTCGGATCGGCTTTTCCTCCTCCCAAGCCCGGTTCAGATCAGGGCGGTCGCCAATGACCGCCCTTTTTGTCGGACCGATCACATAAAGCGCGTCGCGCTTCATGTTTTTGTCCTGATGCATGTCGTTCGCTCAAAACCGGGGCCACTTTTGAGCGACATGCATTAGTGTCCGGCTTGCCATGATCGCCTTCATTTGCGATGGGTCGGTGCATTCGGATGCACCCCGATCTGTGCCGGGGATGCGCGGCGCGCAGGAGCAAAATCCATGACAGCCCTCACAGAGAAAACCGTCATCGTCACGGGTGCCGGCACCGGCATCGGCAAGAGCGTCGCCACGGCGCTGCTCAAGGCGGGTTGGAACACGGTGTTTTGCGGCCGCCGCAAAGCGGTGCTCGATGCCGCCATTGCCGAGGCCGGGAAAACGGATGCCAAGGCGCTGGCGGTTGCCTGCGACATCAGCAAGGCCGGCGAAGTCGATGATCTGTTCGAGACGGTGGCCGCAGCCTTCGGCCGCGTCGATCTGCTCTTCAACAATGCCGGCATGAGCTACAAGTCGACGCCCATCGACGAGATCCCGGTCGAGGTCTGGAACGATATTGTCGGCGTCAATCTCACCGGATCGTTCCTATGCGCTCGCGCCGCCTTCGGCGTCATGCGCAAGCAAAAGCCAATGGGCGGCCGCATCATCAACAATGGCTCTGTGTCGGCCTATGCGCCACGGCCGGGCTCGGTGCCCTACACCGCGACCAAGCACGCCATATCGGGGCTGACCAAGACGCTGGCGCTCGACGGCCGGCCCTATGACATCGCCTGCGGCCAGATCGACATAGGCAACGCGCTGACCGATATGGCGCACGCAATGACGGTCGGCGTGCCGCAGGCCAATGGCACCATCGCCGCCGAAGCGGTGATGGACGTCCAGCGCGTCGCCGACGCCGTCGTCCACATGGCCAGCCTGCCGCTCGACGCCAACGTGCTGTTCATGACCGTGATGGCGACCAAGATGCCGTTCGTGGGGCGTGGGTGAGCAGCCGAAGGCCTAGTTCTTCAAAAACGCCTCGATCCGCTCCAGCGCGTGCAAGATGTTCTCTTCGGAATTGGCGTAGGAAAGCCTGAGGTAGCCTTCGCCGAGAATGCCGAAATCGGGGCCGCCGATCAGCGCCACGCCGGCCTCCTCGAGCAGTGCCGAGGCGAGCTTCTTGGCCTTCCAGCCGGTCTTCGAAACATTCGGGAAGGCATAGAATGCGCCCTTGGGCGTGATGCAGGAGACGCCGGGCAGCGCGTTCAGCCCCTCGACCACGATCTTCCTGCGGTTGTCGAAGGCGCGCATCATCTTGTCGACATCGTCCTGCGGGCCGTCGATGGCGGCGATGCCGGCGAACTGGCTCGGCGCATTGACGCAGGACCAGCAATTGACCGCCAGCTTGCGGACCTTGTCGTAGAGATGCCCGCCCTTGTCGCCATTCGGCCAGATCGACCAGCCCATGCGCCAGCCGGTCATCGCCCATGTCTTCGACCAGCCGTTGAGCACGATCAGCCGGTCGCGAATTTCCGGAAAATTGAGCAGCGAAAAATGCGTCTCGCCGTCATAGGTCATGACGTCGTAGATCTCGTCGGACAGGATAGCGACCTGCGGATGCGCCTGCAGTCCCTTCACCAGCTTCTCGATCTCGGCGCGCGGCGTGACGCCGCCGGTCGGGTTGGCCGGTGAGTTGAGGATTAGCAGCCTCGTCTTCGAGGTGATCAGCGCCAGCGTCTCTTCTGCCGAGAAGGCAAAGCCGTTCTCCTCGCGGATCGGCACCGGAATGGGCGCGGCGCCGGTGAACTCGATCATCGAGCGATAGATCGGAAAGCCTGGGTCTGGATAGAGGATCTCGGCGCCGGGTTCGCCGAACATCAGGATCGCCGCGAACATGGTCGGCTTGCCGCCGGGCAGGATCATTACATTTTCCGGCGAGACCTCGACGCCGGTGGTGGTCAGCGTGCGCCGCACCACCGCTTCGCGCGTCGCCAGCAGGCCGTTGGCCGGGGTGTAGCCATGGTGACCGTCGCGCAGCGCCTTGATCGCGGCGTCGACAATGTGCTGCGGCGTTTTGAAGTCGGGCTGGCCGATGCCGAGATTGACGATATCGCGGCCCTGTTGAGCCAGTGCGGTCGCCCGCGCCAGCACGGCAAAGGCGTTTTCCTCGCCGAGGCGGTCGAAGGCCGAAATCGTGTGGAGCATTTTTCCCGTCCGTGTGGTTCTTGCTGTTGGGTCGCGTTTTTGTGAGCGTCTGCTCACAAAAGTCAAACGGATTGGAGTTTTGCGTGTCGGAAAATCTCAAAGATTGGCAAGCGCGTCCGCGACCCGAGCGCAAGCCCATTGACGGCCGCTATGTCCGGCTCGAACCGCTGAGCGCCGAAAAGCACGGCGATGGCCTTTACGAGGCGTCGTCGGTGCCTGACATTGACGGCCGCTTTGCCTGGTTGCCCGACTATCCGCCGCAAACCCGCGCCGATTTCCAGCCATGGCTGGACAAGGTCGAGGCGAGCGAGGATCCGCTGTTCTTCACCGTCATCGACAAGGCCAGCGGCAAGGTCGCCGGGCGACAGACGCTGATGCGCATCGATCCCGCCTATGGCGTCATCGAGATCGGCAACATCTATTGGGGGCCACTGATCTCGCGCAAGCCGGCAGCGACCGAAGCGCAGTTCCTGTTCATGAAGTACATTTTCGACGGGCTGGGCTATCGCCGCTATGAGTGGAAATGCAACAACCGCAACGACCCTTCGAAGCGCGCGGCCGAGCGGTTCGGCTTCAAGTTCGAGGGCATTTTCCGCCAGCATCTTGTGGTCAAGGGGGAAAACCGCGATACGGCATGGTACTCGATCATCGACAAGGAATGGCCGGCGCTGCGCAAAGCCTATGAGGCATGGCTCGATCCTGCCAATTTCGATGGCGAAGGCCGGCAGAAGCGGCGGCTCGAGGATTTCCGCGCCGAGTTCGGCGCGTAACAGGAGTTTTTTCCGATGGCGCACAGCCATGATCATGGTTTGCATGCTGGGCATGGCGCCGGCCACGTGCATGGCTCGACCGACAAGAAGCGTGTGCTGATCGCAGCCTGCCTGACCGCCGGCTTCATGGTGGCCGAAGGGCTTGGCGGCCTTTTGACGGGATCGCTGGCGCTGCTGGCCGACGCCGGCCACATGCTCGCCGACTCGATTGCGCTTGGCCTTGCCTGGTACGCCTTCCATCTTGGCGGGCGGCCGGCGACGGTGCGCCTCACCTACGGCTTCGGCCGAGTCAAGACGCTGGTTGCCTACACCAACGGCATTGCCATCTTCGCGATTGCGCTGTGGATCGTCTACGAAGCCTGGGGCCGGCTGATGACGCCGGCGCCGGTGCTGGGCGGGCCGATGCTGGTGGTGGCGATCGCCGGCCTTCTGGTAAACTTCGCCTCGTTCTTCGTGCTGCATGGCGGCGACCACGACAGCCTCAACATGCGCGGCGCCATCCTGCATGTGCTGGGCGACCTGCTCGGTTCGGCGGCGGCGATCGTGGCGGCGCTGGTCATCCTGGCCACCGGCTGGACGCCGATCGACCCGATTCTGTCGGTGCTGGTCTCGGTGCTGATCCTGTCCACCGCATGGTCATTGATGCGCGAAGCCGCCCACGTCCTTCTCGAAGGCGTACCGGCAAGCCTCGACCGCGACATCATCGCCAAGGACATTGCCGGCACCGTCAAGGGCGTGCGCGAGGTGCACCATATGCATGTCTGGTCGCTGGACGGCTCCAGCAACATGGCGACGCTGCATGCCTGCCTCAACGATGGCGTCGATCCGCACCAGGCGGTCAGCGCCATCAAGAAGCGGCTCGCCGCCGAACACGGCATCAGCCACGCGACGGTCGAACCGGAATTCGGCCAGTGCGCCGACAGCCATGACGAGCACGATCATGACCACGACCATGGTGCGCCACCGCATCACGGCCATTATCACTGACAGGGAATTTCATGGCATTGGCATCCGAGTTGACGAGTTCCCGCTGTGGCGGGGCGGCATGATGGATCGCGACACGCGAAACGCGCTGATTGCCGCAGCCTGGATCATGCTGCTGTTCGGCATCGCGGCGTTCTATCTGCCGACCGTGATGCTGGCCGTCGGCAATGTCTCGACCGTACTTGCCGGCATCGTCGGCATCGCCTTCGTGCTGGCATTCTTTCTGGTGTTCTGGTTGCGGGGCCGCAGCCAGAACAAGGGCAAATAAGAGGCTTTGAAATGCGCATCCTGATTACTGGCGCCGCCGGCATGGTCGGCCGCAAACTTGTCGACCGGCTGGCCAAGGACGGCACGCTCAACGGCCGCAAGATCACCGGGCTCGACCTGCACGACATCGTGCCGCCGCAGGCGCCGGCGATGGACGGCGTCAGCATCGCCACGCATACCGGCGACCTTGCCGACGCCGGTGCTGCCGAGAGCCTGGTCGCCTCACGCCCCGACGTCATGTTCCATCTCGCCGGCATCGTGTCGGGTGAGGCGGAAGCCAATTTCGATCTCGGCTACCGCGTCAATCTCGACGGCACACGGGCGCTGTTCGACGCCGTGCGGCTGGCGGGCTTTTCGCCGCGCCTCGTCTTTACCTCGTCGATCGCGGTGTTCGGCGCGCCGTTCCCGGATGTGATCCCGGACGATTTCCACCCGACGCCGCTGACCTCCTACGGCACGCAGAAGCAGATGAGCGAAGCGCTGCTTGCCGACTATTCCAGGCGCGGCTTCTTCGACGGCATCGGCATAAGGCTGCCGACCATCTGCGTGCGGCCGGGCAAGCCGAACAAGGCGGCGTCTGGTTTCTTCTCCGGCATCATCCGCGAGCCGCTGAGCGGCCACGAGGCGATCCTGCCGGTGCCGCGCTCGGTGCTGCACACCCATGCCAGCCCGCGCTCTGCGGTCGGTTTCCTGATCCATGCCGCTGGGCTCGACTGTGCCGCTGTCGGGCCGCGCCGCAACCTCACAATGCCCGGCGTTGCCGTCACCGTCGGCGAGCAGATCGAGGCGCTGGAGCGCACTGCAGGCGCCGAGGTGGCGAGCCTGATCCGTGAGGAGCCCGACGAAACGATCTGGGCGATCGTCAAGGGTTGGCCGACGCGCTTCGAGGCGCGCCGTGCAAGGGACCTCGGCTTCAGCGCCGAAAACAGTTTCGATGAAATCATCCGCGCTCATATCGAGGATGAGCTGGGCGGAATGATCGCGGGTCAGGCCTGACCCGCCGAGGTCACACAGCTCCGGACAGGCTCGCCGACAACAGCAACAGCCCGAACAGGAAGACGAACGCGGCGCCGCCGATTTCGACGAATGTGTGGATACGGTTGCCCATGCGGCCATCGCCGGCGAAATAGACCGCCCAGTTCTTGGCTGTCACGGCGATCGTCGCCAACGCCGAGACTGTGATGGCGGTGCCGATAGACATCGCCAGCACCGACAGCAGGCCGCCGAGCCACAGGCCGTTGAGCAGCGCGAAGCTGAGCACAATCAGCGCGCCGGAGCAGGGGCGGATGCCGACGGCGGCTACAGCCGACCAGGCCGTGCGCCAGTCGAAGCGATCGCCCGACAGCAGCGCCGGATCAGGCGCATGCGAATGGCCGCACGTGTCGCAGACCTCGCCGGCCGGTTGATCGTGAGCGGCGTGATTGTGATGAGCGTGGTCGTGATGGGAATGATCGTGTGTGTCGTCGTCGTGCGCGGCGTGATCGTGATGATCATGCGAATGGTCGTGATGCACATGCAAGGCATGCGCCTGCGCCGCGTGGCTGTGACCGGCATGCGAATGGCCGCCATGGCCGGCGTGGGCTGCCGACAGGCTGTAGGCGGGCGCCCTGCCGAACCAGCGCTGGACCGTGGGCCCAAGCTTGCGCCACAGCAGCCAGGCGCCGAACAAAGTGACGAAGACATAGCTCATGATCTCCATGAACCAGGCTGCGTCGGTCATCGAGATCGCGGTGCCGCGCAGGACGAAATAGGCAAGCAGCATCACCAGGATCGCGGTCAGGCCCTGCAGCAGCGCCGAGACGAAGGACAGCAGGATACCGCGCCTGAGCGCCACTTCGTTGGCCACCATGTAGGACGAGATGACCGCCTTGCCGTGGCCGGGGCCTGCGGCGTGGAAAATACCATAGGCGAAGGACAGGCCGATCAGCAGCCACATCTTGCTGCCGTCCTCGCGCATCGCCTTCATCGCGGTGGCCAGTGCGCGGTAGAATTCCTGCTGGCGCAGATTGATCCACATCAGGATGTGGGCGAACGGGCCGGTGGTGGGCGCCATGCCGTCATTGACACCGATGCCGAGTGAACTCTGGGCATGGGCCTGCCCGAGAAAGTGCGTCATCAGCAGGGCAGCGGCCACGAGGCCGAATGCCAAACTCAGGGACGTTTTCATCACCGGATCTATCCTTCTGGCGGGCAATTCAGTTCGAGCTTGGTGGCGAAGATCTTGCTCATGTCGGTGCCTGTCGGGTCGTTGAAGAACGCGTCCGTCAGGGTCTTCTGGTTTTCCTTGATCGCCTCGTCTGGATCAGGCCGGATGACGCTCTTGGTGCAGTTCGAGGGCAGGCCTTCCACCGTGATGTTGCTATCCTCGGTGAAGTCGATCGCTGTGTAGAAGGTTGGATCGTAGACGCCGAAATCGATCTTGCCGGCGAGCTTGATCGGCACCTTGGGTTCGGATTCGAACAGGATGATCAGCTGGTCGTTTTCGAAATTGGCCATAAGATGCGGTGGCGGCGTCATCGGCACGTCCTTGCCGTCGACGGTGACGAGCTGGAAATAATTGAACTCGGCCAGCGAGGCATGAACGGTGTCGGCGACATCCTTCAGCTCCTTGTCGTCAAGCTTCAGGTCGGAGTTCTTGTCGAACTCCATCATCACCGTACTCGAAAACAGATCATCGAAACGCCAGAGGTGACGCAGCGCTTTCACACTTTGGTGATCCGGCGAGAGGATCACGTCGAGGCGGGCCTCGGCGAAGACATGAGGATGCGCGCCAGCCGCTCCGACGGAGGCAAAAGTCGTCGCCAGGGCCGAAGCCAGCATGATTGCGTGCCGTTTCAGATGCATTCTCGGTCGCTGTTCCATCGGCCTCGGAGAGATTTCGAGAGGTTACCAGAAACGGGGCGAAATTGGGACCGCGGCACGGCAGGACCGGCTCAAGCGCTCTCGCGGTTCTTGAACCATTGCACCAGGAAATCGACGAAGACACGGACCTTGGCCGGCAGATAGCGACGGTGCGGGTAGACGGCGAAAATGCCGCTGCCCGACTGGATGCGGTCGTCGAGCAAGGACACCAGCAGCCCGGATGCGAGGTCGGGCGCGGCGATGAAATCCGGCAGGATGGTGAAGCCCAGACCGGACACGGCGGCGGCTCGCGCGGCCATCGGGCTGTTGACCTCGATCGGACCCGATACGTTGACACTGACTGACTCCTCGCCATCGCCCCTGAAGCGCCAGTTGGCGAGCGAGCGGCCATTGGTGTCGACGATGCAGGGCAAGTTGGCGAGATCCTGCGGGCGCGTCGGCTTGCCGTGCTTGGCGATCAGCTCCGGCGAGGCGCAAAGCTTGATCGAAAACGGCCCCAGGCGGCGGGCGATCAGCGATGAGTTCTCCAGGCGCGAGATGCGCACGGCAAGATCGAAACCTTCCTCGACCAGATCGACAAAACGGTCGTCGAGATGGATGTCGAGCACGATGTCGGGATGCTGTTTGGCGAAGTCGATGAGCGACTGGCCTATCGGCGCGTCGGCGAAGGTGCGCGCCGCGGAGAGCTTGATCCTGCCGCGCACGTCGCCGGAGGATTCGCGCACGGCGTCGGCTAGGCTGTCGACCTCGCGCACGATTTCCGAAGCGCGGCTGTAATAGGTATGGCCGGCCTCAGTCAACGAGAACTGCCGCGTGGTGCGGTTGAGCAGCAGCGCGCCGAGTTCGTCCTCGAGTTCGCGCACATATTTCGACAGCAGCGCCTTGGAGCGACCGATCTTGCGCGCGGCCGCCGAAAAGCCTTCGGCCTCGACGACGTCGATGAAGGCGCGCATGCGGGTCAGTGTATCCATCATCAGGCCTTTCGTGCCGCATCGAGAATTCGCCGGCCGAGCCGTATCAGGGCAATGTCGCTGCCGGGAGGGCCGAGCAGCGAGAGGCCGAAAGGGGCACCGTCAACCGAGCCCAGCGGCAGGGTGATTTGCGGGAAGCCTGAAAGACCCGAAAGGCACAAAAGATGCAAGGCCCTTTCGCGGTAGGCCTGGAGCTGCTGCGGCTCGCTTTTGACCAGAGGTGCGGGGCCTGGAACGGTGGGCAGGACAAGAAACCCGTCCTGGCCGAGCAGCGCGGCTAGCTCGGAGCGGAACGTCAAGCGGCGCACCGCCTCGGCCCGCGCGGTCTTTTCGTCGATTGTCCGGCCGAAACCAAAGCGCTCCTCGACGCCCGGCCCGAGATCGCGCTCGCCCGAAATGATCCAGGCGCCATGCTGCTGCCAGGCCTCGGCGGCCTGGAGGCGGCGAAAGCACCAGTAGAGCTCGTCGGGGAAGGAGGCGAAGCTGTATTCCACCGGCGCCGGCTCGCCGACAAGGCCGGCCGCCAGCGCTCTCATCCCGGCGTATTCGGCTGCCTCGGCCGGGCCGGCGACGAAGGCGTCCAGCCAGCGGATCGACAGCGGCCGGTTGAGCGGATGCTGGTGCGGGTCGCGGCCAAGCAGCAATTTGCCGATCGTCTCATAGGTTTCGATGTCGTCGGCGAACCAGCCGAATGTGTCGAAGCTCGGCGCCAGCTTCATCGTGCCTTCGAGCGAAATGCGGCCATGCGTGGTGCGCAGCCCGATCAATCCGCAAAAGCTCGCCGGGGCGCGGATCGAGCCGCCGGTGTCGGAGCCGGTGGCGATGTCGGCAAGCTTGCCGGCCACCGCCGCGGCCGATCCGGAGGACGAGCCGCCGGTGACGCGGTCGGGGGCAGCCGGGTTCACCGGAAACGGAAAATGCGCGTTCTGGCCCATCAGCGAGAAGGCGAACTCGTCGGTCTGCGTCTTGCCGATGAAGCGCGCGCCGGCGTCGAGAATCACCTGCACGGCCGGTGCCGTGCTGGACGCGGCATGCGCCTCGTCGAACTTCACCGGATTGCCGCAACCGGTGCGGTAGCCGGCGACGTCGTAAATGTCCTTTACCGCCAGCCTGAGCCCTGCCAGCGGGCCCAGTTCCGCATTGGCCACCGGCATGCGACGAAGGTCGAGGAAGGCGTTGAGCGGGCCGTGCGTGCCTGTCATCGTTCGATATCCGTATACGGTTGGCGAAGCATTGTTCGATGGCAGGAATTTTACAACCTGGGATACGATTTTTATTGATTGTGAAATCTTTCGACCCTATATCGCGCTTGCCCAAAGTCGCACGTGCCTGTGGGTGTCCGCCGATCCTCGAATGGTGAGGGAAATCGGTAAGGTAACTGGAGCTAACCCCTCCAGTCGGTCTAGCGGCCAACCGCCAGCCCGAGGACACCTTGAAGCAACGACGGTGCGGGCCTTTCTGGTGTTCTGCCGGTCGTCCAAAGACCGGGGTTACTGAAGAGGCACACCTTCATTGCCGGCAGTGCGGACGGGTCTCCCATCCAAGCCAAGGCAGACAAAGCGAACCGAGGCCGGGCAAGGCCAAGGTTCACCGCCGCGAGACGGCGTTTCATGGTTCCGGGGTCTCCACCGGCTGGTTCCATGAATTTCCGTCCCGCCTTTGTTTGACCGCGCGTCGCGAGGCCGAGAGCCCGCGTCCGCAGCCTTATTGCGCGCCGCAAGGCGTTAATGGAGAGACCCCGATGGCCACTCAGCGCATCCTCGACTTCCTCGCCACCCGACGTCCGTCCGGCCCCTGCCTCGTCGTCGACCTCGATGTCGTGCGCGACAATTTTCGCGCCTTCGAAAAGGCGCTGCCCGATTCCCGGATCTACTATGCGGTGAAAGCAAATCCGGCGCCGGAAATCCTGCGCCTGCTTGCTGCGATGGGCTCATCCTTCGACACCGCTTCCGTTGCCGAGGTCGAGATGGCGATGGACGCCGGTGCGCCGGCGGACCGTATCTCCTTCGGCAACACCATCAAGAAGGAGCGTGACATTGCACGCGCCTACCAGCTCGGCATTCGGCTGTTTGCCGTCGATTGCGTCGAGGAAGTCGACAAGATCGCCCGCGTCGCTCCCGGCGCCCGCGTGTTCTGCCGCGTGCTGACCGACGGCGAAGGCGCCGAGTGGCCGCTGTCGCGCAAGTTCGGCTGCGTGCCGGCGATGGCCGTCGACGTGCTGCGCCATGCCAGGACGCTCGGCCTCGACGCCTATGGCGTGTCGTTCCATGTCGGCTCGCAGCAGACCGACCTGACGGCGTGGGACCGTGCGCTGGCCGACGCCAAGAAGGTGTTCGCCACGCTCGCCGATGAAGGCATCGTCCTCAAGATGGTCAATATGGGCGGCGGTTTCCCGACGCGCTATCTGCGTGACGTGCCGGCGGCCCAGGCCTATGGCCAGGCCATCTTCTCGGCGCTGCGCAAGCATTTCGGCAATGCGATCCCTGAGACCATCATCGAGCCGGGTCGCGGCATGGTCGGCAATGCCGGCGTCATCAAGTCGGAAGTCGTGCTGATCTCGAAGAAGGCCGAAAACGACAATGTGCGCTGGGTGTTCCTCGACATCGGCAAGTTCGGCGGTCTGGCCGAGACGATGGACGAGGCGATCCGCTATCCGATCGTCACCCGCCATGACGGTTCGGAGACCGCACCTTGCGTGCTCGCCGGCCCGACCTGCGATTCGGCCGACGTGATGTACGAGAAGACGCCGTATCCGCTGCCTCTGTCGCTGACCATCGGCGACGATGTGCTGATCGAAGGCACCGGCGCCTACACGACCACCTACTCGGCGGTCGCCTTCAACGGCTTCGAGCCTCTCCGATCCTACGTGATCTGACGGCTTCGGCCTTCAGATCACCCCAGGCGGACGTTTGCGTCCGCCTGGGTTCGCCTGTGGAACAAGCTCCGCTCGTGAAGGATCGCGGAAATGGACATTGTAAATTACATTGACGGCATTGGATTCTCCCCCCCCGAGGGGGAGATGGCCGGCGCCATTCCCATCGTCGCCGAAACTGCGGCAGACATTGGATCGCGTGAAGCGTTGCTCGATCGCGCCATGGGGCCGATGCGGCGCAAGAAATCGTCGGAGAAGCTGCGGCGTGGCCGCCGGCCTTCCGAAGGTCTCGCTTTTGTCGTGCGGGATGCCGCCGGCGCGGTTGCCGGCACGGTGCGGCTGTGGGACGTACGTCTGGGCGAGGGCGGCCCGGGAGCACTTCTGCTCGGACCGGTCGCCGTCGATCCGGCGCTGAAGAACGCCGGCATCGGCTCGGCGCTGATGCGCCATGCTTTGGCCGAGGCCGCGCGTCTCGGCCATGCCGCGGTGCTGCTGGTCGGCGATGCGCCTTATTACGGTCGCTTCGGCTTTTCGGCGGAGAAGACCGGCGCGCTAGCCATGCCTGGTCCGTACGAGCGGCACCGCCTGCTCGCGCTGGAACTGATCGATGGTGCGCTCGACGGCGCGCATGGCACGCTGAAGGCTGCAGGTCGCAAGCTCAAGACACAGAGGCTCTCGCTGGCCGCCTGATTGGTCACAAACAAACGCCGCCGGTCCTTTGCATTTCAGCGAGGGCGGCGTTTTGTTTTTGCGAAGGGCTCAGCCGATCAGCTGGCTGAGCGCCATGGCGACCGACATATCGCCTTCGACCTTTATCTTGCCGGACATGAACGCCATGGTCGGATTGAGGTCGCCGGCGATCAGCGAATCCAGATCGTCGAGCGACAGCTTGATGGTGCAGTCGGTCGGCGCATCGGTGTTTGAGACGGTCGCGCCATCGATGACGATGACGCCGTCGGTGCCGGTGTCGAACTTCACGGAATGTTCGAACCCGGCGCTCGCCACGCGCGACCTCATCTTCTCGGCAATGTCCTGAACGCTCATGACTGTTCTCCTGGTCTCGTTGCGTTTTGCCGCGCTTCAGTGACCGGCCTCCGCCGAAGTCGCTGTCTCGCGCGTACCGCGATCCTGGTCGCTTGGCGCATATAGCTTCGAGTTGACGTAAACGTCAACGCGCGATGCGTCATCTCGTTTCAGTCGGAAGGAATGCGGCAGAGACATTCACCCTGCGATGAAGGTTAGTGTTCAGCAGCGGACTTTGCCGCCTCGGCCTGGGCCGATTCCGCCGGGGCCGGTTCGGTCGGCGTGGCCGGATCCTTGCGGCGGCGCATGGCGTTGTCGCGGATTTCGTCCTTGGTCAGGAAGTTGACCTGGTCGATCAGCACTTCATGCACCAGGTCGGCGCCGACGCGCGCGTTGACGGTGTCGCGTATGGCCTTGCGGAAGGCATCGAGATCGATGGTTTCCTTCTTGGTGAAGTCGATCTGAGGATTGGAGTAGAGATAGGAATAGACCTGATCGGTCATCAGGGCTTCGGCCGGAATCGACATCTTCTTTATCTCGGCCGGCTCGACCGTGTAGACGAGCTTGGTGAGGAAATAGCCGTCGATCTTGGAATCGCGGATCAGCGGCACCGAGATGATGTCGGTCTTGACGTAGTCGAGGCCACCCAGCATCGGTTTCGGCGTCTCGCCGACGCCGCGCTCACCGGCCGCCTGGAACGAATAGAACACGGCGCCCAGCGTGGCGGCGCAGATCCAGATCGCGGCGGCGATGAATTTGATCACCGGTTGTTCCCGCCTGGTGCCGAGATCATCAGCTCGCCCAACCGAATTCGCCGGCCGAATAGGTGCCGTCGGCTTCGGCGCGCTGAATGGCGTTCTTCAACAGCGTGGCGACTTCGTTGACCGCGTTGAGGTGGGCGAGGATTGCAGCCTCGTTTTTCGCGAGCTTCTGGCGCAGCCGCGCCAGACTGTCGCGATGCTGTTCCAGGAATTCGATCTCGTTGGCGCCCTTCAGGGCGCGGGTCAGCTCATAGAGGTAGCGGCTCTTGCGGGCGTTGGAGGCCTTGAGGTCATAGCTGGTGTCGTTCTTCAAGCCGGCCGTCTCTTCCTCGACCGCTTCCTCGATGCGGCCGATGATGGCGGCAAGGTTGCCCGGCCGTGCAAACGGGATCGGCGCTTCGGACGTACGCGCCGGCAGGTTGGAAGAGTATTTTGAAAAATCGGCCATTGAAAATCCTGGTCTAGATCTTGATTTCGGTTTTGATGGTCGTCTCGTCGCCGGTCATCGACCGTGCGGCCTTGCGCTGCAATTCCTCGACCAGCGAGGTGGACAGCCGGGTCTGCTGGTCGATCTCGGTCTTGTGCGGCCCGGTTGACACCGGGCCGATCGGCACGGTGCGCTTGCCGTCCTTGTAGTGGTCGGCGAGCAGCGATTTGGCGATGCCGATCCCGCCGCGCTCGGCCATGACGTCGGCGACACGCTCGGCAAGCTGCGATTTCCACATGTCGCCGGCCAGCCCCTTGCCGTAGACGCCCTCGGTGTCCTTGGGCAGCATGTTCTGGATGAAGGTCTGCAAGACCATCGCCTCGAACTTCTTGAACTTGCTGGCGGGATCGGCATTTGCGGCGGCCTTGTCGGCGGTAGCGCGCGACAGGATCGAGCCGGCATCGACCGAAGCAGCCATGTCGACAGAAAAATTACCGCCAACGCCGTTGGCCCGCTTGGCCAGCGCGGCACGGGCAGCCTCGATATCCGCCGGGTCGACGGCTCGGGCAACATCGAGAACGATGTCACTGGGTGGAGAAATCGCCAAGAAAGTCCGCCTCTTTGCCGGGTTTCCTGAGCGACCATGCCGCAACAAGCTTGTGGCAGGCTTGCCGGCTCGAAATCCTTCGCCGGATGCTAGGCCATTGCTATCAGCAGCGGCAACTCCGGCTGGGTCGATGCGATCTGGTCGTTTGCGGTGGGCGCTGCCGGCGTCGCCATGGTCAGATCGTAGGTGGCGTAGGCGCAGAGGCCGAACACGGCGCCGTACACCCAACACAGCCCGCCGCACGGAACGAAACCGAACGCCGTCCGCAGGTGACCCGGCTCTAACTTCCGATTATTCCTGCCCTCGCCTCTGCGCGATCAGATCGAGCCGGTCGCGGTCGGAGCGTTCGCGTTCGTCCTGTCGGCGCACGTCCTTGTAGGCGCGCTCGACCATGTTGGTGCGCGCCGTCGCAGTGGCGATGAGCGTGACCTCCTGCCTGGCGCCTTCCAGGCTCGCTTCCTGCCGGACCAGCGCATTGGCGATGCGGCGATGGTAGAGGTCAGGGAACAGCACCGCCATCGACTGGTCGGCGTCGAAATGCTGGACAAGTTCCCTGGCCTCGGTTTCGGCGGTTGCCGCTGCCGCCAGGAAGGCCGCATGGCGCGTCTCGTGCAGGGCCTTCAGCTGCTCCTGCACCTTGACCAGTTTCTTCAGCCGTTCCTTGCGCGTGCTCATCTCACCTCGCCAGCGTCAGATCGACAAAGCCGTCGACGAACAGCGACAGCATGGTGCCGATGGCGAAGTAGAAGATGATCATGCCGCCGGCGATGACGAAAGGCAGTGAGATGAAGTAGACCGGAATCTGCGGCGTCAGCTTGTTGACGAAGCCGATCGTCAAATTGACCAGGATGGCATAGGCGATGAACGGGCTGCCGAGCCGGATGACCAGGAAGAAGGCGTCCGACACCGTGTCGGTGAGATCGACCAGGGCGGCCTGCGGATTGAAGAAGACGTTGACCGGCGCCACCGTGTAGGAGGCGACCAGAGCGCGGATGATCTCGTGGTCGAAATCGAAGACGAAGAGCAGCAGCAACGCTGAAAACGAGATGATGGCGGCGAGGGCCGCCTGCGGCTCTGGCTCCTCGATGGCGGGGCCGCCGGTGCCGCCATAGCCGATCAGCATGGCGATGGCCGAACCCATGAAGCGCAGCGCCTCCATGTAGAGCCTCGTCATCGCGCCGATCAGCCCGCCGACCAAAAGTTCGGAGATGATCATCGGCGCCAGCACCTGCGGACGCGCATCGACGAAGGGAAAGATCTTGTCCCACAGGAAGGCGAGCAGGCCACCGGTGGCGGCGATCGACACGAACAGCCGGACCTGGACCGGCACGCGAGCGCTGGACAGGCCCGGCATCAGCATGAAGCAGGCGCCGATGCGACAGAAGGCGAGGAAGGCGGCGATGACGACGCCTTGCGACAGTATGTTCACGAGATCGTCCCGAGCACCTTGATCTCGACGCCCTTGGCGATTTCGACATGGGAGAGAACGGGAAGCGTCGTGAACAGGCGCTCGATGATCATGCGCACATAGGGGCGAGCATCGGGCGCGGTGACGAGGACAAAACGCTCGCCGGCCTCGAGATGCTTGCGGATCGCCTTGGTCGCGTCCTGGCCGAATTCCTCCAGCTGGCGCGGGTCGATGTCGAATTCGCGCACCTCGCCCTTGGCGTCGCGCTTGAGGCTCTGGTGGAAGGCGAGGTCCCAGCGGTTGCCGAGGCGCAGCACCTTGAGCATGCCGCCCTCGGAGAGATCGCCGCAGATCTGCTGGGCCATGCGGATGCGGACATGCTCGACGATCTGCTCGGTGCGGCGCACATGCGGCGCGATCTCGGCGATAGCCTCGATGATCAAATGCAGGTTGCGGATCGATACGCGTTCGGCCAGCAGCAATTTGAGCACCGCCTGCAGGCCGGGATAGGAGATGTGCGAGGTGCAGATCTCGTCGGCGAGCTTGCGGTATTCCGGATCCTGGCGCTCGAGCAGCGCCTTCATGTCCTTGTAGGACAGAAGCTGCGGCAGGTTGTTGCGGATCACCTCGGACAAATGGGTGAGCAGCACCGACATGTTGTCGGCAAAGGTATAGTTCTCGCGCTTCAGATCCTCGGCGAAGGTTTCGAGCACCGAGAAGGCGCGCATGCCGAAGGCCGGCTCGCGGATTTCCTCGCCGGGAACGTCGGGCAAATCCCGGTTGCCGAGCAGCACCATGATCTCGCCGACGCGCATCTGGTATTCGGCGACGACGGTGCCGTGGACCTTGATCTGATAGCTTTTCGGCGGGATGCCGAAATCGTCGGCGACGCGCACTTCCGGCACGACGAAGCCATATTGCGTGGCAAATTTCTTGCGCATCTTGGCCATGCGGAACACCAGTTCCTGATGCGACACCAGCAGCCGCGTCGACAGCTGTTTGCCGATCAGAAGCTCGATCTCGGCGGTGGTCAGCGAAGCCTTGACCGAGTTCTTCTCTTCCTCGACCTTGTTCGCCTTCTCCAGATCCTTGATCGCTTCGGCGGCGGCAGCCTCGCGGTTGGCGCGCATCGGGATGACGTAGCCAAGGCCGGCCATGCCGGCGGCTAGCGTGAAGAACGGGAAGAACGGCAGGCCGGGCATCAGGCCGAGCAGGACGAGCAGCGAGGCCGCGACATAGAGCGCGCGCGGATGCGCACCGAGCTGGCCGAACACCGCCTGGTTGGTCGAGCCGCGCGTGCCGCCCTTGGACACAAGCAGGCCGGCGGCGAGCGAAACGATAAGCGCCGGGATCTGGGTGACCAGGCCGTCGCCGACCGACAGTTTGATGAAGACATCGGCGGCTTCGCCCATGCCCATGCCGTGCCTGATGTAGCCGATGGCGATGCCGCCGACGATGTTGATGGCGGTGATGATGAGGCCGGCAATGGCGTCGCCGCGGACGAATTTCGAGGCGCCGTCCATCGAGCCGAAGAAGGAGGATTCCTCTTCCAGCTCGCGGCGGCGCAGCTGCGCGGTCTTGTCGTCGATCATGCCGGCGGACAGGTCGGCGTCGATCGACATCTGCTTGCCCGGGATAGCGTCCAGGGTGAAGCGGGCGCCGACTTCGGCAATACGGGTGGCGCCCTTGGTGATGACGATGAAGTTGACCACGATCAGGATCATGAAGACGATCAGGCCGATGACGAAATCGCTGGCCATCACAAGTTTGGAGAAGCCGGCGATGACATAGCCGGCGGCGTGCGTGCCTTCATTGCCATGCGACAGGATCATGCGCGTCGTGGCGATGTTGAGCGACAGCCGCAGCATGGTGGCGATCAGCAGCACGGTCGGGAAGGACGAGAAATCGAGCGGCCGCTGGATCCACAGCGCCACCATCAGGATCAGCACCGACAGTGCGATCGAGAAGGCGAGGCCGATGTCGATGAGGAAGGCCGGGATCGGCAGGAACAGCACGGCCAGGATGATGACGATGCCGATGGCGAAGAAGACATCGCGGCCGTTCTTGGCCACTGTTCCTGTCGCTAAGCTTTCGCTGACCGCCATGTCGTCCCCAATCACCAGCCTGCCGAGCACGCGACAGCCCTTCGAGCCTAACCGGTCAAGCTTGCGCGAGGGTGGGAGGACTGGTTACTTGCCAGGACGACAGAGGCCTTGAGGAGAGAGATCATGCTGGTGATCATCGGCACCATTCGCTTGCCGGCGGAACGGCTCGACGAGGCAAGGCCGGCCATGCGGCGCATGATACTGGGCAGCTGGGCGGAGCCCGGCTGCATCGAATACTCCTACGCGCAGGACGTGCTCGACGCCGGGCTCATCCATGTAATCGAGGTGTGGAGCGACAGGGCCGCGCTCGACGCGCATTTCCGCTCGCCTCACATCGCCGATTGGCGGGCGAGCTGGGCATCGCTCGGCATAGGCGAGCGCAACCTCATGCTCTACGAGGCCGGCGAGCCGAAGCCGATCTGAGGACCGGGCACAGTCAAGAAGGCGTAGGCCCAAGAAAGTCTAGCAGGCGTTGACCTGTCTGCAGGACCATCCGCCGCCATCGGTATCGTGGCAGTCTTCATAGCTGCCGTAGCAGGTGTTCGTCGAATTGCGATACCAAGGGTAGCCGCCAGGACAGCAAACATCTTGTTGTGCAGTCTGGATAAATTCCTTTGCCGGCCGGCTTTGGTTTTCCGGATTGCCTCCCGCCAAAAAAAGAGACATCGGGTGTGACACAACAGACCTAACCGGCATATCCATGCTTGAATTGCTCACCGCAGACGAGCTCAAAAAAATCATGCCAACAGCTAATGAAAAAAATCCCCGCGCACTCATCTTCTCCTCCTTGAGGGAAATGGAGACGGCCAAAAATAACACAGCTGCGTCGATTGCGTAAGCGATCGCTCATATACCTCGACACGCTCGCGGGGAATTGAAGCGGGGCGGCAAGCCTGACTGCGCCTCAGCGCCAGAATGGCGCCGCAAGCAGCCGGCATTATGTCGGCGTGCTGATCGTCGCCGAACTGCACAGCGATCCGTTCGATGGTGAGACGCCGGTGCTGGCGCCGGCCAAATTCCGGCATGCGGTGCTGGTGCCGACCATGAACGTCCAGTCCGCCGCCGGAACCTCCAGCGCGCCGTCGCCGAGGAACTGGCGGTGGTCGAGAATTTCGACAACCGGGCCGTTGTCGGCTTTTGACCGAGGGCCATCTGATGCGACGCTACGCCGAGGACTCGACAAGGCGCGGCGCGACCTGTCGGGCGAAGAACAGGCCTCAGCCGGCATTTTAAAATGTCCCGGCGCTTGCCACGTGTACAGTGTCACTGTACAAATTGTTCAGTGGGAGAAAAAGACGGGATGAGCACCGACCAGGCTCCGGTCAAGAACGGCGTCGCCTCGACAGCGACGCATGCCCATCAGATGCTGGGCCAGCGGCTGAAGAGCCTGCGTCTCGGCCGCCGGCTTTCGCTGCGTGAGCTCGCCGAGCTGACCGGGACCAGCGCCAGCTTCATCAGCCAGCTCGAGCGCGGCCTGACCGGCGCCAGCACCGCCTCGCTCAACCAGATGGCCTCGGCGCTTGGGGTGAGCGTGGCGATGCTGTTCGAGGATAGTGCCGCCGGGCAGCGCGGGGTCTTGCTGCGCAGCGAGCGGCCGAGCCTGCCGCCCAGCGACGGCTGCCGCAAGATGCTGCTCTCGCGTCCCCCTTTAAGCGACATGGAAGTCTATGTAGGCGAGTTCGAAATCGGCGGCTCGACCGGCCCAGCGCTCTACACCCATGGCGACGCGCACGAGATGCTCGTCGTGCTGCGCGGCATCGTCGAGGTTTCGCTCGGCGATGTCAGGCATGTGCTGGAAGAGGGCGACAGCATCGAATACGCGACATCGACAGCACATCGCTCAGAGAACATCGGCAGTGGCCGAGCCGAGGTGATGTGGATCATTGCGCCACCGACTTCGGTGCGCGCCGAACTCGATCAATACAGGGCCTGGAAACCGCTCGCAGCCAGGTAGGTTCAATCCATGCGGGTCAAATGGGAGAACAATAATCATGCTGAAAACAAGACATCTTGGCCTTGGCGCCGTGCTGGCGCTCGGCGTTCTGGCAACCGCAGCGTTCGCGCAGGAAAAGCCTGTCGCGGGTGAGGTCAAGGAAGGCTCGCTCAAGGGCAAGACGCTGACGCTCGTCTCCTATGGCGGCATCTACCAGGACGGCCAGGCCGCCGCGCTCAAGGAGTTCGTCGAAAAGTCCGGCGCCACGCTGCTCAATGACGGGCCGACAGAGATCGCCAAGCTGCAGGCGCAGGTCGAATCCGGCAACGTCACCTGGGACGTCGTCGACACCGCCGACCTGCCGCCTTACGTCTATTGCGGCAAGCTGTTCCAGAAGCTTGATTTCAGCAAGCTCGACGTCTCCAAGGTGCCCGAGGGCCAGGTCGGCGAATGCTCGGTGCCGGCCATGAACTACGGCGTCGTGCTGATGTACAACAAGGAGAAGTATGGGGATAACCCGCCCAAGAACTGGGCCGATTTCTTCGACACGGCAAAATTCCCCGGCACGCGCGCGCTCGACGGTTCGGGCGACCCGACGGGCGGCCTGCTGGAGCAGGCGTTGAAGGCGTCTGGCGGCGACCCGAAGGCGATGACGGTGGCCGACATCGACAAGGCCATCGATGTCATCCGCAAGCTCGGTCCCGACACGATCTATTGGAAGACCGGCGCTGAATCGCAGCAGCTTGCCGAATCTGGCGAAGCCGACATGCTGATGATGTGGACCGGACGTGCCATGACGGCGGTGAAGAACGGCGCCAAATATGCGCCGGCCTGGCAGGACTGGCTGGTGGTGATGGACCAGATGACCATTCCGGTCGGCGTCAAGGATACGGATGCGGCTTATGCGCTGCTCAATGCCTATCTCGGCAAGGGGGCGCAGGAGATCCTGGCGCAGCAGACCTCCTATACGCCGATCAACAATGACGCGCAGCCCAAGGTCGATGCGTCGGTCGCCGCCTTCCTGACCAACACGCCCGAGCGCCAGAAGCAGGGTTACAAGCAGAACATCAAGTTCTGGGTCGAGAACTTCCCGGTGGCGCAGGAGAAGTGGTCGGCGCTGATGGCCGGCAACTGAACAGCCAAGTGAGAGCCAGGCCGTG
Source organism: Mesorhizobium sp. M0029 (assembly GCF_040323735.1). Classification (NCBI taxonomy): domain Bacteria; kingdom Pseudomonadati; phylum Pseudomonadota; class Alphaproteobacteria; order Hyphomicrobiales; family Phyllobacteriaceae; genus Mesorhizobium; species Mesorhizobium sp. M0029. Next base: position 145,579 of record NZ_JAMYVF010000001.1, read on the forward strand.
AGCGCGTCCGAACCCATCGCCCAACCCGCCGCCCATGCGCGGTCGGGTCGGGCATGGCGGCCGTTCGCGCTCACGGCGCCGGCGCTCATCCTGCTCGTCGCGGTGATCGGGTATCCGCTGCTCACCATCGTGCTGCGCAGCCTGTCGGAACCTGAGTGGGGGCTGCAGAACTATGCCTGGTTCTTCGGCGCGCCGGTCAACCTGACAGTGCTGCAGCGGACTTTCGTCATTTCGGCCTGGGTGACGCTGGTCTGCGTCATCGCGGCCTATCCCTATGCCTATCTGATGACCGCGGTCGGGCCGCGCGTCCGGCTGATGCTTGTGCTTTGCGTGCTGATCCCGTTCTGGGTGAGTGGTGTGGTGCGAACGCTGTCATGGGTGATCCTGCTGCAGGATTCGGGCGTCATCAATTCGTTGCTGCGCTCGGTCGGGTTCGGCGGCGTCAAGCTGATCCGCACCCAGACCGGCGTGGTCATCGGCATGGCGCAGGTGCTGTTGCCGTTCATGATCCTGCCGCTCTATTCCGTGATGCAAGGCATCGACCTCAGGCTGATGCGTGCGGCGCAAAGCCTCGGTGCGCGGCCGTCGCGCGCGTTCTTCACCGTCTATCTGCCGCTGTCGCTGCCCGGCGTCTATGCCGGCGCGATCATCGTCTTCATCCTGTCGCTCGGCTTCTACATCACGCCTGCTTTGCTCGGCGGCCCGCGCTCGACCATGCTGTCGACGCTGGTGCAGACGCAGGTGCTCAGCCTGCTGCAATGGGGCAGGGGCGGCGCCATGGGCGTCGTTCTGCTGGTCACCACCTTCGTGCTGCTGGCGCTGGCAGCACCTGTGATGCGGTCCAGTCATCGGGAAGCGGGGCGGCGCTGATGGAGATGAAGCCGCTCACCCGCGTTCTTCTCGGGCTCGTCTGCGTGCTGGTGGCGATATGGCTGGTGGCGCCGACGCTCGTCGTGGTGCCGATGTCATTCAACGAAAACAAATCGCTGGCGTTTCCGCCGCAAGGCTTTTCCTGGCAGTGGTACCAGAATTTCGCCACCAATCCGGACTGGTCGAACAGCTTCCTGAACTCGCTGAAAGTCGCCTCCATCGTTGCCGTCCTGGCAACGGTGCTCGGCACGCTTGCCGCCTTCGGCCTCGACCGCATGAAGGCGCGGCCGGCGAACCTTTTGCGTATGCTGATGCTGACGCCGATGGTGGTGCCGGGCGTGGTGCTGGCGATCGGCATCTATGCCGTCTATCTCGACACGCAGCTCGTCGGGACGCTGCTCGGCTTCGTGCTGGCCCACACCATCCTTGCGCTGCCCTTCGTGCTGATCGCGGTCTCGGCCAGTCTCGAAGTGTTCGACCGCCGGCTGGAGACAGCCGCCGCGAGCCTGGGCGCCGGCGCACTGACCACGTTTCGCACGGTGACGCTGCCGCTGATCGCGCCGGGCGTGCTCTCAGGCCTGCTGTTCGCTTTCGCCACCTCGTTCGACGAGATTGTCGTGTCGCTGTTCATCACGAACCCCTATCTCAAGACATTGCCGGTGCAGATTTTTGCCTCGATCACGCGCGACGCCGATCCGACGGTGGCGGCTGTCGGCACGATCCTGCTTTTCGCGACCACGATCCTGATCGGCGGCGGCATGCTCCTTCTTGGCCGCGAGCGGAAAGGACGCCAATGAATCCGAAGCCGACAAGCAAGGGCGCGGCGATCGATCTCGAAGCGATCAGCAAGGCCTATGGCGGCTTCAAGGCGCTGGACGGCGTGTCGCTGCGCATCGAGCCCGGCGAGTTCATGACGCTGCTCGGCCCCAGCGGCTCGGGCAAGACGACGACGCTCAACGTGGTTGCCGGTTTCACCGATGTCACCAGCGGTAAGCTTCTGGTCGGGGAAAAAAGCGTCGTCGGCGTGCCGGCGCACAAGCGCAACATCGGCGTCGTCTTCCAGCATTACGCGCTGTTCCCGCATATGAGCGTCGGCCGCAACGTCGCCTATCCGCTGACGCTGCGCGGCGTCGACCAGGCGACGCGGCAGACACGCGTGGCAAGGGCGCTCGACATGGTCAAGATGGGCGATTTCGCGCATCGCTATCCCAGCGAATTGTCGGGCGGCCAGCAGCAGCGCGTGGCGTTGGCACGCGCCATCGTCTTCGACCCGCCGCTGCTCCTGATGGACGAGCCGCTCGGCGCCCTCGACAAGAAGCTGCGCGAATGGCTTCAGCTCGAGATCAAGCGCATCCATCGCGAACTCGGCACCACCTTCGTCTATGTCACGCACGACCAGGAAGAGGCGCTCGTGCTGTCCGACCGCATCGCCGTGTTCAACCGCGGGCGCATCGAGCAGGTCGGCACCGGCCGCCAGCTCTACGACGAGCCAGCAACGCTGTTCGTCGGCCGCTTCATCGGCGATTCCACCGTGCTGCGCGGCAAGGCGCGCAGCGATGGCAACAGCACCGCGCTAAGCATCGCCGGCGAGACGGTGACGGTACCGCGTAAGCTGTCGGGAGAAGCCAGTCCGGTGATGCTGCTGCGTCCCGAAAAGCTCGCGATCCGAAGAGCCGGCCAAAGTGCTGCCAATGGCGCCAACCGCCTGTCGGGAACGATCGCGGAAGCCATCTATCTCGGCTCGGAATCGAAATACGAAGTTAAGCTCGCCGACGGCTCGGCCGCGATCGTGCGCTCACCGCTGACCGGCGAAAGTTTTGGCCTCGGCGACAAGGTCGAGCTCTGCTTCGACGGCACCGACGCCAAGCTGCTGGCGGACGACGCAAGCGCCGACACCACACTCACCTGATTCCATCTGGCCTGATCCCATCTGGCCTTATCCCATCTGAAAGTCATTCCATGCAAGCCAAGCGCAACGGCGACATATCGTTCTGGTATGCGGATCTGGGGGCGGTTCCCGTTCCGCGCCCGCCCTTGCCTGGAAACATCGAGGCCGATGTCGCCATTGTCGGCGCCGGCTATACCGGCCTGTGGACCGCCTACTATCTGAAAAAGGCGAAGCCATCGCTGCGCGTCGTGATCGTCGAGCGCGAATTTGCCGGCTTCGGCGCTTCGGGGCGCAATGGCGGCTGGCTGTCGGGCGGCTTCAGCTGGTCGCGGGAAAAATATCTCAAGACATCGAGCCGGCAAGGCGTGATGGCGATGCAGGCTGCGATGGCAGGCTGCGTTGACGAAGTGATCCGAGTCGCGACCAAGGAAGGCATCGACGCCGACATTCGCCGCGTCGACAACCTGACGGTGGCCACCAACGCAGCGCAGTTGGAGCGCGTGCGCGAAGAATGTGAGACGATCCGTTCCTGGGATGTCGACCCGAACCGCGCCGAGATGCTGGACGCCGCCTCAACGCGCACGCGCATCAACATCCGTAACGTCATGGGCGGCTTCGTCGTGCATGGCCAGGCGCGGGTGCAGCCGGCCAAGCTGGTGCGTGGGCTTGCCGATGCCGTCGAGCGGCTGGGCGTGCCGATCTATGAGAAGACGACGGTGACAAGCATCGCCAAGGGCAGTGTGACGACAGACCGCGGTACGGTGCAGGCGGAGACGATCATCCGCGCGACCGAGGGTTTTACATCAGGCATCCCCGGCGAGGAGCGGACCTGGCTGGCGCTCAACAGCGCGCAGATCGTGACTGAGCCGCTGCCGCCCGACCTGTGGCGCGACATCGGTTGGGAAGGGCACGAACTGCTCGGCAATGCGGCGCATGCCTATTGCTATGCCCAGCGCACGCGTGAGGGACGCATCACGATGGGCGGACGCGGCGTCCCTTATCGCTACGGCTCGCGCACCGACGTCAACGGCCAGACGCAGCAGGCCACGATCGACCAGCTGCACACGATCCTGACGACGCTCTTGCCGCAGACCAAGGGATGCCGCATCGATCACGCCTGGTGCGGCGTGCTCGGCGTGCCGCGCGACTGGTGCACCACGGTCGGCCTCGACCCCGCGACCCGCATCGGCTGGGCCGGCGGCTATGTCGGCCTCGGCGTGTCCAGCTCCAACCTTTCGGGGCGCACGCTGGCTGACCTTGTTCTCGGGGCAAACACCGAGCTGACGAAGCTGCCCTGGGTCAACCGCAAGGTCAGGCCATGGGAACCGGAGCCCTTCCGCTGGCTGGGCGTGCATTCGATGTACCAGCTTTATCGCATTGCCGATGGCCGCGAGGCGGCAGGGCTTGCGCGCACCTCGAAGCTGGCCGCGTTGGCCGACAGCATCACCGGCCACTAAAGCCATTTGTTCTCACGCAATTCCGGGGCAGACACCTTTCCTGGAATTGCTCTTATCCATGGAGCTAGACTTGATCGATCTTTCGACCTTCCACGATCTCGCCAAGGCCGAGATCGGCGCGTTCTCTCCTAAGCCAACCTCGATTGAAGGGGATCAGGTCGAGGCCGTGCGCTCGTTCTTTCAATCGCCGGACGGGACTGTCGATGTCGGCATCTGGGAATGCACGCCCGGCCGCTTCACCGCCGATCGTTCGGACTCGTCGGAGATCTGCCACATCATTTCGGGGCGCGTGGAACTGAGCCGCATCGATGGCGAGGTGCGGGAACTCGGTCCGGGCGATCTCCTCGTCCTGCCGCAGGGCTGGAAGGGCGAGTGGCTGATACGCGAGACCACGCGCAAGCTCTACATGATCCAGAGCGCCGGCTGACCGGCGCTACGGCTATGGCGAGTTCAGTGATCGATCGGCCCCTTCGGCGAGACCAGCGCGGTGCCGGCGGTCGTCGGGCGCTCGATCAGGCGGCGCACGCGCGGCGGTTCGTCGCCGCTGTGCAGCGCCCGCACCCGCTCGCCGACGACGGCGTCGGCATGGGTGGCGCGCCGGTTGTGGCGGATGTATTCCAGCCAGGTCGGCGTGTGGTAGTGTTCGATCCAGACTGCGGGATTTTCTAGGTCCCGAGCCAGCGTCCAGTTGCGGGCGCCGTCGCGGCGGCGGATGCGCCCGCGCTCGGCCATGGTGGCGAGGAATTCGGGCACATCTTCGTCGCGGATAATGTACTCTATCATGATGGCGATGGGGCCGCTGCGCGGCTTCAGGTCGAGGCCGAGATGCGGCTCCTTGAAGCGGTTGAGCGGGTCGAGGTTGAGAGTCGTCTGCTGCGGCAGCGGCAGGAACAGGCCGATGGCGCCGCCAACAAGCATCGCGATGGCCGCCGCAATCAGCGCGGTTTCGGCGCCATGCGCATCGGCAACGACGCCCCAGATCCAGCTGCCCAGCGCAATGCCGCCGAAGGTCGCCGTCTGGTAGACCGACAGCACCCGGCCGACGACCCAGCGCGGCGTCGACATCTGCACCGTGACGTTGAAATGCGACAGCGCGATCACCCAGCAGGCGCCGCCGATGAGCAAACCCGCCGCAGTCTGCCAGGCATTGAGGCTGATGGCGGCATTGAAGGCGCAGACGGCAAAGCCGGCGAAGGCCATCCGCACCATCGTTTCGCTGGATAGCAATTGTCTGAGACGCACGCTTATCAGCGCGCCGCAGACGGCGCCGATGCCGAAGGCGCCGAGCATGATGCCGTAGGTCAAGGCATCGCCCTTGACGACGTCGCGCGCCACCAGCGGCAGCAGCGCCAAAACCGCGCCGGCGCTGAAGCCGAAGGCGGAGCCCCTGACCAGCACCTTGCCGATGTTGGGCGACATGGCGACATAGCGCAGGCCGGCGCCCATGGCGGCGCCCAGCGTCTCGCGCGGTAGCGTCGAGACCGGCAGCTCCGGCTTCCAGCGGAATAGCACGATGATGAGACCTATATAGCTCAGCGCATTCGCGGCGAACGCAGCAGCCGCACCAGCGGCGGCAACGATGATGCCGCCGATCGCCGGGCCGACGCTGCGTGTCAGGTTGAAGCCCAGTGAATTGAGTGCAACCGCGGCCGGCAGCTTGTTGCGCGGCACCATGTCGCCGACCGATGCCTGCCATGACGGGTTGTTGAGCGCCGTGCCGCTGTCGATCAGGAAGGTGAAGGCAAGCAGCGTCCATGGCGTCATCCAGCCGTTCCAGGTGAACAGCGTTAGAAGTGCAGAGACGACCAGCATGAAGATTTGGGCGATCAGCATCACCTTGCGCCGGTTGAAGCTGTCGGCGATGGCGCCGGCGACGAGTGCAAACAGCATGATCGGCAGAGTGGCCGAGGCCTGGACCAGCGCCACCTGATAGGGCGACGTGGCGATGGTGGTCATCATCCAGGCGGCGCCGACGCCCTGGATCAGGCCACCGAAATTCGACACCAGGCTGGCCGACCAGACGGCGCGGAAGATGCCGTGCCGGAACGGCGCCAGCGCCGAAACGCGTTCGCTGTCCGGCTCGTCATCGATCATCAGACCTGTCCCACCTTAACGTGCTGGTTTCGTCCGCCGGGACGACAATCATGGCATCCGTTTGAAATAGAGCACGACATCCAAAAGGGCGAACGCGTCTTCGAAAAAGATCATGGTCCAACAACAGGATAGCAAGGCGAAAATACGTCAGCCGGGAAGGGTTCGCTACCCAGAGCGATGTTCTCATTGGTCCACTGCGCGGGGCTGTCGGCCGCGCGCGAAGTCAGCTTCTGTCCCGGGCAGCGGTATGCAAGGCTTCGGTCAGCGTGCCTGTCGTCTCGCCGCCGGCGTGAAGGCGCAGGAAAAGCTCCATGCCGACAAGCCGCAGCCTGGACGGTTGCTCGCGCCGCGCCAACTGGACCATGTCCTCCAAATTCGCGGCGGGCCATTTCAAGGCATCGCGCAGGAAACCGCCGCGCAGCAAAGTCTCCGTGCCGGCCGAAAATTGCGACGACATCTCGAAGCCGATCTTGCGCGCCTGGACGTTCTGGCGCGGAATATGCTTTTCAGCGACCTTTCGCAAAAGCCATTTTCCTGTTTTGTCGCGGTATTTCTGCCGCCTCGGCAAATGGATGGCGAAGTCGATCAGGCGGTTTTCCAGGAACGGGACCCGCAGTTCCACGGACGCCGCCATGCTCAGCCGGTCGTGCCGGTGCAGGATGTCCTGCAGATGCGAATAGAGGTCGTAGAGGCAACTACCGAGAAAGGCGCGATCCGCGGGCGGCATAACCGGCTCCAGGCGGTCGAAGATCTCGGTTTGCAGAAAATTCAGCTCCGGCGACAAAGCACGCAGGACCATGCTGCGATCCATTTGTGAGTGGCTTCCAGCCGAGACCTTGTAGGGGGCATGACGCTGTTGCTCGAATCTCCGGTCGAGCGAGCGCTTCGAATGGACCAGGCGCCGGGGCCACGACCAGGAACGCCACTTCTTCATGCTCAAGGCCTGCAAGGGGTAGCCGCCAAACAATTCGTCTGCGCCTTCGCCGGTGAGCAGCACCTTGACGCCATCGGCCCGGCATCGTTCGGCAAGCGCCAGCAGTGCGACATGGCTGGCGTGCCAGCCATCGCTTTCAAGATGCCAGATTACCCTTGGCCAAAGTTCGAAAAACCGGTTCCTGTCGACCGGCACCCGGCGCAAGGGCACGCCGACATGGCGGCCGGTGCGTTCGGCGTCTTCGGCCTCGCTGTTGCCGAGCTGCGGGTCGACGACATAACCGTGGACTTCCGGCCTGAACCGCTTTGCCAGCGCCGTTATCAGGCCGGAATCGACACCGCTGCTGCAGGCGGTGGCAACGCTGGTATCGGCGATGCAGTGAAGTCCGACGCTGTCCTTGAGCAACGCCTCGAGCGTCGCCATGTGTTCAGCATCAGCGGATGCATCGCCGGTAATGCGCGCGGTCTCCAGCACGTCCAGCACATGCCAGAAGCGGCGCTTCTCGATAACGCCATCGGTGATCTTCCACAGGCCGGCGGGCGGCAGGCGCTCGATGCGGTCGAACAGGCTGTAGCTGGAATCGCGGCTCTGCCAGGCAAGCCGCAAGGTGATCTCGCGGCTGTCGATGTCGCGCGGAAAACCGTCGCAGGCGAGGATCGCCTTGTCCTCCGAGGCGAACAGGATTCGCTCCGGCGTGTCGGCCACCGACATCGGCTTGATTCCAAGACGGTCACGCGCAAGCCACAGCGCACTGCTGCGAGCGTCGAAATAGGCGAAGGAAAACATCCCGTCGAACAGCGGCACGGCTTTTTCGGGGCCCCAGTGATGCAAGGCTTCGAGAACCACTTCGGCATCGCAGATGGTTCGAAAGACGACGCCTTGCGCCTGCAGCGTTTCGCGCAGCGAGCGGTAATTGTAGACCTCGCCATTGTAGACGAGAACGCCATCGCCGGAAGAAGTCAGCATCGGCTCACGGGCGGCGGGCGAGGGATCGATGATGGTAAGTCGGCGGTGACCGAGCGCCAGCCGATTGTTGTGCCAGCTGTCATGATCGTCGGGGCCGCGATGTACCAACGCCTGCATCATGCTGGCGACATCCGACAGGTCGTTGGCGTCGATCGGGTTTCGTTTGCGCCAGACGCCGGCTATTCCGCACATGGCCTGCCGGTGAGTTCTGCCTGAGTCATGGCCTGCAATCTAGCCGGAACACAGCCGCCTGCAAGCGCTGCCTAGAACCCGTTTTCGATGCGCTCGAAGATGACGTTGGTGAAGGCCGATATCTGGCTGCCGATGAACGGACCGGTCAGCGCCACGACCAGCATGATGGCTACGATCTTGGGTACGAAGGTCAGGGTGATTTCCTGGATTTGGGTCAGGGCCTGGATCAGCGCGATGCCGATGCCGACCACCATGGCAACCAGCACCACCGGCGCGGACGCGACGAGCACCGTCCACACCGCATACTGGACGATGTCTAGGGCGTCGGCCTCGTTCATGTGAGCGCGCCTTTATGGAACTGTCTAGCTGGCCGGCTTTATCGAAACGCCCGCGCCGACCGGCACTTCGGTGCCGTTCTGCAGCACGGCGATCACGCCGTTGCTTGCAAGCTTGACCGAGGCCACGACGCCGGTCGTGTTGCCGTCGGCCGAGGTGATCGAACGGCCGATCAGGGCATCGGCCTGCGACAGCGCCGACGACTGCATGATCTGGTCGAGCTTGGTGTTGGTCTGCACCGATTGCTCGACCTGCGAGAAGGTGGCGAGTTGGGCGACGTACTGCGTCGAATCCATCGGTTTCGTCGGATCCTGGTTCTTCATCTCGGCGATCAACAGCTTCAGGAACGACTGGTAGTCGACCGCTGTCTTCGACGTCTGCTGGGTACCCTGGTTGGCGCCCGTGGGGATCGTCGTCGTCATGTCCACATTCATCAGTATTGTGCTCCCACGGCCAGCGGGCGCTTCGCACCCTGAACATCGTCATTGCCGCCAAGTGCGCGGCGTTCGAGCGGATAAAGCGCGCGGATAGCCTTCAGCGCTTCATAGATATGGTCTTCGCCGACCATGCGGTCGATCTGCTTCAGCGCGCCACTGATCTGCTCATCCTCGAAGCTTGCCAAAAGCAAGGGCAGCGAGCGGCGGAACATGGCGCGCGCCTCGATGGCGCCGGCCGGGTTCATCAGCATCACCTGCAGGATGAAATAGAGCTGCTTGAGCGGCGTCGAGGCATCGTCGGCCTGGATGACATGGTTCTCGAGCAGGAACTGTACGTCGTTCATCAGCTCGACGGTGACCTTGCGGTCGACGCGGATGACGGCGCCGTTGATGTAGATCTTCTCGTTCGGCTTCAGCGATATCTTCAGCGTGTTGGTCATTGAATGCCGTCCCGGATGATCTGGGACACTTCGATCAGCCCTTCGAAATTGTCGGTGCGGCCCTGGCGGATGTCCTCGGCCTCGCGCAGCAGCCACAGGCCGATGGAGATGAGGTTGGCGCGCAGTTCCTTGGGCAGGACATTGTCGCTGGAACCGAGATCCTCGACGAAGGTGGTCCAGACCCGGTTGGTGAAGTGCAGCGCCTCGACTGCTTCCATCGAGGCGTGGCCGACCGCCGCCGCCGCCGCCAGCATTTCGATCGAGCGGGTCAAAAGCTGCCGCTCGCGATCTTTCGCATCGGCAACGGAGTCGGTCTGGATGTCGGCGTAGGAGAATTGGTACATCGTTTGGCTCTACCGTTGCGGTTGAGATTGTCAGGTCAGGTAGTTCAGCAGGCTCATCTGCTGCAGGCGCGCGGTCAGCGCGAAGGACGTCTCGATATGCTGCGTCAGATCCGCGACGCGGGTGGCTGCCTCGGCGGGGTCGACGCCTTCCAGATCGAGGATATGGCGCTCGAACAGGTCGACCTGCGTCTTCATGCGGTCGCTGGCGTCGGAGACCCGCTTCTCGGCAAGGCCGGTCTCGGCCTGCAGTTGCCCTAGCCCGCCTAGCGCCTCGCCGACCATCGCCTGGGCGCGGCCGACAACGGCGGTCTTCGCCGCCTGGCTGATATTGCCGGAGAGCAGGTCGGTGATCAGGGCGGAAGCCATGGCGAGCTTGCGGATGCTGTCTTCATTGGCGCTGGCCGAGGTCTGGGTGGTTTCGCCCAGCGAAATACGGCTGACGATCTGCTGGTCGGTGGCGTTCGACCAGTTGGCCTGCCAGCCGGCGCCCATGAACTGCGGCATGACATTGCTGGTGATGAAGCTATCCATCTGGGCGGCGGTGATGTTGGCGGCGAGCGGATCGGTCTGCGTGAAGCCGAAATACGACGAGAAGGAAGCGTCGAACGCCGCCTTGGCCGGCGAGCCGGCGGCGGTGAAATCGTCGATCGGCTTGACGTCGGTGTTGGTGCCGGCAAACAGATATTCGCCGTTGACGCTGGCATTGAGGATAGAGGTCATCTGCTGCACGGCGGCCTTGCCGGCTTGCTGCGTGATGGTGCTCGAGGAATTGCCGGCGGCGGTCAGTGCGGTCAGCAAATTCTGCGCAGTGTCGGAAAGCTGGCCAAGCGCAGCCTGCGTCGAGGACAGCCGAGCGGTGACCAGCGAATTGGAATCGATGATGACGTTCAACCGGTCGAGGTCGCGCGAGAAGGTGACCGCCTGCGAGGTGCGCGCGCCGAGCGCCAGACCGACATCGGCGACGGTGCCGGTCGTCGATTCCTTGGTGGCTTTGACCAGTTCGGCCTGCATGCGCATCTGCTGATAGCGCGCGGCGTTGGAGAGGGCGGCTGATGAGACGGATGTGGCTTTCATGGCTTATCCTACGGCATCGAGCAGGGCCGACAGCATGTCGTCGACGGTTTTCATCATGCGCGCCGAGGCCTGATAGGTGTGTTCGAGGTCGAGCAGCAGCGACATCTCCTGGTCGACATTGACGCCGGTGTCGTTGGACAGCGCCTCGGCGGTGCGCGATGCCAGCGCTTCCTTGGCGTCTGCATTGCTCGAGGCCTGCTGGCGCTGGCCTTCGAACCAGCCAATGGCATTGGCGGCGTAGTCGGAGACGCTGGACGTCACGGTGATGCCGGCCGCAGCGTCGAAAGGCATCGGCTTGTCGAGCTTGTCGCCATAGCCGATCAAGAGCTGCGAATAGGAGGCGTTGCCGGCGGTGTTGGCGATATACGCCGCACCATTGGCGCCGCCGTCGCGCAGCAGCACCGGATTGCCGCCGACGCTCGGGTCCATTGCGGCGTTGACCTTGATGGAGCCGGCAAGCCCGTCGATCAGCGTGCCGGCGGCCGGAATGGCGGGCGCACCCGACCAGGTGAACAGGCCGGTTCGGTCGGGCTGCGAAGGTGCTGTTTCGGCAAAGGCGGTGATGAGGCCGCGCGCCACTTCGTCGAGCTGGCTCTGCATCGTCGCCGCGACGCCGTCGCGCAAGGTAATGAGCCCGGCGAGCTTGCCGTCGGCGCTGGTGTTGCCGCCAGCCCCGGCGCTGACCGGCACATTGTCGATGTAGATGGTGTTGCCTGGTGTGCCGGCCGTGTAGCCCGCCGACGGGGTGAAACTTACCGAGCGCGGAATGGTCTCGAACAGTGTCGTGCCATCCTTGGTGGTGATGACCATGTCGTTGTCGCCCCGCGTGAAGGTCGACACCGGCACATAGTCCGCGATCTTCTTCAGCAAAGCGTCGCGCTGGTCGAGCGCGTCGGATGCGTCGGTACCCGAACGGGTTGCGGAGATGACCGCCTTGTTGGCGTCCTGGAACTGACTAAGCAGCGAGTTGAGATCGTTAACCGCCGTTGATATCTCGCCATCGGCCTGGGTGCGGAAATCCTGGATCGCGTTGGTGCCGTCGTTCAGAGCGCGCACCACCTGCTGGGCCGCGTCGATGACGCTGGAGCCGAGGTTCTGGTTGGATGGCGTAGCGGCGTAAAGCTGCAGCGCGTTCTGCAGCTTGCCGATCGCGGTCGAGGCAGAGGAGGCGTTGTCGACGCCGTTGACGGCAACGGCGAGGCGGTCAATTCCGCTGTAAAGCGTGCTCTGGCCGCTCCATGCCGATTGCGCGCTAAGGTTCTGGCGAAACAGCAGGGCGTTGGTGGCGCGCTGGATCTCGACCGAGCGGGCGCCGGGCGCGCTGCTGACGACGACCGCCGTGCGGCGGGCATAGTCGGGGTTGCTGGCGTCGGCAATATTGCGGGAAAGGACGCTGGTCTGCTTCGATGTGGTCTGAAGCGACTGTTGGGCTATGGTCAATGCGGAAGTCAGCGACATGCGGGTCTTTCACGAGGCCAGTGGGGAGGGGATGACGTCTCTGCCCTGTCGGCGGCGTCGGCGTTCGGAAACCTGCAATTCCAGACCACCCCGGCCGGTTTGCCGGTGTGGCCTTGAATTCGAAATCCGCGCACCGCGCTGCTCTGGTTTGGGTTCATTCCCCTGGCGCCCGTCGTTTATCTCTTCAGGTTGACAAGGACATCCATGAGGTCGGAACCGGTCTGGAACACTTTCGAGTTAGCGGTGTAGCTGCGCTGCGCCGCGATCATGTTGGTCAATTCCTCGGCGATATCGACGTTGGAATTTTCCAACGCGCCGGAGATGATGCTGCCGAGCTTGCCTTCATTGGCGAAGCCGATGCGCACGGTGCCGGAGTCGGTGGACTGCGCATAGACATTGCCAGGCAGTGCGGTGAGGTTGTCGGCGCTCTGGACGTCGGCCAGTGGGATCTTGAACAGCGGCTTGGTCGAGCCGTCCTGATACTGGGCGTAAATGACTCCGTCCTCGCCGATCTGGATCTTTTCGATCGTGCTGGGCGCGTTGCCGTTGACCTTGGCTTCGGAGACCGTGAAGCCGGTGCCGAGCTGAGTCAGCTTGGACAAATCGAGGTCGAGCGACGCACCGCCCGGTACGGGGATCGTTATGCTGTCGACCGCGCCGGTTAGCTTGCCGGTGGTGGTGTCGAAGGTCAGGTTGGCCGTGGCCAGCGCGCCGCCCGTATAGGGGAAGGATGTGCCCGGCGTCGCCTGGGACTGGTCGAACACAGAGACCGACCAGGCGCCGGTGCCGGTGTTGGTGAAATAGACGTCGAGCAGCTTCTTGTTGCCGAGATTGTCGTAGGTGACCATCGAGGACTTCGACGTGTATTCGGCGGTCGGGCTGTTGGTGGAAGGCAGCGGACCGGCGGGCGGCGTGGCGCCAGCCGGCAGATTGGCGTTGAAATTGCCTGTGGTGCTGGGCGTCGCCGTCATTTCCTGGTCGGAGATCTGGACCGGAACCAGCCCTTCGAAGCCGTTGGCGGTGGCTGCCGGCGTGCCGTTGGCGTAGCTGTATGCCATCAGCTGGTAGCCGGCGGCGTTGACCAGCCTGCCCTGAGCGTCGGGAACGAATGCGCCGGCGCGGGTGAGGAAAGGCGTTCCGCTGGGGTCCTGGACGACGAAGAAACCGTTGCCGTTGACCGCAAGGTCGGAAACCGAGGTCGTGTACTGCAGCACGCCCTGGGCGCTGATGGCCGAGCGGATGGTGGTGTTGACGCCGCCGGAATTATAGGCGCCGCCGACCTGCGGCATGATCAGCGTCGAAAACTCGGCCGAGGATCGCTTGTAGCCGGTGGTGTCGGAATTGGCGATGTTGTCGGCTGTCGCCGAAAGGCGGTTGGCCTGCGCGTTCATGCCGGAAACGCCGGTCCGCATCATTCCGTAAAGGCTCATCGAAACGTCTCCTCAATGCCCAACATCGTTGGGCCCATGTCTGTGGTCGCGAGGATATAATTTTTGTCTTGCGCGAGGCTGGCGCAGACCGGCATCAGAACACCAGCCGGTAGCCGAGGAAGCGCTTGGAATCTATCGGGTCCTGGCCGAGCTTTTCGCGCAGCTTCTTGCGCAATTTGGAGATGTGGCTCTCGACGACGTTCTCCTCGACCTCTTCGTCGAAGATGCCGTAGATGGCGTTGAAGACCTGGGTCTTGGTGACGCGGCGTCCGCGGTTGCTCGCCAGATATTCGAGGATGCGGCGTTCGCGGCGCGGCAGAGGCAACGGCTGGCCATCGATCTCGGGATCGCGGCCGTCCATGAAGATGCGCATGGCGCCGATCTCGGTATAGCTGACGTCCTCATGGGCGCGGCGGCGGATGGCGGTGATGCGGGCCAGGATCTCCCGGATATGGACCGGCTTGCGGATGACGTCGTCGACACCGCTCTCGAACAGCCGCAGCGTATTTTCAAGCGAGTGCTGTTCGCTGAGCGCGATAACCGGAGCGCCGGTGCGGTCGCGGATCTGGCGTGGCGAGATGGCGCCTTCGCGGCAGTCGCCGATGAGGAAGGCTCGGACCGATCGCAAATCCGTGTCGGCGGCCGATGTCACCCACTCGCCGAATTCACCGGACGCGAAGCCTGCACAGGCGACGCCCTCACGATCGAAAAGTGAATTATAGCCTTCAGTTACGAGCTCACGCTCGTCAACGATTACAATCATCGGCCCCGCCTCCGAATCAGATCATCTGCCCCGTGGGAAGAGCCGTAACCGGTGCCGGGAATCCTGAACAACCATCATTTCTTGTAGCTATTTTCTTGGGAGTTATTTCGAGTTTCGAAATAACCGCAATCAGGAGGTTGTATCGTTGGTTGCCGAACGGGTGACGTGGCACGTCACCCGCCGGGCGTGGATTTGCAGCCGTTCGCAAGAGATGATTCACCTAATGGTTGCAGAAGTTGCGGGCGTTCGGGGTCCATTTGCCGAAGCCGGTGGCGACCATATTGGCGATGACGCGGCAGACATAGAATTTCTGCGCGGGGTCATTGTCGGGGCCGGCGTGGTAGCGGGCGACGGCCATCGACCAGCTGACATGACGCGCATGCAGGCTGGCCAGGAAGCGCGCGGCATAGTCGACATTCTGGCGCGGGTCCAGCATGTCGTCGACGCTGCGGAAATGCGCGGCGTGATAGTGATGGTTGATCTGCATGCAGCCGAGATCGATGAGTGTCTTGCCCTCGCGCCGGGCTGCTTCGAAGGCGGCCAGGGCCTCGGTGCGGTTCCTTGGAAATACCGCTTTCCCCTCTATATTCAACGCATTAGGCTGCAGGCTTCCCTTCTTGCCGGTCTCGGTCAGTCCGACCGCATAGAGGATGCCGGCCGGCACGCCATAGCGATCGGCGGCACGCAAAATCTCGGGCTCGCAAGGGTTGGTGGCGGCGGTGGCCGGCTTGGTGGCGAGGCTAGATAAACATATCGTCGCCAGCACGCTCGCGAGCAGGCGCGCCAGCGCGGCCGAATTCCTGGGCATCGTCATTGCGGTTTCTTCCCGACTGGTGGCCGCCCGAACCCGTATTGTTGCCGCTCGAGTTTCCGGGCTGAAAAGCGGACTGGTCGCGGCCTTGCGGCATTGGATGCGAGTTCGCTGCATCGCTGCGGGCCGCTGCGTGGATCGCTATCGAGGGTTGCAGGATGGTCACCTTGTCGACATCGAAGCCGAGCCCGCGCAACGACTTCACGATGGCGTCGCTGTCGGTGGCGAGACGGCGGTAAGCCTCATGGGTTTCGGGCTTCAATTCTATCGAAAGTTGTTCTCCGGAAAGCCTGAGACTGGCGGTGACCATGCCGAGCTCTGCCGGGTGAAGCTCGATCTTCAATATATGTGTCGGAACGGCAACAGAACCGGCCGTCTGGGCGGTCGTCGACGGCGTCGAAACCGCTTGCCGCAGGCCGTTATCCGAAGCCAGCGCGTCGATAAGCGCCGAAGTCGTTTGGTTTATCGGACTATGCGCCGGCGCGGGGAAGCTCTGTTCGGCGACAATGTCGACGCGCGCAGCGAATGGCGGCTGTTTTCCCTGTGTGGACGATGCCGCGGAATGGGCTCCATCGACGGACTTCGCCGACGGCGCGGACCGTTTTGCCTCGGGTGCCGAAACGTCGCTTGCCGTCTGGCCCGCCGGTAGAGGAGGCGTCGGACCATCCTGGTGCGGCAGTTTGCCGGACTGGAGCCCGATCGCGGGCAGCTTTTGCCCCTGATCCTGTGCGGAAACGCTGGTACCGGGCTTGGCCCGTTCCGATCGCGTCGTCGTGTCGAGTCTGTTGTCAATGCCGGACGCTGCGCGGTGTCTCTTCAGAGGCGACGTCTGTGCAGAAGTGGCCTCGCCAGCGGGCGCCGGTTGCCCAGTCTGTCCATTCGTCGCGATGCCGTTCCCGCTTGTCCGGACCGTTGAGAAATGCCTGATATCGTGCAGCGCCAGCACCAGTGGCAAATGATCCTGCAGCGATCCTGCATCCGCGTCTCGTCCGGCCACCTCAGCGTCCTTGGATGGTTTGTCCGGGCCACTATCGGCATGTTCTTTTGCGGCCTTGCCGGCAGCGGATTTCGTCCCCGTTTTGCCAGACTGGGTGTGTGGGATTTCGCTTTTGCCGGGACCGGCAGGGCTGCGTTTGGCCCAATGCAGCTCGTGCGACGCGGCCTCAATTGCTCCCTGGCCTATCGGTGTCGGCGCATCGTCGTCGCCGCGCACCATGTCGCCGAAGCTTTTGTCGCCGCCCTTGGCGTTTGAGGCCGACTGCTTCGATCCGGCGTGCGCGGGAGCCGGCAGGGCCTGGCCAACATTGGTGGTCATTTCGGGGCTGCTCCAAGCATCTGGTCGATCAAATCGAGCTGGCGACGCGTCCTCGCCATGGCGGCGTCGGTGGGATCGGTAGGCTCTACTGCGGCGGGGGCCGGCACCGATGCCGGCACGACCGGAGCCGCATCGCTGGCCGAGGCGACTGCAGGCGTTTCCGCCGCCTTTGGCTCGGGCGTGCTCGGTGCCTGCGCGGCCGGCTCACTTGCCGCCTTCGGTCGGTCGGTTGCGGGCTGTTCACTCGACGTTGTGGCGGCTGGCTGTTCCGGCATCGCGCCTTCGACCGGCGGCAGCTCTGGCTCGTCGGGTCTTTCCACGGCCGCGGTCTTGACCGGCTCCTGCCTGGCCGCGGCAGGTGCGGGCTTTTCGGCAGGCAGCGGCGCCGGCGGGGCGATGACTTCACCCGCCACGGCCTGCGCGGCATCGAGCAGGTCGCGGTCGCTTTGCGAAAGCTGGTTGCGATCGATCTTGTCCAGCTTGGCGCGGACCTCGCCGATGGTGCCGGACGTTACCGTGGACAGGCTGGAATAGAGCTGGGCGCGCGGATCGTCCTGATTGTGGATGCCGTCGCGGCCCCGTTCAGCCCTGGCCGAGGCAAAGGCGGAGAGATCGGCAAAGCCGTCGATCGCGGCGCGGCGGGCGATGCGCAGATAGATCACCTTCTCGCGTTCTGGATCCATCATTGCGGTGATGTCGGCGAGCTTGTCCTGGCTGATCGCCATGTGCAGCGTGATGACGCCGGAGACGAAGGCGTCGGCGAACTGGCTGGCATAGGGCGAATAGAGGTAGTCTTCGACGTATTGGGTTGAGGCAAGCGCGAAACGCGCACCGTCGCCTTGCGCGGCGGCGATGCCGACCGAGCGGCGCAGTGCTGCTTCCTCGACCAGCGTGCCGGGGCTGAGCAGGCGAGCATCGTCGAGCAGCGCAAGCGCGCTGACCGGTTGCTCGGTGGCGAGAAGCGAGCCCTTGACCAGCGCCAGAAAGGCACCGACATCGGGGGGCAGGGTCATCGGATCGATCGGCTTCAGCGCCTCGATCGCAGCCGCCTGCCGGCCGTTCAGATAATCGACAATGCCCTTGGCGATGGTCAGGCTTTGCGGGTCGGTCTTGGCGCGCGACACCGCCGCCTCGACGGTGACGGGGTTGCCGCCACTCATGCCATAGACCAGCAAGGCGCGAAAATTCTTCGGGTCGCTGAAATCATCTGCGTCCGCCGCGCGCAGCCTTGTGTCGGCCATTTCGAGCAGCTTGGCCTGCATCGGCAGCGCGGCGTGATCGCCGGCGGCGATGCGGTCCTGCACAAGCTGCAGCGAGCGCACCAGCTGATAGGGCTGCAAGCCGTCCTCGGCGAAGGCCGATGGCGGATGGACAGCGCTCAGCAGCAGCAGCCCGACGGCGCGGCCGATGATGGCGGCGCGCCTCATCCGTCGGTCGCCATCAGGATTTCGATGCGGCGGTTCGCGGCCGCCATCGGGTCGGCTGCAATTTTCGGCTCGCGATCGGCGAAGCCGGCGACCTCGGTGATGCGGCGCTCGTCGACGCCGCCGCGCACCAGCATGTAATAGGCGGAATGGGCGCGCGCCGTGGACAGCCGCCAATTGTCGTAAGTGTCGCTGCGGAACGGCCGCGCGTCGGTGTGGCCGTTGATGCTGATCGTGCCTTTCTGCTCGTTGACGATGCGGCCGATCTTTTCCATCGCCAGCACCAGTTCACGCCTAGGCACCGCCGATCCGATCTCGAACATGCCGAAATCGAACTGGTCCGTGATCGAAATGACGACACCCTTGTCGGTGGCTTCGACGGAGACGCCATTATGCAATTTGTCGCCTGGCTTGAAGGCCTCGGCCAGTTCCTGCTTGACCTGCGCCGCGGCTCTAACAGTGGCGGCCGTCGGCGCTTTTTCCGCGGCTTCGGGTTTGGGTGCGGGTTGTGCTTCGGCGGCTTCGGCCTTTGCAATTTCAGCCTTCGCTGCTTCAGCCTTGGCCTCTGCTTTGGCTTCAGCCTTGGTCAGCGGCTTATCGGAAACGGATTTCGCCAGCGGCTCGAGCGGCGCCGCGGCCACTGGCGGCGCGGCCGGCACGGCCTTCACCTCCGCCACTTGCGTCTGTGCCGCCTTGTCACCCGGCTTCAGGGGATCGCCTTCGATCTTGGTGCGTTCGGCGGTGGCTTCGGCGCCTGGTGCAGCCACCTGCTGCGACCAGAAATCCGGCGCGAACGGGTCGCGGTAGGATTGGCCGCCGGATGCGCCGGTAGCCGGGCCGGACGCCTGCGCGCCGCCATCGCCCTTCTCGCTGACATTTTGCATGACGCCGGTGTCGGTGGCGATTTCCGACAGCACCGCATAGGGATCGGCAAACAGATGCTCGTCGGAAAGATCCGTCTTTGGCGCCGATTCCTTCGATTGCTTCTTGTCGGAAGTACCGGCGCCGCCGACGCCGTCCTGTCCGGCCTTGCTGGTCTTGTCCCGCGGGTCGTCCGCCGTCAGCCCGACCTTGCTCGGGCCATCGCCGAGGTCTTCGAGGCCCTTGCGGCTGGCGTTGCGATCGACCAGCTTGACCGGATTGAAGTAGCTGGCGACGGCTGCCTTGGTCTGCTCGTTGGCGGCGTTGATCAGCCACATGACGAGGAAGAAGCACATCATGGCAGTCATGAAATCGGCAAAGGCGATCTTCCAGACGCCGCCATGGTGGGCGTCGTCGTGGTCGTCGTGGTTGCGCCGCACGATGATGATCTCATGCCTGGCGTCTCCGGCCTCGACAACGCTCATGACGTCCACTCGTTCGTAAGAGGGCCCTCGCTCATGACAGGGCCTCCGACAAGGCGGCCGACCATTCGGCAATGCGGGTTTCGAACACCGCCTCGTCAATGGCGACGGTAAGGTCGAAGCCGGGCGCCTCGACGAAATCGAGATTGGCCGCGCGTGGGCCGAGCGAAGCCTTCAGCGTCTCGAACAATGACAGCGGTCCGCGCACGGCGATGCGCACCGCCTCGCTGTCGCCGACGGCTTCGCGGATCGTGCCGGCAAGGGTTTCCAGCGAACGCTTCTGCAGATCGTCGCTGACAAGGCCGCCAATGATGCGCGCAATGGTGGCGCCGACGAGGTCGCTGACCTTGGCCTCCATGATCTCGATACGGGCAGTGACGACCGCGCCGAGATCGCCGCCGAAACTTTCCAGAAAGGCCTTTGCTTCATCGGCGTTGGCCTGTCTCTGCGCCTCGAGCGCTGCCTGGTGGGCGATGGCAAGGCGGGCTTCAAGGGCGGCTTCGGCATCGATGACCGCTTCGGCGATCAGCGCGCCGATGTCGGCCTGCGGCGCCGACGTCTCCGGCCTTGGCTCGGCCATGGCGGCGAGCGAGGGCTGGCCGGCACGCTGGCTGCGTGCGCCGAAATCCGGCAAAAGGTCGAAAAGCGCTGCCGAGGCCATGGTCTATACCGCTGCTTCCTGGGCCGCCCATTTGCGCAGGATCTGCGCGGTGCGCTCCTCATTGATGTCGACCATGCGGGCAAGCCGCTCCTGCGGCGCCGGCCTGATCTTCTGACGAAGATCGTCGAGTGGAGTCGGGCCTGGGCGGCTGCCGGGCAAGGCAGCCGGCGCCTGTTCGGCGCTGGCGGCTTCGGGTGTCGGCAGTGAACGCTGGACGTCGTCGAAGCTCGGACCGGCAAGTGCCGGCGTCGGCCGCGCGCTCAGCGCGGTGGCCATCGGCCTCAGGCCGAAGAAGGCGACCAGGAACACCACGACGATGAAAGCGCCGGCGTTGATCATCGTACCGGCATGGGTTCCGATCGATGCCATTATGCCCGGCTGTTCGACCGCTTCGCCGTCCAGCCCGTCGATGAACTCGACCGCCGAGACATCGATGATGTCGCCGCGCTTGTCGTCGAAGCCGGTGGCCGAAGCCACCATTTTCTGGATGTCGGCGACGCGCTTGGCGATCTGTTCGGGTGTGGCGTCCTTGCCGAGGATGGTCATCAGCCGCTGCTGGTTGACGACGACGGCGATCGACATCTTGGTGACGGAATAGCCATTGGAGACTGTGGCGATCTTCTTGGAGTTGATCTCGTAATTGGTGATCTCCTCCTTGCGATCATTCTCCGATGACGTCTGCGGACCATCGGTGCTGGTCGCCTGGGTCTCGGGCAGGTTCTGCTCGACGGTGGCCGGGGTCGAGGCCTGCCTCTGATTGCTGTTTTCGTTGGCGCGCACCGACTGCACGGAACGCTCCACGCGTGACTCCGGATCGAAGATCGTCTCTTCGGTCTGGCGGGTGTCGGTGTTGACGTCGGCCTTGACGCTGGCGCGGAAATTGTCGGGGCCGAGATAAGGCGTCAGCGCGCGGCGGATGTTGTCGCCGATCTGCGCCTCGACGGTCTGCTCGACGCCGAGCGTGCGGGCAGCACTTGTGTTGGAGGGATCGTCGCCGGCGGCGAGAAGGTTGCCGTTGGAATCGAGCACGGTAACCTTGTCGGCCGACAGGCCCGGCACGGCGGCGGCGACGAGATGGCGGATCGACATGGCGCTCTTTTCGGCGTCGATGCCGGAATAGCGGATGACCACCGAGGCGGAGGGCTGCTGTTCGTCGCGGCGGAAATTGGCGCGCTCGGACATGACGATGTGAACGCGGGCGGCCTTGATGCCGGATATCGACTGGATGGTGCGGGCGATCTCGCCTTCCAGCGCGCGCACGCGGGTGATCTGCTGCATGAAGGAGGTCAGCCCGAGCGAGCCGACATTGTCGAACAGTTCGTAGCCGGCATTGGCGCTGGTCGGCAGGCCCTTTTCGGCGAGCAGCATGCGCGCCTGCGCGGTGGTGCCGGCCGGCACCAGCACGGAGGTGCCGTCGGAGCCGACGTCGAAGCCGATGCCGGCCTCGCCGAGCACCAGGCCGATCTGGTTCACGTCGGAGCGATCGAGCCCGACATAGAGCGTCTCATAGGCCGGGCGGTTGAGATAGACCGAGCCGATGCCGATGACGGCCATCACCAGCGCGGCAATGCCGGCCAGCATGGCAAGGCGCCTGACGCCAAATGCCCTGAGATTCGAGATGATGCTCTGGATCTGTTGCGGCACGATTCAAGCGCTCCCAGCATGATATTCCGTGGGAACACTAGACCGCGAAGCTTGTGCGAAGATGATAGAGCATGTCGCCCGGAAGTGTGCAGCGGTTCCGGGTCAACGACATGCGTCAAAACACACCCACAAAGCGAAAGGGCCGCGCTGTTGGCGCGGCCCTTATTCAAGGAAGAGAAAGCCGGGTCAGGCTTACTGCTTGAACAGCGCCAGGATCGACTGCGAGTTGCCGTTGGCGATCGACAGCGACTGGATGCCGAGCTGCTGCTGGACCTGGAGGGCCTGCAGCCGCGTGGATTCCTTGTTCATGTCGGCGTCGACCAGCGCGCCGACGCCCTTGTCGATGGAGTCCGAGAGGTTCGACAGGAAGCTCTTCTGGGTGTCGATGCGCGACTTGGCGGCGCCGAGATAGGCGGCACCCGTGGACAGCTTGGCAAGCGCCGTTTCAACGGCGCCGAGTGCGGTGTCGATGGCCGCCGGGAGGACCTGGGTGGTGCTGGGATCGAAGAAGGTCGTCGCCAGCAGAGCGCCGACGATGCCGCCAGTGCCAGGAAGATCGAGAACCTGCGTGTCGGCCGCCTTGACGTCGATGGTGTCGATGGCGACGGTCGTGCCGGTGCGGTTATAGGACGCGACGATCTTCAGGTCGGAGGTCGCAGCAGCGTCGTTCTGCAGCAGGTTCGAGCCGGCATAGGAGGCGTTGGTAACCGACGACTTGATCTGGTCCTGGATGGCCTTGATTTCGGTCGCGATCTTCTGCTGGTCGTCCTTGCTGGCGCTGCGTGCAGTGACCAGCTTGGCCTTGATCAGGTCGACCTGGTCCTTGATGTCGGTGATGGCGGTGTAGGCGGTATCGACCTTGCCGGCGCCGAGGCCAAGCGCGTCCTGAACGGCCGAAAGCGCCTTGTTGTCGGACTTCATCGTGGTGGCGATCGACCAGTAGGCGGCGTTGTCGCTGGCGGTGGCGACGCGGTAGCCGGTCGAAATGCGTGACTGGGTGGTTTCAAGCTGCTTGTTGGTGTTGTTCAGGCTCTGCAGCGCGGTCAGAGCCGAAGCGTTCGTCATGATGCTAGCCAAGATATTTACCCCTTTTCAAACACTGGCGTGTCCCGAACACGCCGGATCAACTTCATCAAGGGGGTAGGCATAAGCCCATCGACCGTATGGTCTGCCCGCCATGGAATGGTTAACCATGACTACCGGGATATGGTTAACGTCCTCTTAAACCAAGCCATTCAGGGCGCTGGCCAAGAGCAAAAATCGGCAGCCATTTAGCAAGACAATCAACAGCCGCAAAAAGAAATCGGGCCGCGCTGTTGGCGCGGCCCGACGGATGGTGTCAGTCGTAATGTCGAGAGATCAGCCGCGGAAGAGCGACAGGATCGACTGCGAGTTGCCGTTGGCGATCGACAGCGCCTGGATGCCGAGCTGCTGCTGGACCTGGAGGGCCTGCAGACGGGTCGATTCCTTATTCATGTCGGCGTCGACCAGAGCGCCGACGCCCTTGTCGATCGAGTCCGACAGGTTCGACAGGAAGCTCTTCTGGGTGTCAATGCGCGACTTGGCGGCGCCGAGCGAGGCAGCGCCGGTGGACAGCTTGGCAAGCGCGGTTTCAACAGTGCCGAGCGCGGTGTCGATGGCGGCGGGGGTAACCGCCGTGGTGCTCGGGTCGAAGAAGGCAGCGGCGAGCAGGCCGCCGACGATGCCGCCCGTGCCGGCGACATCGAGAACCTGCGTATCGGCAGCCTTGACGTCGATGGTGTCGATGGTGACGGTCGCGCCGGTACGGTTGTAAGCGGCAACGATCTTCAGGTCGGACGCAGCGGCAGCGTCGTTCTGCAGCAGGTTCGAGCCGGCGAAGTTGGCGTTGGCGACCGAGGACTTGATCTGCGCCTGGATGGCGTTGATTTCGGTCGCGATCTTCTGCTGGTCTTCCTTCGAGGCGCTACGGGCAGTGACCAGCTTGGTCTTGATCAGGTCGACCTGGTCCTTGACGTCGTTGATGGCGGTGTAGGCGGTGTCAACCTTGCCGGCGCCGAGGCCGAGGGCGTCCTGCACGGCCGAGTTGGCCTTGTTGTCGGACTTCATCGAGGTCGCGATCGACCAGTAAGCGGCGTTGTCGGAAGCGGTGGCAACGCGGTAGCCGGTCGAGATGCGGGCCTGCGTCTGCTCGAGGGATTTGTTGGTGTTGTTCAGGCTCTGCAGCGCGGTCAGCGCCGAGGCGTTCGTCATGATACTGGACATGGCTACTCGTACCTTGATTTTTACAGGGTGTTTTTGACATACCGGCTTTTCCGGTATGACGGAGCGGCATCATGCCAATGATCGTGAGACCCGATCACCCGCCATCTGCGAGCAATATGCGGGCAAGTCCCTACCAAAGGGCTAAACGGGACGGTTAACCGGAAATATATTGCATAAAACTTTAGCAAGGCGCCAACGGCGCGCGGACGATCAGGTGAAGGAGCGCACCAGGCTGCCGACAAGCAGGTTCCAGCCGTCGATGAGGACGAAGAACAGGATCTTGAAGGGCAGCGAAACGACGGTCGGCGGCAGCATCATCATGCCCATGGCCATGGTGATGGTGGCGACGATCAGGTCGATGACGAGGAACGGCAGCACGATCAGGAAGCCGATCTCGAAGCCGCGGCGGATTTCGGAGATCATGAAGGCCGGCACCAGGATGCGCAGGTCGACGCTGTCCTTGGCAACCACCTGGCCTCGCTCGCGGGCTAGGTCGGCGAACAGGTCGAAGTCCTTGTCGCGGACATTGTGCAGCATGAAGGTGCGGAACGGGTCCGAAATCTTTTCGAACGCCTCGGTCTGGCTGATCTGGTTGTCCATCAGCGGCTTGACGCCGGTGTTCCAGGCCTGGTCGAAGGTCGGCGCCATGACGTAGAAGGTCATGAACAGCGACAGCGAGATCAGGATCAGATTGGCCGGCGTCGACTGCAGGCCGATGCCGGCGCGCAGGATCGAGAAGGCGATGACGAAGCGGGTGAAGCTCGTCACCATGATCAACAGGCCCGGCGCCACCGACAGCACGGTGAGCAGACCGAACATCTGGATGATATAGCCGACGGTGGCGCCGTCGGCCTTGCCGATGCCGCCGAGATCGAGCTGCTGGGCGGCGGCGACAGAGGTGGTGGCGACGACGATCGCGGCGGCGAGGACGAGTTTTCTCATTCGAGCAGCAATGTCCTGATCAGAACCTGTTTGGCATGGCCACCGCTGCGGATTGCGGCGCGCTCCTCGAGGTCGGCTTTCAAATGCTGGTAGCCGCTGGCACCTTCGATCTGATGCATCTTCAGGGTGCGGACCATGGCCAGCAGGTCCTGGTGAATGCTTTCGGTGAGTTCGGGCGGCTGCGGCGCATCGTAGATCACCGACGCTTCCAGCCTTATCCAGGTGTCGGCAGGCGAAGCCAGATTGGTGGTGATCGGCGCCAGCTGGACAAGCGTCGGCCCGGTGCCGGGAGCATGTTCGGCCGCCTTGCTCGGTTGCTCGGCATTGGACTGGTTCTCCGGTGCGGCGGGCACAGGCACCGGTCCCCCGACGCCCTTCAGATAGCCGCCGGACATCCAGCCCATGCCGATCGCGGCGCCCGTCACCGCCAGCAGCATCGCAAGCTGGATGACAAGCGACGGGCCCTTTTTTTGCTGAACCTGTTCGACATTTGCCACGGCGCCGTTCTCCAGTCCTAAAAGGGGAGGACTTGGTCGAGGATCTGCTGACCGTAAGCGGGCTGCTGGATTTCGCTGACGCGGCCGCGGCCGCCATAGGAGATGCGCGCCTCGGCGATGCGTTCATAAGAGATGGTGTTTTCAGCGCCGATATCGGATGGACGCACCATGCCGGCGATGGTCAGCACCCTGAGCTCGTAATTGACGCGCACTTCCTGCGAGCCGCGGATCATCAAATTGCCGTTGGGCAGGACTTCGGTGACGACCGCGGCGACGTTGAGCTCGAGGTTCTCCGAGCGCTTGATTTCGCCGTCCGCATTGGTTTCGGTGGTGGAACTCAAGCCGGCGTCGCCCTTGCCGCTGGTGGTGGCACCTTCCCATCCGAGGTTGACGTCATAGCCGAGCTTGCGCCCGGCGGTGCGGCTGCGGTCGTTCTGGTTCTTGAAGTTGGCCTTGTCGTTGAGCTTGATCCTCACGGTGAGGATGTCGCCGTCGCGCAGCGCGCGTGGGTCGGTGAACAACCGGCTCTGGCGATCATCCCACAGCGAGAATTTCTTCACCGGCGCGGGTGGCGTTTCGGGATAGGAGTAGGGCGCATTGACGCTGCCGGTAATGCCGGTGCCGACCGGCGACAGCGCCGGCTCCCTGCCGATCTCCCTGGGGTCGGAGGCGCAGCCGGCAAGCACGGCGGCCGCGACCAGGGCGAGAATATGCGACTTCATGACGGATCTACCCTTCGGGCCGCGCTGGCCATGATGCCGGTGAGTGTGGCCGCTGCCTTCTGGTCCATCTCGTTGAGAATGACGCCGGCCTTGCGCGAATCGAGTTTCATCAGGATGGCAGCGGCGAGATCGGTGTTGACCATGGCCAGGCGCTCGGCCGCGGCATCCGGTTTCATGCCGGCATAAATCTTGACGACGCCATCCTCAGCGCGGGCCAGGAAGACTTCACGCCGCTTCAGCCATTGCTCGTATTCGGCGCGCTTGTCGTCCAGCGCCTTCATGCGGAGGTCGATGCCGGCCTGCAACTGCTTCAACTCTTCGGCCTGCAGCGCGTAACGGCGGTCGCGGGCGGCGTCGGCGATGTTGGAGCAGAAGCGCTGGATCTCGCTTTCATCGGGCACCTTCTCGCGGACCAGCTGCTGCACTGCCGCCGGCTGTTGTCCGCCAGGCAGAACCTGCCGCACCGCTTCTTCCGCGCGGACAGTGCCGCCGGCAAGGACGGTGGCGGCGATGACGCAAGCTGCCAAGGCTGCGCTTCGGCGGTGCTGCTTTTGGGAAAAGAAATCGATCATCGGCATGGCCTATTGGAGAACCAGATCGGCCTGCAAAGCGCCGGCCGACTTGATGCCTTGCAAAATGGCAATGATGCCGTCCGGCTTGACGCCGAGACGGTTGAGGCCAGACACCAGCGTTTCGAGGTTCGGTCCGTCGAGCACATTGACGCGGGCGTCAGGCCGCGTGGCATCGATGGTGGTGAAGGGTTCCTCCGCTGTCACGCCCTTGGAGAACGGTTCGGGCTGGACGATCTTCGGCTGCTCGGTGATGCGCACGGTGAGCGTGCCGTGGCTGATCGCCACCCGCGAGATCTTGACCTCGTTGCCGATGACGATGGTGCCGGTGCGTTCGTCGATGACCACGCGCGCCGGCGTGTCGGTCTCGACCACCAAATTCTCGATCTCGGCATAGAAACGCGCCGCCGAAACGTTCTTCGGCCGCCTGATCTGCACGGTGCGCGCATCGCGCTCCGCCGCCACGCGCATGCCGAAGCGCTGCGAGGTGTAGCCGTTGATGGCGTCGGCGATGCGGACGGCAGTGGAGAAATCGGGATTGCGCAATTGCAAGGTGAGCAGCGCCTGGTCCTCGAATTCGGCGCGCACCGTGCGCTCGACGATGGCGCCGTTGGGCACGCGGCCGGCCGTCGGCACGCCCTGCGTCAGCTTTTCGGCATCGCCTTGGGCAGTGAAGCCGGAAACGATGACCGAGCCTTGCCCGACAGCATAGATCTCGCCATCGGCCGCCTTCAGTGGCGTCATTATCAGCGTGCCGCCGGCAAGCGATGTGGCGTCGCCCATGGAGGAGACGTCGATGTCGATGCGGGCGCCCGACTGCACGTAAGGCGGCATGTTGGCGGTGACGATGACGGCGGCGACGTTCTTGGCCCGCGCGCTGCCACCTTCGGTGGCGATGCCGAGATTTTCGAGCATGGCGCGGATCGACTGTTCGGTGAAGGGCGAATTGCGCAGGCTGTCGCCCGATCCGGCGAGGCCGATGACGAGGCCGTAGCCGACGAGCTGGTTGTCGCGCGAGGCCTGCAGCTGCGCGATGTCCTTGATGCGCGATGCGACCTGGCCGGGTGGCAGAGAGCTTGGGCCGTTGGACACCCTGAACATGCGGCTGGTGGTGGCCGGATCATATTCGGGATGGACAAAGGCGCCGCCATTCTGGCCGGCAAGATCGCGCTTTTGCTTCGGCGTAAGACCGTCGGCCAGCGCCGGCTGCAGGCCGACAACGGCCGCGAGCAGAAGGGCAGCTCCGCGTCTCATGACGCGCTGACCCGGATGGTGCCGTCCGCCATCACCGTGCCGGAAAAGATCTTGCCGCTGTCTGTGTTGCGGACCTTGATCAAATCGCCGGCGGCACCCGGCTGCAGCGACACCGCCGTAGCCGAAATGGTGAGGTCGCCGGCGATGAAATAGACCTGCACGGCAGCACCTTGTTCGACCAGCCAGGAATCGCGGATGGCGGCGACCGGGATATAGCGGCCGGGCAGCAGCGTGCGCTTGGCAACCTTGCCCTGCAGTTCCTGCGCCTGCGTGGCAACCGCATCCGGCCTGTGCTTGCCGGGGAGCAACGTCACCGGCTTCAACGCGCCTTGGTCGATCATCTCGCCGGGATAGATGACCCGGTTGGGGATCAGCACGACCTCGCCGGTCGCCTGAGTGCTCGCAACCTGGGTGCTGTTCTCCTGATTTGCGGTCTCTTGCGCAAACGCCGGAACGCTGCCGGCCACCAGCGCGAGGATCAGCGCGGTGCGGCAGAGCGCGGAGCGGGAGGCCGGAGAGAGCATCAAACCTTACCTGATGTTCTTGGACACGACGGAGGCCATGTCGTCGGCGGCCTGGATGACCTTGGAGTTCATCTCATAGGCGCGCTGCGCCGAGATCAGCTCGGTGATTTCCTTGACCGGATCGACGTTGGAGGCCTCGAGATAACCCTGCTCGACCGAGGCGAAGCCGGGATCGCCGGGCACGCCGACATTGGCCGGGCCGGAGGCCGGCGTCTCCTGGAACAGATTGTCGCCGAGCGGCGCGAGGCCGGCTTCATTGGCGAAGTTGGCGAGCTGCAGCTGGCCCAGCAGCTGGAGGTCGGTCTGGCCGTCGATGCGGGCAAAGACCTGGCCGGTCTTGTTGACGACGACTTCGATGGCATCGGTCGGCACGGTGATGGCCGGGATGACATTGGCGCCGTCGACGGTCACCAGCTGGCCGGTGGCGTTGGTGTTGAAGGCGCCGGCGCGGCTGTAGAGCGTGCCGCCGTCGCCGCCCTCGATCTGGAACCAGCCGCGGCCGGTCAGCGCCATGTCGAAACTGTTGCCGGTCGAGGTCAGTTCGCCCTGGGTATGGACGTTGCGCACCGCCGTCGTCTTGACGCCGAGGCCGATCGAGACGCCTTCCGGCACCAGCGAGGAATTGGAGCGGTTGGGCACGCCCTGTGTGCGGTCGACCTGGTAGAGCAGGTCGGAGAATTCGGCCCGCGCGCGCTTGTAGCCGGTGGTGTTGATGTTGGCGATGTTGTTGGCGATGACTTCCAGATTGGTCTGCTGGGCATTCATGCCGGTCGCTGCGATGGCGAGTGCTTTCACGGCAAGTTCTCCTCAGATGCCCATACGGCTGATTTCGAGATAGGCGGAGACGACCTTGTCGCGGATGGCGATCGTGGTCTGCAGGGCCTGCTGGGCGCTCATGACGGCGTCGACGACCTGGCGGGTGTCGGCGTCGCCCCTCAGCGCCTGGATTGACACCTGCTCGGCATTCTGCAAGGTGTTGACGGTCTTTGAAGCAGCCTGGCTCAGCGCTTCGGCGAAGGTGGTGCCGATCCCGGTGCCGGCCGTCGGCGCCCTGGTGCCCTGGAACAGGTCGGTCGTGGTATCGGCGCCACCGATCTCCGGCTTGAGGGGAAGCGATCCGATACCGCCAATGCCGCTGATCATTACTGGTTCCTCATCAGGTCGATGGTCATGGAGATCAGATCACGCGCCTGCTTGATGACCTGAAGGTTGGCTTCGTAGGAGCGGTTGGCCTCGCTCATGTCGGCCATCTCGACCAGCACGTTTACATTGGGCATCTTGACGTAGCCCTTGTCGTCGGCGGCCTCGTTGCCGGGCTGGAATTCGACGGGAAAGTCGCTGGGGTCGCGGTCGATGGAGTTGACCTCGACCGTCGTGCCACCCGAGGCACGATCGAGTTCCGAGACGAAACTGATGGTCTTGCGGCGGTAGGGATCGGCGCCCGGGGTGTTGCCGGTCGACTGCGCGTTGGCAAGGTTTTCCGAAACGACGCGCAAACGGTCGGACTGGGCGCTGAGGCCGGACGCGGCGATCTTGAGGGCTGAGGTCAAAGCGTCCATGGTCAGCTCTTCACCGCCATCATCATCATCGAATGGAAGGCCTTGACGATCGCGGTGTTGAGTTCAAACGAGCGGCGGACCTCGCCGGCCTTCATCAGTTCGTTCTCGACCACCACCGTGTTCTTCGAGGGCATGATGGCGCCGGTCGTCTCTTCTGGCTTGACCGTGAAGCCGGCATTAGTGGCGGCAGTGCCGAGGTGGCCTGCCTGGGTGGCGGTCAGCGACACTGCCGTGCGGTCGAGCACCTTCTCGAACGGCTCGACATCGCCGGCGGTGTAGCCCGGCGTGTTGACGTTGGCGATGTTGCCGGCAATGGCCGACTGGCGCACCGACAGCCATTGCGACTGCTTGGCGGCGAGATCGAAAAGATTGACGGGCTCCATGGGGATCTCCGGGCTGGTACGTACAAGACTAGGCTGCCAGTCTTGCGCGGACCTTGCGCGGGTCGGGCGCTCGGCCCGTGCCGTTACTTCGAGAGTGCGACTACCTGGAGAGTTCGATCATCTGGTCGGTGCTGGTGACCATCACCCATTTGCCGCCGCGCTGCTCGATCGACGAGACCATGCTGGAATCGGGCAACTTCGAACCGCGCTGGACGATCCACAGGCCGGCATCGTCCTCGATCATGGCGCGGCCGTTGGCGACATGAACCATGCGGAATTTGGGGTCCGCCGGAAAGGGCTGTTCGTCGGGAACCTGGACCGGGACCTCGGGGTCCTGCAGCGTGCCGGTGGCGAACAGGTCGACATCGGGAACATCGTTTGCCGTCAGCGGCTGACCGCTGTTCTCCATCTGCGAGCCGCCGCTGACCCGCCCTGCATTGGTGCCGCTGCCGCCGAACTTGATCGCCTGCACGCCGAACTGGTCCTGATTGAAGAAGATATACCAGGGAAACAGCGCGCAGATCAGGCCAAGCGTGATGCCGAGCGCGGCAAAGACGATATCGCTGCGGCGGTCGGATTTCTTGTCGAGCCTGGGATATTGCGGCCTTGGCGGCTGCGGCCATTCGGTGACCGGGAACAGCCCGTCGAGAAGCGAGTCACGACTGGTCTCGATCGCTTCTTTGGGGCCGGCGCGAGGGGTCCTTGGCAATTCAGGCTTGACGACGCTGGGCAAGGCAGGCTCGGCCAAGCGAGGCACAGTGGACTCGACTACGCTGGCTACCCTGGGCAAGAATGGCCTGGCGGCCCTGGCCAGAATGGCCTCAGCCTTGGCGGCCTTGTCGAGATCGGCCTTTGCCCTGACAGCTCTCGCTTCGTTGGCCCGGGCTTCTTCCGCGGCACTGGCCTCTGCGATCATCTCGCGCAAAAGCCGCTCGGTGTACTGAAGCTCAGTCTCCTGCATCGACACTTTGCTTGCCTTTCAGATGACGGGCGAGGTCGGAGAATGCGTCGCTCGAGGCGCGATCCCTGGGCGACTGCGTCAGCGCCTCGTAGATCAGCGGCACCTGGCGCACGGCAATATCGAGCTCGGCGTCGGCGCCGCCCTGATAGGCACCGAGCAGGCGGATGTCGCGTGTGTCCTCGAAGCGCGAGATCATCGATTTCAGCCTGGTCACCAGCATGCGTTGCTCGGGGCTCCATGCCTTGTCGGCGAGGCGCGAGATCGACGACAGCGGATTGACCGGGGGGTAGCGGCCCTGTTCGGCAATGGCGCGGTCGAGCACGACATGGCCGTCGAGGATGCCGCGTACCGAATCGGCAACCGGGTCGTTGTGGTCATCGCCGTCGACCAGCACCGAGATGATGGCAGTGATCGATCCCTGTCCTTTGATACCGGGGCCTTCAGCGCCAGGTCCGGCGCGTTCGAGCAGCTTCGGCAGGTCGGTGAAAACCGAAGCGGGATAGCCGCGGGCGACCGGCGGCTCGCCGGTGCCGGTCGCCACCTCGCGCAGCGCATGGGCAAAGCGGGTAATCGAATCCAGCACCAGCAGCACGCGGTGGCCCTGGTCGCGAAAATGTTCGGCAACGCGCATGGCGGTATCCGGCGCGCGCCGGCGCATCATGGCGCTCTCGTCGCTGGTGGCGACGACGGCGACCGTCTTGGCCATGCTCTCTGCGCCGATCGTGTCTTCGAGGAATTCGCGTACCTCGCGGCCGCGCTCGCCGATCAGCGCCACGACCACGGTGTCGAAGGCGTCGGCGCCGGCCAGCATAGCGAGCAGCGTCGACTTGCCGACGCCGGAACCGGCAAAGACGCCGAGGCGCTGGCCGAGGCAGAGCGGCGTGAAGATGTCGATGACCTTGACCCCGGTCGTGAAGGCGGTGCCGACGCGCTGCCGCGCCATGGCGCCGGGCGTCGTGCCGTCGCCGCTCGCAGCCTCGCCGATCCTGATCAGCGGCGGGCCGCCGTCGATGACGCGGGTCAGCGCGTCGATGGCGCGCCCACGCCACGAAGCATGCGGCGTTACCGTCAGCGGGCCGCGGCGAAACACGGCGTCGCCGATGCCGGCGTCGGCGCTGCGTTCGAAAGGGGCGATGACGACTTCGTCGCGGCCGATCCTGACGATCTCGCCGCGGCGCGTGCCGGCATTGCCGCGCTGTTCGACGAGGTCGCCAAGCCTGGCGACTTCAGACAGGCCGCGCACCTTGTAATGCGTTGGCGAAACCTCCGAAACACGGCCGCCGCGCCGCAGCAACGTCTCGGTGTCATCGAAGCGGCGCCAGATCCGCTCCAGCGCAGCCAGCCGGTTTTCCGGTGCTGTCTCCGGTTGCCGTTCAAGCGCGCGTATCGATGATTTGCTGCTCGACATGCCGCTACGACTTGGAGCCGAGCGTCTTGATGGCGTCGTCGGTCGAGGCGTCGGTCTGGCGCATCAGCGCCGCCGTGTTCTCGAAGGCGCGCTGGACCATGATCAGGCGCGTCATCTCCAGCACCGGATTGACGTTGGATTCCTCGACATAGCCCTGCGCGACGCCGAGATCGGAACGGTCGGTGACTGGCTCCGGCGCACGCGCGGGCACGATGCCAGAATTGCCGTAGCGGACGAAATTCGGGCCGGGATCGAAATTGAACAGGCCGATGGCGCCGACGAGCTTGTCGCCCTGGCGCAGCGAGCCGTCGGCGCCCGCCTTGGGCGGACCGTCGCGCGGGTCGAGCTGGATCGGCGCACCGCCGGCGTCGAGCACCGGATGGCCTTCGAGCGACATCAACTCGCCGTTCTCGTTCATCGAAAAACGTCCGTCGCGCGTCATCACGGTGCCGGCCGGGGTGTCGATGCCGAACCAGGCATCGCCCTGGACGGCGAAGTCGAACGGGTTGCCGGTCTGCGTCATCGCGCCATGCGCGCCGGACAAATAGGTCTTGCCGGAGGAGGCGAAGGACACCGATTTGGGGCCGCTGCCGGAGACGACATCCTCGAACTTCACGCCGGTGGCGCGAAAGCCGATGGTCGAGGCGTTGGCGACATTATCGGCGATGGTGTCGAGACGGCGCTCAAGCGCGATCTGTGAGGAAAGGGCGACGTAAAGGCTGTCCTGCATGGTGTTCTCAGAATCTCAGTTTCTGCATGGCCATCATCAGATCGGTCGAGATGCCGACGGTGGTCGGCTGCGCAAACAGCACACCGATCGATGTCTGGGCGGTCGAGGTCGGATGATTGATTTCCCAAAGGCTGGTGAAGCGGGTGAGGAATTTCTCGAGCTTGGCCGGGTCGGTGAAATCGGTGAGGTCGAGTTTTGCCTCGAAGGCCTGCGCCTGCTTGTCGATATCTGCGGCAGCGAAGGAATCGGGCAGGCCGATGGCGGTGCGTACCACGCTGGCCAGGGCCGTGTCGGCCAGCACGTCGTACCAGTTGGTGATGGTCGAGGCCTTGCGCTCGAAATAGAGCGCCAACCGCACGCCCTCATTGGTCTTGCCGGCGTCTTCTTCCAGGGTCTGGCGCATGTATTTGTCGACCACCGGCTGCTGCGACGGGCTGCGGGTCGTTGCCGCTTCGCCGTAGGCCTCGAAATTCAACGAGGTGGCGAGCCTGGCATAGGCCTTGTTGGAGAGCTTGTTGGCGACACTGGCGGGATCGCGGACACCGCCCTCCAGGACATCACGGACGAGATCCTTGTTGGTGGTCGCCGGATCGAGCCCGCTTGCGGACAGAGCATAGTTATAAAGGCGGCTGTCGGCCATCAGGTCGTCGACCGATTTCACCTTGGTGATGTTGGCGAGGTAGTAGCTGGTCTCGGCCTGGACGGCGTCCGCATTCGGCTTGATGAGGCCAAGACTGGACTCGGTCGTGTAGAGCTTCGGCGTGGTCTTCAGCACCGCTTCGCGCGTGGTCGTCTGATCGTCATACTGGGCAAAATCAAAGGCGCTGACGAAGTTGGCGTAGCTCTTGTCGGTCAACAGGTTGGCGGGACTCAACGGATCGGTGACGCCGCCATTGACCATGGTGCGGATCTGCTTCGTCGTCTGGGTCGATGCATCAAGCCCATAGGCAGCCATGGCGAAGGTCAGCAGGCGCTTGTCCTTCAGCAGGTCTTCGATAGACTTCACCTTGGAGATGTTGGCTGCGTAGTAGTCGGCCTCGCCCTTGATGTATTGCGCGGTCGGCTTGACGAGCAACAGTCCGGTTCCGCCGATCACAGCCTTCGGCACCGCCTGCTGGACGGCGTCGCGCGCCGTAGCCTGGTCGCGATATTGGGCAAAGTCGAAAGCCGCGACGAAAGCCGCATAGCCCTTGTTTGTCGACGTGTTTGCGGGGCTGTTCGGGTCGGTGACGCCGCCTTCCAGCATGGCCCGCACGGTCGCAGCCGGCTCGGCGTCGGCGTCCAGGCCGAACGCGGCCATCGCATAGGTGAGCAGGCGATCGTTGCCCATCAGGTCGTCGATCGATTTTACGTTGGAAATGTTGCTCAGGTAGTACGAGGTTTCGCCCTTGTAGTAGGTGTAGCCGTTCTGCGAAGGGCCGACCGAGACCTGGAGACCATAATTGTTGGTCACGCCCTGCTGTGCCGAATTGTAGCTCGTGGCATTAGCGCCAAGTGCGGCGAAATTGAAGGCCGACACGAACTCGGCATAACGCTTGTCGCTCAATTTGTTGGCGAAGCTGTCGGAATCCGACACCCCTTCCTTCAGCGCTTTGACCATGAAGGCCTTGGCGTAAGCCATGTCGCCGAGACCGAAGGCTTTCATGGCATATTTGAACAGCCGGTCGTTCTTGACGAAATCGTCGATCGATTTCACGCTGCCGATGTTGGCGAGATAGTAGTCGGTGTCGCGCTTGGTGATCGGCTCCGCCTCGATGCGGTCGATCGCCTTGGGGATGTCCCTGGCGATGAGCTGGTAGCTGGTAAAAGTGCTCAACACGACATGCCTCCGGTCGCAGCTTCAAAAGCAAGAGTATGCGGACTTGCTTGCGCGAGGCTGAATCGCCTCACCTTGCATGATTCAAGCCTCACACAAGGCACGGGGGCTATCGGTTAGGCCTGACGTGATGCGGAAGGATCTGGCGTGGGCATTCTGATCGGACTTGTGGTGACGCTCGGCTGTGTTCTCGGCGGCTTCATGGCCATGGGCGGCCATCTGCATGTGCTGATGCAGCCTTGGGAAGCGGTGGTCATCTGTGGCGCCGCACTTGGCACCTTTCTCGTCGCCAACCCGATGAAGACGGTCAAGGACACCGGCAGGGGTATCCTCGAAGCGTTCAAGCAGGCGGTACCGAAAGAACGCGACTATCTGGAGACGCTGGGCGTGCTGCACAGCCTGATGCGCGAACTGCGCTCGAAGTCGCGCAGCGAGGTCGAGGCGCACATCGACAATCCGGAGGAGTCGGCGATCTTCCAGGCGTTCCCGACCGTGCTGAAGAACCACGACCTGACGAATTTCATCTGCGACTACTGCCGCATCATCATCATCGGCAATGCCCGCTCGCATGAGATCGAGGCGCTGATGGACGAGGAAATCCAGACCATCAAGTCCGACAAGATGAAGGCCTACCATGCGCTGGTGGCGGTGGGCGACGGTCTGCCTGCGCTCGGCATCGTCGCCGCCGTGCTCGGCGTGGTCAAGGCGATGGGCGCGCTCGACCAGTCGCCCGAAATCCTCGGCGGCCTGATCGGCGCCGCCCTTGTCGGAACCTTCCTCGGCATCTTCCTGTCTTATGCGGTGGTCGGACCGGTTGCCACCAAGATCAAGACGGTGCGCGAGAAGAAGAATCGCCTCTATATCATCGTCAAGCAGACGCTGCTTGCCTATATGAACGGCGCTCTGCCGCAGGTGGCGATCGAGTTCGGCCGCAAGACCATCTCGTCCTATGAGCGGCCGACGATCGATGCCGTCGAGCAAAGCACGATGAACACAGCTTCCGCCGAGAAGAAAGCGGCTTGAGCCATGCATGAAGACAGACAGGACCGCACGCCGTCATGACAAGTCCTGGCAGCCCCTCGCAAGCCCGCTCGCTGATCATCGAGCGTCTGGTCGGTGAAAGCGGTGAGGCCGCTCACGTCATCGGCACCGGGCGCTCGATGGGGGAGCGCGCACTGCCGCTGCTGCAGAAGAGCCTGGCCGGCGAGCTCGGTGCACCGGTCACCGTCGACCTGCGCACGGTCGAGATCAGCCGTGTTCCCGATGCCCGCACGAATGCCGGCGATGCCTTTGCCATGGCCATCATAGCATCGCCGACGTCTTCGGATGCGATGACGCTGGTGGCTGATGCGCCGGCCATCGCCGTGATGGTGTGCGCGCTGTTCGGCGGCGATCCGGATCAGCCGGTTTCGCCGATCGAGCGCGCTCTGTCGCAGATCGAGACCGATGTTGCGACCACGGTCTTCCAGGAAGTTGCGCAGGCGTTGAACGGATCAGGCCGGCGCTCGCTCGAGCTGCGGCTGCCGGTGCCGCGGGCGCTTTCGGGCAGCGAAGCCAAGCGCCGCGTGCTGCGCGATGGCGCGGCGGTGCGCATCGTCTTCGGCATCTCGACGCCGACCGACAGCGGAACGGTCACGGTGATGATCCCGCAGCGCATCCTGCTGGCCACACGCGGTATCGCCGATGTCCACGACAGCGAAGGCACGACCTCCGACTGGCGGGCACGTTTTTCCGAAGAGGTCATGCGCTCGACGGTGACGCTCGAAGCGACCATGCCGCTGGCCCGCCTGACGCTCGGCCATCTCGCCGGTTTCGAGCCGGGCCAGATCATCGAGTTCGAGGAAACCGCGCAGTCGCACGCCAAGCTGAGCGCGCGCGACAAGACGCTGTTTGTCTGCGAGTTCGGCAAACTCGGGCAGAACTACACCGTCCGGATCAGGCATCCTTACGATGCCGGTCAGGATTTTATCGATGGGCTCATGCCGGGCTGACGCCGGGCAAGCTCAAGCATTTGGAGACGACTTATGGCCAAGACCAAGGTGGAAGCCAACATCGACCAGCCGGACGAGCAGCTCGACCGCGCCATCGAGGAATTGCGCGGCGTCCTCCAGGAGGAGGAAAAGCGCCCCGAGGCCGCCTTGCGGGCTGCCACGTCCGGCGCCAATTCGAACATCATCATGAGCATCCCGGTCGATGTGCAGATCATCCTCGGCAGTACGGAAATGCCGGTGTCGGACCTGATGGCGCTGCAGAAGGGCTCGACGGTGGCGCTCAACCGGCGCATCGGCGAACCGGTCGATGTCGTGGTCAACGGCCGCAAGATAGCGCGCGGCGAGATCACCGTGCTGGAAAGCGATCCGTCGCGCTTTGGCATCAGGCTGACCGAAATCATCGCTGCCGCCAAGAGCGCCTGAGGATTAGACGACATGCGGTCTCAGCAGCGATCGGAGCTTATGCCATGACGACGCCGGTGACGCTCACGCGCCCGCAAAAGGCCGCCGCCATCCTGGTGGCGATGGGCAAACCTTCGGCCAGCCGGCTGCTGAAATTCTTCAAGCAAGAAGAACTGAAGGCACTGATCGAAGGGGCGCGGCTGCTGCGCACCATTCCGCAAAGCGACCTCGAACGCATCGTCGCCGAATTCGAGGCCGAGTTCACCGAAGGTGCGGGCCTGCTCGATTCCGCCGACCGGATGGACACGATCCTCAATGAATCGCTGTCGCCCGAAGAGATGAGCGCCATCATGGGCGACAAGCGCTTCGAGGTTGCGCCGGAAGGACCACCGCCGATCTGGCCGGAGCTGGAAAAGCTCGAGCCGACGCGTCTGGGCACGTTCCTTGCCGCCGAGCATCCCCAGACCGCGGCCATGGTGCTGTCGAAGCTTGCGCCGCAGGCCGCCGCCAACATTTTGCTGACCATGGAAAAGCCGATGCGCAGCGAGATCATCAAGCGCATGGTGACGATGGCGACCATTCCGGACGCGGCCACCAGGATCATCGAGAACCAGCTGCGCGCCAGCGTGCTGGCGCAGACAGCGACCAAGGATATCTCGGCCGGACAGGCGCGCGTCGCCAGTGTGCTCAACGAAATGGACAAGCCGCAGCTGGAAGAGGTCATGCAGGATCTGGAAGAGGCCGGCACGCCGGACCTCGGCGGTGTCCGCTCCAGGTTGTTTGCCTTCGACGATCTGCCGCTTTTGACGCAGAAGGCGCGGGTGCTTCTGTTCGACGGGCTGTCGACCGAACTGATTACGGTGGCGCTGCGCGGTGCACCACCCGCATTGACGGAATCGGCGCTCTCGGCGATCGGCGCACGGTCGCGGCGCATGATCGAGTCCGAGCTCGGACAGGGCTCGGAAGGCATTCAGCTTGCCGACATCATGACGGCGCGCAAGAACATCGCGGTGGCGACAATCCGGCTTTCGCGCGAGGGGGCTTTCGAACTGCCCTCATCGCAGCAGAGCGAAGCGGCTTAACGCCGAGCGCTGAATGGCTGAAGCGGCGGACAAAGACTCCAAAACCGAAGACGCGACCGAAAAGAAGATCCGCGACACCGTCGAACAGGGCAAGCTGCCCCATTCGCGAGAGGCCGCACTTCTGGCGTCCTTCATCGCCATACTGGTGTTCACCGTCTTCTACGCCAAGGACGCGGTCGTTGATCTCGGCATGTTCCTGTCGATGTTCCTGGAAAAGCCCGAGGCGTGGCCGATGGACACCGAGACCGACGTCATCGCGCTCTACAAGACCGTGATGATGGAAATAGGCAACGCCGTCGTCAGCCTGCTGGTGCTGCTGGTGGTGGCCGGCATCGGCGCCTCGGTGCTGCAGAACATGCCGCAAGTCGTCGGCGAGCGGATCCGGCCGCAACTGTCGCGCATCTCGATAGCTAAGGGCTGGACCAGGATGTTCGGTATTCAGGGCTGGGTAGAATTCCTGAAATCGCTGGGCAAGCTCGGCTTCGCCAGTATCGTGCTCTACTTCACGCTGTCGCAGGACTACCGCCAGCTCCTGGCCGGCATGATCACCAACCCCGTCGCTTTCGGCCTCGTCATCAAAAGCATCACCGTCGACATATTGGTGGCGATCGTCTTCGTCATGGGGCTGATCGCGGCGGTCGACGTCGTCTGGTCGCGCTTCCATTGGAAGCAGGATCTGCGGATGACCAAGCAGGAGGTCAAGGACGAGTTCAAACAGTCCGAGGGCGACCCGATCATCAAGTCGCGGCTGCGCTCGCTGGCGCGTGACCGGGCGCGCAAGCGGATGATGACGGCGGTGCCGCGCGCGACGCTGATCATCGCCAATCCGACGCACTTTTCCATCGCGCTCAGATATGTCCGCGACGAGGATTCAGCACCCATGGTGCTGGCCAAGGGCCAGGACCTTGTGGCGCTCAAGATTCGCGAGATTGCCAAGGAGCACAACATCCCGATCTTCGAGGACGTGGCGCTCGCCCGCTCCATGTACAAGCAAGTTTCGGTTGATAGCGTGATCCCGTCGCAATTCTACCAGGCCGTCGCCGAACTGGTGCGGATCGTCTACTCCAAAAAGGCTGAGCGGAGACAAATTTCATGAACCGCCAACCGCACGCAAAATCCCGCGAACTCATTGTCGCCAAGGCCATCGAGCAGGTGGTCGACGAGTTGCGGCTGATCGATGTCGCCGACTACATCGCTTTCATCCGGCTCGAGCATTTCGCTTGCCTGTCGGATCTGGTGGATTCGGCGGTGGAGCTGTTCTTCCTGCCGGGCACGCTCAGGCTCGGCCATGGCGGAGAGGCACATGTCGACTGGAGCGGCAGCCCGCGCATCGTGCTCGATCTCGAGCTTCGGCCGCCGGGCGTCACCGTCTATTTCCAGCTGACGCTGAGCGAGGAGAGGTCTTCGGTCGCGGTCAACTATGTGTCGTTCGAGAAGCCCGGCGAAGACCCCGAGCACAACACCGCCTTGCTGGAGACGGTCATCGAAGAGGCGCGCATTCGCCGGACCGAGCCGCTCGCCTATCGCTGATTTTCTTTCGCAAGCCGAATCGCTGGACGCTGACTACTCGATCAGCCCCAGCCGCAGCGCCTTGGCCACCGCCTGGTTGCGGTTGACCGCGTTGAGCTTCTGCGTCGACTGGGTGAGATACTGGTTGGCGGTGTGGACCGACAGCTTCAGCAGCCTGGCGATCTCTTCGCTGGTGTTGCCGTTGGCGGTCAGCTTCAGGCACTCCAGTTCACGCTTGGAGATCGACCGCATCCGGCCGGCATCGTTCGGACGAATTCGGGCGACGGCGGCGAACAGCGAAAAACAGCGGGCGTGGATTTCGTAGAGCGTGTCCTCCGGCAAAGCGATCGTCGAGCCGAGGAACACCACCAGCCCGCAATGGCCCCGATCGGCATGGACGGGAAAGGCAATGCCGTTGGTGCCCGGCGCCAGCGGCGCCGTCCGCTCCGCCCAGGCGAGGTTCTGGAAGACGGCGTCCGAGCCGGCGATGCCGTCGTCCGCCCACCAGCGCGGCGCTGTCGAGGCGCCGCTGTGGTGCACCATCTCCTCGCCATTGGCGCCGGCGATGAACTTGGTTGTCACCGCGGTGGCGGGATAGTCGGAATCGAAGCTCGGCACCAGGCGCGCCCGTTCCGGCGAGGGGCTGACGAAGTAGAGGCCGAAGGCCGACGCGTTGATGTCGACGGCGATCCAGCGGCAGCGGCGCACCGCGTCCGGGATGGTAACGGCATGGTGCGTCTCGGAACTGATGGAGAAGGCGCCGAACGGATTTCGCTGCTCGTTGAAAAGGGCTTCGGCCGCCGCCTTGATGTCAGCGTGTTTCAAATGATGCCGCTCCTGATCGCCGTGGCGATGGCCATCGCGCGGTTCGACGCCGCGAATTTCTGGATGGCGTGGGTGATGTAGCTGTTGACGGTGTTGGACGAGACCCCGAGGATCACTGCGACCTCATCGGTGGTTTTGCCTTCAGACACCCAGAACAGGCATTCGCGCTCGCGGTCGGACAGCGGGTCCTGCATGGCGACGGCGGCGATCAATTGCGGGATGGCGGACAGCGCGTAACAGCACTTCAACTGAGCCTTCATCAGCGCCGGCTGGTCGATACTGCCGGCCTCGGCCGCCGAGAAAAGCGCAAACAGCCGCTGGCGGCCGACATTGAGCCGCAGTGAATAGACTTCGGCATGTCCAAGCACGTCGAGCAGGCGCGCCTCTTCGCCTGTGAGCAGTCCGCCGGCGTCGGGTGCCGCGGCGGCGACCAGGGGCCTCGGGCGGATGCCAGGTGCAACGGTCAGCGGTCCCTGGGCAAGGCCGGCGATCAGCCGCTTGCCGATCAGTTCAATGGCGTCGAAGATCCAGTTGGATGAGACGATGCGGGCGTCGTTGCGGTCCTGGTCGTGGACGATGGCGACGAGCATGTAGCTGTCGGCGCCGATCTCGGCGGCAAGCTGCATGAAAAAGGAGGTGAGATCGCCGCGCGATTCGAGGCGCGAGCCTAACGTATCGGATTGGAGAAGCGCGGCGGAACTGCTCATTGGATGCTTTGGTTGTATGTCATGGCCGGAGTCTTTTCTTGAGCCCGGACGCTGGGGTTAGCAGCGGCCGAACTTGAAGACGCATCACGTTT
The DNA here is from genome assembly GCF_040323735.1 of Mesorhizobium sp. M0029. NCBI lineage: Bacteria > Pseudomonadati > Pseudomonadota > Alphaproteobacteria > Hyphomicrobiales > Phyllobacteriaceae > Mesorhizobium > Mesorhizobium sp. M0029. The sequence goes on from NZ_JAMYVF010000001.1 coordinate 187,677, forward strand.
ACGAAGCACTCACACGGCGCGGCGGTCGCGCTGATCACCGAATCCATTCAGGGAACGCGAAGCCGTCCGCGTCTGGTGCCGGTCATTGGCCGGAACTTGAGACTTTGGGTGGTCGCCGCGCCCCCCAAGGACCGGCTGATTCGGGTCTAATCTACCCGCAGATGAATCCGACATCAAACGCGATTTGACAAAATCAATATTATTGGACTCAAGCGACTCAGGCGCGACTTTCGCGGCCTTTCCGCCGCAAAAGGCCTGAAACGCCGACACGAAAAAGCCAGAGGGTGTTGCGATACTGCCGTATCGAGGGCCGATCGATTCCGATAGGGTCTCGGCAGCCGGCAGGGATGGGCATCCCTTCGGTCATACGGCGGATTTGGCGGCGCTTGCTCGCGGCCATCAGCATCGGGGGTCATGATGAAGCAGGTTTTCCTGGCGTTCACGGTGGTGCTTGCGGTTCTTGCCGGCATGGCAGCGCCCGCCAAGGCTGAGCCGACCGTTACCTATGCGCTCGACAACGGGCTGCAGGTGGTGCTGGTGCCCGACCATCGCGTGCCGAAGGTGGTGATGAACCTGCGCTACCGCGTCGGGTCGATGAATGAACCCGCGGGACGCTCGGGCTTTGCGCATCTGTTCGAACATCTGATGTTTTCCGGCACGCCGGCCTGGCCGAACGTGTTCGGCGCGCACGCCGCGCTCGGCAACGAGATCAATGCCTGGACCACCGAGGACGGCACGGTTTATTATGTCGACGGGTTGTCGTCGTCACTGCCGATGATCTTGTCGCTTGAGGCAGACCGCATGGCCAATCTCGGCCGCTCGGTGACTCAGGCCAAGCTCGATCTGCAGCGCTCGGTGGTCAAGAACGAGATGCGCCAGAACGTGCTCGACAAGGCCGGCGCATCCGGCTGGGAAGCTTTCTGGTCCGGCCTGTTCCCGAAGCCGCATCCCTATAGCCGCATGGTCATCGGCTCGGTCGCCGATCTCGATGCGGCGACGCTCGACGATGTCAGGGGTTTCTTCAACAGCTACTATCTGCCCAACAATGCGGTGCTGGTGCTGGTCGGCGACTTGGAGATCGACGACACCAAGGCGCTGATTGCCGACACGTTCGGCCGCGTGGCGCGCGGCGCCGATGTGGCGCGGCCCGCCGTGCCGGCACCGACGCAGGCCCGGCTCAAGCTGGTGCTCGAGGATCGTGTGCCAAGCCCCATCGTCGTGGTCGGCTTCAGTGGCCCGGTGGCGCAGTCGCCCGACAATGGTGCGCTCAGCATTGCCGCCGAACTGCTCGGCAACGGCGAATATGGGTTTTTGCGCAACCGGCTGGTTTCGCAGTTGGGCATTGCCACCTATGCCAGCGCGAGCTGGACCGGCGGTCTGCTCGGTGGCCGCTTTACCTTCGAGGCGGGTGCCGCCGAAGGTGTGGCGCCGGAAGCGCTGGAAAGCGCGATGAAAACGGCGTTTGCGGATTTCCTGAAGACCCCGCTCGATCCGGTCGATGTCGAGCGTGCGCGCACCGGCATCTTGCAGGCAGCGCGGCTCGGCAGCGAAGCACTGAAGGATCGCGCCGGCGTCGTCTCCTACAATGCCGACGTGCTCGGCGATGCGCAGAGCGCGCTGGTCGACGACCCGCGGGTGAAGGACGCCAGCGTGGCGGATGTCGAGGCAACGATGAAGCGGCTGTTGAAACCGGAAGATGCCAGCGTACTGATGCTGAAGCCCGGCCCGCGCGGCGGCTATCCCGATGCACTGATCGGGTCGTCCGGCACACCGCAGCCGTTCACCGCGCCGGAGCGAGCGGCGATCGACATTCCGAAGCATGCGGCCGGGCAAGCGCCTTCGGCAAAACTGCCCGCCATGGAAACGGCGACGCTCTCGAATGGCATCAAACTCGTCCACTACACAATGCCGGAAGCGCCGATGGTGTATGTCGCCGCCAGTGCCGCCGGCGGCTGGAACAGCGTGCCGGAAGGCAAGGAGGGATTGCTGGAGCTTGCAGCAAGCATGGCGACACGCGGGGCCGCCGATCGCGGCTCGGCTGATTTCGCCAAGGCGGCCAGCGACATCGGCGCCGGCGTCGGCCACCAGGCCGGAACGCTGACCACGATGATGACGCTTGGCGTGCCGCCGGAAAAGCTCGACCAGGGTATTGGCCTGCTCGCCGACGCGGTGCTGAAGCCTCGTTTCGACAGGACCGAATGGACGGTGCTGATGGCGCAGACAGTCGACTGGCTAAACGGCCGCGAGGCGGATCTGCCCGGCGTTGCCGGCCGCATGGCAAAGGCGACGCTGATCCCGCAGGTGCCGGGCAAGGCAGCGGTGGACTGGTCGGCAAAGGCGCTGGCCTCGATCTCGCTCGACGAGGCGAGGGACGCATTCAAGGCGGAGTTCACGCCGAAGGCGGTGACCTTCTACAGCGTCGGCCCGATGCCGGTCGCGACCGTCGCCGCCAGCCTTGAAAAAGCATTCGGCGCGTGGACAAGCGACACCGCCGGCTATGCCGTCGAGCCGTCGCCGGCGGCGCATTTCAACGGGGGACAGAAAGTGCTGCTGGTGCCCGAACCCGGCGCCAGCCAGTCGGCGCTGTTCGTGGCGCGGCCGGCGCCCGGCACCGACGAGAGCGAGCGCGCTGAATCGACCGCGGTCTCCAACCTGCTTGGCGCCGATTTCTCCAGCCGGCTGAATTCGGTGATCCGCGAGGAGAAGGGCTATTCCTATGGCGTGTCGAGCTATCTAATGAGCCCGATGAAGGCCGGCTCGGGATTGGTCGTGGCAACCACCGTCGAGCGCGCCAACACCGGGCCGGCGATTACCGAAATCCTGAAAGGATTTGCCGGCCTGACCACCTTGCCGGTGGCGCAGGACGAGGTCGACCGCACGGTGACTGTCTATCGCCGGGCGCTGGCTGGATCGGCCGAGACGTCGGCTGGTCTGTTCTCCTCGCTGATTGGCGCGGTCGGCAGCGGATCGACGCTGGAGGACCAGCAAACCCGCATTGCGGCGCGCACAAAGCTGACGCTCGATGCGGTTCAGAAACAGGCGCTGGCCCTGGCGTCGCTCGATCCGTCGCTGATCGTGGTGGCGGGCGACCCCGATGTGGTGATGCCGCAGCTTGCCGCGATCGGCCTCAAGGACGTCGAGATCGTCAAGCGTGACGAGGCTGGTGAAGAGACGGCGATGCGGGCGCTCGATCTTCTCGGGGGCAATCGCCAGGCGCCGCTGTCTGCCTCGCCGTGGCGGGTTGGCGATGGCGGCACGACGCGCGCGGTGCACGCCTGCGCCGGCGAAAGGGATTGCGGCGCGCAGATCCACGCCGATTGACGGGCTAAACGCGCAGCCGCCGGCCGCGTTGTAATTTTGGGATAACTTTGTTTCGGGGGAAACGATGAGCGATTCATTTCGGGAAGTAACGCCCGTCTCGTGGTTCGGGCGGATCAAGCGCGCGGTCGGCGGGGTCATCTTCGGCCTTATCCTGATCGCGCTGATGGTGATCGGGCTGTTCTGGAACGAGGGCCGCGCCGTGCAGACGGCGCGCTCGCTGGCCGAAGGTTCTGGAGCGGTGGTTTCGGTCGGCGCCGACAGCGTCGATACCGCCAATGACGGCAAGCTGGTTCATGTCAGCGGACTGGTGACGGCGGACAGCGGCCTGGCGGATCCGGATTTCGGCATCGCCACGCAAGGGCTGCGGCTGTCGCGCAGTGTCGAGATGTATCAGTGGAAGGAAGAGTCCAAGTCGGAGACGACCAAGAAGCTCGGCGGTGGCGAAGAGACGGTGACCACCTACAGCTATTCCAAGGTGTGGGACGACAGCCAGATCGACTCGTCGGACTTCAAGAAGCCGGACGGCCACCAGAATTCGCCGATGGAAATCCACGGCCGGACCTTCCAGATTCCTGAGGGCAAGCTTGTCGCCTTCGATCTCGATACGCCAGTGCTGGACCGTATCGAGGGTGACAAGGACTATTCGCTCTCAGCCGACCAGTCGGCGGCGATAAAGGCTGCCTATATCGGAACGAAACCGCTCAGCATCGTGGATGGCAAGATTTATCTCGGCAATGACAACACGACGCCCGCTTTGGGTGACTATCGCATCGGCTACGAACTGGCGCCGCTGGGCGTGATCAGTATCATCGCGCGCCAGGCCGGCAGCCGCTTCGAGCCCTACCAGACGCAAGCCGGCGATGCGCTGCTGATGGTCGATACCGGCAACGTCCCGGCCGAAAAGATGTTCGCCGACGCGGTCAGCGCCAACACGCTGATCACCTGGCTGCTGCGCGGCGCCGGCTTGCTGTTGCTGACCATAGGCTTTGCGCTGTTCCTCAGCCCGATCGGGGTGATCCTCGACGTCATACCCTTCCTCGGCAGCATGGCGCGGATGGGCACCGGCATCATCGCCTTCGTTCTGGCGATCCTGGTCGGCACGGTGACGATCGCGATTGCCTGGTTCTGGTACCGGCCGTTGCTGGCGCTCGCCATCCTGGCGGCAGGCGTGATTGCGGCGGTGATTGTCTACCGCATCGGCCGGTCGCGAAGGCCAGCCGTTCCGGTGGTTGCACCTAACCCGGCTGCGGCCGCCTAGATGGTCGGGGCGGCCGGAGCCGCCCCATATCTCTTTGGCGCAATCCGGCCGGAAAACCGCCTCACACTTATCCTGGAATTGCTTTCCTATTTGTCCTCGAAGCCGGTGAGCACGCCGACGGCGTTGATGCCGATCTCCTCGACGGCGTAGCCGCCTTCCATCACGAACAGCGTCGGCAGGCCGAGCTTGGCCATGCGCCGGCCGATCTTCGGATAGTCCGGGCTTTTCAGCTTGAACTGGCTGATCGGGTCCTTCTCGAAGGTGTCGACGCCAAGGGAGACGATGACGATATCGGGGGCGTAGGCGGCGAGCTTGACGCAGGCATCCTCCAGCGAGGCGTTCCAGGCGTCCCAATTGGTGCCGAAGGGCATGGGATAGTTGACGTTGAAACCTTCGCCGGCGCCGGCGCCGCGTTCATCGGCATGGCCGAGGAAGAACGGATACTCGACCATGGGATCGCCATGCAGGTTGAGAACCTGCACGTCGGCGCGTTCATAGAAGATCTCCTGCGTGCCATTGCCGTGGTGGTAGTCGACGTCGAGGATCGAGACGCGTTCGGCGCCCTGGTCGAGGAACCACTGCGCGGCGACCGCAGCATTGTTGATGTAGCAGTAGCCGCCCATGAACCCGGCACCGGCGTGATGGCCGGGCGGGCGGCAAAGCGCGAAGGCCGACCGCTCGCCACCCTTGACCAAGGCCGCCGCCGTCAGCGCCACGTCATAGGACGATTTGATGGCGGTCCATGTGCCTTCGACGAAGGTGGCGCCGGCGTCGAAGGAGTAATAGCCGAGCAAGGCGTCGACGCGCTTGGGTGGCACGTCGCCGCGCAGGCCGCGCGTCGGCCAGGTGAAGGGCATCGCCGTGCCATCGAGGCCGGCGGCCTTCCACGCTGGCCAGACGGTTGGCAGGAAGTCGATATAGTCGGCCTTGTGGATGCGCTTGGCGGCTGTGAGATCGTGCTCGACCGGTCCGATGATCGGCCCCAGCTTCTCGCTCTCGACCCGCGCCTTGATGAACTCGGCCCGCGATGGCTTTTCGAAACCCGGCACGATTGCCGACGTGACCAGTTCCATCTGGCCGGCATGGCCGGCATGAAGCGGCGAATAGACAGTCTTCATGAATTTCCTCTCGAAATAGCGAGATCAGTCAAGGTTGAGATAGGGGGTGACCAAAGCGAGCCACATTCTTTCCACATCGTCCTCGATGAGGTCGTATGTCTTGCGATCCCGCTTCAACCCCACAAGCCGGCAGGCGTGCCCGACATCCATCATCAGCACGCCGAGCCGGCTGGCGATCTTGTCTTCAAGGGCCGGGTTCACATGCTGCAGCCACGCGGCGTAAAGCGCGATGATCTGCTCGTCATATTCGTCCTGGATCGGCCTGAGGTCGGCATTGCCGGATATCGCCTCGATCACCGGCATCAGGGTGGCGTTTTCGAGATATATTCTGGAGGTATCGATGAAGAGCTTGCGCACCTCCTGCCGAAACTCGTCGCGGTTGGTGGGTGGGGTGACCTCGATGCGCCTGGCGATCACCTCGGGAAACGACGACAGCCAGCGCCGGGCGAGGTCGAGGAGAATGGCTTCCTTGTTGGGAAAGTACTGGTAGACCGAACCGACCGACAGGCCCGCGCGCCGGGCAATGGCGAGCGTCGTCGGCGTCTTGGTTCCTTGCTCCCGCGTCAGGATCAGCGCAGCGTCGAGTATCCTGTCGACCACCTTGCTCGACCGTTCCTGCCGCGGCTGCTTGCGCGGTTCGAGCGCCATCCTGGTTTCGCGGCTGAGACTGCGCTTCACGGATTGATGCCTTCGTTCCCTGCCGGTTTCAACACAGGTCCCGGTCTCAACATTGGCGTGGTGTGTTGTCCACAATACATTCGAAATTCGGCACGTTGACAAACGCGAATAATTAGTCGCATTCTTTTATCCACGCTGTTTTGAGAGATCGCAAGGGGAATTTCGAAGCAGCGCACTGGCATCAGTTTTCGTCCGATAACGCCGCTCCAGCGGAGTGGCAGCTTGTCGGACAAGAGGGTTGTCGGTCTCAGCCAGTCGTCAAAAGCGCGGAGTCGCGATGTCTGTCACGGGTGCGGGTCAAAATGCTGATCTGATCGTCATCAATGGTCGCGTGCGGACCATGGACGATGACAATCCCGCCGCCGAGGCGATTGCCGTCAAGGACGGCGCCATCATCGCCATCGGCAACCACGCCGCCATCGAAAAACTCAAGGGAACGACCACAGAGGTGATCGACGCCAAGGGCGGTTCGGTCCTGCCCGGTTTCATCGAAGCCCACATGCATCTGTTCTCGGGAGGGGCCGAGCTCGCGCATCTTCAACTCGGCGGTATCCATGGCTTCGAGGCGCTTCAAAGCGCCATCCGCGACTACGCAACGACGCGGCCCGAGGCGAAAATGCTTGTGGGCCAGGGCGTCGACTACACCGTGCTCGGCGACGAGCGGGTGACACGCCATCATCTCGACGCCATCCTGCCCGACCGCCCCTTCTGCATGGCAGCGCCCGACCACCATACGATGTGGGCCAACACCAAGGCGCTGGAGATGGCCGGCATCCTGAAGGGACGCACGCTCGGTCCGGGCAACGAGATCGTGATGGGTGACGACGGCCTGGCCGCGGGCGAATTGCGCGAGGGCGAAGCCTTCGGTCCGGTGCTCGACCTTGCCGGCGAAAGCCGGGTGCGGCTGGGACTGTCGACCGGCGGCGAGCCCGACCCAATGCCGTCGGCCGTCGAGCGGGCCGCCGACCGCGACATCATACGGCGCGGACTTGCCTGGTGCGCGCGCCACGGCATCACCTCGATCCAGAACATGGACGGCAATCTCTACCAGCTCGAACTGCTTTCCGAGATCGAGGCCGAGGAGGGATTGCCCTGCCGCGTCAAGATCCCATTCCACTACAAGAACTTCATGACGCTCGACATGCTGGAGAAGGCATCCGTCATGGCCGAGCGCTACGACAGCGAGTGGCTGTCATCGGGCATGGTCAAGGTGTTCTATGACGGCGTGCTCGATTCCTGGACCGCTGTTATGGTCGAACCCTATGCGGATCGTCCCGACTGGGTCGGCGAGCCGCTGTTCACGCCGCAGCAATTTATCGATCTCGCCGTGGCTATCGACAAACGCGGGCTGCAGATCGCCGTGCACTCGATCGGCGACGGCGCGGTGCGCGCGGTGCTCGACGGTTACGAGGCGGCGCGGAAGGTCAATGGCAAGCGCGACAGCCGGCACAGGGTTGAGCACATCGAGGTCACCACAGCAGCCGACGTGCCGCGTTTTGCCGAACTCGGCGTCATCGCCTCGATGCAGCCGTCGCATCCGCCCGGCGCCATGGATTTTCCGCTGGAGCCGACGGTGTCACGCATCGGGCGGGACCGCTGGCCGCTGAGCTATGCCTGGCGCACCCTGAAAAGCGCCGGCGCCCATGTCGTGTTCGCCTCGGACTGGCCGGTGGCGGCGATCGACCCGATCCTGAGCATTCAGGCGGCAGTGCAGCGCAAACCATGGGCAGAAGGCGATCCTGACCAGAGTTTCTCGCTGCAAGAAGCGATTGCCGCCTACACGGTCGAGGGCGCCTATGCCGAATTCGCCGAACATCGCAAAGGCGTTCTGAAACCCGGCTATATGGCGGATCTGGTGGTTTTGTCGGCCGATATCGAGAAGACGGCGCCGGCCGATCTACACAAGCTGCGGCCGGTGACGACGGTCTGCGGTGGCAAGGTCACCTACCAGGCCTGACAATGGCATGCGGCTTGCACAGCTTGCCGCTTGCAAGACGAAATGACCGACTGAACTGTGGTTCAATGCCGGACTTGCCAACCTACCGGCCGTGTGGTCACATCGAACAGGGGAAAAACTCCGCCAGCAAGAGCGGGGTCAACAGTGAGGCGTATCGTGCCGGAAAAACCGGATCGGAATGCAATTGAAGTCGTAAACGTCAGTAAAATTTTCGGATCGGGTGAGGGGCAGGTTGCTGCCCTCGATACGGTCTCGGTATCCATCCGCGAGAATGAGTTCTTCACCCTGCTGGGACCATCCGGCTGCGGCAAGACCACGTTGCTGCGGCTGATTGCCGGCTTCGACTTCCCAACCGCCGGCGAAATCCTCCTCTACGGTCAGGACATCGCGCCGTTGCCGCCCTTCAAGCGGCCGGTCAACACCGTCTTCCAATCCTACGCGCTGTTCCCGCATATGACGGTCGCCGACAATATCGGCTTTGGCCTGGAAATGCTGGGCAAGCCGAAGGCCGAGATCAAGGCGCGCGTCGCCGAGATGCTGAAACTGGTGAAGATGGAGGCGCTGGCGGGCCGCCGCACCAGCCAGATCTCCGGCGGCCAGCAGCAGCGCGTGGCGCTCGCCCGGGCGCTGGCGCCGCAGCCCAAGGTGCTCCTGCTCGACGAACCGCTCTCGGCCCTGGACTACAAGCTGCGCAAGGAAATGCAGATCGAATTGAAGCGGCTGCAGCACGAGACGGGCATCACCTTCATCTTCGTCACCCACGACCAGGAGGAAGCGCTGACCATGTCGGATCGCATCGCGGTGATGTCGTCGGGCAAGATCCTGCAGGTCGGCTCGCCGCGCGACATCTACGACCGGCCGGCCGAGCGTTTCGTCGCCGACTTCATCGGCGAGTCGAACTTCCTCAAGGCGGATGTGGTTAGCGCGACTGGTGGCCGGGCGACGGTGAAGCTGCCGTCTGGTGTGGAAATCCCAGCCTCGCTGCCGGAAGGCTTCAGCCCCAGCGGCAAGGTCACCATCGTCGTGCGTCCAGAGCATGCGCAGTTGGGCACGGCCAGCCCGAGCGCTTCGCTGTCCGGCACCGTCGAAAACATCGTCTATCTCGGCACCGACACGCACTTCCATCTGCGCCTTGCCGGTGGCGAGCCGTTCATCGTGCGGCGTCAGAACAGCCGCGGCGCCGGTGACGGCTTCGTGCAGGGCGGCCAGATCGGCATCATGATCGGCAACGACGCCGCGCAAGTGCTGAAGGACTGATCATGGCGACCGCGGAACAAGTCGCCAAGGCAGCGCAGCGACGCGATGTGCGCGACCGGTGGCTGCTGTCAGCGCCAGCCTTGCTGGTGATCTTCCTCGCCGCGACAGGCCCCTTGCTGATCGTGCTGATCTACTCGTTCCTGACGCCTGGCCCCTATGGCGATGTGAAGTGGCAGTTTTCGCCCGATGCCTGGCTGTCGGTGTTCATGGAACGCGACATTTTCGACGATACGCTTTCGCTTGCGGCAGCGCATGTCACCATCTTCTGGCGCTCGATCAAGCTGGCGGTGATAACGACGATCGCCACTTTGGCATTGGGGTTTCCAACCGCCTATTTCATGGCGACGCGCAGCGAGAAAACCAGGGATCTCTGGCTGTTCCTGATCACCATTCCGTTCTGGACCAACCTTCTGATCCGCACCTTCGCCGTGCTGCAGATCATCCGCAACGAAGGCATCATCAACACCATCCTGATCAAGCTTGGTATCGTCTCGGCGCCGGTGCAGATCCTCTTCACCGACACGGCGATTCTGATCGGCATGGCCTATGTCTATCTGCCGCTGATGGTGCTGCCGATCTATGCCAGCATGGAGAAGCTTGATTTTCGCCTCGTCGAGGCGGGCTACGACCTCTACGCGACCCGATTCAAGGTATTGCGGAAGATCATTTTCCCGCTGGTCAAACCCGGCGTCATTGCCGGCTCCATCCTGGTCTTCATTCCAGCCCTTGGCGCCTATGTGACGCCGAGCGTGCTTGGCGGCGGCAAGAATATGATGCTGTCCAACCTGATCGAATTGCAGTTCGGCCAAGGCCGCAACTGGCCGCTCGGCTCGGCGCTGTCGATCACGGTGATGATCATCGTCATGGTGGCGCTGCTTGCCTATGTGCGCAATGCCGGCAAGTCGGGGGCGCGGCATGGCTAAGAACTTTTCCATCAAGCACCAGACCGGCTTCACGGTGATCGCTGCGACCTGTTTTATCGTGCTCTATCTGCCGATCATCGTGCTGGTCGCCTATGCCTTCAACGCGGCGAACTCGACGTCCGAATGGGGCGGCTTTTCGATGCGCTGGTTCCAGTCGGCTTGGCAGAACGTGCAAGTTATCGACGCGACGCTACGCTCGTTCCAGATCGGCGCCGTGGCTGCGGTGCTGTCGACAATCTTTGCCACCATGGCCGCGCTTGCCACCACGCGCACCGCGTCCTATCCGGGCCTCACCTTCAAATATGCGGCGATCAACCAGCCGCTGATGGTGCCCGAGATCGTCACGGGCGTGGCGCTGCTGATCTTCTTCTCGCGCATCAAGATCTTCACCGGCTATTCCGGCATTGGCTATCTGATCGCCGCCCACACGGCGTTCTGCATCCCGTTCGCCTATCTGCCGATCCGGGCGCGGCTGGAAAACATGGACCTGACGCTGGAGCGCGCGGCCGCCGATCTGTACGCGACGCCTTGGAAGACCTTCCGCCGCATCACGCTGCCGCTTTTGTGGCCCGGCATACTGGCCGGACTGATGCTGGCCTTCGTCATCTCGCTCGATGACGTCGTCATCACCGAGTTTGTCAAATCGGGCGGCCAGGATGCGCTGCCCACCTACATGCTCGGCCAGATCCGCCGCGGCATCACGCCTGAGATCAACGCGATATCGACCGCCTTCCTGCTGCTTTCGGTCGCGATCGTCACGTTGTTTTTCTTCGTCAGCAGGAAAAGAGACTGAACCGACAAATGGGAGCTAAAACCATGAACTGGAAAACAACGACAGCCGCCATCGGGTTGGCGCTGCTCGCAACGACGAGCCTGGCCCACGCCGATGGCGAGCTGAACATCTACAATTGGGGCAACTATACCAGCCCCGACGTGATCAAAAAGTTCGAAGCCAAATACAACGTCAAGGTGACGATCACCGATTACGATTCCAACGATACGGCGCTCGCCAAGGTACGCCAGGGCGGCACCGGCTTCGACATCGCCGTTCCGTCGCAAACCTACGTGCCGATCTGGATCAAGGAGGGCCTCGTGCAGGAGACCGATCCGGGCAAGATGGAGAACTTCAAGAACGTGGCGCCGGAATGGGCCAATCCAGACTTCGACCCCGGCCGCAAATATTCCGTGCCGTGGGCGCTGGGCACCGTCGGCGTTGTCGTCAACACCGATGCCTACAAGGGACCAGCCGACAGCTGGGGCATCATCTTCAACACGCCGGACGAGCTGAAGGGCAAGACTAATGTCGTTCCGGAGATGAATGACGTTATCTTCGCGGCGATCAAATATGTCGGCGGCCAGCAGTGCACCGACGACAAGACGGTGCTGAAGAAGGTGCGCGACACGCTTGTCGCGGCCAAGCCGAACTGGATCGCCATGGAATACAATACCATCGAAAAGATGGGCGCCGGCGACTTCAAGGCGACCAGCGACTGGAACGGCTCGGCGCTACGCCAGCGGTTGGCCAATCCGGCCATCCATTACAATTATCCGAAGGAAGGCTACGGCCTGTGGAGCGATAACGTCGTCGTTCTCAAGGAAGCCAAGAACGTCGAGAACGCCAAGCTGTTCCAGAACTTCATCATGGATCCGGAAAACGCGGCCGGCCTCTCGGCCTTCCATCGCTACGCAAACGCCATTACCGGCTCGGACAAGTACATGCCGGCCGACATGAAGGATGCGCCGGAAGTCGTCATTCCGGAGACTGCGAAGGCACAAGGCGAATTCCAGAAGATGTGCGCGCCTGAGATCCAGGACATCTACACCAAGATTTGGACCGAACTGCAGAAATAACCGCAGTCTGACAGACCCGGCGGCAGCCGCCGCCGGGTCTTTTCTTTTCCGGAATGGCTTTCATGGACTCCTATCGCAACAGCGATCCGCGGCCGTCGATCATGCGGGGCTCGCCGCCTCAAATGGTGCTGCCGAAGCTCGACTGGGACCGGCCGCCATGGAATCGCTGGGCCTTCCAACACATCCGCGAATTCCTGCCGACCATCGAGGTCTGGCGCGGTAATGGCCATCGCCATCGTCTTGAGCGCGCAGAGACCGATCTCGACGCGCTGCCGGTGGAAGACAGCAAGGGCCGTCCGACGACGCTCGTTGGCCTGCTCGACGAGACCTACACGGACGGCTTCCTGGTGCTCAAAGACGGCAAGGTCGCCTATGAGCGCTATTTCAACGGCATGGCCGAGCGCACGCTGCATCTGTCGCAGTCGATGGCGAAGTCGGTAACAGGCACCGTGTTCGGTATTCTGGTTGGGCGCGGCTTGATCGACCCGGCCAAACCGGTGACCGCCTATCTGCAGGAGCTCGGCGCGACCGGCTGGGACGGCGCCAGCGTGCAGCATGTGCTTGACATGACGACGGGTGTTCGCTTTTCCGAGGAATACACCGATCGCTATTCCGATATCGGCCAGGTCGATGTCGCCACCGGCTGGAAGCCGGTGCCGCCGGACAGCGATCCGGATTTCCAATGGCCGCCGCATCTGTTCGAGTTGATCCTGCAGCTGAAGGACAAGGTGCGGCCGCATGGCGCCGCGTTCGAGTACCGCTCGATCGAGACCGACGTGCTTGCCTTCATCATGGAGCGGGTCACCGGTAAACGGCTGGCGCAGCTGGTGTCCGAGGAGCTGTGGCAAAAGCTCGGCGCCGACGAGAGCGCCTGCTTCACGGTTGACAGCGCCGGCTATGCGCTGGCCGATGGCGGCTTCAACGCGACGCTGCGAGACTACGCCCGCTTCGGCCAGTTGATCCTCGACAATGGCCGCGGCATCGTGCCGGCCGACTGGATCGAGGCGACTCGCAACGGCAGGCATGCGCCGGATTTCAATCCGAGCCTGCCGGAGGGCAGCTACCGCAACCAGTTCTGGATCGAAAACCCGCGCTCACGCGCACTGATGTGCCGGGGCGTGTTCGGGCAGATGATCCATATCGACTGGGACACCGGCATGGTCGTGGTCAAGCTTTCAAGCTATCCGGATTTCAGCAATGTCGCCTATTCGGTGGCAACGCTGAAGGCGGTGCACGCCATCGCCAAGGCGCTTGGTTGACCCACAACAAATCATCCCTCCGAGGAAACGTTCATGACTGGCAAGACTGCGTTCGAGATCCGCTACGGCTTTGCCCGCAATGAGGTGCTGCTCTCCAACTGGCGCGAAAACCCGTTCAACCGCTGGTCATTCCAGAACCTTGGCGAACTGGTGCCGACCGCTCCCGTGGCGGCGACGCCGGGAAGCGTCGAAGCGCCGGTGCGGGACCTGAGCGGCCTGCTCGGCGAAAAGGTTTCGATCGCCAGCGCCCCGGAAACGGTGGCCGAATTCCTCACACGTTCGAGCAGCGACGCGCTGACGGTGATGAAGGCTGGCAAGGTCATCGGCGACTGGTTCGCGCCCAATATGGATTTCGGCGCCCGTCACATCATCTTTTCGATCAGCAAATCGGTCACCGCGATCATCGCCGGAATACTGGAAGGCGAGGGCGTGTTCGACCCGGAAGCGCCGGTGACCCAGTACATTCCGGAAGCCGCCGGTTCGGCCTATGCCGATGCAAGCTGCCGGCATGTGCTCGATATGAGCGTCAGCCTCGACTTCGAGGAGGCCTATCTCGATCCCGAAAGCGCCTTTGCCCGTTACCGTCGCGCTACGCTGTGGAATCCGGGCGGCGGCACTGAAAGCTTGCGCGAATTCATTCTGACCTTGCAGCGGCTCGAAGAACCGCACGGCAAAACCTTCCGCTACCGTTCGCCCAATTCCGATCTGCTCGGCCTGCTGCTCGAACGAGCTTCCGGCCTGCGCTTCCCGGACTTGATGCGCGAGAAACTGTGGCTACCCCTGGGTGCTGTCAGCGAGGCTTCGATCGGCGTCGACATGGAAGGTACGGCGCGCACCGCCGGCGGCATTTCGGTGACGCCGCGCGACCTGGCGCGTATCGGCGAGATGATGCGGCAGGGCGGCACGGCCAATGGCCGGCGCATCGTGCCGGAAGGCTGGGTGCGCGATACGACCGTTGCCGGCGGCAGCGCGGAGGCCTGGCAGCGCGGCACGATGGTGCATCTGTTCCCGAAGGGCCGCTATCGCAACAAGTGGTACCAAACGGGTGCGGCAAACGGTGCTTTCTGCGGCATCGGCATCCACGGCCAATGGCTCTACGTCGATCCGAAGATGGAAGTGGTGATTGCAAAAATGGGGTCGCAGCCGGTGCCTGAAGATTATCCGCTCGAACGCGAGATCGTTGCCTTTTTCGAGGCGCTGAGCGGGATGGTCTGAGGACGAGCCAAAGCAAGGCGCTTTCCTGTGGACCTCTTTGACGCTTGAGAACACTGCGGTTGGCGTGACGGACATCAGCGCCTATGGTCGCCCCTCTTTGCGACAGGGACCAGCATGGCAGCAGACAGCAAACGCATCGCATCCATCATCGCGGCAGAGATCGGGGCGCGGCCGGAGCAGGCATCAGCAGCTATAGGGCTGCTCGATGAGGGCGCGACGGTGCCGTTTGTGGCGCGCTACCGCAAGGAGGTCACCGGCGGGCTAGACGACACCCAATTGCGCGACCTTGCCGAGCGATTGGCCTATCTGCGCGAACTCGATGCGCGCCGCGATATCATTCTCGGTTCGATCCGCGAGCAGGGCAAGCTGACCGAGGAACTTGAGGCCAAAATTGTGGCTGCCGCCACCAAGGCTGAACTGGAAGACATCTACCTGCCCTACAAGCCCAAGCGCCGCACCAAGGCCGAGATCGCCCGGGAGCGCGGGCTGGGGCCATTGGCGGAGGCTATTTTGGCCAACCGGTCGTTGGTGCCCGCCGAGGCGGCGCTGGCTTATGTGACCGAGGATGTGACCGACGCCAAGGCCGCACTGGAAGGCGCACGCGACATCCTGTCGGAACAGTTCGCGGAAAATGCCGATCTGGTCGGCAAGCTTCGCACCTACATGAAGGAGCGCGCTTTCATGCGTGCCCGTGTCGTCGACGGTAAGCAGGAGGCCGGGGCGAAATTCTCCGACTATTTCGAGCATGTCGAGCGCTGGGCCAATGTTCCGAGCCACCGCGCGCTGGCCATGCTGCGCGGCCGCAACGAAGAGGTGTTGTCGCTCGACATCGAGGTCGATGCCGACGATGCCTCGCCGGTGAAGCCGGTCGAGCGGATGATCGCCAATGCCTACGCCATCGGCGGCAGCCTGCCGGGCGACCGCTGGCTGATTGAAGTGGCCGGCTGGACCTGGCGGATCAAGCTTTCGCTGCACCTGACGCTCGATTTGATGCGCGACCTGCGCGAGCGGGCGGAGGAAGAGGCGATCCATGTCTTTGCACGCAACCTCAAGGATTTGCTTCTGGCAGCACCCGCCGGCTCGCGGCCGACCATGGGCCTCGATCCCGGCATCCGCACCGGCGTCAAGGTCGCTGTCGTGGATGGCACCGGCAAGGTGCTGGCGACGACGACCGTCTATCCATTTCCGCCGCGGAACGATGTGCGCGGCACACAGGCCCAGCTCGCAGCACTCATCCGCCAGCATAAGGTCGAGCTGATTTCGATCGGCAACGGCACCGGCAGCCGCGAGACTGAAAAGCTGGTCGCCGACATGCTGTCCGACATGCCTTCGGATGGTGGGCCAAAGCCGCTCAAGGTGATCGTCAGCGAGGCCGGCGCCTCGGTCTATTCGGCCTCGGCGACAGCGGCGGCTGAGTTTCCCGGGCTCGACGTGTCGCTGCGCGGTGCGGTGTCGATCGCCAGGCGCCTGCAGGACCCGCTCGCCGAACTGGTCAAGATCGAGCCGAAATCGATCGGCGTTGGCCAGTACCAGCATGATGTCGACCAGTACCGGCTTGGCCGCTCGCTGGAGGCGGTGGTGGAGGACGCGGTGAATGCTGTCGGCGTCGATCTCAACACCGCCTCGGCGCCGCTTTTGGCCCGCGTGTCAGGCCTAGGCGCGTCGCTTGCCGATGCCATTGTCGCGCATCGCGATGCGACCGGGCCGTTCGCCAGCCGCAAGGAACTGCTCAAGGTGGCGCGGCTTGGACCGCGCGCGTTCGAACAATCCGCAGGCTTCCTGCGCATTGCCAATGGCAGCGAGCCGCTCGACGCCTCGTCGGTCCATCCGGAAGCCTATGGCGTGGCCAAGAAGATCGTCGCTGCCTGCGGCCGCGATGTGCGCTCGCTGATGGGCGACAGCGCAGCGCTCAAGGCGCTCGATCCGCGAGTCTTCGTCGACGAACGCTTCGGCCTGCCGACGGTGCGCGACATCATTGCCGAGCTGGAAAAGCCCGGCCGCGACCCGCGCCCCGGCTTCAAGACCGCAACCTTTGCCGATGGCATCGACGACATCAAGGATCTGAAGCCCGGCATGCTTCTGGAAGGCACCGTTACCAATGTCGCTGCCTTCGGCGCCTTCGTCGATATCGGCGTGCACCAGGACGGGCTGGTGCATGTCTCGCAACTGGCCGATCGTTTCATCAAGGACGCGCATGAGGTGGTGAAGGCCGGCGACGTGGTGAAGGTGCGGGTCGTCGATGTCGACATCAAGCGCAAGCGCATCGCGCTGTCCATGCGCAAGGACGGCGGCGAGGGCGGGACGCCGAAGGGGCCGCGCGACAATGGCGGCGGCAAGCCGGCGCAACCTTCGCCGATGCCGCAGCGTCAGCCGGAACGACCGGCACAGCAAGGCGCGTTTGGCGCAGCACTGGCCGATGCCTTGAAGCGGAAGTAGCCTCGAATGGTTCCTTGCAATCGCTAGAGCGTTATCTACCATTCTTGTGTGGAGATACGCGCGATATGGCAAGTTTCGAGAAAGTGAGTGTCCAAGAGTTGGGGCGTCTTTGGGACGAGGGCATGGCGAGTGGCAGTTCGGTCGATGGAGACCAGGCTTTCGCCCGGATCAAAAGCAAGCTCGATGCGAAAGTTGCCGAACGCAAGTCGCAAAAACGCTGCGCTTCCAGCCGGAAACCGAGCCGATGAAGCGGAAGTAGCTACCAGGCCAGAACGGCCGGTTCCTTCTCAACCTGGCCCAGCAGCCAGTCGCGAAAGCTGACGACGGGCGGGTGGCCGCGCTTGTCGTTCGGGACGACGAGGTAGTAGGCGCTGCGGCTTTGCATCGGCTGTCCCGGCGCCGGCACGAGCTGACCGCGCTGCAATTCGCCGGCGATAAGAACTTGCGGCAGGAGCGCGACGCCAAGCCCCGCCATGCAGGCTTGGGCAACGGTGCCGAATTGCTCGAACTGCATGCCGGGTCCGATCGGTGCGCTCAAGCCCTGTTCCTCGAACCATTCGCCCCAGGCGCCAGGGCGCGTCGCCATGTGCAGCAGCGGCAGGCGGCTGATGTCGGCCGCCGTGGTGATATCGCGGCTGGCAAGGAAGTCGGGCGAAACCACCGGCATCACGGTTTCGCGCATCAACAATGTGGAATCGGCGTCCGGCCAGTCCGGCTGGCCATGATGGATAGCGGCGTCGAGGCGTTCGCGGGCGAAGTCGAAGCGGCCGATGCGGGTGACGAAGTTGATGGTGATGTCAGGGTTTTCTGCGACGAAATCCGGGATCAGCGGCATCAGCCAGCGCGTGCCGAAGGTCGGCAGTATGGCGAGGTTCAGCATGCCGCTATGCCGATTGCTCATCAATCCGAGCGCGGCGTCGCGCAATTGCCCGAGTGCCGCCCGCACGGCTTCGGCATAGATTTCGCCCGCCGTGGACAGCCGAACATTGCGGCTGTCGCGCTCGAACAGCCGGCGGCCGAACTGTTCCTCCAGAAGTGCTATCTGGCGGCTGACGGCCCCTTGGGTCAAATCGAGTTCCTGGGCGGCAGCGGTGAAGGAGCCAAGGCGGGCCACGGCCTCGAAGGCGGCAAGGGCGCTGGTGCTGGGTAAAAGCCGGCGTTGGACGTTCATGATCCATTACTAAACCTCATTGATCTGTGATGCAATTTTGTTTGATTTTTCCGAAGCGGAGGTGGATAAGCCCGAGCACTTCAAGATTTTGGGAGAGAGCGAAGCCATGGCCGCCGACAAGAACGCGTTCGTCTGGGAAGACCCCTTCCTGATCGAGAACCAGCTTTCCGAGGATGAGCGCATGGTGCGCGATGGCGCGGCCGCCTTTGCCGCCGACAAGCTCGCGCCGCGCATCGAGGAGGCCTATCTCGAGGAAAAGACCGATGCCGGCATCTTTCGCGAGATGGGCGAGGCCGGCCTGCTCGGCATCACCATCCCTGAGGAATATGGCGGGCTCGGCGCCAATTACGTCACCTACGGGTTGGTGGCGCGCGAGGTCGAGCGGGTCGATTCCGGCTACCGGTCGATGATGTCCGTGCAGTCGTCGCTGGTGATGTATCCGATCCATGCCTATGGCTCGGAAGAACAGCGCAAGAAATTTCTGCCTAAGCTGGCCTCGGGCGAATGGATCGGCTGCTTCGGCCTGACCGAACCGGATGCGGGTTCCGATCCCGGCGGTATGAAGACGCGGGCCGAGAAGACCGCGAACGGCTACAGGATTTCCGGCTCGAAAATGTGGATATCCAACGCGCCGATCGCCGATGTGTTCGTGGTCTGGGCGAAGCTGAAGGGCGACAACGGCAAGGACGAAATCCGCGGTTTCGTGCTGGAGAAGGGCATGAAGGGGCTGTCGGCGCCGAAGATCGGCGGCAAGCTCAGCCTTAGGGCCTCGATCACCGGCGAGGTGGTGATGGAAGGCGTCGAAGTCGGCGAAGACGCGCTGCTGCCCAACGCCAGGGGCCTCGGCGGCCCATTCGGCTGCCTCAACCGGGCCCGCTACGGCATTTCCTGGGGCGCGATGGGCGCCGCCGAGGATTGCTGGCACCGGGCCCGGCAGTATGGACTCGACCGCAAGCAGTTCGGCAAGCCGCTCGCCGGCACGCAGCTGTTCCAGAAAAAGCTCGCCGACATGCAGACCGAGATCGCGCTGGGCCTGCAGGGCTCGCTGCGCGTCGGGCGGCTGATGGACGAGGGCAAGATGGCACCGGAGATGATCTCGATCGTCAAGCGCAACAATTGCGGCAAGGCGCTCGACATCGCCCGCCAGGCCCGCGACATGCATGGCGGCAACGGCATCCAGATCGGCTACCACGTCATGCGCCACGCGCAGAACCTGGAGACGGTCAACACCTATGAAGGCACGCATGACGTGCATGCGCTGATCCTTGGCAGGGCTCAGACGGGGATACAGGCGTTTTTCTAAAGCTGTGCCGATGTTCAGGTGAGGCCGGCCTGCAAATGGCCGATACCTGCGCTTCCGGTGCTCGCGTACCAAAAGTACGCTCTGCGCCGGTTCTCGGTATCAGCCATTTTCGACTCGGCCTGACCTGAATCTCGACACAGCGTAGCCGGCTTCGGCTGCTTAATTTAGGTGCAGCGCAACATCTCTGCTTGGAGAATGGCCAATAGATGTGTCAGGGTTCGGCTGAAGAAACGCCGATCTCCGGGGCCCCATGGCAATACTGGCAGCCGTCTACCACCTGACCCATTACAAATATGACCGGCCGGTGGTTCTCGGGCCCCAGGTCATCAGGCTGCAGCCGGCACCGCATTCCCGCACCAAGGTGCTCAGCCATTCGCTGAAGGTCGGGCCGGCGAACCACTTCGTCAATCTGCAGCAGGACCCCTACGGCAATTTCCTGGCCCGCTTCGTCTTCCCGGAGCCGGTGACGGAATTGAAGATCGAGGTCGACCTCGTCGCCGACATGACGGTCTACAATCCGTTCGATTTCTTCGTCGAGCCATCGGCCGAGACCCTCCCGTTCGAGTACCCCGAAGACATCAGGGACGATCTCGCCATCTACCGCACGCCGGAGCCGGCGGGGCCGCTGCTGTCTGCTTTCCTCGCAACCATCGACCGTAGCGCCACCAACACCGTCAATTTCGTCGTCGACCTCAATGCGCGGCTGCAGCGGGAGATCGCCTATATCGTGCGGATGGAAACCGGCGTGTTCTCGCCGGAGGAAACGCTGGCCGCGAAAAAGGGATCGTGCCGGGATTCGAGCTGGCTGCTGGTGCAAATCCTCAGGAATCTCGGCCTCGCCGCGCGTTTCGTCTCAGGCTATCTGATCCAGCTGAAGCCCGATCTGGTCGCGCTCGATGGCCCAGCCGGGACCGCCGTAGACTTCACCGACCTGCACGCCTGGTGCGAGGTCTATCTGCCGGGCGCCGGCTGGATCGGCTTCGATCCGACGTCCGGCCTGCTCACCGGCGAAAGCCATGTGCCGCTGGCGGCCACGCCGCATTTCCGCAACGCCGCACCCATTTCCGGCATGGCGAGCTTCGCCAATGTCGAATTCGGCTTCGACATGCGTGTCGACCGCATCGCCGAACATCCGCGCATCACCAAGCCATTCTCGGACGAAAGCTGGCAGGCGCTGGATGCGCTGGGCAACAAGGTCGACGCCGCACTTCAAGCGGGCGACGTCAGGCTGACCATGGGCGGCGAGCCGACCTTTGTCTCCATCGACGATTTCGAGTCCGCCGAGTGGAACACCGCCGCCGTCGGCCCGACCAAGCGCGAAAAGGCCGATGCGCTGATCCGTAAATTGCGCGAACGCTTCGCGCCGGGCGGCTTCCTCCACTACGGCCAGGGCAAATGGTATCCGGGCGAAAGCCTGCCGCGCTGGACCTTTTCGCTCTATTGGCGCACCGACGGCCAGCCGGTGTGGAGCGATCCGTCGCTGATCGCACGCGAAAAGAGCGACGCAAAGGTGGGGCCGCAGCAGGCCGAGAGCTTGCTGACGGCAATCGCCGGCGAACTCGGCATCGACAAGGCGATGGTCAGCGAGGCCTATGAGGACCCGGCCGAATGGCTGCTGAAAGAAGGCAAGCTGCCCGACAATGTCGATCCGTCCAACTCCAAGCTGGAAGACCCGGAAGAGCGCAGCCGCATGGCGAAAGTGTTCGAGCGCGGGCTGACCAAGCCGTCGGGCTACGTGCTGCCGGTGCAGCGCTGGAACAGCCAGGCTTCGGACCCGCGCTGGCGCTCGGAGAAGTGGAAGACCCGGCGCGGGCGGCTGTTCCTGGTGCCGGGCGATTCCCCTGTCGGTTACCGCCTGCCGCTGGGCACGCTGCCCTATGTGCCGCCGGCGCAGTTCCCCTATATTGTGCCGGTCGATCCGTCGCTGCCGCGTAGACCGCTGCCGGCGCGGGAAGCCATACTGCCAGAACCGGCTCCGGCCGAGCTGGAAGGCGCCGACGAGATGGCACGACGCCAGCAGGCGATTTCTTTCACGGCGACGACCGGCCAGCAGGATAGGGTCGAACAGGAGATCACCGAGATCGGCGGCGCGGTGCGTACAGCACTTTCGGTCGAGCCACGCGACGGGCGGCTGTGCGTGTTCATGCCGCCGGTCGAGGCGCTGGAAGACTATCTCGAACTCGTCGCAGCCGCCGAAAACGCGGCCAAGGCGATCGGCCTTCCCGTGCATATCGAGGGCTATGGACCGCCGCACGATCCGCGCCTCAACGTCATCAGGGTGGCACCCGATCCCGGCGTCATCGAGGTCAACATCCATCCGGCTGCCAACTGGCAGGACTGCGTGGCGACGACGACGGCGATCTACGAGGAAGCACGGCAGACGCGGCTTGGCGCCGACAAGTTCATGATCGACGGCCGCCACACCGGTACCGGCGGGGGCAACCATGTCGTCGTCGGCGGCGCGACGCCCAATGACAGCCCGTTCCTGCGCCGGCCCGATCTGTTGAAGAGCCTGGTGCTGCAATGGCAGCGGCGCCCGTCGCTGTCCTATCTATTCTCCGGCCTGTTCATCGGCCCGACCAGCCAGGCGCCGCGCTTCGACGAGGCGCGGCACGATTCGCTTTACGAACTCGAGATCGCGATGGCGCAGGTGCCGCACCCGGGCCAGGGCAACCCACCGCTGCCTTGGCTGGTCGACCGACTGTTTCGCAACCTGTTGACCGATGTCACCGGCAATACGCACCGCTCGGAAATCTGCATCGACAAGCTGTTTTCGCCCGATGGCCCGACCGGCCGGCTTGGGCTTGTTGAGTTCCGCGGTTTCGAGATGCCGCCCAATGCGCGCATGTCGCTGGCGCAGCAATTGCTGGTACGCGCCATCATCGCCCGTGCGTGGAACAACCCGCTTGATGGCCGCTTCGTGCGCTGGGGCACCTCGCTCCATGACCGTTTCATGCTGCCGCATTATGTCTGGGCGGATTTCCTCGACATGCTCGACGACCTCAAGCTCAACGGTTTCGAATTCCGGCCGGAATGGTTCGATGCCCAGCTGGAGTTCCGCTTTCCGTTCTGCGGCGAAGTCCAGCATGCCGGCATCAAGCTGGAACTGCGGCAGGCGCTGGAGCCGTGGCATGTGATGGGTGAGCAAGGCGCCATCGGCGGCACCGTGCGCTTCGTCGATTCCTCGGTCGAACGGCTGCAGGTCAGGACCGAAGGCCTCAACCCGGAACGTCATGCCATTGTCTGCAATGGCCGAATCGTGCCGATGAAGGTCCCCGACAATCGCGAGGTCGCGGTGGCCGGTGTGCGCTTCAAGGCCTGGCAGCCTTCGTCGGGCCTGCATCCGGCGCTGCCGGTCAACACGCCTTTGGTCTTCGACATTTACGACCGTTGGTCGGGGCGGGCGGTGGGCGGCTGCGTCTACCATGTCGCGCATCCAGGTGGGCGCAGCTACGACACGTTCCCGGTCAACGGCAATGAGGCCGAGGCGAGGCGTCTCGCCCGCTTCGAGCCGCGCGGCCATACGCCGTCGGCCTATGTGCTGCGCAATGAAGAAGCCTCTGAAGACTTCCCCATGACCCTTGACCTCAGGCGGCCAGCAAGACTCTGATCAGCGATGGCAAAGGGGAATCAGAAAAAGGTCCGCGGCAAGCCGCTGAGGCACAGTCTGCTGGAGCACTACCAGCCGATTGACGGCGTCGTCGACGAGATGGTCGATGCTTCGGGCCATCCGCGTCCGGCCTGGGCGCCCTTCATCGAGGCGCTGGAGGAGCTGGGTCCCGAAAAGCTGGGCCAGCGCTTTGCCCGCGCCGACCAGTATCTGCGCGACGCCGGCGTTTATTATCGCGTCTACGACAAGGCCGGCGCCAACGAGCGCGAATGGCCACTGGCGCATATCCCGCTGCTGATCGAAGACAAGGAATGGGCCGGGATCAGCGCCGGTCTCGTCCAGCGCGCCGAGCTTTTCGAGGAGATAGTCGCTGATATCTATGGCCCGAACCGGCTGATCGAGAAGGGAATCCTGCCGGCAGGCCTGATTGCGGCGAGCCCCGAATTTTTGCGCCCCGTCGTCGGCACCATGCCGGCCAGCGGTCATTTCCTGCATTTTTGCGCCTTCGAGCTCGGTCGTGGGCCGGATGGAAGCTGGTGGGTGCTGGGCGACCGCACGCAGGCGCCGTCGGGCGCCGGCTTTGCGCTGGAAAACCGCGTCGCCACGACGCGGGCTTTGTCCGACGTCTATGGCGAGATGCATGTGCATCGCCTGGCCGGTTTCTTCCGCCGCTTTCGCGATGCGCTGATCGGCATGGCGAAGGAGAATGACGGCCGCGTCGCCATTCTGACGCCGGGGCCGCTCAACGAGACTTATTACGAGCACGCCTATATCGCCCGCTATCTCGGCATCATGCTGCTCGAGGGCGAGGATCTGACCGTCTCCGGCGGCAAGCTGATGGTGCGCACGGTTTCCGGGCTGATGCCGATCAGCGTGCTGTGGCGGCGGCTCGATGCCGCCTTTGCCGATCCGCTGGAACTGAGGTCGGACTCGCATATCGGCACGCCGGGGCTGGTCGAGGCGATCCGCCGCGGCACCGTGTCTACGGTCAATGCGCTGGGGTCGGGCTTGATGGAAACCCGGGCGCTGCTCGCCTTCCTGCCGAAGATTTCGCGCGCATTGCGCGGCGAAGAGCTTCTGTTGCCAAGCGTGGCCACCTGGTGGTGCGGGCAAGCAACCGAACGGGCGCATGTGCTTGCCAATATCGATCGCATGGTGATCGGTCCGGCGCTGTCGACGCGGCTGGCCTTCGAGGATGACGGCCAGACCAGGCTCGGTTCGGCACTGACGCCGGAGGAACGCATCGCGCTGATCGCGCGCATCGAGAGCGATGGCAGCGGTTTCGTCGGCCAGGAAGCGGTGACGCTGTCGACGACGCCGGTCTATGTCGGCGGCTGGCTGGAACCGCGACCGGCAAGCCTGCGCGTTTATCTGGCGCGCACGCCCGATGGCTGGACGGTAATGCCGGGCGGTTTCGCCCGTGTCGGCCTTTCGCTCGACCCGACGGCCATCGCCATGCAGCGCGGCGGCCAGGCGGCCGACGTCTGGGTGGTCAGCGACCGGTCGGTCGAGCGCGAGACGCTGCTGCCGCAGGAGCATGACAGCTTTGTCCGCACCATGCCGGGCAGCCTGCCCAGCCGCGCGGCGGAAAACCTGACCTGGCTCGGCCGCTATATCGAGCGCTCGGAGGATACGGTTCGCATCCTGCGCGCCTATCATGTGCGGCTGGCCGAGACGTCCGATCCTGACATGCTGCTGCTCGCCGATATCAGGGACTATCTCGAACCCTTCGGCGTCGATCTCGAAGCGGCCATTCCGCCCGGATTGATCGGCACGCTGGACAGCGCCGTCTACAGCGCCGGACAGATCCGCGACCGCTTTTCGCCCGATGGCTGGCTGGCGCTGAAGGACCTGTCGAAGACCATTCATCAGTTCGCCACCACGGTGGCGCCGGGTGACGACGCGACACGGGCGATGACGGTCATGCTGCGCAAGCTCGCCGGTTTCTCTGGCCTGTTGCACGAGAATATGTACCGTTTCACCGGCTGGCGTTTCCTCGAGATCGGCCGGCGGATCGAGCGCGGCATCCAGATCGCCCGTACGCTAGCCCGACTGACAAGGTCCGGTGCGCCGGACGGCTCGCTCGACATGATGCTGGAGATCGGCGACAGCGTCATGACCCACCGCCGGCAATATCCGGTGCGGGCCGGACGGCGCACGGTGATCGACCTCTTGGCGCTCGACCCACTCAACCCGCGCTCGATCCTGTTCCAGCTCGAACGGCTGAAGGCGGAGATCGGCCTGTTGCCATCGGTTGGGCCGGAGGGGCATATGTCGGTCGCGGCCAAGGAAATCCTGCAGCTCAACACGGCAATTGCCGTCATGGAGCCATCGGAGATGTCGGCGGAGGTGCTGGACGATCTCGCAACTGAGATCGGCAACCTCTATAGCAGCCTGGCTAAAGCGTATTTTGGTTAACATGCTGTACGATATCAGGCTTCATCTCAGCTACGATTATGACGCCGCGGCCGGCGGCAGCCGGCATCAGGTGCGTGTATTGCCGCCGACCATTGCCGGCGTGCAGCGCGTGATCGCGGCCTCGCTTTCGTTTGTGCCGACCCCATCGGAGCGCACGGATTTTGCCGATTTCTTCGGCAACAATGTCACCGCGATCGCCTTTCGCGACGTCCATGACGGGCTCGACATCAGAATGAGCGCGCGCGTGTCGGTGTCACGGCCGGAGCCTGGGCTCGACGTGTCGCCCGATCTGCAGCGCCTGCAGGAAGAACTCGGCGCCGTACGGTCACTGGCGCCGGATGCACCGCATCACTTTCTCGCCGCCAGCGATCATGCCGGCATCGATGCGGCGATCACCGCCTATGCCCGCGACAGCGCCGGCGGCTCGACGGTCGGCATGGCCATCGATCTGTGCAACCGCATCCACCGCGATTTCACCTATGACGGGGAAGCGACCACGGTGCGTACCGGGGCCAGCGATGCCTTCGGTTTGAAGCGGGGCGTGTGCCAGGACTTCTCCCACATCATGATCGCCGGCCTGCGCGGGCTAGGTATTCCTGCGGGTTATGTCAGCGGCTTCCTGCGCACCATTCCCCCGAAAGGGAAGCCGCGGCTCGAAGGCGCCGATGCCATGCATGCCTGGGTCAAGGTGTGGTGTGGGCGCGATGCCGGCTGGCAGGAATTCGACCCGACCAATGGCATGCGGGCCAGCAACGACCACATCACCGTTGGCTATGGCCGCGACTATTCCGACGTGGCTCCGATCGTCGGCGTGCTGAAAACCACCGGCGGCCAGGTCGGCGACCAGGCCGTCGACGTCATCCCGGTCGCGCTCGAGAAGGCCTGACAGCCTCGAAGCACAGCTTCTCAACAACGGCGATGCCCGTTATGCTCGGTTGAAACTTCGGGGAGGATCGGTCGGCAGGCATGCTGATGCGGAGTTCGGTATTGACGGCAATCAGTGTCATCATCCCGGCGCACAATGCGGCGGCAACCATAGCGGCCACGCTGGCCTCGCTTCGTTCCGAAGCCGAGGTTATCGGCGAGGTGCTGCTGGTCGACGATTCCTCCTCGGACGGGACGGCAGAAGCCGCGCTGAATGCCGCCACGCAATTCTCGTTGCCGTTGCGCGTGCTCATGAGCAACTGCCGGGACGCGGGCGGCTCCCGCAATGTGGCGCTGGCGCAGGCGCAATGCTCCTGGATCTACCTGATCGACGCCGACGACTTGCATCTGGAGGGCGGGCTGCGGTCGATGCTGGTCCGGGCGGGGGCGCAGCCGGCCGCCGACATGGTGATCGGCGCCTACCGTCGGCGCACCGATGGCGAGAACCGGAACCTCAAGCTTCCAGCCGGCTACATAGAAGATGGTATAGCCAATGCCTCGGCCTATCTGGAAGGTCACATTCGCTCGATCGCCGTGGGCAGTGCGCTGGTTTCCCGGCGCGTCGTCGGCGACACGCGCTTCCCGACCGGGCTTGCCTATGACGAGGACACGCTGTTCTGGTCCAGGCTGATGGGCAGGGCGTCGCTTGCCCTGATCGTGCATCCCGTCATGATCTACCACGTTTCGGCAGTGCGTTCCGATGATCGCTTCATCACCAGGCCGGTGCGCCGCTTTCTCGACTGGCGGCTGGCGCTGCGCGAGCTGACTGACTGTGGCATCCCACTGTCGTCGCTAAAAACCAGGGAGGGGCTGGTCGCCCTCAAGATCGCCAGGGTTCACTATGCGCGCGGCGATCTGGAGACGGCGGCGCGGTTCCTGAGGATCGCGGCGGCGGCGCCGAAGGTGCGGTCGAACACCTGGCGTTGCAGGCGCTACCAGCTGAAGCTGGCGCTGCGGCGCTGGTTTTCCTCTCCGCGCGTCCAGTTGCAACGTGCCTGAATCAGCCCCGCCGCAGCTTGCCGTCATTGTCATCGGCTATCGCGCGCCGGCTCAAATCGTCGAGGCGGTGACATCCCTGCTTGATCAGAATGCGCCGCTCGAGATCATGGTGGTCAACTCGGGCGGAGGCGAGGTCCTGGCGCTGCTGACCGGCGCCGGGGTCAAGGTGCCAGTGATCGAGGTCGGTCGAAGGCTGTTTGTCGGCGCAGCCCGCAATCTCGGCATTGCGGCCACCAAAGCGCCTTTCGTTGCCTTTCTTGCCGATGATTGCCTCGCCTGTTCGGGCTGGGCCGAGGCACGGATGCAGCGGCATCTGGCTGGCGACCGCGCCGTGGCGAGCGCGATGGTGAATAGCCATCCGCGCAATCTGATCGCCTGTGCGGCTCATCTGATCATGTTCATGCGACGGCTTCCCGGTCTGCCGTCGGATCGTGCGCTGCGTTACGGCGTGTCGTTCGATCGGCGGCTGTTCGATGAATATGGCTTGTTCGATGAAACCATGCCTGCTGCCGAAGACACCGAATTCCTGGGGCGGCTGCCGCAGGAACTGCAGCCGGTCTGGGAGCCTAAGGTGCAAACCGTTCATCGCAACGAAACCCGGCTGTCCAGATTGCTTGCCGATCAGTACAGGCGCGGCTGTCGCCGCGGCGATTACCTCGCAGCGTCCGCCCTGAACACTCCGTTTCGGTGTTTTCGCGACACGTTTCGCGATCGGCGGAATGCCCGCAAGCTGGCGAAGATCGGGCTTTCCGATCGGGATCGAACTTTCGCGATGATGTCGATGCCAATTGTCTGGCTTGCCCTGCTGGTCAAATCCGTGGGTGTCTATATTGGCGTGCGAAATCGCGTGAAAGCGGCAACAAGAAAATGATAACGAGCCAAATCAAGCCTCGACGCTGGCGACGGAGCCGACTGTTCTGGACGCGCCAGAGAACGGTCGCAGTTTTCAGCTATCGTTATGACGCGCATCTGGTTGCCGATCTGATCACCAATATCGATCCGGTCGTTGACGGCTGGATTGCCTATGACGATCGCGGGGCGACCGGCGTGTTCAGCAGCGAGCCGCAGCGGCGGCGGATCTTGCTCGACGCAGCGCATGAAGCTGCCGCCGACTGGATCCTGGCTATTGATCCCGATGAGCGGCTGGAACGCGGTACCGCGGAGCGGATCGGACAGCTGACGGGGGATTACAGGCGCATGGCCTGGGGGTTCCGGCTCCGCGAATTGTATTCGCCGACCGAGTACCGGGTCGACGGGCTGTGGGCCGAAAAGTTCCAGTATCGTCTGTTCAGAGCCTACGATCCGGCGAAGTACCGACCAGAGGACCTGCACGGGCTCTGGTATCCTCCCGATCTTGGTTTCAAGGCCCGCAACAGCGGGCTCAACCTCTATCATTTAAAGATGATGGAGCCGAAGCGGCGGATCGCCCGCCGCAATCTCTACCACCACCTTGATCCAAAGGGGCTCCTGCAGGATGTGGGCTATGACTACCTTGCCGATGAGGCAGGGGCCGTGTTCGAACAGATTCCGCCCGGGCGCGACTACCATCCGCCTCACGTCGACGATGGCGGCCTCTGGATGGCCGTGCCGGCTGGTGCCACCATTGGTGGACCCGACCACATTCCATAGCAACGGGGTGGAACCAGCAGTCGGCTTAGCGCTTATCTACGAGAAAAATTTCGTGGAGCGGGCATGCTTGACAAATCTGGGACGCCATCCGGCCGGTCGGCTGCCGGACGGGGGGACGATGGAGCGCCGAAGAACGGCGCGCAGACCGCTGCCGAACAGGCCTCGCTCACCTATATCAGCGACAGCGAGCCGGGGATCCGGCGCCTGAAGGCGGGCGAAGGCTTTTCCTACAAGGGCGCGAAAGGACAGGCCGTCGGCGCGGCAGCCATTGCCCGCATCAAGGCGCTGGCCATTCCGCCGGCATGGACGGATGTGTGGATCTCGCCCGATCCCGCCGGCCACATCCAGGCGACCGGCCGCGATCAGCGCGGGCGCAAACAGTACCGCTACCATCCGCTGTGGGCCGCCGAGCGCGACGGCGCCAAATACTCCAGCCTTGTCGCCTTTGCCGAAAGCCTGCCGGAGCTGCGCCGCCGGATCGATGCCGATCTGCGCCGCCGTGGCCTGCCGGCCGAGCGCGTCGTGGCGGCAATTGTCTGGCTGCTCGACAACACGATGATCCGGGTCGGCAATGCCGCCTATGCCCGCGACAACAAGAGCTTTGGGCTGACGACGCTACGCGACCGCCACGTCGACATCAAGGGATCGAGCCTGCGCTTTGCCTTCAAGGGCAAGTCCGGCAAGGAATGGAAATTGAAGCTGGTCGACCGCCGCATCGCCCGGGTCGTGCGCGGCGCGCAGGATATTCCGGGGCAGCAACTGTTCCAATATCTCGACGAGGATGGCGAGAGGCATGGAGTGCGCTCCGACGATGTCAACCGCTATATCCGCGACGCGATCGGCGCCAATTTCAGCTCCAAGCATTTCCGCACCTGGGGCGGCACCATCCATGCCGCGTCGCTGTTTGCGCGGACGGAGCTTCCCGAAAGCCAGGCGCAGACCAAGCGTGTGATGAACGCGGTCATCGACAAGGTGGCCGAGCGGCTCGGCAACACACGCGCCGTCTGCCGCAAATGCTACATCCATCCACAGGTTTTCGAAGCCTGGGTGGAAGGGCGGCTGCTTAGCGAAATGACCGAGGCCAACAAGCGCAAGCGAGCGATCGACGGTCTCGATGATGAAGAGGCTCTTGTGCTGAGATGGTTGAAGGCAAGCGAAGGCTGACAAAAATGGCGTAACTTTTTTGTCGACGCCATGTCGGCACAGGCCCTACTGTTTCGTCCTTTGAGACAGAAAAGGACGTCCCATGCTCTACGCTATCCTCTGCTATGCCTCCGAAGATGTCGTCTCCTCCTGGAGCAAGGCACAGGATGACGAGGTCATGGCAAAGCTCATGCATGTGCAGGAAAAATATGCTCAAGCCGGCCGGCTTGGGCCGGTGGCGCGGCTTTTGCCCACCACCGCCGCGACGACGCTGCGCAAGGTCAAGGGCGAATCGGTCGTCATCGACGGCCCGTTTGCCGAGACCAAGGAACAGTTCCTCGGCTTCTACACGCTGGAATGCGCCGATCTCGACGAAGCCGTCGACTTCGCGCGCGAGCTTTCCGAGGTTAATCCCAGCGGCGGATCCTATGAGATCCGACCGGTTTCCGTCTTCAACCCAACCAGAGTAGCCACATGACAGACCTCGCCTGGATAAGCTCGGCGATCAGCGCTGCCCGCCCGCAGGCTATGGGTGCGCTGCTGCGCTATTTCCGCAATCTCGATACGGCGGAGGAAGCTTTCCAGGACGCGTGCCTGAGGGCACTCAAGAACTGGCCGCAGAACGGGCCGCCGCGCGATCCTGCGGCCTGGCTGATCTTTGTCGGCCGCAACACCGGCATCGACGCGGTGCGCAAGCGCGCCAAGCAGGCGCCGATGCCGGAAGAGGACCAGATCTCGGACCTGGAAGATGCCGAGAGCGATATCGCCGAACGGCTGGACGGCGCGCACTACCGCGATGACATATTGCGGCTCTTGTTCATCTGCTGCCATCCGGATCTGCCGCCTACGCAGCAGATCGCGGTGGCGCTGCGCATCGTCTCCGGTCTCACCGTCAAGCAGATCGCGCGTGCGTTCCTGGTCGGCGAAAGCGCCATGGAACAGCGCATCACGCGCGCCAAGGCGCGCATTGCAGATGCCGGCGTGCCGTTCGAGACACCCGGCGCGGTCGAGCGCTCGGAGCGGCTCGCCGCCGTCGCCGCCATGGTCTATCTGATCTTCAACGAAGGTTATTCCACCAACAGCGGCGAGGCGCCGGCGCGTGCGCCGCTTTGCGAGGAAGCGATCCGGCTGGCTCGCCTGTTGCTGCGGCTGTTCCAGACCGAGCCGGAGATCATGGGCCTGACGGCATTGCTTTTGCTGCAGCATGCGCGCGCGCCGGCCCGCTTCGACGAGAATGGCGAGATCGTGCTGCTCGACGACCAGGACCGCTCGCTGTGGAGCCGCAAGATGATCGACGAAGGCCTGGCGCTGGTCGACAAGGCCCTGCGCCACCAGAAGCCCGGACCCTACCAGGTGCAGGCGGCGATCGCCGCCCTTCATGCGCGGGCGGCAACCCCCGAGGAGACCGACTGGACAGAGATCGACCTGCTCTACAGCCTGCTGGAGGCGATGCAACCTTCGCCGGTGGTGACGCTGAACCGTGCCGTTGCGGTCGCCAAGGTGCGCGGGCCGGAAGCTGCCCTTGCCATGATCGAGCCGCTTGGCGAGAGGCTGTCCGGCTATTTCCACTTCTTCGGCCTCAAGGGCGGTCTGTTGATGCAGCTCGGCCGTGGCGAAGAGGCGCGTGTCGCCTTCGATCGCGCCATTGCGTTGGCCAACACGGCAGCGGAAGCCGCCCATATCCGCATGCATATCGACCGGCTGATGCGGGACGGAGCCGTGAAGGCGCCGGCGAAGACAGCGCACTAAGCCTGTTCCTCCTCTGGCTCAATCGTGCAATCCCGGCTTGGACCATGCCGGGGTGGCGATTTTCCCCTGAAACGAGTAATGGCACGCCATGACAGCGCCTGCGGCATGCGGGCGATAATGGCGCCAAGGCTCGACCGCCGCCCTATGATGGCGAGCGGATCTGAAAGGGATAAAAATGACGATAGCGAAGGAAACGGCCGAACTTCTGGCGAAACTGGGTGTGGCCAAGGACGCGCTGACCGGCGGCGACCTCGTCGTGCGCAGCCCGGTGACGGGTGAACAGATCGCGGCGCTGAAGACGATTTCGCCGGCCGATGCGGCCAAGACCATCGATGCCGCGCACACGGCGTTCCAGGCCTGGCGGATGGTGCCGGGTCCCCGACGCGGCGAACTGGTGCGGCTGCTCGGCGAGGAGTTGCGCGCGCACAAAACCGAGCTTGGCCGGCTGGTGTCGATCGAGGTCGGCAAGATCCCGTCGGAAGGCCTCGGCGAAGTTCAGGAAATGATCGACATCTGCGATTTCGCCGTCGGCCTTTCCCGCCAGCTCTACGGTCTAACCATCGCCACCGAGCGTCCGGGACATCGCATGATGGAGACCTGGCATCCGCTCGGCGTCGTCGGCGTCATTTCGGCCTTCAACTTCCCGGTCGCGGTGTGGTCGTGGAACGCGGCGCTCGCGCTGGTCTGCGGCGACGCCGTGGTGTGGAAGCCCTCGGAAAAGACGCCGCTGACGGCGCTCGCCTGCGAGGCGATTTTTGCCGGCGCGGTCAAGCGCTTCGGCGCAGATGCGCCGCATGGCCTGGCACCGGTGCTGATTGGCGACCGCTCCGTCGGCGAGATCCTGGTCGACCACCCGAAGGTGGCGCTGGTTTCGGCCACCGGCTCGACCCGCATGGGCCGGGATGTCGGCCCGCGGCTGGCCAAGCGCTTTGCCCGCGCCGTGCTCGAGCTCGGCGGCAACAATGCCGGCATCGTCTGCCCGACCGCCGATCTCGACATGGCGCTGCGCGCCATCGCCTTTGGCGCCATGGGCACCGCGGGCCAGCGCTGCACGACGCTGCGGCGCCTGTTCGTGCATGACAGCGTCTATGACACGCTGCTGCCGCGGCTGAAGAAGGCCTATGAGAGCGTCTCGGTCGGCAACCCGCTGGAGACGTCTTCGCTCGTCGGGCCGCTGATCGACAAGGCGGCGTTTGACGCCATGCAAAAGGCGCTCAAGGAAGCCACCGCTCACGGCGGCAAGCTGACCGGCGGTTCGCGGGTCGAGAATGGCCATCCCGATGCCTATTACGTGCATCCGGCGCTAGTCGAAATGCCGAAGCAGGTGGCTCCCGTTACCGAAGAAACCTTCGCGCCGATCCTCTATGTAATGAAGTACTCCGATTTCGATGCCGTGCTCGACGAGCACAATGCGGTCGGCGCCGGACTGTCGTCGTCGATCTTCACCCGCGACCTGCAGGAATCCGAGCGCTTCCTCGGCGTCGATGGTTCGGATTGCGGCATCGCCAACGTCAACATCGGCACGTCGGGCGCCGAGATCGGCGGCGCGTTCGGCGGCGAGAAGGAAACCGGCGGCGGCCGCGAGAGCGGCTCCGATGCCTGGAAGGCCTATATGCGCCGCGCCACCAACACGGTGAACTATTCCAAGGCGCTGCCGCTGGCGCAGGGCGTGTCATTCGACATCGATTGAGATGCTGCGCCCGGCTTTTGACCAGTTGATCCACCCGAACCCGTCGGGCGGATCGCTGCCGCTCGCGCGGATCGTTCCGCTTTCAGGCTTCGCCCCCGCTGTCCAGATGTCCGTATCCCGACGGCGGAAAGGCCACCTCGGCCATGCGCCCGGACGGGTCCTCGCGGTCGACACGATCGGCTGCGCAACAGCGTCTGCGCCGAACGTTCAGCCAGCGTGCGGCGACGCCGGTCGGCAGGCTTCGAACGCGGCATCGATGACGGCAAGTTTGGCGGCCTGCACGGTCATGTATTCCTGGTAGAAGCTGTTCGAGACCCACATTACGGAATGCCCGCGCCGGCCCAGCCAGCCGACGCTGCCGAGCTTTTCGGCGTCGCGCAATTTGCGCGCAAGATGGGTGCGCGAGAGTTTTAGCCAACTGGCGAATTCGCCGATCGAAACCACGCTGGTCGGGATCCGGTCGAGGCCGGCATTGTCGGGATCGATGCCAGACATCAGCCAATCCATGACGATGCCGCCATTGTTGAGCCAGATGAACAGCGAAAACGTCTGCTTGGGCTCACGCACAGGGTTGGAGGAGAGCAGGCCTTCCGCCACCAGCGGCTGCAGCCTGGCAATCATGCCGTGCTGCTCGAGAAAGGCGGCGAGGCGGTCGCCGCCGTCGAGACCGTCGAGCGTGCGCAGATGCGCAACCACCCAGCCATCGAATTCCTTCAGCGTCGCTGCCGTCACCTGAAAGGGATGGGCTCGTCCATCACCGGTGTGCGGCAGGTATTCGATGATGTGATAGTACAGCATCTCCTTGATGAAGGCTTCGGCCGTGTTGCGGCTGGCGACGGAATAGTGAAGCACGGCATCGATGAAGCGGGCCAGTGTCAGTTCCATGCGGGGATCGCGCGGGTCGCGGGCGAAATGCAGGGCTAGGCCGGTGTGAGCCAGCAACCAGCGCTGTTGCGTGGCGAACACGGCGGCCAGGCGTGGGCTCGTTTCATAGATATGCAGCAGCGCCTTCGACTGCGCCTCGACATGACGGTGCAGCGCCGGATGGCCGGCAATATATTCGAAATTCAGCGCCATCCTCCTCGTCCTCCGGCCAGCCCCCCGGCAGCGAAGACGTGCAATCACATTTCCAGCCTTAGCTGCCCGTGTCCAGCCATGCCAACCCGGAAAAAAGGCCTAGAGCGAGCCTGGGCTATCGTTCCGGCTATTACGGCCGCAACCGCGAGGTGAAGGAGAGCCATCGCGTCCTAGCCACGAAGACCACATCGTGGCAAACTTCTTGTTAACCACATGCTCGGTGAAAATATCGGATTAACCTCAGATGCCACTATCGAGGTTATGTTCCGTTCCTTAGCGTTCAATATGAGTTCAAGGGATGTGTGGATTCGGGGGTTATTTCGGGTCAATCCGGGATGCGGAAGCTTTGCTCACGCACATGGTAGCCGCAATTGCCCATCGTGGGCCGGATGAGCAAGGGAAATTCGTAGCACCCGATGCCGGGCTCGGGCATGCGCGGCTGTCGGTGATCGGCATCGGCGATGGCCAGCAACCGATGTCCGACGAGGCCGGCAATTTGACGATTGCGTTCAACGGCGAGATTTTCAACTACATAGAACTGCGCGAAGGGCTGATCGCCAAGGGCCGACACTTTCGGACGTCGAGCGACACAGAGGTCATCCTTCAGCTCTATGAGGAGATGGGCGAAGACTGCTTGTCTCTCCTGAACGGTGATTTCGCCTTGGCGATATGGGACAATCGGCAGCGACGAATGGTGCTTGCACGAGACCGGATGGGTGTCCGGCCGCTCTTCTACACAAGTAATGACGGGGTGCTTTACTTTGCCTCGGAGATCAAAGCCCTGTTGAAGGTCCCGGGCGTCTCCGCTGAAATTGATCCGATTGCGCTGGATCAGATCTTTACGCTGTGGGCGCCGATCGCTCCGCGCACGGCGTTCCGCAATATCCACGAGTTGGAACCGGCAAGTGTGATGATCGCGACGCAGGGGCAGGTCACGGTCAGACGATACTGGCACCTGGACTATCCGCATCGTGATGAGCCGTCGAAGATCACGAACGAGGACCACGCGGCAGAGGAGTTGCAAGCCCTTCTGACCGATGCGGTGAGGCTTCGCATGCGGGCCGACGTGCCGGTCGGTTCCTATCTTTCCGGAGGGCTCGATTCGTCGCTCGTTTCGGCGCTTGCCGCCGGCATGACTCCTCGGAGACTGGAGACATTTTCCGTAACCTTCGACAGCGCCGAGCATGACGAAAGCGCCTTTCAGACCGAAATGGCCTCGGCGCTCGGCACGCGCCACCACGCCATAGAATGCGGCGCCCGCGATATCGCCAGCGTCTTTCCTGAGGTCATCCGCTTTGCCGAGCGGCCGATCATCCGCACGGCGCCAGCGCCACTCTACAAATTGTCCGCCCTGGTTCGCCAGGCCGGCCTGAAGGTGGTGCTGACGGGTGAAGGCGCCGACGAGGTCTTCGCCGGTTACGACGTCTTCAAGGAGGCGCGTGTCCGCCGGTTCTGCGGGCGGCAGCCCACATCGCGCATGAGGCCGCAGCTGTTCCGCCGGCTTTACCCGTATCTGCCGGGCCTGCAACAGCAATCGGTGGAGTATCTGGCTGCCTTCTTCGGCACCAGCAACGCTGCCCTCGACGATCCGCTGTTCTCGCATCGGCCACGCTTCAAGACCACGGCGGCGGCGAAAATCTTCTTTTCCGGCGACCTGCGCGCGACGTTGAAGGGTTATGACGCAGCTGAAGAGCTGACCAGCCGCCTACCCGAGGCGTTTTCCCTTTGGCATCCGCTGCATCAGGCGCAATATCTCGAAACCCGCTTCCTCCTGCCCGGCTACATCCTCTCCAGCCAAGGCGATCGGATGGCCATGGCGCACGGCATCGAAGGGCGGTTTCCTTTCCTGGATCATCGCGTGGTAGAGTTCGCGGCAAGACTTCCGCCGGAGATGAAACTGAAAGGCTTGATGGAGAAGCACATATTGCGCAAGGTGGCCAGGCACCACCTTCCGGCGGCGATCGGTAAACGCACCAAGCAACCTTACCGCGCCCCGGAGGCCCGCTCCTTCGTCGGGGCGGAGGAACTAGACTATGTTCGTGACTGCCTGGGCGAGGCGAGCATTACCGCCGGCGGCCTGTTCAACGCCAAGGCGGTGGCCAAGCTCCACGAGAAATGCCGCATGGAGACCGCGACCGGATTTCGCGACAACGCCGCCTTCGTCGGCATTCTGTCGACGCAGCTGTGGCAGAAGAATTTCGCCGGCCAAGCGGTCGGCGCGGCAAGAGCGGCCTGAGACGGCGAGGAAAAGGAAAGACACGATGACGGCAATCAAGGACAGGGTCAGAAGCTTTATCGTCGACAACTTCCTGTTCGGCGACACCTCCTACAAACTGTCGGATTCAGCCTCGCTGATCGAGAACGACATTATCGACTCGACTGCGGTGCTTGAGCTGGTGGCCTTCATCGAGGACAATTTCGGCATCGCGATGGTGGATGCCGACATCGTTCCGACCAACCTGGACTCGCTTGACCGCATCTCGTCCTTCATCGAGGCGAGAGCACAAACGCTGGCAGCGTAAGCGCCAACGGCGAGGAACGTCCCGTGCGGATCGAGCATTTTCTGGTGGCGAAGGCTGCTGCCCACCCGGCCAAGACGGCATTGGTCACCAGGGGCAAAAGGCTGAGCTACGAAGAACTCGACGACCTTTCGAGCCGGCTGGCCACCGCTCTCTTCATGAATGGGATCAGGCGCGACGACCGCGTCCTGATCTTCATGGACAATTGCTGGGAGGCCGCCGTATCGATCTTTGCCGCAC
This sequence comes from Mesorhizobium sp. M0029, assembly GCF_040323735.1. Classification (NCBI taxonomy): domain Bacteria; kingdom Pseudomonadati; phylum Pseudomonadota; class Alphaproteobacteria; order Hyphomicrobiales; family Phyllobacteriaceae; genus Mesorhizobium; species Mesorhizobium sp. M0029. The sequence continues at coordinate 225,422 of NZ_JAMYVF010000001.1, forward strand.
TCAAGGCAGGTGCGACCTTCAGTCCGATCAACCCCTCCACAAAGGCCGACAAGCTCGGTTACGTCATCGCCGATTGCGACGCCAGGGCGGTCCTGACGCAGGCGAAGCTGGTGCCCGTGGTCACCGAAGCCTGCGCATCGCAAGGCAAGACCGGCATCTTCGTGGCTTCCACCCCTGGGGCCGATGGGCAATGCCCGGCAGGGGCCGCGTCCCTGACTGACTGCCTGACGTTCGATGGCGCGGAGGTGAACCATCGCGGCATCGACGTCGACCTTGCGATGCTGATCTACACGTCAGGTTCGACCGGCCGGCCCAAGGGTGTGATGATGACGCATCGCAATTGCGACGCTGCCGCGGGGTCGATCGCCACCTATCTGCGCAACGCGCCGGACGACATCATCCTGAACGTCCTCCCGCTTGCCTTCGACTATGGCCTCTACCAGTTGCTGATGGCAGTCAGGCTCGGGGCCACGCTGGTGCTCGAGAAGTCCTTCGCCTTCCCGCACGAGATCTTCGAACGCATCCGCAAAGAGGGCGTCACCGGCCTTCCGCTGGTGCCTACCATGGCGGCGATGATCCTGCAGATGCGTGATCTGGCGCCGGGTTTCCTGCCCAGCCTCCGCTATATTTCCAACACCGCGGCCGCCTTGCCGCCAGCCCACATAGAACGCCTGCGCTCGCTGCTGCCCGGCGTCCGGATCTATTCGATGTATGGGCTGACCGAATGCAAGCGCTGCACCTATTTGCCACCCGAGGAACTTGACCGCCGGCCAGGGTCGGTCGGCATAGCCATCCCCAACACGGAAGCCTTTGTCGTCGACGACCTTGGACAACGCGTGCCGGCGGGCGTGGCAGGTGAGCTCGTTATCCGCGGTCCGCACGTCATGCAGGGCTATTGGCGCAACCAGGCCGCGACGGAACGAGCGCTCCGGCCGGGGCCTAACCCTTGGGAAAAGGTGCTCTATACGGGCGACCTGTTCCAGACCGACGAGGACGGCTTTCTCTATTTTGTCGGGCGTAAGGACGATATCATCAAGACGCGTGGCGAGAAGGTCGCCCCCAAGGAAGTGGAGGCAGTGCTCCACGCCCATCCAGGTATCGCGGAAGCGGTGGTCGTCGGCGTGCCGGATCCGGTGCTGGGGCATGCGATTGGCGCGCTCGTCGTGCGGTCCGATCCGGCGCTTGGCGGAAAGGACATCATTCGTCACTGCGCGCGGCACCTGGAGGATTTCATGGTCCCCAAAATCATAGAGTTCCGCAGCGAATTACCGAAGACGGAGTCGGGCAAGGTCAGCCGCCGGCTCGCGGCTGAGATGATGGAGGCCGAGCAATGAACATCGGCTCAACCCAGGATGCGCCGGCCTTCACGCAAGCCCTGGTCATCGATCCCGCCGCCGAAACGGACAGGATCGTGGCGGCCCTGCGCGAGCAGTTGCGCGGCATTCGCAAGCGCGGCCTCGTGCTCGGTCTTTCGGGCGGTATAGATTCCAGCGTTTCGGCTGCATTGGCCGCGCGTGCCGTCGGCCAGCAGAATGTGCTGTGCGTGCTCATGCCGGAAAGCGATTCCGACCCCGAAAGCCTGCGACTCGGCCATCTGGTCGCCGACACTTTCGGCGTCGAGGCCGTTGTGGAGGATATCGGGCCGACCCTGCGGGCAATGGGCTGCTATGAACGCCGCGACGCCTTCATCCGCGAAATGGTCCCGGACTATGGCAAGGGCTGGGCCTCAAAGATCGTGATCGCGAACGTGCTCGAAGGCGAGGGCTACAACATCTCCTCGCTGGTGGTGCAGGACCCGCAAGGCAAGCAGACGAAACTGCGGATGCCGGTGGCGGTCTATCTCGGCATCGTTGCCGCCACCAACATGAAGCAGCGCACCCGCAAGCAGATCGAATATTATCATGCCGACCGGCTGAACTTCGCCGTGCTCGGCACACCGAACCGGCTGGAATACGACCAGGGGTTCTTCGTCAAGAACGGCGACGGCGCCGCCGACGTCAAGCCGATCGCGCATCTCTACAAGACGCAGGTCTATGCGCTAGCCGCCTATCTCGGCATTCCGGAAGAGGTCCGCAACCGGCCGCCGACCACCGACACCTACTCGCTGGCGCAGACGCAGGAAGAATTCTACTTCTCCCTGCCTTACGATCGGATGGATCTGTGTCTCTACGGCCTCAACAACGGCGTGTCCGCCGAGGTGGTAGGGCAAGCGGCGGGATTGACCGCCTCACAGATCGAACGCGTCTGGGCCGACATCGCCGCCAAGCGAAAGGCAACGCGCTATCTGCACCTGCGCCCGCAGCTCGTTGACGGCGTGGACGAAGTCGGCTCCTGACCTATGCATATCGAGCAAAAGTGATCCGGTCTTGCGATACGACATGCATGAAAGAAATACTAAGCTCTTGTCTTTACGCAATTCCGGACGGAAAGCCGCGCACCCTTTCCTGGAATTGCTGTAGGCGGAACGCTTCAGGTGAAGCGGCCGCCGATCAACTGGCTCCACTGCTCGCCCGCAAGCCCGTTCAGAAAGACCTGCGCGTTCTTCATGGCATCGAGAAGCTCGGGATCGCGTGAATGCACGACGGTCGAGGCGACCGGTATGAAGGCTATGCGTCTTACAAGCATGGCGTCCAGAAGCGCGGGCTGGACGCGGCCGCGCAAGCCGGAGACACCGCGCCGGGCGGCATGCTCGACCAGGCAATCGATCACCGGCCCGGCCTGGCCGGGAAGAGCGAGGACCTGCAGCACGCGGCCGATCCCGTCCGGTCGCGCGTAATAGGCGAAAGCGCCGACATTGGCGCCGTTCGGCGATGCCACCGACACGTAGACAAGCTCTCCGAAATCCGGCTTTTGCGCCGCATCGCCCAGAATATGGTTGAGCTGACCTTCCGCCCACTGCGGACGTAGCGGAAATTGGGCGCAAAGCGGCTCCAGCAGCCCCGCAAAGCTGCCGCTGTCGATCTCGGAGGTCCGAAATGCCCCCCGGCTCGATGCGTTGGCGACGACGCCGGTCCAGCGTCGTTGACTGCCCTTCATTTTGCGAAGGTAGAGCCGGTCGACGATCCGGGCGAGCGGGTTGAACATCCAGGCAAGCTTCATGTGATTGGCAAAAAGGCTGAGCATGAAGGTCGCCGGCCGCATCACGCGAACCCAGTCAAGGCTGTATTGCGGCAGCACAACGCCGCGAAGCCGCGTCCACAGTTTCACGGACGTATCATTGGCGGTTTCGCTGAAGGAGATGTCCTGCGGACCATCGAGGAAGGCCTTCAACAGGCGGGCACCGGCCATCGGATCGGTCTCGTGATCCTCGACCATCAGCGAGCTGCAGATGGCAGCGTAGAGCTGCCGGCCGTTGAATTTCATTGGCAGCGCATGAACGCCGACGAACCCGGAAACCTGGCCGGCGTCATTGACATGGACAAGCGAACGGAGCCCGCTGCCCCAGTCGGGTGCGTCCAGATAAAACCGCCTCATGTAATCGACGAGGGAGGCCGGCGCTGGCCCCCGCTTCTTGCGCAGCATGCGTTGAAACATGCCCGCGACGGCCGCAAGGTCGGCCTGATCGAGGGCGCGGACGACGCTCACGCCGGGCTCCCGGTTGCGGGAACCCGGCCACCATGTTTGCGCGCCATGGCGACACGGGGCTGGCCGTCGGCCGTCACGGCAAAGGTTGGGGTTTCGTAGGATTTCGTTCTCGATAAAAGGGTTGCTATCTGCCGATCTTGACCTTCGCCGAACTCAAATAGCAGCCATCCGCCTGGCTTGAGGAAAGCTGCGGCATCCCGGACCAGCCTTTGGAGGATCGAAATACCGTAAGGGCCGCCGTCGAAAGCTTCCCGAGGTTCGTTCTCCAACAGATGCGCGCTTTCGCTATCGAGACGGGATGAGGAAATATAGGGCGGGTTGCACACAACCATGTCGGCAGCGCCGCGGAGGCCGTCACCCTCGATCGCGGCAAATAGGTCGCCTTGCCGGACCTTGATCCTGTCCTGCCGGGCGAGGCGCACAACATTGCGGCGGGCAAGCGAAACCGTGCTGTCGGTCAGGTCCGCCGCCCATGCCCGAGCCCGAGGACATCCGCTGACGATGCCCACGGCAAGATTGCCGCTGCCGCAGCACATGTCGATCAGGATCGTTTCGTGCGCCTGTTCGCCAAGAATGGCCGCGGCCGTCCGGCCAAGCAGTTCCGTTTCGGCTCGCGGCACCAGGACGTCAGGCGCGAGTTCCAGCTCAACCCGCATGAAGCGGTGCAATCGCGGCCAATTGCGATCGTTTGCACGGCCGGCAGGAAGGCTGTGATGCTGCGGCAAGGAAAATCCCTATCCTGAGGATAAAACGCGGGTCCCTGTTGTTACCAACTCCGGGTAAATTGATGTTAAAGATCATGATTGGATTGGGAGTAACCGGCCTATGTTGGCGGCGTCCTGTCCCATCAATGGCGAATTCCTGTGCCGCCGCAAGCCGATCCATGCGCTAATTCAGAGCAACGCCTCGTACCGGTCTCCGATCTTTTCAATTTCGAAATCCGCCGCCCTGCTTTTCAGGATCGCGGCGGTTGTCGGCTGGTCGAGCATTCTGGCCATCGCCACTGCCAGAGCCGCTGCATCGCCGACCGGCACCAGGGCGCCGAAGCGGCCGTCATCAAGTATTTCGCGCGGGCCGTGCGGCGCGTCCGTGGAGACCACCGGAATCCCCGCTGCCATGGCCTCGACCAGAACATTGCCGAAGCCCTCGCTGGTCGATGATAGGACGAACAAGTCAGCTACGGCGTAGCAGGCCGCCGGATCATTGACATAGCCCGCAAACAGAACGTCTGCGCCGATACCGGATTCTTTGGCATAGGCGCGCAACTCGTCGGCCAGCGGACCCTCGCCGAAGATGACAAGCCGGGCCCGGCGGCCGGCGCGCAGCACAGCGAAGGCCCGCAGCAACGTCCAATGATCCTTAACGGGCACCAGGCGTCCGGCGGTGATGATGATGGGGCCGTCGCCCATCGCCGCGAGCTCTGCCTGCCAGGCGTAGGAGCGTTGCTGGGATGCCGCAGCCGGCGGCAGCGGGTTGTTGATGACCACGACCTTGGATTTCGGGAAGCCTCGGGCCACAAGATCGCCGCCGACACCCTCAGAAACCGCGATGGCCCTGGTGGCGCGGGCCGCAACCAGGGCCGAAAGCCAGACCGCCATTTTCGCGCCAAGGCTGCCGGAAGGCAGTGAGGCGGCGGCGTGGAAACTCGGGAAGAACCGCGCCCTGCTTCGCGCGAGGGAAAGCGCCAGCGCCACGACCAGATTGGCGAATTCCGGGGCGCTGTAGATCGCGTCGGGAGAAAGGCGGCCAAGCAGGCCCGCGCTTCGCACGATGCCTTTCAATGTCGCCCACTTGCCATAACCCTCGCCGCGAATGGGGAGGCCGAAATCGACCAGATGCACGGCAGGCGAAAGCAGGGCGGCATTGGGCCCCTGCGCGTTCCAGGTAAAAAGCGTGACGTTGTGGCCGCGCGATGCCAGTTCGTTCGCCATCAGGACGAACACGCGCTCGGCGCCGCCGCCCCTGAGGCTGGCAATGTGAAAGACAATCCGCTTCGCCATTTCAGGCGCGGCTGGCAATGACGTCCGGGCGGTTCGGCGGAAGACGCATGTCGCGCACGATACCCAGGGTAATGGCGAGCAACATGCCAAGGATCATGCCGCCAATGGCCCCCAGGCCGATCATCACGACCGTGCGCGGGGGCCATGAACGGCCCTTTGGCGGCACTGCGGTGGAAATCACCTGCACATTGGTGCTGTCGATCTGTTCGCGCTCGGTTATCTGGCGTGCCCGCGACAGGAAGCTCTCATAGATAGCCGTCTTCGACGCGGCGTCACGTTCAAGTTCACGCAAGGCGACCTCGGAATCGCTATCCGAGAACACGTTGCCCTTCAAGTCATTCATCTTGGCATTGAGGGAGGCCGACGAGGTTTTGGCGGCATCGAGATTGACCTTCGCCAGGCGCAGGGTGCGCGCGTATTCGGCGCTGAGTTGCGCGCTGACCGTGTTGTACTCCGTCTTCAGCCTGACGATCGACGGATGACGGGGGCCAAAGGTCATCGACTGCGAATCGATCTGCTGGCGCAGGCCGTTGGCCGTTGCGCGCAGCGCCACAAGCGCCTCCGACGTGGCGGGACCGGAATTGGTGCCGTTTGCGCCGGCGGCAAGCAGGGCGTCGTAACTTGCCTGCGCGGCGATGACGCGCGATTGCGTCTCCACGATCTGGCCGTTGAGCTGGGTCATGGTTTGCGAGGAAACAAGCTGCCCATTGCTGGTGGCCAGATTGTGGCTGCGCCTATAGGCCTCGACCTTCTCTTCGGCCGCCTGCACATCGCTCTTGAGCTGGCCCAGCCGCCCGTCCAGCGCGGCCGCGGCACGGCTGGCGCCGGAAGCCTCGGCGCTGGCCAGCTCTTCCTGGAAAGTCTTGACGATATCCTGCGAAATCAGGATCGCCTTAGCGGGGGTTTCCGCCGATACCATCAAGGTCGTGACAAACGACTTTTCATCCGCGATGCTGCTAACCCGTTCCGCCAGGTTCTTCAGGGCGGTAAGCTTTGGGTCGGGTTTGGCGCCGTCCGTCCCTGTGCGGCTTCGGTCCGCGTCGAAGAACTCCGGGTCACTGGCCAGGTCAAGATCGTCTACAACACGTGAAAGCACGCTGCCCGAGGTCAAGATGCGCTCTTTGCTGCGCGCGCTGAGCAACTGTCCATCGACCTGGGCCGATTGCGGGTAAAGATCGTTCGGAACAACCTGAAGATTGGCGGGATTGATGAGGATGTCCGTGGTCACGGTGTAGCGCTGCTTGCTCAGCAGAGCGTAGGCACCGCCGATGATCCCGCCGGCTATTGCCAGCAGGCATACCAGAGCGAGGCCGGCGCGCAGCCAGACAAACAGACGCCCGAAATCGAGTTCGAGAAAGGTTCCGATCTTGTTGAGCGTCACCGTCGTGACGGGCTCGGCTACAGGCGGCGCCACGGGTGCAGGCGACACAGGGGCCGACGTTACAGGGGCCGACGTTACAGCGGGTGCCGCCGCATGTGCCATGATCGGCGCGGTTTGTTGCGGCTTTGGCCTGCTGGCGCGCCGCGCATTTTCGATCCGTTCATAGGGGCTAATGCCGGCGGCGGCCGCGGCTGGAGGAGGACCGGAAGCGGCGGACATCATGCTAACCCTTTAATATTCAATACGCACAGCCTGCTTTACGGAAACATCGTTAACATTTCATTTTCCAGGCGTGTCAGGCGCGTTCCGGAACAGCGATCTATCCACCCTTGGTCGGTATTCTGCCACGCCCGTCGGTAGCCTGGCAAAGCGTGCAGGCGTTTCAAATGGAAATACAAGAGGTCGTCGCGAGGGCACCCGCAAGGAGCGGGCTTGGCGTCATGTCGCTGTTGATGCTGGTTGGCCTTGAAGGGGCGTGCCGGTTTGGCGCCCATCCGGCTTTCGATAAGCGAGCAACAAGATGACGAGCAGCATGATATCCGGCGCCTTCGAAGAAAGGGCATTGTTTGACAATGCCGCGAGAATGGACGCGGCCGCTGCGATATGGGCGGCCCGAGGCGTATTGCGCAGGAGCTTGAAAAGGAACCGGAAGAAAGCAAACGCGAAGAGCAAGGCGATCGGCAGGCCAAACAAAAGCGTAAGAACGACCGGCGTGCTTTCGATGAAGGGGAGGTTGAGCTTTTCGTTGACGATCTTCAACAACTCGTTGGGATTCATGCCAAGCAGGATGTCCCTCCATTCAACGAACTTGAATACATCGTAGATCTTGACGCGCGCATCGTAATTTTGATCAAAGAGCGTATTGCTGAAGCGGTTCAGCAGCCCCGCCGAAAAGAGTATCGCAATCAGTATGGCGCCACCGGCCAGCGTCAGCATCAGCACCAGGAGTTTGGCCTGGCGTTGATGTCTGGGTGACAAGTCCGGCCAAGGCAGGAACACGAGCAGGAACAGGATCTCGCCGCAAGCGAGCAGCAGGGCGGTGCGCGCGCCCGAAGCGGCCGTGCCGATGAAGAGAATGAAGATGCAAAGCGCGCACACCCAGATACGCCACCGCGTCAATGCAACGAAACCTATGGCGGTGGTGCAAAGCGCGCCCAGCGCCAGCGGATGGGCCGACAGTCCGATCGGCCGAAAGTCCAGCTCAACGAGGGGATAGGGCAGGAATCGATGCTGGGTGACGGCCTCGATCGTTCCGATGATGGCGCTGAGGACAATCATGCCGACGATGACATTGCCAAGCGCCCTGCGCACATGGTCACCCAGGGCAAGCATGATCATCGCCGCGGCACAAGAGACCAGATAGGAATCGATTATGAAGCCGGCCGAGCCGGCACGGCCTATCACGAAGAGATAAGGCACCAGCCACAACAGCAGCAGCGAATATAACAATGTCGCCTTGAACAGCCTGACTTCATCGCCTTCGAGCCGAATTGGCCGGGTCGTGGCGATGACGACAAGCAGCAGAAAGATGGCATAGGTCCCGATATGCAGCTTTTCGGGAAACGACCCCCCCTCCGTCGAATAGGACATCACCATATTCATCAATTGCGGAGAGATGGTCGAGCGGAGCAGGAAAGCGAAGGCCGCGAGGAGAAAGAACAGGAGTGTGAGGGCGTCTTGGCGGCTGGCCTGCGCGGTCACGAACTGTTGCTCTGTGGGGGTGACACTCACGATTATCTGACCAGCGTTGCGGCTTGCGATTGAGATGGCAGGGGACGAACGCACCCCCGGGTACATTTTCCTGCAAGAACGTAAAGGAATATGGATAACCCGATCTTAACAGTGGCGATGCCCGGCATGGGCTATTTCATGAAGTCGGTTACCCACACTTAATTGGCCGGTCGTATTGATGGCGATGCTTTGCACGGCGCCCGACGCGCTGCCTGTGGACGGCACAATGGCAACAGGCGCCGGCAAAGCGCAGGAGATCAAGGTGAAGAAGTTCTATTCGATTCAGTATCTTCGCGCCTGCGCCGCCTTGCTGGTTCTGTTCGCACACGCCTTTTCCTATCAGATTGGCGTGGACAATCTGATTATTGTGACGGCGGGCCGCCTGGGCGTCGTTCTGTTCTTTGTCATCAGCGGTTTCATAATGGTCCATATTACGGGAGATGGTCCGTTTTCCGCTGCCACCTTCCTGAAACGCCGAGCAATCCGGATCATCCCCCTTTACTGGCTTTTCACCAGCCTCGCCGCGGTTCTGGCGGCGCTCGCGCCAAGTCTCTTCCAGAAGACCGTCTTTACGTGGCCCCACTATCTTCAGTCGCTCCTCTTCATTGTTCACGAAGCGCCTGGACGGGATAGCGCCAGTCCAATCCTCTCACTCGGCTGGACGCTCAATTACGAGGTATTTTTCTATATCGCTTTTGCGGTGTTCGCATTCCTGTCCGTGACCTCGCGCGTATTTGTGCTGACGGTCTTTTTCATTGCGATGTGGATAGCCGGGCTGTGGCTGGCTCCCACCAACCCTGTTATCCAGTTCTATCTCAACCCTTCTCCGGTGGCATTCGTCATCGGTATGTGGATAGGGCGGCGCTATTTGGACGGTGATTTCACTTCCGACATACGCCATGCTTGGATATTCGGCGTAATGACCGCTGCGGGCGGGGTGCTTTCATTCGTCGATGACGGTACGCCGCTCTTGGGTCAGATCAGCTTCGCGGGACAAGCAATGTGGGCGGCGGGCCTACTTCATCTCAGCCTCATTCTGGAGCCGAAACTCAAGCACTGGAGCCTTCTCGAGCAGTTGGGCGACGCTTCCTACGCGCTTTATCTGTCGCATATCTTCGTGATCGGCGCTGTGGCGTACCTGGCCAGACGCACCGTCGGATACGAGCATCCGACAACGGTATTGTTGGTGTCGGTGGTCAGCATCGTGGCAGCGTGCCTCGTCAGTCTGGTGATTTACCAGATGATCGAGAAGCCGATTCTTCAGACCCTGAACGGCAAAAGGAAGACGAGAAACACACCGCTTCCTCATATTGCCACGGAGAAAAAATAAGCAGGCCAAGCAACGGGACGGTCACGGCTTTCAGCGCTTCAGTCAGCCCGCGCTGTCCACGACCTCGACATTGCCGGCGCGGTTAAGCGTATGGATGCCCGTGCGTGCCCATGCCGGACCCGCGCCGATCGGCCGGGGCGAGGCGAAGCGGACATCGGACGCGTCGAGTCGCTCAAGCTGCATCAGCCCCAGACCACCGCCATAGGCCCTCGATCCGTTCTGCACCGGCAGCACCAGGGCATCGTCCTGGCGGATAAAGGCGCCGCCCGGCCGGGTGGCCGAATGATCGACGGCAATGGGATTGAGCGGATGGGCGACCCATGGCCCGCGCAGCGAGGGCGCGCAATAAACCGCCATCGTGTCCGACGCGCTGCCGTAGCCGAACCGCTCCGTTCCAACCAGCCAGAAGCGACCGTCGGATTCGAGCAGCGTCGCGTCGTTGAAATCCCTGTCCGTCATCAGCACCGTGTCGCGGACCCAGCGGTCGGGAAACTGCGCCGCGCGATAGAGCACAAGTTCGCGAGCCGAACCACTTTCGGGGATCATGAAAATCTCGCCATCGTGTGCGAACACCTGCGGATACGACAGGTGGTGCGCTTCCTCCAATACAACCCTTGGAACACCGAAAGTGCCATCGTCACCGAGCTCGGCGACGGAAATCACGCCGCGACTCGTCGCGTAGGGGAATTCCTCGACAAACAGATGATGGCGGCGGTCGGCCTCGAAGACGAACGGGTCGGCATAGAAGCGTTGGCCATCGTCCGGCAGGACTGTGAACGGTTTGCCGTCGAGTTGCCCGGTTTCGGCGATGCCTGGTCCGTCGATCACCCGATAGGCAACCTGCCAATAGAAGGGGCGTCGTCCCCGCCTGATTTTTTGCACGGCGCGATCGATCAAAGCCCTGCCAAAAAAGGGCACATAGTGTCGAACAAAACTGTCGTTCTTCAGGATCGGCACCGGGTTGTCGCTTACCGGCACAAGCTTGCCCGCAAAGAAGCGGGCGACGGTTTGCATGATCAGCGACATGGCGCCGGCGAGCAGGTCGTTGCAGCTTCGAGATAACCAGAGCCTGTCTGCCAGCATCGGTCTAGCCTGGGCCACGACAACGCCATCGAGGCGAGCGCCAAGTTCAGGCAATTGTCCGCTCGCCAACATTGCGGCAACGCCGGCTGGAAAGCTGTTGCGACCGCAAAATTCGAGCCTCAGGACTGGCGCGTCTTGCCCCGTTGCGCTGGCAGTGAGATCTATGACGAGGTCCGGAGGGCCGCGATCGATGGGCGGCAACGGCTCGGACCGGCCCGCCAGCGAGGGACCGAAACGCCGGCTCTCGATCGCCAAGACAGTGTCCAGCCCCCGAGCGGTTGGCGCCGGCGCCGGCGCGTGGCAACTCGAGACCACGTAACCTGCCGCACCCAACCGCATAAAAAGCTCATTTTCCCAGCGCCGGGATCCGACGGCGTGGCCGATGATTAAAATATTAGTCAACCCAAGTTATTCTCGTTAAAGCAAAAAATGGCTTGCTCTGGTATCTTTCCCCACAGTTCCTGGCAAGGGTTGCCCAAGGGGGGCTGCGGACTCTAGCGTTAATCATACGTTAATTTTTTTGAATACGAAGGCGGTTCAGGGCGCTATTGTTAGGCTGAAAGCACGTGTCAGCCGGGCGCCCACGCTTTCGGTGACCAGGGTCAACCATGAACGCCGTTTCACATCCGAGATTGCCCTCAAGGCGAAAACTGCTGATCGTGTTCGGCACGAGGCCGGAGGCGCTCAAATGTTTTCCGGTGGCGCGCGCCGCGCTCGCCCATCCAGGCTTTACCACGGAAATATGTGTGACGGGCCAGCATCGCGAGATGGTCGATCAGGTCATTGAATTGACGGGCCTGCCGGTGCACTACGATCTCAACATCATGCAGCCAGGTCAGACGTTGTTCGACGTGACCTCGCGCGTGCTCCTCGGAATGGCGGGGGTGCTGGAGAAGGCGAAGCCGGACATCGTCGTCGTCCAGGGCGACACAACCACCGCGATGACCGCGGCTCTAGCTGCCTTCTACAAGCACATTCCGGTTGCCCATATCGAGGCGGGATTGCGCAGCCACAACATCAACTCTCCCTTTCCGGAGGAACTGAACCGCAAGATTGCCGGCAACATCGCCACCTGGCATTTTGCGCCGACCACCGAGGCGCGCGACAATCTCATCGCCGAAGGAAAGGCTGCGAACACCATCTTCGTAACCGGCAATACCGTGATCGACACGCTGCTGCATTTCTCCAGCGAGATCGATGCCGACAAGTTGATGAACGCCAAGCTCGCCGCTCGTTTCCCCTTCATCGATCCGACCAAGAAAATGATACTCGTCACCGGTCATCGCCGTGAGAATTTCGAAGGCGGCATCCAGAGAATCTGCACCGCGCTGAAGGCATTGTCGGCGCGCAGGGATGTGCAGATCATCTACCCGGTCCATCCCAACCCGAATGTGCGCTCCGTGGTCGAGGCCGAAATCGGGACGGTGCCGAACATCCACCTGATCGACCCGCAGGACTATTTGCCGTTCCTGTACCTGCAGAAACAGAGCTACCTGGTGTTGACCGACAGCGGCGGCGTGCAGGAAGAGGCGCCTTCACTCGGCAAGCCGGTGCTGGTGATGCGGGAAAACACGGAGCGACCCGAAGGGATCGCCGCTGGTACTGCCCGGCTGGTCGGCACCGATATCGAAAAAATTCTGGCCAATGCCAATAGCCTGCTCGATGATGAGAGCGTCTATCGCGGCATGGCGGAGAGGCACAATCCATACGGCAATGGCCAAGCTGCGAGCCGGATCGTTGAGGAATTGCTGAATCATGGCTGAAATCAAAACCGTTTCCGTTATCGGCATGGGCTATATCGGCCTGCCGACCTGTGCCATTTTTGCCAGCCGCGGACTCGATGTCATCGGTGTCGATATCAACGAGGCGGTGGTCGCGAAGGTCAACCGCGGCGAAATCCACATCATCGAACCGGACCTGGATGGTTTGATCCAGAAAGTTGTCGCCAATGGCAAGCTCAAGGCATTCAGCACGCCTCAGCCGGCCGATGCCTATATTATCGCCGTTCCAACTCCGATCACCCCGGACCGCAAGCCGGATGTCAGCTACGTGCTTGCGGCAGCGCGAAGCATCGCTCCGGTGCTAAAACGGGACGACCTGGTGGTGCTGGAATCAACATCGCCGGTCGGTACGACGCGTGTCATGACAGCGCTGCTCGCGGAACTGCGACCCGATCTCAAATTTCCCGTTGCGCATGGCGAGGAAGCTGACGTCCTGGTCGCCTACTCTCCCGAGCGCGTGCTGCCGGGAAAGGTGCTGACCGAGCTGATCAACAATGATCGCTCGATCGGCGGACTGTCCCGAAAGTCTTCGGAGCGGACAGCGGCACTCTATTCAAGCTTCGTCGCCGGCGACCTGTTCATAACCCAGGCCGAAAGCGCGGAACTGGTTAAGCTGACTGAAAATGCGTTCCGCGATGTCAATATCGCCTTCGCCAATGAGCTTGCGGCGGTGTGCCAGGATCTGTCGCTCAACGTCTGGGAGGTAATCGATCTCGCCAACCGGCATCCTCGCGTGAACATCCTGCAGCCGAGCCCGGGCGTGGGCGGCCACTGCATTGCGATCGATCCGTATTTTATCATCGACGCCGCACCGAACAATACGCGGCTGATCAGTTCGGCACGGCGCATCAATTCCGAGCGACCCTTGTCGGTGGTCAGGGACATCGAGGCATTGCTCGACCCGACCCGCAAGCAGACGATCGCCTGTCTTGGCCTCAGCTTCAAACCCAATATCGACGATATGCGCGAGAGCCCGGCTGTCGAGGTTGTTAAGCTTCTGTCCAAGATTCCCAATATCAAGATCGTCGCTGCCGAGCCCAATGCGCGTCAGTTGCCACACGAGCTCGAGGGCAGCGGCGTCATGTTCACCGATGCACTTTCCGCTATTGACCAATCCGATATCGTCGTCCTGCTGGTCGACCATCGACAATTCAATCTGATCGATCCCGAAGCGCTCAAGGACAAGAAGCTCGTCGACACACGGGGCCTGTGGACCTGGCGCAAGGCGCGCAAGCCCGACGCCCGCATCGAAGGCAAGAAATCCGAAATGGAACGCTCGCAGTCTCTCGCTCGCACCGGAGAAGCGGCATGAACTCGCATGACCCGGCATGGGCGCAACACTCTCTATTGGCATCACGCCGCCGCGAGTTTCTCGGTGCGACCATCCATGCGCTGACCATGGCCGAGACGCTGGCCATCGCAGACGAGGCGATGGCGACGCGGCGACCGCTTCATCATGTTGTCGTGAACGTCGCCAAGCTTGTGAACATGCGCAAGAATGCCGAACTGCGCGAGGATGTCGTCGGGGCGGATATGGTCAATGTCGACGGCAAAGGCGTGCTTTGGGGCGCGCGGCTCTGCGGCGTCGAGTTGCCGGAGCGTGTGACCGGCGTCGACGTCATGATCAACCTGCTTGCGCTGTGCGCCAAGCGTGGCTATCGCCCCTACCTTTTGGGCGCTGAACAGCACATTCTCGACGCAGTTGAAAGCCGACTTGCCAGAGATCATCCGAGCCTGGCCATTGCCGGCCGGCGCAATGGGTATTTCAAGGCGGAGGAAGAGGCCGCGATCGTCGAGGCCATCAACGCTTCAGGTGCCGACTGCCTGTTTGTGGCGATGCCGACGCCGAGCAAGGAGCGCTTTCTCAAGCGCTATCGCGACGTACTCGCTCCGAGTTTCGTCATGGGCGTGGGCGGCAGCTTCGACGTCTATGGTGGAAAGGTCGCCCGGGCACCGAAACTGGTTCAGGCGGCCGGCCTGGAGTGGCTGTTCCGCGTGGCGCAGGAGCCGCGACGCTTGTGGCGCCGCTACTACGATACCAACACCGCCTATGCACTGCTGCTGTGGCGTGAGTTCTGGTCTCGCCGGGGACGCCGAAACGTCAATCCGTAAGCTCGCGACTTTCAGACAAGCATGCCTCATAGCGCGGGATTTATGCGATCCGGAGCCGTGCCCTTAGCTTGCCGATGAACTGCGTCACGGCCGCGGGGTGAAACAACCAGGTCAGTCCCAGGAAAGCCGCAGCGCCGGCGACGCCGCCCGCCGCGAGCGGAAAGATCGCCGGCATATAGCCCAGCGCAGTGCTGGCGAGGCTGGCGGCCAATCCGGTGCAGATAGAAATTATGATTGAGACAGCGATGTCGCGCCAGGGCACCGGCACCGGCGTGAGCCTCTCGGCGATGACGATGCAGGCTGCAAGACCTGCCAGCGATCCGCCCGCCAACGCCAACGCCGCGCCAACCTCCGCCATGGTGGGAATCAACAGAAAAGACAGTGAAATCGTTGCCACCGAGCCGAAGGAATTGGCGATGATCAGCAACCACGGCCGCTTATGTGCGTGCACCACGACGCCATAAACGAAGCTTGTGAGATTGGCACAAAGAACGCTGAAGGCGATGATCGGGAACAGCAGGCCGAAGCGACCATGATATTCCGCGGGCAGCAGGAGTCGCGTGATGTCGCCGCTGAGCGCGATAAGCATTGCTGCGACCGGCAGGCAAAGGCGTATCATCAAGGCCATGAGTTGCGACAACAACCGCCCGGACGCCTCGGATCCCTCTTCGTCGAAGCGGCTGACCACTTCTGGAAATGCGCCCATGTTGATTGCGTTGGCGACCATATCGATCGGCTGCCGAGCCAATGCGTAGGCGGCTGCGAAGACGGCCACCGCGCCGGCATCGTAGTAGAGCTTGAGGAAGACGCGTTCAGCGCTGTTGAGACCGAAACCGACCAGCGCCATGATGACCAGGGGCACGCCGAGGGCAAAAAACTCCTTGTGGGTGAAGCGCGGCGGGCCGCCAATAACGCGCCCGGATGCCACCACGCACGCCACGATGCCGGCAATCAGCACGGCGAGGCTCGAGCCGAGCGATACCGTCAGAAAAGAGCGTTGGAAGATAAGGATGGCGGCGATCGGCAAGGCGAGTTGCAGCAGGCCGCGCAGATATTCAAGCATCGAATAGAGGGAATGACGCTGCTGCATTTGCAGCACCGTCAACGCGAACCGGCTGATGGAGCCGGCAATCAGATAGCTGCAGACGGCGATTGCAAATTCGATCCAGCGCTCCGGCACGATCACCGCCGAGGCGATCACGGATATGATCAGGGCCAGCACCGTGGTGACAAGCAATACCTGTCCGGCAAGCATCAGGCTGCCACGGCTGACGTCGCCTTTTCCGCCAAGCCGCAGCAAGGCAATGCGCAGCCAGTTGGTAACGGCAACATCCGTCATTTCGCCCACGGTGACCACCAGGGTCAGCAGGCCATACTCGGTCTGGTCGATCAGCCGCGTCATGACGACCAGCAGGAGCAGAGCGGAAACCCGCGTCAGCAGAATAGCTGGGCCATAGATGAGCGTGGAACGGAGCAGCAAAGGGTTGTTCCCGGAAAATTTGCCGTCGATTAATCGTTGACCGACGGGAATTCCAGCATGATGACGGCAAAGGGTGAACGGATACAGTTTGAACCAAAAGATTTGTCGTAAACCTTTTTTGGAACGTTTGCTTTAGGGTCACCCGGCATCCGCAATCCAAATGGTGTCATGTTGCAGCGTCTCGCCCACAATAGAAAAATACATGTCTTGGTCGCAACGCCCTCGGGCGTTTCGGGACAAGGCGGCATCGACCGGATCATGGGGGCGCTGAAGCAGGAGTTCGAACGGCAAGAGATCGCCGACATCGATCTGCGCTTTCTTTCCAGCCGTGGCCCGGGACATGTCGGGCTTTCGATCTTCTACATGCTTGGTTTTTGCGCGCGGATGCTTGCGGCCCGCCTCGACAGACGCGCCGACGTCATTCACATCAATATATCGGTCTCCGGCAGCACCTATCGCAAGATGATGATCGCCGCCTGCGCCAGGCTGTTGTCGATACCATATGTCCTTCATCTGCATGGGGCGCAGTATCAGACATTCTGGAAAGATGATCATAGTTTCATGAGCCGCCGTATCAGGGCTCTGTTCGAGCATGCCGGCCGGGTGATTGTCCTGGGGGGGCTTTGGCGCGATTTCGTCGCCAGCCGGGCACCGGCGAACGGCGGCAATATTGTCATCGTTCCCAACGCCACGGCAGTTCCTTCCCTGGCGCATGTCGGCGGAGGCGATCACGTGCACATCCTGTTCCTCGGCCGCATCGGCGAGCGAAAGGGCGTGCCGCAGTTGGGCGAGGCGCTGGAGCGGATGAAACATCTCAGGGGTTGGCGTGCCACGATCGCCGGCGATGGTGAGGTCGAGCCGGCACGAGCGAGGTCGGTCGCTCTAGGGATTGCCGACCGTATTGCTTTTCCGGGCTGGGTGGGACCTGACGAGGTCGCATCACTGATCGCTTCGGCCGATATTCTGGTGCTCCCCTCGTTCGCCGAAAATCTGCCAATGTCGGTGATCGAAGGCATGGCGGCCGGCCTGGCTGTCGTGGCCACCCCGGTGGGCGCGGTCGAGGACATCATCACCCATGAACAATCCGGTCTGTTGGTGCCGCCCGGCGATGTGGCGGCGTTGACCGAGGCGTTAACTCGGCTGGTCGAGGATACGGCGCTGCGCGCGCGGCTTGGCGCCGCCGCCATGGCGGTGCACCGGGAAAGGCTTGAGCTTGCACCGTTTGTCGACGCGATCTGCGATGTCTGGAGATCGGTCGCGTCCGAGGCGCGATCGGTCAAGCGCTGACGCTGTCCTTCATTGTCGTCACTGCGGCGGGCCAAGCGCGAATTCGCGGTGGAATATCTCCAGGTTCAAAAGCGCCCATATCAGTTTTTCGTGGTCCGCGGCGCGCTCGGCGTGCTCCCTGACAATCTGGTCCAGCTTCTTGGCGCTCAAATAGCTACGGATGACCGAATGGGACGAACACAGATGGTCCCGTACATAATCGCTCATCGGCCCGCGGAACCATTCGGCGACGGGCACCTTGAAGCCGATCTTTGGGCGGTTGAGGACCTCGTCGGGAACCATGCCGGCCATGCAGTCGCGCAGGATCTGTTTGCTGTGCAGGAGGCCCAGCCTGTAACGATCGGGCAGTTGGCTGACGAAGGAAACCAGATCGCGATCAAGGAATGGCATTCGCCCCTCGATTGAACCGGCCATCATCACTCGGTCGCCCCGTTCCAAGAGGTTGTCGGGCAACCACGATGTCTGATCAAAAAACAACACACGGCGCAGATGAGATTCCGTCACACTCGAAGAGAACGGGAAATCGTTGCAGTCATGGCCGCAAGTGGCCAACCCACCGAGGAGCGAATCGCGTTCCCGCGCCGTCATGGCTCCAAACCAGGAGATCATCCGGGTGGCAAAGTCCCGTTCACCCGCGCTTCGGGCAAATGTATCGAACTTGGCCGATGGGCCGGGCAATGCGCGCATCAAAGGGGCGAGGAGATTGTTGTGAAGCGACGCTGGAACAAGTGACCGGTAGACACCCGCCAGAGACTCTGCGCGATGTTTGGGGTAGCCGCCGAGAATCTCGTCCGCACCTTCGCCCGTAAGCACCATCTTGACGTCCCGCGAGGCTCGAACCGACATCAGGTAAATTGGAATGTCCGTACTTTGTGAAACAGGTGCCCCCCGATGGCGGACCATCTTGGGCAGATGATTCATCAGGTCATCCGCCTGGATGACGATTTCGCAATGATCGGTCTTGAAATGATCGGCGACGCGCCGGGCGAATGGAAGCTCGCTGTAAGCCTGTTCGCTGAAACCGACCGAAAACGTACGAATGGGGTTGTCGCTGTGCCTGGTCATCAGGGCAACGATTGCCGACGAGTCGAGGCCCCCGGACAGAAAGGCGCCAAACGGCGCATCACTGCGCATCCTGATCTCGACAGAACGGTCGAGCAATTCCAGAAATCGCCGCTTGGCGGTTCCTGGATCGATATCCGCTGTCAGATCGGTCTGATCCGGGGGCGCATAGTAGCGCGTTTCCGTTACTTCCCCTTGCGACCACACAGCGTAGCTTCCCGGGTTGAGCTTGCGGATCTGTTTGAAAAGCGTCCGCGGTCCAGGCACGTAACGCCAGGTCAGATACTCGCGCACTCCATCCAGATCGAGCTGCTGGCCATCTGGCTGCGCAGACAACAACGCGCTGATCTCCGAGGCAAACGACAGCAAATTTCTGCCTTGCATGAGGTAAAGGGGTTTTTTTCCAAAGGGGTCGCGAGCGAGGATCAATTCGCGCCGTTGAGCGTCCCACAGCGCAAAAGCGAACATCCCGCTCAATCGGTCGAACATGGCCAGGCGCCACTGGTCATAAGCCCTGAGCAGCACTTCCGTGTCGGAGCGTGTGCGAAAACGGTGACCGAGACCGATCAACTCCTCACGCAGCTCGATGTAGTTGTATATTTCGCCGTTGAAAATAATCCGGAGCCGTCCGTCCTCGGTCTGCATCGGCTGATTTGAATCGGCGTTTAAGTCAATAATCGCCAGGCGGCGATGCACCAATGCCAACTGGTCCTCGCCTGTATTCAGGTCCAGGAGTTCGATGCCTTCGGCATCGGGACCACGATGCTGCAAGGCATTCGACATCCCGGCGGCCCGATCTTGTGGCTTCTCGACCCTGCGCCCAATCCAGCCGGCAATTCCGCACATTCTTTCCCTTGGCCCTCTTTCCCTTGTTTGCGTCTGATTGAGGACACCAATCTACAGCGAATATATTAAATAGCTGCTCGGTGGAGTGATTTTAAAACTGAGCCTGATTTGGTTCGATCAGGCCCTCTCGGCTGCAACTGGAGGCGACAGTCCTTGGGTTTCACGCGATTGATCGCCAGCAACCAGGCAGACCGCTCGAACCGATCCTGACCCGATGACGAGTCATGGCAGGCCCAGTGCCCGCAACATATCCCAGTCCGGGATCGCAGGCCCCTTGGGTTGGATAACACTCATTCCGTAAGGATTGGAGAATTCCCAGGCCGACCACGGCATCGCGAAGCGTTCCGCCTCTCTGCGCACTGCCATGAGATAGCGCAGGCGATCAGCATCGAAAGCTCCCATGCGGCCATCCGCAGACATCAAGATAACGCCGAATTCGCCCACGAACAGGCGTCGGCTCGCTATGCCATGGGCTTCAGCCCAGTCGACCGCCTGACGGAAACCCGCTTCGAGCTGGCTCTGCCCCCAATTCTGCTCAAAGTATCGGGCGATCGTTTCACGCGCCGAGGCCATGTTCATGACCTCTTCGATCTGGCTCAAGCCGGCGGCGTCCATCTGCGCCTTGAGGGTTTCGGCGACCACTTCGGGCGTGCTGGCGTCGGCAGGCCAGGGAAGGCCGGAGGAGAAAGCGTTCTTGTCATCGGCCCGCTGGTGCGTGAAGCTGTGCGGATCATACATGTGGAAGCTGTAATAGACGTTGAGGTCGTCGAAGTTGGGGTCCAGGTTGACCAGTCCGGCGATGCTCCCGCCGCAGGCGCCGGTCGCGACGATGGTGAGTTCGCTGCTGAGGGCGCGAATATCGCGAACCGTGCCTGCCATGATCCGCTGCCAGTCATCGCTGCCGCTTGAATCGCAAGGGTAGTAGGCGGGCTCGTTATAGGGCTCGAGGGCGACCTTGTCGGCGCCAATTTTGATCAGCATGGTAGCCACCGCCACTACCATTTTGCGATAGCGGGCAACACCCTCGCTGTCGGCCCCGCCATAGATCATTTCCATGCTGTAGGCCGGAACGTGGCTGACGCCATGCAGATCGAAAACCACCTTGAGCCCGCTTGAAACGACCCGCTGCACCGCAGCGGCAAGCATGTCCAGCGCCTGTTGTCGTTTGGCGCCCTCGCTGGCAAGCAGAGGGCCAGGGTCGACACTCAGCCGGACAAAGTCGAAGCCCATGGATCGAATGCGATCAAACTGGTCGCCGTCCGGCCAATCGGTGAGCGGCCTGCCGCCCGCAAGCCATTCCTTCTCGCTGCGATAGGGCGGCCATTTGTAGGAACCATCTTTCTCCACCGGCGACCAGTTGAGCCATTCATGGACGCCGACGCCGCGCTCAAGCGGGATCGGCGCCGCCTCGGCTGACATAGCCATGCCAAGCGCGCACGCTATGACGTAGACAACTTTTCTCATCGCAAAACTCCGCGTCATGGTCGAAGATATTAACCGCGGGAACGGAAAAGAGGATGCCGCCACACGCTTTTTCGACGGGATGGTGTATGAGGATCAAAATCTTGGCGGAGCGCGGATGAGGGTCGGGTGGTATTTCAACCGATTGCGCAGCATGGAGTTGGCCGAGATATTGCATCGGTTGGACGAGCAGCGCCGGAGGACCGTTTCGCGCCGCCGCGACGACGGCTGGCAGCGCTATGCGTCGCCGCAGTTGCACCCGGTGCTGCACGGATTGCGGAATGCTGTGCCGGCCGCTGCGACACCAGCCCAGCGGCAAGCTATTGAGGCGGCTGCGCAAAACACTCTTCGGGGCCAGTTTTCAGCACTTGGGCAGACCTGGCCACAGCGAGACCCCTATACTCTCTTTCCACCCGAGCTCTGGCGCCTTGATCCGGTGACCGGCCGGCTTTGGCCGGGCCCCGAGACCCATACTTTCGATATAGATTTTCGCCATGCCACCGACCGTGGCGATGTAAAATATGTTTGGGAAATGAACCGGCTGCAGCAACTGCCGCCACTGGCTGCCCATCTGCTTCTCACCGGCGATGATCAATCCCGTGCGGCCATCGAGGCGGCGATCGAGAGCTGGCATTTCGCCAACCCACCATTTCGGGGCGTTGGCTGGGCCTCGGGCATCGAGGTCGCGCTACGAGCCATCAGCCTGATTGTCACGCTCGACCTCGTCGGCGACCGGCTTGGCGCGGCGACACGAGAAAAAGTCGGTGAAATACTGGCGGCAAGCGCCTATTGGCTGCCGCGGTTTCCCTCCCGGTTTTCGTCCGCCAACAACCATCTCGTCGCGGAACTGGCTGGCGAATATCTGATCGGTCTGGCTTTCGGGGACGAGGTAGCTCGCGAGTCGCTCCTGGCCGAGGTGCTCAAACAGATCCTGGCCGATGGCGCCGGGGCCGAGCAGACCCCGACCTACGCCGCCTTCAGTGCCGAGCTTTTCCTGCTGTGCGCTGCGGCGGCGCGCCAGGCCGGACTGCCTTTTCCCCAGCCCGTCGAAGCGCGTTTGGCCGCTTTCGCCAATTTCGCAGGCTGGCTCCCGCCGAAAACCAACGGCTTCGGCGACAATGATGAAGGCCGCGTGATCACGCTGGGGGGCGAAACCGATTATGTCGGATCGGTCGCGGCCGCCATCCGTGGTTTTCTACGGATGCCGGGCAGCGCACCGGAGCCTGGCGATTTTCGTGCGCTTTTCTTCGGCGCGCCACCGCGGCCGGCGCCGGTGCCGAATGGATTGCATACATTCACGCAAGGCGGGCTCTCCGTCTGGCGCGGCGAGATGAATGGTCGCAACGTCCATCTGACATACGACCACGGCCCGCTGGGCTACCTTTCGATAGCGGCGCACGGTCATGCCGACGCGCTGTCGCTCACCCTGTGCATTGACGGCGATCCGGTGCTGGTCGACCCCGGCACATGGCTCTATGGTTCGGGGGGAGGCTGGCGCGACTGGTTCCGCTCGACGCCGGCGCACAACACGCTGAACCTAGAGGGTAAAAGCCAAAGCATCATCTCCGGGGCGTTCAACTGGTCGCACAAGGCGGTTGCGACATTGGTGGAGAGCGAGCCGGGGCCGCACTGGAGGCTGTGTGCCCGACATGACGGGTACAAAGGCCGCTTCGGCGTTGTGCATCAACGCGCCGTGACACGCGATGGCGACGGCATCCTCGTGACCGACCAACTGCTCGGCGGCAGCCGCGTCGCTGAGATCGTCTTCCAACTCGCCGCCGACCTCCACGCCAACAGGGATGGAAACATTGTCACGATATTGCGCGGCGCTGAACCTTTGATGACTATCCACTTTCCAGACGCAGCGATCCACATCCGTTCCGGCGGCGACACACCGGGCCAGGGCGGCTGGGTTTCGCCGCGTTTTGGTGCAAGGCAGCCAGCCGAACGCCTCGCATGGCGTGGCCAAGTAGGCGAAAAGGGAGTAGTCATCCGGCTCGCGCCAAGTCCGCCGCAGACCCGATAACGGGCAGGTTGCAGGCGCAGCGTTCGACATTAATTACGTTCAGATATTTAGCGGTTTTGACACCGTTGATCTGCTAATTTGGCCATGATTGTTCTGCCAGTCGCATCCCGATACACAGTTGCGGGCAGCATATGATGGGCCTGGCAATATGTGCTTCGCGACGAGCCGGATCACCATTTCACCACCTAGGAGCCACTGCATCGATGTTTTCGGAATTCGCCAGAGTGATCGTGGAAAAACTCTCACACATCGATCTGCTGACACTCGGTCTCTTGTTGCTCACGGCGCTGGGGAGCGCGGTGGTCGCCTACTGGCGAACGGTCGAACAGAAATCCTTCCGGGACTTTTTCGACTTCGCCTTTCCCGCGGAAGTCATCATGCACCCATCGGCGCGAGCGGACGCATTGTTCTGGATCACGAAAAGGCTGGTGATGCCCTTCCTGCTCATTCCCGCCGGTGTCACCTTCGTTGCCGCCACGGGATATGCAACAAACCAGGCAGTCGGCTGGCTCTTCAGCATCTCGCAACCGCTGATACCCGGCCCCGCCGGCCCAGTGACGATCATCCTCTTCACCGCAACCATGCTCGTTGCTTACGATATCTCCTACTACCTATATCACGTTGCCCAGCACCGTTTCCCGTTCCTGTGGGAATTGCACAAGGTGCATCATTCGGCCGAAGTGATGGTTGGGATCACCAAGGACCGGGTTCACCCCCTGGACGATCTGATGAACCGGATCTGGGACGGCGTCATACCGGGGATCAGTTTCGGCTTGTGGAGCCTGATTGCGCTTGATCCGGTCGAGATCGCCATATTTGGCATCAACGTCTATGTCATTCGCAACATTCTCATGATGGACTTTGTTCGCCACACGCATCTGAAGATTTCCTTCGGCCGGTTGAACGGCGTCATCTTGTGTCCGCATTGGCACCAGGTGCATCACAGTGTCGACCCTCGCCACTACGACAAGAATTTCGGGCTACTTTTTTCATTCTGGGATCGCATATTCGGAACGCAGTTCATCCCGGATCCGGACGAAGACCTCAAGTTTGGACTGATAGATCGCGACGTACGCGACTATCAGTCGCTTTTCGGACTTTACGTGCTGCCGCTCAAGAAAATGGCAAACCATATCATGCGACTTTTTCAAAAGCGCATCGATGTCGCGCGGCCGCAGGACCGTCTCCAACCATGAACAAAATGGCTTCGATTGACGCTGTTGGTGCGGAGCGACTGGAAATCGTCAGTTCGACGGATCGCCTGGCCGCCATCGAAGCCGAATGGGTAGACCTATGGCATCGTACCCATGCACTGATCTTTCAGAGCCATGCCTGGGTTTCGGCATGGTGGAGCACCATGCGTGACCGCGACCGGCGCTCGCTGCGGATCGGCCTGGTATGGAGCGATGACAGGCTGGTCGCTGTCATTCCCCTGGCGATCGGCAGACGAAAAGGACTTCGGCTCCTCGAATGGGCCGCCAATAGCTATACGGACTATGGTGATATTCTTGTCGCGCCGGAATGCTCCCTATCGGCCCTCCAGAACCTCTGGAACCGGATCTGTTCGGCAGGTGGCTTCGATCTTGCTTTTATCAATCGTCTGTCTCCGGATGCGGCAGCCCGCAGGATTTTTACACCGGCCTCTTCCAGCGGCGTCAAGCTTCGCGCCAATCACCGGGAGGAAGTCAGTTATCGCGTCGCTGGACAGTGGGCCAGCGGAGCAGCGTGGCTGGCGGACCAGCCGAAAAAGATGCGCCAGAACTATCGGCGCGGCATCAAGATACTGGAAGAAACAGGCGAAGTGAAATTCCGCCTCCTGTCGGCCGACGAGCCGCTGCAGCCATTGCTGGAGCGACTATCGGCGCTGAAGCGCAGATGGCTGGAAAAGCACACGCGTGAATCCGACCTTTTCGAAGAGGGCGAGCCGGTTCTTGCCGCTCTGGTCGACGCGCTGTCACGCGCCGGTGTGCTGCGCATTTTCGTACTTGAATGCAATGGTGCGATGGTCGCGGTTTCCATCAACATCGTCCAGCACAACGTCATGATGGCATTCGTTACCACCTACGACCCTGATTTTAGCCGAGCGTCGCCGGGTGCGGTCCTGATTACGGAGTATATACAGTGGTCGTTTGATCACGGCTTGGGATTGGTCGATTTCCTCTGTGGCGGAGAGGCCTTCAAACATAGGTTTGCAACACAGGCCGTTACCCTCCAATCCGTTCTTGGGGCACGCACTGTGCAGGGCGCGCTCGCTTCTCTCGCTGATCGTATCTGTCAGACGATCCGCGTACGCTCACGCGGATTGGCGTCGGCGAATCCAGAGCGCCCGCCCGATGAGACTGCTTAATTTAGCTGGATAACTCGGGCAGAAGCCGCCGAGCGACACGGGCGCGCCATTCGAAAATCCGCGTCGATTGCGCCTCGGAATCGAGACCGAATGGGTCCGCAGGTCGAGATTTCAGCCAATTCTCGCAATCAAGTCTCTCGAGGCGCAGTTTGTTGTCTGCGAAGCGTCGCAACACGTTCGTTGGTGTCACAATGGCAGCAGGCTAGGTCCTAAAATCATTGAAGATTTTTTCGGACAGGGCGCCTACCATAGGTCCGCGTCTTTGCTATGATTTCAATAGCTTAAGGTAGGCTGGTAGCGGGAGAGGGACTTGAACCCCCGACCCCAGGATTATGATTCCCGTGCTCTAACCAACTGAGCTACCCCGCCAGGGCGGCGAAAGGCCCGAAATCCGCCCTAAATCGCAAGGCGTTTCGAGGCGTTCGCCAAGGTCGCGCGGATATAAGGTTGGGAGGGCGAGCCTGTCAAGCATCGATGCGCGAGGGCGCCGGCATATTGTCGCCGGTAAAAGCTTTGCCGGGCTGGCATCTCCGGTAAGCCACCGGGGTTGAGTTCGACGGGGCACGCCGCTATGTCTCGGCCAAGAAATTAGAGTTTGAAGCTGATGAAGCCGCGCATTGCAGTCCTCGGTTGCGGATACTGGGGCAGCAACCACATCCGCACCCTCAAGGCGCTCGGCGCGCTGCATGCGGTTTCCGATGCCAATCGGGCGCGGGCCGAAGGCTTTGCCAGCGAGCAGGACTGCCTGGCGATCGAGCCCGACCAGCTGTTCGTGCGTGATGATATCGACGCCATCGTCATGGCGCTGCCGCCGCAATTCCATGCCGATCTTGCCGTGCGCGCCGCTGAGGCCGGCAAGGACGTGCTGGTGGAAAAACCGATTGCGTTGACCGTGCCCGACGCCGAGCGCGCCGTGCAGGCGGCCAGGGACAATGGCCGCGTGTTCATGGTCGGCCATGTCTTGCGCTTCCATCCCGCCTTCGAGACGCTGAAGGCGCTGATCGACAATGGCGAGCTCGGCGAGGTTCGCTACATCCACTCGCACCGGCTCGGCCTCGGCAAATTCCACACCGAGAACGACGCACTGTGGGATCTGGCGCCGCACGATCTGTCGATGATCCTGGCCATCACCGGCACCGAGCCGATCGAGGTCAGGGGCGAGGGAGCGGCACTCCTCGACAATCTCAGCGATTTCGCGCATCTGCACATGCGTTTTCCCAATGGCTTGCGCAGCCACCTCTTCACCTCGCGGCTCAACCCCTATCGCGAGCGGCGGCTGACCGTGGTTGGCACCAAGGCAATGGCGGTGTTCGACGATGTCGAGCCATGGGAGCGCAAGCTGGCCGTCTACCGCCACGCGGTGTGGCAGGACAGCGGCCAGTGGGCCTTCACCACCAACGAGCCGTCCTATGTCGCGGTCGGCCAGGGGATGCCGCTGACGCGCGAGCTCGAGCACTTCATCCAGTGTATCGAGACGCGGGCCGAGCCGCGCACCAGCGGCGAGGAAGCCATCAGGGTGCTGCGCATCCTGACGGCGGGTACAGTCACGCACACAAAGTCCTGAGACCGTTTCGAAACCCTGCTCTGAAGGCAGACGGAAACTAAAACTGTCTCCGAGAGGGTAGTGTTTACTCTGCGGGAATCTGCGCCGGCCTGGCTGCGAGCCGGCTGAGCATGGCTTCGGCCTCGGCGCCGCGCTCGGAGCGCTCGATGAAGCCGCCGCCGAAGACGCGGGCTTCGTTGCCGTCGTCGGAATAGAGCACGCAGGCCTGTCCCGGCGCGATGCCGGACTCGCCGTCGACCAGTTCGACAAAGGTGCTGCCGGCGCGGTGATGCAGCACGGCCGGGCGCGGCGGCCGCGTCGAGCGCACCTTGGCGAACAGCTCCATGCCGGCGACCGGAATGTCGGACAGCGCGCGATCGCCCAGCCAGTTCATGTTGCGCAGATAGATCTTGTGCGTCTCCAGCGCCTCCCGCGGGCCGACGATGACACGAGCCCGGTCGGCGTCGAGATGGACGACGTAAAGCGGCTCGCCCGAGGCGATGCCGATGCCGCGGCGCTGGCCGATCGTATAGCGCAGGATGCCGTCATGGCGACCGAGCACGCGGCCGTCGATATGGACGATGTCGCCTGGGTTGGCGGCAGATGGCTTCAGCTTGGCGATGATGTCGGAATATTTGCCCTGCGGCACGAAGCAGATGTCCTGACTGTCCTGCTTGGCGGCAACGGTCAGCCCCATTTCTTCGGCGATGGCCCGCACCGCAGGCTTTGACAACCCACCCAGCGGAAAGCGCAGATAGTCGATCTGCGCCTGCGTGGTGGCAAACAGGAAATAGCTCTGGTCGCGGTCGGCATCGACGGGCCGGAATAGCGCGCGGTGGGCGCCATTGGCCCCGGAGCGGATATAGTGGCCGGTGGCGAGCGCATCGGCGCCAAGGTCCTTGGCGGTGGCCAAAAGGTCGGCGAACTTCACCGTCTGATTGCAAGAGACGCACGGAATGGGCGTTTCGCCGGCGACATAGCTCTCGGCGAACGGGTCGATGACCGCCTTGCGGAAGCGCTCCTCATAGTCGAGCACGTAATGCGGAATGCCCAGTGTCTCGGAAACGCGGCGGGCATCGTCAATGTCCTGGCCGGCGCAGCACGACCCGGCCCGGTGCGTTGCGGCGCCATGGTCGTAGAGCTGCAGCGTGACGCCGACGACATCATAGCCTTCGCGCTTCAAAAGGCCGGCAACGACAGACGAATC
Organism: Mesorhizobium sp. M0029; assembly: GCF_040323735.1. Classification (NCBI taxonomy): domain Bacteria; kingdom Pseudomonadati; phylum Pseudomonadota; class Alphaproteobacteria; order Hyphomicrobiales; family Phyllobacteriaceae; genus Mesorhizobium; species Mesorhizobium sp. M0029. The sequence goes on from NZ_JAMYVF010000001.1 coordinate 253,684, forward strand.
CACACCGCCCGACATGGCGACGACGATGCGGGTGTTTTGCGGGCTGGCGGGAAGGTCGAGGCTGTTCATGGTTCTTTCGTTCTGCGCGGCGCTTCAATGGCAGTGGCGCGAATATAGGTCAACCACACCGGTGGCGCCAGCTTTGCGGCGGTGCCGATTTTGCGGGAGAATCGCGCGTCTGCCCGCAGTTGCCTCAAATGCCGATAAAAAGACTAACGCGGCGTTCATGATCCTTACCTACTCATTAGGGTTCGCTTAGGCAATTTTTAAAGCTGTGGCGGTAATGTGGTGGGGATTGGGTCTTTGAGTTTTTAGTAGAGAGTACGATGACCGATCTTGTTAGACCGCGAGTCAAATATGTTATCGGGCCTGACGGCAGCCCTCTTACGATTGCCGATCTTCCGCCGACGAATACACGTCGCTGGGTTATCCGGCGCAAGGCGGAAGTGGTTGCTGCGGTGCGCGGCGGGCTTTTGAGCCTCGACGAGGCATGCCAGCGCTACAAGCTGACCACCGAGGAATTCCTGTCCTGGCAAGCGTCGATCGACGAATACGGCCTTGCCGGGCTGCGCACGACGCGCATCCAGCAATACCGGCACTAGAGCCAGGACCACAACAGAAAAGGGCGCGGTAACCGCGCCCTTTTGCCTGTCGGTAATGCCTGCTTCAGACCGTCAGCACCACCTTGCCGATCGGCCTAGTGGCGAGAAAAGCGTGCGCGGCGCCCGCCTGTTCGAGCGGAAACGCCTTTGCCACATGGACCGCAAGCTTTCCCGCATCGACCAGTTTGCCAAGTTGGACGAGGCCTTCACGGTCGGGCACGACGGACATGCGCTCGACGCGGATCCCACGCGCAGCAGCCTTGGCTCGGGTGGTGTCGTGGACATTGAGCAGCGACACCAGGACCCCACCGTCCTTCAGGACTGTCAGCGATTGGTCGGCATGGTCGCCGCCCATCGGCTCCAGCATCAGGTCGACGTCGCTGACCTCGGCGGTGAAATCTCGCTTGGTGTAGTCGACCACTTCATCGGCGCCGAGCGAGCGGACGAAATCGAGTTTCTTCGGGCTGGCGGTGGCGATGACACAAGCGCCGTGCGCCTTGGCGATCTGCACCGCCAGATGCCCGACGCCGCCGGCCGCGGCATGGATCAACACGCGCTGGCCGCGCTTCAGGCCGCCATGGCGGACAAGGCCTTGCCAGGCGGTCAGGCCGGCCAGCGGCAGCGCGCTGGCATGATTGTGGTCGATGCCTTGGGGCTTCGGTGCGATTTCATCGGCCGGCGCCACAGCGAGTTCCGCATAGGCCGCGGCCTGCTTGGGAAAATGCGGCATGCCGAACACGGCGTCACCGACCTTGAGGCCGCCATCGACGCCTGGGCCCACCGCCTCGACCGTGCCTGAAATATCCCAGCCCAAACTGAAGGGCGGTTCGCCCAGCAAAGGATAGTAACCGGCGCGCACCGAGCCATCGACCGGATTGATGCCGGCGGCATGCACGCGCACGAGCACTTCGCCTGACTTGGGCGAGGGCGCGGGGCGATCGGCGATGACGAGGACGTCGGGCCCGCCGACGGAATTCTGGATAACGGCACGCATGGGAGGCTCCTGCTGGGGTTTTCTGATCCACTATCATTTCGATAGTAACATTCCCTTGTCCAGTATGTACCTTTTCCATATATAGGCACCTCATGGATAGTGATAATGATTGCGGCTCCGGCTATGACGCCTTCCAGCGGACGTGTCCTTCGCACGCCGTGCTCGAGATGCTGGCCAGCAAATGGATCTATCTGACGGTTTGTGCGCTGCGCCGTGGCCGGATGCGCAATGGGGAACTGGCGCGCAAGCTCGAAGGCATCACGCCCAAAATGCTGACGCAGACGCTGCGCGTCCTCGAGCGCGACGGTCTGGTGCGGCGCGAAATCTTTCCGGTGATCCCGCCGCGGGTCGAATATGAATTGACCGAACTTGGCCAGAACCTGGCGGGGCTGCTCACCCAGATACGCTCCTGGTCGGAAGAGCATGTGCCTGACATCAAGCAAGCGCGGGCGAGGGCGGCGGCGAACCAGGACGGGGATTTGACACGGGCCTGAAGCTGCGGCCGCCTTGCGGCCAAGTCAGCAGCGCTGGAGCCTTTTGGTCCGGAGCAAGAAGATCGGCGTCAGGCGGCGCCGGTCGGCTCAAACTCTGCCGTCAGCCGATCATGGCGCTGCGACCGCCGAGTTCCGCGTCGCGGATCTTGGTGTCGCGCGATTCCAGCATCTCGGCCTTGGAAAGCTCCGCTTCAGCTTCGCCGAGTAATGATTCGGCAGCGCTTCGCTGCTGGGCGAGGTCGCTTTGAGAGTTTCTGAGGTTATCACGGCGCAGACGCGCCGCCTTGGCGAAGGTCGGATAGGCAAAATGATTGATGTCGGTGATGCCGGCCTTCTTCTCCTCGGCGGTGATCTGAAGCTCCAGTTCAACGGCCATGCGCTCGAACTCGGCGATCATCATGTCGAGCTGCAGCAGCTGCCGCCGCTTCTCATTCACCTGAAATTGCTTCAGCCGAACGAGGTTTTCACGTGACTTCATGATTCGGTACTCCCGGAAACGCACACCTGCACATATCGTCCAATCCGCCCGCCAGGGCCTGGCGCCGCCCGTATCCACCGGCATTCCCCGAACTATGGGAAACAAATCCCTAAAGTTTTTTGCCGGCGGTAACCATTCGTTTACGCGCATTGTTAATCATAAGGGCGAGGACTTAAGGCCGGGTAAAAATTCCGGCTCCCGATACGGAAGCCGGCCAGCGAGTCCCTTGAGTCACTTAGTCCGACTTATTAATGTGTTGCATTAGCGATTTGGTTCTGTGATTCATCATTAGATTCAAGAGGGTGTAGAAAGGGGTTAAAAAATCTGGTACCGTCCTTGGTGCGGAATTAGGTTTTGTTAACCATTCGATGGCAGCCTCTGTTCAGGCAATCACTGCTCCGGTCCCGGATGGGTCGTGACATGGTCCGGCGGCAGAAAAGGGGAATGAAATGCGCGTTCTGCTGATAGAAGACGACAGTGCAACCGCTCAGAGCATCGAGCTGATGCTCAAATCTGAAAGTTTTAATGTTTACACGACCGACCTCGGCGAAGAAGGTGTCGATCTCGGTAAACTTTATGATTACGATATCATTCTTCTCGACCTCAACCTTCCCGATATGTCCGGCTACGAAGTCTTGCGGACACTTCGCCTGTCCAAGGTGAAGACGCCGATCCTGATCCTGTCCGGCATGGCCGGTATAGAGGACAAGGTGCGCGGCCTGGGCTTCGGCGCCGACGACTATATGACCAAGCCGTTCCACAAGGACGAACTGGTCGCCCGCATTCATGCCATCGTGCGCCGTTCCAAGGGCCATGCCCAGTCGGTCATCACCACCGGCGACCTGGTGGTCAATCTCGACGCCAAGACCGTCGAAGTCGGCGGCCAGCGCGTGCATCTGACCGGCAAGGAATACCAGATGCTGGAGTTGCTCTCGCTGCGCAAGGGCACCACGCTGACCAAGGAAATGTTCCTCAACCACCTTTATGGCGGCATGGACGAACCGGAACTGAAGATCATCGACGTTTTCATTTGCAAGCTGCGCAAGAAGCTCGACGCAGCATCCGGTGGCCAGAACTACATCGAGACGGTCTGGGGTCGCGGCTATGTGCTGCGCGAGCCGGAAGACATCCGCGTCAGCGCCTGAGCGAACATCATCCAATGAATCAATGCAAAAAACCCGGCTCAGGCCGGGTTTTTTGCTGTCCTTTTTTGGCCGAAAACGAGCCGAATCAGGCGGCAACCTTCAAGGTACGAAAACGTTCGAGCAGTTGCGGCCGGTTGAACGGCTTCAACAGATAACCCTGGGCGCCGGCGCGCTTTGCCTTCATGATCGAGGCAACATCGACCTCGACCAGCGAGATCAGAATCTGCGGTTTGATCGTGCTCTCCATGGCGCGAACCTGGCGAATGACGTCGACCGCTTGCATGTCCGGCAGGGCGCCGTCGACGACAATCACATCAGGCATCTCGGCAGCGCACATCTCAACAGCATCAAGTCCAGTTGCCGCTTCGATCACCACCATGTCGGAGCCGCCAAGAATCCGTTTTGCAACCTTTCTGATGACGCTCGAATCGTCGACAAACATGCAGCGCTTCATTTCCGGGTCCTCTTTGCCATGGGGCGAACCGGCGGCATCCGGGTATCGGGATGCACACTAGGCCGATCTGGTAAAGAAGCAGAAAAGCCGTTAGGTAAAGTTTTTACAAACATGTCGTCTGCAGCCCCATTCGGCAGGGGCATTGCCGGCAATGAAACTTTCCTGTTCTGAATTGCCGCAAATATCAGCGGGAAAAGATACTTGATTGTTCTTGATGCTCGGACGTCCTGCCGAACGGCTTCGCTCAAGCCGCGGACAGCACGATCTCTTCGGCGGTCGCATGAATCGAGATCGTCATGTTGGCCTCACGCGCCAGCAGCAGCGTGTAGTAGGGCTGGACGGTATGGGCGTCGATAGGCTCCTCGGGCTTGTTGCCGGAATGGAGCTCGAGGAATTTCGGCGGCACGCGCAGCATCGGGCCGCTTGCGGCAAGCGCAAAGCGCGGCTCGGTGTCGAGGTTTTCCAGCGTGACCACCAATCTGCCACCGCGCGGGATGGCGGCATTGGCGACGAGCAGCAAATTGAGCAGCAGCTTGACCTTGTTCTTGGGCAGCAGGGCGCGAACCCCGTTCCAGATCAATTCCGGCTTCTCGTTCTTCAGGAAGGCGATGGCGACGGACTCGGCATCGCCGGTGTCGATCATCATGCCCGCCGAACCGGCGGCACCGAAGGCGATGCGGGCGAATTGCAGGCGGGCCGAAGCGTTTCTGGCGCTCTGCCGGATCAGTTTCATGGCGTCTTCGTCGGCGCCGCCCTCGTCCAGGAGTTCAAGGCCGTTGTTGATGGCGCCGACCGGCGAAATGATGTCGTGGCAGACTCGGCTGCACAACAAGGCTGCGAGATCGGGTGCGGAGAGAGAGAAAAGCTCAGCCATCGGCGAAAAATCCCTGCTAAAATTCACATCCTGGTGGCCGCGCGGCCGACAGCCACGCTCACCACCCGAATCACGCTCTCTCCCCCAGGCATTCTGAATACACAGCGCCCGAGCGTGCAGCAACAATCCACAATTCTTGTGAGAAAAACGGCATCTTTGCACAGGGTGGGAGCCCGTGCAGACAGTCAGAAACAGCCTTCGAACCGCCATGTTCATGTGGGAGGTTAATGGTTGAAAAAGGATTACGGCATAGTTTGCCCGTAACAGTCATCCTTAACGGTCGCCTAAAGAGCCGGACGGGGTGCGAGGCGTCGGCGAAAGTGCTCCCTGACGGAGATTGGAAGCATGGTTTCCCGATTCTACGACCGGACGTTTGTCCGCGTCTTCTTCATGGCGATTGCCCTGATGGGCGCTCTCGCATTCTCAACCTCTGCGTCGCGGGCACAGGAATACACCGCTCAGGAGATCGTCGATTCCGGTCACAAGTTCTTCGGCGCGACGTCGGGCGGTCTCGCAACCGTCGTCGAGAAGATTTTTGCCTCCTACGGCCTGCCCAATGGCTATCTGCTCGGCGAAGAGGGATCCGGCGCGCTGATCGGGGGCCTGACCTATGGCGAAGGTACGCTCTACACCAAGAATGCCGGCGACCATAAGGTGTTCTGGCAAGGGCCTTCGCTCGGTTGGGATTTCGGCGGCGAGGGATCGCGGGTGATGATGCTCGTCTATAACCTCGACGACGTCAGCAATCTCTACAATCGGTTCGGCGGCGTTGCCGGTTCGGCCTATGTCGTGGCCGGCGTCGGCTTCAACGTGCTGCAGAACAACAGGGTGCTGCTGGTGCCGATCCGCACCGGCGTCGGCGCGCGGCTTGGCGTCAATCTCGGCTATCTGAAGCTGACGCAGAGGCCGACCTGGAATCCCTTCTGAGCGATTCCGACCACACTTCGACCCGATCAACAGATTCTGACCCGGTGCAGCTGCGGCAAACCCTTGCCGCAGCGCTGGATTTGCGTCATGCGAACATGGCAAAGTCCAGACTTGGCGGTTGCCGGATAGCGGCCCGCCCGTAACGGGTAGTCACCTTGGTTCAGTCGATCCTGTTCTTCGCCCTCGGCTTTCTGTGCGCAGGCTTTCTGGCGCTGCTGGTCGCGCCGGCCATCTGGCGGCGGGCGGTTGTGCTGACACGCAAGCGTGTCGAGGCGTCGGTGCCGCGAACGCTGGCCGAGATCCAGGCCGATAAGGACAGCTTGCGGGCCGAGTTCGCCATGACGACGCGCCGGCTCGAAATCAGCATCAAGACGCTGCGTGAGCAGGCGAATGAGCAACTCGTCGAAATCAATCGCTGCCGCGAGGCGCTGAAGGGCCTGGCGGTCGAGCGCAAGGACAAGAAGCAGGCGCTTTCGGAGCTCGGGGAAAAAAACGAATTGCTCCTGCATCGCGAGCAGCAGATACAACAGCTGTCTGACAGGCTTGCACAAACAGAGCGCACGATGGAAAAGCGCGCGCTCGAGCTGGAAAAGCTCGAGCATATGTACGACGACGCGTCCTTCTCCTCCAGCAATCGTCAGATCGAACTGGTGGCTCGCGAATCCGAGCTGGAAAAACTTGCCAACGACATTTCAGTGCTGCGCGGCCAGCGCAAGGAGGCCGACAGGCGCCATCAGGAAGTCGTCACCGAGGCCAAGGCCACGCGCGATGCCTTGAAGGCCGAAAAGAAAAGAACCGCCGACCTCGACAGAAAGCTCGAGCGCCTGCTCGCCACGCTTGCCGATCGCGAGGACAAGCTCGATCGCCGCGAAAAGGAACTGGCCCGGCTTCGCGAACGGGTGAAGGGCGAGGCTGCGGGAGGCGCCGCGGCTGCTGGCCTGGTTGGTGCGCAAGACAGTGCCCGCGCCAGGAACGAGGACATGGACAAGACGCTCGCCAAGCTCGAAGGCGACCGAGAGCGGCTCGAAGCCAGGCTGACGACGCTGGCCCGCGAAAACAAGCGGATGAAGGCGGAGCTTGGCGGTTCTGGATCCGCGAAGCCCGGGAATGGCCCCGGCAATGGCAATGATGCCGGTTCTGCCTTGCGCGAACAGATGAACAATCTGGCGGCTGAGGTCGTCCATTTGACGGCCAAGCTCGAAGGACCTGATTCACCGATCGCCAAGGCGCTGGCGGCGCCGCAGGAAACGCGGTCAGGAACCACCAGCCTGGCCGATCGCGTCCGGGCGTTGCAGAAGGCAGATTTGCCGAGCTGAGTTTCAAGCCCCGGCTTGGAATTGCCTGACTGCGCCTATCAGGGCGAAAAATGGTGCAGCGCAATGGCTGACGCGGCAGCAACATTCAGGCTGTCGAACCCTTCCGACATCGCGATCCGCACCGTCCGCAGGCGGGCAAGCAGGCTCTCCGGGAGGCCCTCGCCTTCGGTACCGAGATAGAGCGCCAGTCGTTTCGGTCGCGCGGCATCGCGAATGTCAGCCTCACCACGCGGCGACAAAGCGACCTGGCCGAAGCCCAACTCGCCGAGCTTCGCGATGAAAGCTTCAGTGTCGCCGAAGGACGCAAAGGGCACCTTCAACGCGGCGCCGACGGAGACGCGGATCGCCTTGCGATACAGTGGGTCGCAACAGGTGGCGTCGACGAAGACGGCATCGGCGCCGAAGGCGGCGGCATTGCGGAAGATCGATCCGATATTGTCATGGTTGGCGATGCCGATGAGAACGACGATCAACGCTTCGGCAGGCAAGGTGTCGAGCAAGGCCTCGGCGGGCTGTGGCGTGCCCTTGCTGCCGATCGCCAATATACCGCGATGCATGTGGAAGCCGGCGATCCTGTCCATGACGGCGCTTGCCGCAACGTAGACCGGCAGGTCGGCAGGGGCCTTGCGCAGGATGTCGTCGAGCCCGGCCAGCCGGTTTTCGAGGACCAGGACCGACTCCGCAGCAAAGCGTCCGGCTGACAGCAGGACGTCCAGCACCACCTTGCCTTCGGCAACGAACCGGCCATGGCGGCCGGTGAGATCGCGCTCGCGGATGTCGAGATAGGCGGCGACCCGCGGATCGCCCGCGTCGTCGATCTGGATCGGATCCATCAATACCTCGGCCGGCGAAAAATCGTCAGCGAGGTAAGGAGCGATCGGAGCCGCCAGTCAAGCCCTGCAGGTCAAGTCCCGGCGCGGCGCAGACGCGTTGCCATCTGGGACAAGTCGCCTATCCCGAAAATGCCGTCCAGCATGCGCAACAGTTCGCGCACCGCTTCGGACTTGCAGGAATAGTAGATCATCTGCCGGTCGCGGCGGGTCTCGACAAGATCGAGCGCCCTGAGCTTGGCCAGATGTTGCGACAAAGCGGACTGGCTGAGCATCACCTTTTCGGCGATGGCGCCGACCGACATTTCACCGTCGGCCAGATAGCTCATGATCAAGAGCCGCTTTTCGTTGCCCATAAGGGTCAGAAATGTCGCCGCCGATTCGGCATTGGCGATTAGTTTGGTCGAGACCATCGATGCCCCATGTTTTCCTGCTCATCCAAACGCTATGGGGGCAAATAGCGTTGGCTGCTATAATTCAGCTATGGATCACGCTGCTGATTCAGCGTCGCCTGAATCGTAGATCATTTCGCCCAAATCTCAAGACGTGCTTTTGATTCATGACGATTATCCTTGCGTAGCTGGCGCACGACCGGCTTTGGCCAGGTCGACCAGAACCGGCTGCAGGTCGCGCGCGGTCTTCAATGGCTGCGGAAAATAGACCCTGCAAACGGTGTCGCCCGATGCCAGGTCCATGCCATCGGCATCGAAGCCGGTCATGGTCCAACCATCACCTTCAACCCTGGCGAAATGATGGGCATAGACGGCGATGGCGTCGAGATGGTCGGCATTCATGTGGTCGAGAGCGGATTGTTCGCTGGCGGCCAGCTCGTCGACGATCGGCCCCTCGGTGATGAGATCGGCACGGTCGAGCAGGTAGGCCTTGCCGAAGCCGCCATTCAGGCTGGCGCGCTCCGGCTCGAGGCGAAAGATCGAGAAATCGCCGAGCTCGGCATAGAGCTTTGCCTTGGGATTGCGGTTGAGATAGCGCCGCTCGGCGCGGGCATGCGCGCTCGACCCGCGTTCCAGCGGCTGCGCCCGGCAGACCAGCGTTATCCTGGGATGCGCCAGCGGATCGCCCTTGCCGGGTTCGCCGACAAGCAGCGAGCAGCGCGGCTCGGCAAGGATGGCGCCGGTATGGGCTGACAGCGCCGAGACAAGGATCAGAGGCGTGCCATCGATGTCGGTGGCGACTCCGACCCTGGAGGCCAGCGGTGCGCCGGTGGACGGCTCGATCACCGCGAGGGCGCCGAAACGGGCGCTGCGAATCAGCGTTGCGGCCAGCCTGATCGCCTCGGCGTCCGTCGCGCGAATGACGTCCTTCTTCGGCTGGTCCAAAATGCTCACCAGGTAAGTTGATTTTCTAAATCCAGTTACTGGCCAATCATGCCGGCTTTGACAAGCGCTTTGATCTCGGCTGTCGAAAAGCCGAAGCGCGCCAGCACAGTCTGGGGCAGCTGATCGTCATCTTCAGACATGCCGGCAAGCGCCGGCTGCGAGGCCGAGAAGCGTGGCGCGGGCGCGGGGCGCTCGAGCGCACCGGCCTTCACAAATGCGTGACGCGCCCGGTTGTGCGGATGATCCCTGGCTTCGGCCAGCGACAGAACCGGCGCCACGCAGGCATCGCTTGCGGCAAACAGCGCGTCCCAGTCGTCGCGTGTCTTCTGCCGGAACCGGTCGGCAATGGCCGCGCGCATGTCCGGCCACAACGCCTTGTCGTATTGGCCGCGGACAAAATCCTCGCCGAGCGGCAGCAGCCTTGCGAATGCGGCGAAGAAGCGCGGCTCAAGGCAACCGACCGCAACGTGGCGTGCATCCGCCGTCTCATAGGTGTCGTAGAAGGGCGCACCGGAATCGAGCAGGTTGGCGCCGCGCCGGTCGCTCCACAGACCTGCCGACATGAAGGCGTGTATGGGGGCCGCCAGCATCGAAGCGCCCTCGACCATCGCTGCGTCGATCACCTGGCCTTTGCCGGAGCGCGAGCGCTCGAACAGCGCTGCAAGCACCCCGGCGATCAGCATCATGGCGCCGCCGCCATTGTCGGCGATCAGATTCAGCGGCGGCACCGGCCGGCCTTCCTCCCGGCCGATGGCATGCAACACACCGGAATAGGCGAGGTAGGTGATGTCGTGGCCGGCGCGACCTGCGAGCGGCCCGTCCTGGCCGAAGCCGGTCATGCGGCCGTAAATCAGCGCCGGATTGCGCGCCAATGCAGCATCCGGGCCGAGACCAAGCCGCTCCATCACACCGGGGCGAAAGCCTTCGACAAACAGATCGGCCTTTTCGGCAAGGCGCAGCAGCAGTTCCGTTCCTTTGGCCTGCTTGAGGTCGACGCGCAGGATGGAGCGGCCGTGACGGTCGAGATTGTACGCATCGGAGAGGGGCAGCAGGGGTTGGTCCGAACCGGTGCGCTCGATGCGCAGCACCTCGGCGCCCATCTCCGACAGCATCAGCCCGGCCAGAGGCACCGGGCCGAGCCCAGCCATCTCGATGACTTTCAGGCCGGCCAGCGGACCGGTCTTCACTGCGCCGGCCGCCATGGCCGTCTATTTCGGCGCCATGCGGATTGCCCCATCGAGGCGGATGGTTTCGCCGTTCAGCATCTGGTTTTCGACGATATGCAGGGCGAGCGCGGCATATTCGGACGGCTTGCCGAGGCGGGACGGGAAGGGCACGGCCGCGCCGAGCGAATCCTGCACCTCCTGCGGCATGCCGGCCATCATTGGCGTCTTGAAGATGCCGGGCGCGATGGTGCAGACGCGAATGCCGGAGCGCGCCAGGTCGCGGGCAACCGGCAGCGTCATGCCGACGACGCCGCCCTTGGATGCGGCATAGGCGGCCTGGCCGATCTGGCCATCATAAGCGGCCACCGACGCGGTGTTGACGATGACGCCGCGCTCGCCGCCCTGCAGCGGTTCGAGTTTGGCGGCACGGTCGGCGACGAGGCGGATCATGTTGAAGGTGCCGATCAAATTGATCTCGATCACCTTGCGATACTGGTCGAGCGGATGTGGACCATCCTTGCCGATCGTCTTCACGCCGATGGCAATGCCCGCGCAATTGACCAGGATGCGCGCTGGCCCAAGTCTCTTTTCCACCTCGGCGACCGCGGCCGCACCGCTGTCGGCGCTGCTCACATCGCACTGGATAGCGGCGCCGCCAATGTCGCCCGCCACCTTCGATGCCCGGTCGATGCCGATATCGAAAATGGCGACGCGCGCGCCCTTGTCGCCCAGCGCGCGGGCGGTTGCCTCGCCGAGGCCGGAGCCGCCGCCGGTTACGATCGCAATCTGGCCGTTCGGGTTCATGCTGCATGCTCCGTGCTGTTCCGGGTCATGCTACGGAGGTCGCTGCCATGGTGCAACCTGACCAATGGGGATCCATCGCGACCGGTGCCGCGACCGATCCTGGAGCTCAGGCCATCACTGGTGCCTGCTCCGCGATCCTGGCAAGGCTGGCATGGCCGACCTCGCCGGAGAGCCGCGCCACGGCACCGGGCACGATCTCGTGCGACAGCAGCCGGTCGAGGTCGACCGGGCGCGGCATGGAGATCTGGCCGCGGGGGATCTTTCTGAAGCCGAGCGGGCCGTAATAAGGCTCGTCGCCGACAAGGATCACCGCCGGCGCGCCGGCCTTGGCGGCCGCCTCCAGCGCGATCGCCACGAGCCGGCGGCCGATACCGAGATTCTTGAAGGCGGGCCGCACGGCGAGCGGCCCGAGCATCAGCGCGCGTCCGGCGCCGGCGGCGATGCGGGTCATGCGCACCGAAGCAACGACGATGTCGCCATTCATGGCGACAAAGGATAGCGAGCGCTCGTGGCCGCCGGTCTCGCGAATCTTGTAGGCGGCCAGCACGAAACGGCCGGGGCCAAAGGCTTCGTCGTTGATGGCTTCGATTTCGGGATCATGCGCCGGAGTTTCCGGCAGGTATTTCACGTCGGCAAGGCTCATGGTCTTCGCGGTCCGATAAAGAGGAAAGGTTGCTGCAAGCGGCAGCGTTCGCCAGTCAGCGCTTTCTAAGCGCGGGCGCCCTTTCGTCGTCGGTCAAACCGGATCAAGCCAAGATCGAACATGCGGAGTGTCCGCTAGCATCAATTTCCGGCGGCTGCAATCGGCTGTTTTCATCCGGCGTTTCATACGAGTGACGCTCTGTTCAGCAGATGACGGCTTCGGCATTGCCGCCTTGCGACTACATTGGCCAAGGCAAGCAAGGAGATTTCGTATGGGATTGCTGGTCGAAGGCAAATGGCAGGACCGTCCGGCCAATGTCGATAGCAGCGGCAGGTTCATCCGCGCCGAGACGCAGTGGCGTGACTGGATCACGCGCGACGGCGCCGGCGCAAGGTCGTACGCGCGGCTTCAAGGCCGAGCCCGGACGCTACCATCTTTATGTCTCGCTCGCCTGTCCGTGGGCGCACCGCACGCTGATCTTTCGCGCGCTGAAGAAGCTAGAAGACATCATCCCGGTTTCAGTCGTGCATCATTTCCTCGGTGCTGAGGGCTGGACGTTTTTGGCCGAGGATGGCGCCACCGGCGACACGCTCTACGGCCTCGACTTCCTGCACCAAATCTACACCAAGGCCGATCCAGCCTATTCGGGCCGGGTTTCGGTGCCGGTGCTGTGGGACAAGAAGGAAGAGACCATCGTCTCCAACGAATCCGCCGAAATCATCCGCATGCTCAATTCGGCCTTCGACGAGTGGGGCGATGCCGCTCTCGATTCCTATCCGCCAGGCCTGCGCGGCGAGATCGACAAGGTCAATGCGCTGGTCTTTCCCGCCGTCAACAACGGCGTCTACCGCGCCGGCTTTGCCCACGCAAGCGGCCTATGAAGAGGCGTTCGGCGAGCTGTTCGCGGCGCTCGACACGCTGGAGGGCCGACTGTCAAAACAGCGCTATCTCACTGGCGAGCGTGTCACCGAGGCCGATTGGCGGCTGTTCACCACGCTGGTGCGTTTCGACCCGGTCTATGTCGGCCATTTCAAATGCAATCTGCGCCGCATCGCCGACTATCCGAACCTTTCGAACTATCTGCGCGACCTCTACCAGGTGCCCGGTATCGCCGGCACGGTGAACCTGCACCACATCAAAATGCACTATTACGGCAGCCACGAGAGCATCAACCCGACGCGCATCGTGCCGGTCGGGCCTGGGCTCGACTATGGCGCGCCGCACGACCGGGCGCGGTTCAGGCAGGCGGCGTGAGCATCGGATTGACAGCCTACCAGTACGGCGATACCGGCTCGCCTTCAAAAACCTCGGCAAGCCGCCGCAGCGTCGCCGGCGTCGTGCCATGCGGCAAGCGGTCGAGCGGAAAGAAGCCTGCTTCGGCGATCTCGTGGTCCGGCAGTTTCGGCGCGATCTGGTTGAAGGTTTCGATGAGATAGAGGCCGACATGGTCGCGGCGGCTGGAGCGGCAGTTGAAATGCATCGACTTCAGCACCGGCTGGGCGGTGAGCGCGATATTGCCTTCCTCGGCCAGTTCCCGCGCCAGCGCTTCACCAAGCGTTTCGCCGACCTCGACGCCGCCGCCCGGCAATTGCCAGCCGGGAACATAGGTGTGGCGGATGAGGAAGACGGTGTTCGAGGCGCGATCGTGGATCAGGCCGCGCACGCCCAGCGTCATCGGCCGCCGCAGCAGGAAATAGAGATGGAACAGCCTTGCTCTGAGGCCTGCCCAGCCGGTCTGGCGAAACGACTGCTCCGGGTCCGATATGGCCATGACTAGCGAAACCGTGGATGGGCAGGAAACAGTGAGTGGAAAGCGGGGAGCGCGTCGCCTATGAAGGAAGGATGTTCAGGCTCGCGCATATTTCCGATGTCCATCTAGGGCCGCTTCCCGGTGTAACCTATCGCGAACTCGCGTCCAAGCGCGTCGTCGGCTACGTCAACTGGCAGCGCAACCGCCGCCGCCATATGCACGATGCCGTCATCGAGACCATCGTCGCCGACATGAAGGCGAGCACACCCGACCACCTCACCGTTACCGGCGATCTGGTCAATCTGGCGCTCGACGGCGAGATCGAGATGGCCAAGCACTGGCTTGAGACGCTGGGTTCGCCGGAGGATGTCTCGGTGGTGCCGGGCAACCACGACGCCTATGTGCCGGGCGCCTTCGACAAGGTCTGCCGCTCCTGGGCGGCGTGGATGAGCGGCGACGGCGTGACTGCGCCGATCGACCGCAACGCTTTTCCCTATCTGCGCGTACGCGGCAATGTCGCGCTGATCGGCGTTTCGACGGCGCGCGCCACGGCGCCGTTCATGGCCAACGGCTTCTTCCTCGAAGGTCAGGCGCAAAGGCTGGCGACAGTGCTCGACGCAACGAACAAACGCGGCCTGTTGCGGGTGATCATGATCCATCATCCGCCGGTGCGCGGCGCCGTCGCCCAGCAAAAGCGCCTGTTCGGCATCTCCCGCTTCCACAAGACCGTTCATAGGCATGGCGCCGAACTCGTGCTGCACGGCCATTCGCATCTGCCGTCGCTGTTCTTCATCGGCGGGCGCGGCGCCAGGATTCCTGTCGTCGGCGTCGCCGCCGCCGGGCAGTCGCCAGGCAGCAAGAACCCGGCGGCACAGTACAATCTGCTCGATATTGACGGGGAAAAGGGCAACTGGCTGATTCGCCTGACGCGGCGCGGCCTGACCGGGCCGGCCTTGCCGCCATCGGACCTGCAGGTCATTGAACTCGGCGCGCAGACACCGAGGCCTCCAGATCGTTGATCAGAAGCTGATCTTCATCGCCATCAGGCGATCCCAAAACAGCGCGGCCGCCACCGCTAGGCCAACAAGCGCGCCGGCGGCGACCAAGCCGAGACCGGAAAGGAACGTCGACCAGCCCTTGCGGGGCACGGCTGCTTGCAAGGGCGGCTCAGCTTCCGGCACGGCGGCGCGTTTCAGGTCGGCGACGGCCGGCTCGACACCGCCCTCCATCATGCGCTGGCGCTCGACGATACGCTCCGCCACATAGCGCGTGACCTGATCGGCGACCGGTTTCATATCGGTCGATTCGGCGAGCACGACGCGGCCGATGCGGGTATCCCTGAGAAAGCGGTAGGTGCGGCGGTCGCGCCCCATGGCGACATGGCTGACGACGTCGATCCACAGGCGGGGCTGCAGGCCGGAGGAGACGACGAAGTCGAAATTGTCCATGTCGGCGGGCACGTCGGCAAAGACCGGGGCGAGCTCGGCGGCGAGCAGATCAAGCCGCATCCGGTGCGCCTCGCGCATGTCGACCACGACATCGTCGCGATCGGCGAAGGCATTTTTCACATCGCGAACGGCGTCGGAAAGTTTGCGGGAGGTGTCGATGGGGGTGATGTTTTCGCCAGTGTCCTTCATCGGCGTCGCCTCGCTGATATGGTTAATTGCGAGTTAACACAGGCGGCGGCAAAATGCACTGGCGAGATGCGGGGCGCAAGTAAGTTAGCTCGCCGCGGCCTCGAATGTCGGACGCAGGCGCCTGCCGCGGCGTGCCATGTTTCGGCGCACGGCCTGGGCGACCACATCAGGCACTTCCTCGACCAGCATATGGCCGGCATCGAGCACGTGATGAATATGAAAATGCGCCGGCAGACAATCAGCCTGGGTAAAGGGCAGCACCGGATCGTCCGTTCCCCAAACCACCATCACCGGCATGTCGAGGGTGTCCAGCTGTTCGCGGGGAATGACCCCCTGCCGCTCGTTCCTGGTCATGACGGCCGATATCTCAATCAGCTTGCGCAACTGGCCGGGGCGACGGCGTAGGTCCGCCAGGACGCCAACGATGCGTTCGGGCGGCGGGCTTCGCGGTCCCGACATGGCGGCAAGGCAGGCGCGGATTTCCCGTCTGTCGGCGGCCGCGGCGTAGCGGCGCAACAGCGGTCCGTTGATCTCTGACCCAGCACCGCCCGGCGCCAGAAGCGTCAGCGAGCCTATCCTGTCAGGCTCGGCAAGCGCCATCAGGGAGGCGACCGCACCGCCCATCGAATGACCGGCGACATGCACCCTTGCTATCCCGCGTGCGGCGATATCCGCGAGAACCGCTCGCGCCGCTGTTTTGGCCGGGCCGCTGCCAGGGAATTCGAGAGACAGTCCGTGTCCCGGAAGATCGTAGGCCAAAGTCCTGATATCGGGCCCTAGCGACGCGGTCACCTCGCGCCAGATATCATGGCAACCACCGAAGCCATGCAGCAGGACGACCGTCTTCGGCCCGGCGCCCCGCTCGGCAACATAGAGGGATGAGACCATGAAAATGTGCGATTATTGCAAGACTGGAGAGGAAATTCGAATCGAGGCTGGATTGCTCCCAGTCCAGACCGATGGCCAGTAAAGTTTTCGCGATCCGGAAAGACTAGCTGGCGTTGCCGAGGCCCGCGGCGCGCAGCGCCTCAACCAGCCGGTCGGTCAGATCGGCGGGATATTTGCGCTCGGCGAAGGCCGCGCGCGGATCGGCGGCGAATTTCGGGAATTTGGTGGTCAGCTCATCCAGAAGCTTGGCTGCCAGCTGTTCGCGGCCGGCAGCCTTGGCGCCGATCAGCCGCGCCGCCAGGTAATGCGATTTCATCGCCGTCGTGCGCAGCGACTCGCTGGCTATCGCGGCCTTGTTCATGTCGCCCAGCATGAACTGTCCGGCGAAAAGCCCAAAATCCCACCATGTCGGATGGCCGCTGAACGTCTCGACGGCATGGGTCAGGATCGGTGTTCCCTCGGCATATTTGCCGGCAAAGATCAGGCCATAGCCGTAAGCGGCAGCCATGCCGAGGTCGTAGGGGTTGAGCTCATAGGCCTTGCGCATCCAGCGGATCGATTCCTCGGTGTTGCCGAGGCGCGAGTTGAGGTAGCCATAGGCGCGGTGCGCATAAGGGCTGGTCGGTCCCATCTGGATGGCGCGATGGGCGAAAGACATTGCCTGATCGACCGTCGCGTCAGGCGGATAGGCGTAATGATCGGTGGCGGCCTCAAGGGTCAGGGAGGCCAGTTCCGAATAGACCAAGGACGATTTCGCACCCTGGCCGGCGAGCTTGTCCAGGCAGCGATAGGCAGCCTCGTGCGTCCTGGTGCTCTGGTCGAGATAGTATCTGTCGTTGAGGATCAGGCAGCTCGTCAGCCCGGTCTGAATGCCGTTCTGTTCGATGTAGCTGTAGAGCGGGCCGGAGGCGGGAATGGTCGAGCTGAGGATGGCGGCGATACGATCCTCGACGGTGCCAGGTGCGCTGTCGGCGACCGTCAGACTGCGGGACAAAAGCACGCGGCCGGTCGCCACGCTCTGCAGTTCGAGCGTCACGTCACCTGCCATTGGTCCCGGCAGGACATCGAAAACGAAGCTGGTCGGGTCGGTGCTCGGATCGCGCTTGCTGTCGGCGTCGCGGCCGATGAAGTCGATCGTGTCGAAACCGGCAAGGCCGGCGCGCAGCGAAGCGGCGACGCGGCCGGCCTCGGGTCCGGTGGCCTTCACCGCGATGAAGACGAGGGGCAGGACCTCCATCGACGGCGATGCGATGCTGCTCGTTACGCCCGCGGTCTCGACCACCGCGGTAGGATCGCTGCTGGCAAGCAATGCGCCGCTGCCCTGGCGCAGGATGAGCACGCCCAGCATGAGAATGACCAGCGTCATGGCGACCCAGAAGAACTGGAGATGGCGCGCCAGCGAAGGCCCAGGTTCTGTAACCCCCGAAGCTGTCGCGGCAGCGGGAACGGCGTCAAGAGCCGCCTGGTCGGGCGATCCGGGCAAGGCGGCTACCGCCGCCGCAAGCGGCTCCTGCCCAACCGGCAGGCGTATGGCGTTGAGCTCATAGGACGGCACGTAGCCGCCGCGCGGAATGGCAATGCGAACCGGTTCGGCTATGCCTTCATTGGCGAAATAATGCTGGAGAAGTTCGCGCAGCCGGCCTGCCTGCACCCGGACAACGGCGTCGGTCGACGAATCGAAATCGCCGTCCTTGCCGAAGACGTCCATGGCGATGGAGAAACCCTTGAGCCTGTCGGCTTCGCCGGCCTGCTCGCGCTCAACAAGATAGCGCAGCAACTTGCGCGCGCGCTCGGAACGTCCGAACGTTTCGCTGGCGAGCAGTCGCTCCAGTGTCTCGCGCACTGCGGGGGCGGCAGGCGTGGCATGCTGCAAGTGTCGATCCTCTCGAAGTCGGCACAGGTTGAGGCGCAATCATATAGAGCCTGCACTTCCATACAAGCATGCTTATGTTATGCGATCGCGTAACACACCGGATAGTTGCCGGTGGTTGACACAAAAGACCGGAATTTCCCTCGGCAAATGGGGGATTTCCGGGCGCCGCGGACATTCGGCGCCCGGGAAAATATCAGCCGGCCTTGCGGCCGATTATCCGGTTGACGGCCGAAACAACGGCTTCCAGCGAGGCGGCGACGATGTTGGTGTTGATGCCGGCGCCGAACAGCTTGCCGCCGGGATATTCCATCTCGACATAGGAAATCGCCGAGGCGTTCGAGCCGCGCTGGAGCGAATGTTCGGAATAATCAAGCACCGACATGTCGACGCCAACATGACGCGACAGCGCATCGACGAAGCCGTCGATCGGGCCGGTGCCGGAGCCGGCGATGGTCGTCTCCTTGCCGTTGTCGAGGATCACCGCCTCGACCACGCGCCGGCCCTTTTTCTCGGTGTCGGGATAGGTGTGATGGTCGAGGAACTTCAGTCGTGCGCCGGGCTGGTCGACATAGGTTTCGATAAAGCGGTCATGGATGCGTTTTGCCGGCACTTCCTTGCCTTCGGCGTCGGTGATCGCCTGGATCTCCTGGCTGAACTCGATCTGCAGGTTGCGCGGCAGATTGAGGCCGTAGTCGGCCTGCAGCACATAGGCGATGCCGCCTTTGCCTGACTGCGAGTTGATGCGGATGATCGCCTCGTAGCTGCGCCCGACATCGGCCGGATCGATCGGCAGATAGGGCACTTCCCAGACCGGCGTGTTGGCCTTCTTCAAGGCCTTCATGCCCTTGTTGATGGCGTCCTGGTGCGAGCCGGAAAAGGCGGTGTAGACGAGTTCGCCGACATAGGGATGGCGCTCGGAGATCTTCAGCTGGTTGGAATATTCGTAGACGTCCTTCATCCGGTTGATGTCGGAGCAATCCAGATGGGGATCGACCCCTTGCGTGTACATGTTGAGCGCCAGCGTCACGATGTCGACATTGCCGGTGCGCTCGCCATTGCCGAACAGCGTGCCTTCGACGCGGTCCGCACCCGCCATCAGGCCGAGCTCGGTGGTGGCGATGCCGGTGCCGCGATCGTTGTGGGGGTGCAGCGAGATCAGCAGGTTCTCGCGGTCGTCCAGGTTGCGGCACATCCATTCGATCCGGTCGGCATAGATGTTGGGCGTCGACATCTCGACCGTCGACGGCAGGTTGATGATCAGCCTGTTGTCGGCTGTCGGCTTCACGATCTCGGTGACGGCGTTGCATATCTCCAGCGCGACTTCGAGCTCGGTGCCGGTAAAGCTTTCGGGCGAATATTCGAAGCGATAACCGCCGCCGGCTTTGGCCGCCATGTCGGTGATCATCTTGGCCGCGTCGGTGGCGATGCGCTTGATACCGCCGACATCCTTCTCGAAGACGACGCGACGCTGCAACTCGCTGGTCGAATTGTAGAAATGCACGATCGGGTTGGTGGCGCCCTTCAGAGATTCGAAGGTGCGGGTGATGAGTTCGGGACGGCACTGCACCAGCACCTGTAGCGAAACATCGGCCGGCACATTGCCTTCCTCGATGCACCAGCGGGCGAAATCGAAATCGGTCTGCGAGGCCGAGGGGAAACCGATCTCGATCTCCTTGAAACCCATGTCGAGCAGCAGGGCGAACATGCGCGCCTTGCGCTCATGACCCATTGGATCGATCAGCGCCTGGTTGCCGTCGCGCAAATCGACCGAGCACCAGACCGGTGCCTTGTCGATGACCTTGTTGGGCCAGGTGCGGTCGGTGAGACCGACCGTCGGATACGGCTGGTATTTTCGGGCCGCGCCCGGCATGTGGCCGGCCGCGCCTTTTACGCTTTCGGCTTCGCCGGCGCGGATGTCTTCTCGTGCGTTCATCGTCTTGTTCTCCCGGCGGCTCCCGGATCGGTCTTCGGACGGATTCCAGGGCGAGCAGCGCCTTATCAGATTTTCGTTCGCTTGATGTGAATTGCCAATTTCTGAACTGGCCAAGGAGCGTGCGCGTAAGCGGCGGTTCGACCGCCGGGCGCTCCTTCAGCGAACCCGGCGATCGCCGATAAGGCCGAGAAGAAGCAGGGTCGATGCCAGCGCGCGCACGGTCTCGCCGGCAAAGCCGGTCGGACGGGAAGCGACGGAGGAGACGCGTGTGTTCATGGCGGGTTTCATACAGGAGCCGCCATGTACAGGCAAGTGGGCTGCCATTCCACCACTCGCGAGCACTCTTCCCCATGCGCGGCAAATGCGCCAGACTTGCGTGTAGCCGGGGCCGCAATGCTTCGCCGTCTGAGGGGTCATCCGTGAATTTCGTTTTCTTCTCGCCGCATTTTCCCGCCAACGGCGCCGATTTCTGCGACCGGCTGAAGAAGGCCGGCGCCACGGTGCTGGGCATTGGCGATGCGCCTTATGAGGCGCTGGACGGCAAGCTGAAGGTGGCCCTGTCGGAATATTACCGCATCGCCGACATGGAGGACTACGATCCGGTGTTCCGGGCGATGGGTCATTTCATCCACAAATGGGGCCGCATCGAGCGCTTCGAGTCCCTCAACGAGCATTGGCTGGAGCTGGAAGCCAACATCCGCACCGACTTCAACATCTACGGAACCAAGCTCGATTTCGTGAAGAATTTGAAGCGCAAGAGCCGCATGCGTGCATTCTTTCGCAAGAGCGGCGTCGACACCATCGCCCAGCGCAAATGCTCCGACCGGGCCGGTGCCATGACCTTCATCCGCCGCGTCGGCTATCCCGTGGTGGTGAAGCCCGATTCCGGTTCCGGCGCCTCGAACACCTTCAAGATCTCCAACGCCAGGGAACTTGACCAGTTCTTCAGAGACAAGCCCGAGGACGTGACCTTCGTCATGGAGCAGTTCATCGAGGGGCTGGTGGTGACCTTCGATGGGCTGGTCAACCGTGACGGCGAGGTGGTGCTGGCGGCCAGCCACCGCTACGACCAGAGCATCATGGAAGTGGTCAACAAGGACCGCCACATGAGCTACACCTGCTTTCCCAAGGTCCGACCGGCGATCGAAGAGGCCGGCCGCAAAATCCTCAAGGCGTTCGACGTGCGCGAGCGCTTCTTCCACATCGAGCTGTTCGAAACCAAGGACGACCGCGTCATCGCGCTTGAGGTCAACATGCGGCCGCCCGGCGCCTGGATGACCGATGCGATCAACTACACGTTCGACATCGACGTCTACGCGGCCTGGGCCGACATGGTGGTGAAGGATGCCGCCGGTGGTCCTTATGAGGGCAAGTATTTCACCGCTTATGCCAGCCGCAAGCGGCGCCTCGACTATTTGCACAGCCATGAGGACGTGATAGCCGCGCATCGCGACAAGATCGTCCATCATCAGCCAATTGAAGAGGTTTTCAGCCGCGCCATGGGAAATTACGCCTACCAGATGCGCTCGAAAGAGGAAGCAGCACTGCGCGCGGCCGTCGCCTACATCCACGCGGAAAAGGCTTGAACGCGATGGACATCTCCTATCACAAGGGTTTCTCCGGCAATCTCGGCCGCGACATGGAATACAAGCGCTACGGCCATGCCGGCCGGCCGGTGGTGGTGTTCCCGACGTCGCAGGGGCGGTTCTACCAGTTCGAGGATTCCGGGGGGGTTGGAGCGCTGGCCGAATTCATCGATACCGGCCGCATCCAGCTGTTCGCGGTCGACGGCATCGATTCGGAATCGTTCTTCAACAAGCATGCCGGCGCCGCGCACCGCATCGGTCGCCATGAGGCTTATTTCCGATATGTGCGCGAGGAGGCGCTGCCGGAGTTTCTGGCGACCGCTGAGCAAGCCAATGGCGGGCGCAAATTAAAGCCGCTGTTCACCGGCTGTTCGATGGGCGGTTATCATTCCACGAATTTCGTCTTTCGCTTTCCCGAACTCGCCAGCGGCGTCATCGCGCTGTCGGGCGTCTATTCGGCGGGCGACTTCTTCGGCAAGGCGCTGGAAGGCGATATCTTCTACAATTCGCCGCTCGACTATCTGCCCGGCATCGTAGACCCAAAACTGCTTGCCCGGCTGAAGGCGCTGAGGATGATCTTCTGCTGCGGGCAGGGCGCCTGGGAAGAGCGGATGCTGGTCGAGACCCGCAGGCTGGAACAGATCCTGCGCGACAAATCCATTCCCGCCTGGGTCGACTATTGGGGCGGCGATGTCAGTCATGACTGGCCATGGTGGCACAAACAGCTGGTCTATTTCTTCGGCCGCTGGCTGGATGATGATCTGATGCACCGGCTCGATTGATGACCACACCCGAACCTATCCGCCGCTTTATCGAGGCCACCAATGCGGGTGATAGCGAAGCCGTTCTCCACACGTTCACAGCCGACGCGTCCCTGACCGACTGGGGGCGGTCCTTCCAAGGCCGCCAGCAGATCGCGCGCTGGAACCAGTCGGATAATATCGGCGTGAAGTCCAATCTTCGCATTGTCCGCATCGCCGAGGTCGAGGGCAGCTACCGCGTCCGCATTGCCGTGAAAGGCAATGGCTTCAACGGTGAGGGTGACATGACCTTCGTGCTCGACGGCCACCGCATAGCGAGCCTCGTCATCTCCTGACGCGGCTCAGCTACCCTTCCTGGCAAACCGGCAGAGCAATGGTCTCGTGTTCCACCGCCGATCCACGGCGCAAGCCGAGAAAGACGACAAGGGCGGTGACGATGGTGATTGCCGCCAGCACGATCAGCAGCCTGTCGAACGCGATCTCATAGGCCTGGACCAGGACCGTGGCTCCGGCACCCGGCAAGCGGGCTGCCGCTTCGCCGATGTTGCCGGTCACCAGCAGCTGCGCGGCGGCGGTTGCATCCAGGGAAGACGCCGTTCCCTGAGCCGCCAGTTGGGCTGCCGTGAAACCCGACAGGACTGCCATGACGATCGCCAGCGCCACGCCTTCGCAAGCGACGCGGGTGGTGTTGAAGATGCCGACCGCCATGCCGGCACGCTCTTTCGGCACGACGCCGACGGCAAGTCCGTCCATCAGCCCCCAGGGCAAGGCGATGCCGACGCCGATGAGGATCAGCGGCGCCACCAGCGCTGCGACGACAGGCGGTGTCAGGCTCAGCCAGACAAGGCCGCCGGCGGCCACAAGCAGGCCGACACCGCAGATCGTTGCCGGAGCGATCCAGCGCGCTACCTGGCCGGCGAGCAGTGGCAGGATCAACAGCGGTCCCGACAGGCAGATCATCAACTGCCCCGCCTTGATCTCGCTCATCCCCTCGATGCCGATGAAGCGGATAGGCAACAGCACCAGCAGGACGACGAAGCCATAGGCGGGAGCGGCCGCCAGGAACTGGACGCCGACGAAGCGGGGAAAGCGGAACAGCGAGAGATCGAGCATCGGCCGGCGCACGCGCCGCTCGACGACGACGAAAGCGGCAAAGCAAAGGGCGGCCGCCACGAGAAGCGCGATCACCAGGGGATCGGTCCAGCCGCTCTGCGGCGCTTGCAGCATGCCGTAGGTCAGCGATGCCAGCGCGATCGTAAAGGTGCCGGCTCCCGCCCAGTCGAGGCCGGTCGCATCCGGATCGCGCGATTCCCTGATGGTGCGCAGGCCGAGCAAAGCGGCTGCAATCGCGAGCACTGCCACCAAGACGAAGATCGATCGCCAGCCGAAAGCATCTATGAGCAGGCCCGACGCTATCGGTCCAAAAGCGAGGCCGATGCCGAAACTGGTGCCGAGGAAGGAGAAGGCGCGCAGCCGCAATGGCCCATCGAATTCCTGGGCAAGAGCGGAGGCGCCGCCGGCAAAGGCGGCGGCACTGCCGAGCCCTTGCGCAGCCCTGAGCACATCGAACCAGACGATATCAGGGGCAAACATCGATCCCAGCGATGCCAGCACATAGGTGGCGAGGCCAACAAGGAAGAGCCGCTTGCGGCCATGATTGTCGGCCAGCGCGCCTGATGCCATCAAGGTGGCGGCGAAGGTCAGCATGAAGGCGTTGGTCACCCAGTTGAGCGCGATCGGGCTGCCGCCGAGGTCGGCCGCAATGCGGGAAAGCGCGACGGCCGGGCCGGTGAAGGTCAAGGGCATTGTCATGGCGGCAAGGCATACCGACAACAGGACAAGCCATGGCGCGACCGCGCCGTTTGTGGTCTTCGAGGTCATGGATTTCCTATCTGAACCAGGATCCGCCGGCCTGCCGCAAACTTGCTGCGCCGGTCGTAATGCGAAGATAGGCCCGCGACACTTCGAGAAAAATAGTGTTAAATCTCCAGATATATCGGACTGAAACGCTCGAATGGAGAGATCCGATGGAACGCCTCAATGGGCTCCTGGCCTTTGCCCGCACGGCTGAGTTCGGCAGCTTCATCGCTGCGGGCCGCACGCTCGGCATCTCGGCATCGGCCGTCGGCAAGAGCGTCGCCAGGCTCGAGCAGGATCTCGGCGTAAGGTTGCTTCAGCGCAGCACGCGCCGCATCGGCCTGACCGAAGAGGGCAAGCTGTTCAACGAGCGGGTGCGGCGCATCCTCGACGACATCGACGATGCCGAGGCGATGCTGTCGCGGAGCCGCGAAACACCGCATGGGCGGCTGCGCGTTTCGACGCCGATCGTGACCTATCACCTGCTGTTCCCGGTGCTGTCGGAGTTCATGGCGCGCTATCCCGAAATCGAACTCGACATTGACTTCAATGACCGCATCGTCGACCTCATCGACGAAGGCGTCGACATCGCGATCCGGAGCGGCGACCTGCCGGATTCGCGCCTGGTGGCGCGGCCGCTTGCACCCTTCCGGCTGCTGTTGTGTGCGGCACCCTCCTATATCGAGCAGCACGGCAACCCGAGCGGTCCGGACGATCTCGTGAACCATTACGGCATCCGCTTCCGCTTTCCCAACAGCGGCAAGCTGCAAGGCTGGCCGTTCATCGGCGGCAGCGCCGAGCCGCAGGTCCGCTCGATGCTGACCTGCAACAACACGGAGGCGCTGAAGGGCGCCACGATGGCCGGGCTCGGCATCAGCTCGATGCCCGATTTCCTGGTCCGCGAGGCGCTGCGTGACGGCCTGCTGCGCACGGTGCTGGACGACCATGTCGACGGCCGCGGCCAGTTCCGGTTGCTGTGGCCGTCCAATCGTCATTTGTCGCCGAAGGTTCGCGCCTTCGTCGATTTCCTTCCCGACCGGCTTGCCGCGACGCTGGGCGGCTCTTGAATTAGTCCTTCGCGGCCGACGGCGATAACGAAGACAGTGAGGAATAGCTCTGCTTCTCAGTAGGTGGCGCGGCCGCCGGACAGGTCGAAGGTCGCGCCGGTGGTGAAGGAATTTTCGTCCGATAGCATGAAGGCGATCATCGCAGCCGCCTCTTCGACTTCGACGAACCGGCCTCGCGGCACCTTGCCCAGCATGTAGGCGACCTGGGCCTCAGTGAGTTGTTCGAGGATGCGGGTGCGGGCGGGCGATGGGGTCAGCGCGTTGACGGCGATGTCGTGGCCGGCCAGTTCCTTACCGAGCGATTTTGTCAGCGCGAGCACGCCGGCCTTGGCGGCGGAATAGGCGGCGGCATTCGGATTGCCTTCCTTGCCTGCGACCGAGGCGATGTTGACGATGCGGCCGTAGCTGCGCGCGATCATGCCGGGCACCAGGCGCTTGCAGCAGTAGAAGACGCCGTTGAGGTCGATGTCGATTATCTGGCGCCAGGCGGCAGGATCATAATCCGCCACCGTCGCTGCCGGTCCGGCGATGCCGGCATTGTTTACCAGCAGATCGACCGGACCAAGCGAGCGCTCGGTTTCGGTCGCGGCGCTGTCGACGGCCTCCATCAGCGATTGATCGCACAGCAAACCCTCGACCCGGCCGAGCGGGGCGAGTTCGGAAACGGCCTTCGCCATGGCGGTCTCGTCCACATCCCAGATGGCGACGCTGGCGCCCGATGACAGCAGTCGCCGGGCGACAGCAAGGCCGATGCCTTGCGCGCCGCCGGTCACCACGGCGACCCGGCCTGAGAGATCGACGGCATTCACACGACGTTTCATGGGCACTTTTCCTCTTCCCTGGATATTTGAATCTCAGTCCCTGACGGCTCTCGCCACCAGCCGCGCTATGCTCGGCCCGGCGATGAGCACGACCAGGAAGCGGGTCGACTGCAAGGCCATGACGAAGGATATGTCGACGTTCTGCGCGGCGGCGGCAATGATGGCGACGCTGTCCATGCCGCCGGGGCTGGTCGCGAGATAGGCGGTCAGCGGATCGATACCAAGGACGTGGCTGATCAGCCAGGCTAGCCCGCCGCAAAAGGCGATCAGCACGACGATAGAGCCGACGATCTGCGGCAGCGCCCGTGTCGCATGACGCAGGATCGCCCGGGTAAAATTCAGCCCTATCGACCAAGCCGACCATCGCATAGGAGAGCGCCAGCAGCCATGGCGGCAATTGCATCGCCACGCCGAAGCCGAGATGGACGATGGTGCCGATGATGAAGGTGCCGAGGAAGAAGGGTGACGGCAGCCGGCACAACCGGCCGAGCAGGCCGCCGACCAGCGCCACGCCGAGCGTGGCGGCAAAGGCTGCCGGTTCGATCGGCGGGAACCAGACGATGGCTGGTACCTCGATGCCCGAAGTGTCGACCCACATCTTGGCGACGAGTGCTGCCGTCATCGAGACGAAGATGACGCGCAGATACTGCATGAAGGCGACGAGGCGCTGATCGGCGCCGAAGGCACCGGCCATCAGCACCATGGCAGTGGCAGCACCCGGCGACGAGCCCCAGACCGCGGTGGTGCCGGGCAGGATGCGCCAGCGGCTGATCAACCAGCCAAGCAGGCTGGACGCCGCAAGGGTCGCCAGCACCACGACAAGGACCAGCGGCCATTCCTTGTAGAACACCGAAAAAATGTCGGTGGAGATCGACGCCGCGACCAGACAGCCGACCAAGGCCTGGGCGGCGGCGAACAGCGGCCGCGGCACGCGCACCGTGGCGCCATTGGTGCCGGCAAGGATCGCCGCCAGCATCGGGCCGATCAGCAGCGCCGCCGGCAGTGCGGCGTATTCCAGCGCGCCGGCGAACAGCAGCGAGACGATCAGCAGCACCAGCCATTGTCGGACCGGACGCATGCCCGCCATGCGTTCGACGGCCGGTTGGTCTGGCGAAGAGTCCATGTTTGGGTCTTAGACCTGGAAGAGAAAAATGCGAACGCTGTCTCGGAAGAAATTCACGACCCCGACCCCGCGTTGGGATGTCACTCGTTTTTGGTGGCGGGCAGGCCGAAACCGCCGGCCGGATGGGTCTCGACCTGGAATTCGAAGCCGGCGATGATCGGCCGGGCCTTGGCGATCGCTGCCTGGACCTCCGGCAGCTGCAGCGAAGCCTTGTGGCTTGCGGCGTCGGTCCACACTTCGGTCACCCAGATCGCGTCGGCATCGGCCGGGTCGCGGGCGATGACATAACTCAGGCAACCCGGCATGGCGCCGGTCGAGGCGAGCAGCACATCCATGATCGCGTCCCGCTGGCCGCGCGCCGCCCGCATCTTTCCGATCAATCCGTACATTGCCTCTCCCCTTTCTTCCAACCTCAGCAAACGTGCGCACGACATGCATGGTTGCGAGACGCAGTATGCAATTGCCGGCTCACGGCATCAACTGGCCACCGTTCACCTCGATGACCTGACCGGTGATGTAGCCGCTCAAAAGATCGGAGGACAAGAACAGATAGGCGCCGACGCAGTCTTCGGCCGTGCCGGCACGCCCTTGAGGAATGGTGGCGACCATGCCCTTCATCTGCTCGTCGGTGGAATAGCGCTCATGGAAGGGTGTCGCGATGGTGCCCGGCGCCACCGCATTGACGCGGATGCCGAAGCCGATCAGTTCCTTGGCCATGCCGCGCGTCACATTGGAGACAAAGGCCTTGGCCGAACCGTACAGCCCGGCGCCGCCGCCAGCGCCATTGCGCGCCGCGATCGACGAGGTGTTGACGATGAAGCCGCCCTGCTTCTTCAGCCATGGCATCGCCTTGCGCGAGGCCGTCAGCACCGAGCGGGCGTTGAGGTCCATCACCGCGTCGTAGTGCGCCTCGGTCTGCTCCGCATAGGGCACGCGGCCGAGCATGCCGCCGGCATTGTTGACCAGCCCGTCGAGCCGGCCGAATTTTTCGGCGCTCTCCTCGACTACCCGCTCGACATCGGCTGCCTGTGAGAAGTCGCCCTGTGTCAGGAACACCTCACCGCCGCTGTCGCGGATGGTTTTGGCCAGCGTTTCTGCGGCCTTCCGGCTCGAATTGTAGTGCAGCGCGACCCGGCATTTCTGGGCGGCGTAGGCCAGTGCAAGGGCGGCACCGATGCCGGTCGAAGCGCCGGTGACCAGCACCGCCTTGCCGGCAAGATCGGGGATGACGAGGGTGGTCGCGGTCATGAGCACTTTCCTTCGGGCTGTTTGGCCACCCTTCGTAGGCTCTCATGGCCTTCACGTTCAAGCCCGTGGCGGCTCAGGGCCGGAGATAGGCGTAGCCCTGGCGCTGCAGTTCGGCGAGCTTGACGACGCCGCCCTTGTCGGCGGCGTGGAAGCCCTCGAGCAGGTCGGCAAGCGTGATCTCCATGCCTTGCATGGTGTTGCCGCAGGCATGCGGCTCAAGGCCCTGCTGGACGAGGCCGGCAAAGCGTCCCGAGATCGCCGCCGATATGCCTTTCGACTTGAAGCCGGCAAGGGCCGGACCATGCACGACCAGCACGATGTCGACATTGCCGCCGGTGCCTTCATAGTGGTTGTTGATGTTGCCGAGCACGAAGTTGACCTTATCGAGGTCGCTGAGGTGATAGGCGACCTTCGGTCTGTCTTCAGCGGCGGCCGCCCGGCTCAGCCCGAACAGGCCGGCGGCGCCGGCAAGGCTGGCCCGGAACATGTCGCGTCGACGCATGGCATCCTCTCGGCTTGCGCTCACCGCAAATTGCGTGGCTGCGGCCATGATACTAGCATAAATTGACGTTACGTCCTGTCGATGCGAGGAGGGGTCACATGGCGTTCAGGAAGTGGAAGGTTGTTGCCAGCGCTGGATTTGGCTGCGTGCTGCTCGGCGCGCTTGCAAGTTCGGCCCTTGCCGGCGATGCGCTTAAATTACCCGAACTCAGCCCGAATGGCGCTGATGCGTGTTTCGGCCGCGTCTATGATGCGGCGCACCTCAAGGCGCATCCAAAGCAGAAGGTGGCGCGGATCTTCTTCCTCTATGGCCATGATCCGGTGAGCCATCCGAACGAAGAGCCGATGGCAAACGCCGACACCTCCTACAACGGTTTTCTCACCACCACGGTGCGCGGCGCCAAGGCGCCGCAATGGGCCGGCGGCTGGTGCAATCACGAGTCCGAGGACGGCAAGTCAGGTCCGATCCGCTGCGGCATGGACTGCGACCGCACCATGGCGTCGCTGAAGCTCGATGACAAAGGCCGCCTGATCCTCACCGACGTCTCGTCCGATCTCTATCTCGACGCCGGATCGGAAGACGAACTGGGCGAAGCCGAATATGACCGGCAGGCTCTGGGCTCGGCGGACGATAATTTCCGCCTCGAGCCGATGCCGGCCGCAACCTGCCAGGCTGAATTCGCCAAGATCGATCCGATCGATCCGGCGCTGGGTGCGCCGTTGCGCGAGCGGCTGAAGCCGGACCAGCCTTTCTGCTTCGGACGCAATTACGATGCCGCGCATCTCTCCTCGCATCCCGACCAGATGACGCAGTCGATCCGGGTCTTCCGCGGGCCGGTCGAACTCGCCTCCTTTGCCTCAGGCGATGTCGCCAACTGGCCCGACGGCTCCGATGTCGCCGTTTCGGTGACCACCAGGAAGAACGGGACGAAGGTCACGCAGACCTATTCCTGCCAGGGTGAAGCGGATCAATGGCGCTGCGCGGCCAGTTCGAAGATGAGCAACTTTTCCTGCGATATCGCGCAAAAGGAAATCTTCCTCAAGCGCGGCGCCAACGGCACCCTGATGCTGGCCAACCCCAATAGCAGCCTGGCGATTGTCGATCTGTGCTCGGCGGATGGCAAGACCAAGTCCGATGACAAGGTCTACCGGTTGGAGGCTATGCCGCAGTCGGCCTGCACTCGTTGAGTTCGATCTTGTCTATGACGCTACCATGGTATATATCTTTGCTATATCTCATTTGAGGATAGCACATGGACAAGGCAAAGGTGTTCTGGTCAGGCCGGTCACAAGCTGTGCGCTTGCCTAAGGAGTTTCGGTTCGAGGCAGACGAGGTTTCGATCCGTCGTCATGGGCGAACTGTCATCTTGGAGCCGCTTGCGCAGGATTGGGCATGGCTCGACCAGGTCATCGCACCGGTTGACGACGATTTCGTCCAGGGAGCGCTGGAGCGTCAGGATGGTCAGGATCGACCTGCTTTGGATGACCTCTTTAAGTGACCTACCTGCTCGACACCAATGCCGTCATAGCGATCATCTCGGGCGACGAGGGTCTGCTGGCTTTGCTTAAACGGCATGCACCACAAGACTTTGCTCTCTCGGCGGTCGTTTTGCATGAGCTGTACTACGGCGCTGAAAAGAGCCAGCGAAAGGTCCAAAATCTGGCGCGCATCGAAGCTTTGCAGTTCCCGGTACTTGAATTCGACCGAGACGACGCGAGACATGCCGGTGAGATTCGTGCTGGGCTTGCGGCACTGGGAACCCCGATTGGTCCCTACGATGCGCTGATTGGCGGGCAGGCACGTGCTCGGGACCTCGCGCTGATAACCCGCAATATCCGCGAATTCGAGCGGATCAAAGATCTCACTATCGAAACGTGGTAACTCGCCTCACGCGAACGGCACCGCCGTCGTGCCTTTCGGCAGCTTCGCCTCGTCGTCCGGTTCGACATGGATGGTGACGCGCACCGAGGGGATTTCGGCCTTCAGCGCGTCCTCGATGCGGTCGCAAATGACGTGGCTGGCGCCGACCGTCATGTCGGCGTCGACGACCAGGTGGAACTCGATGAAGGTGGCGCGGCCGGCGATGCGGGTCTTGAGGTCATGAACCTCCAGCGCGCCCTTGCAATTGGCCGAGATGATGTCGCGAATGTGCATGTGTTCGGTCGTGTCCACTGCGCGGTCCATCAGCCCGTTCATCGACGAGCCGATGACGTGCCAGCCCTGCCACAGGATGTTGAGCGCGACGATGACGGCAAGCGCCGGATCAAGGATCTGCCAACCGGTCAGGATAGCGCCGACGAGGCCGCCGAAGACGCCGACCGAGGTCACGACGTCGGTCATGATGTGCCGGCCGTCGGCGACCAGCGCCGGTGATTTTGCGCTGCGCCCGGCGCGGATCAGCGTCCAGGCCCAGAAGGCGTTGATGACGGTGGCGACGCCGTTGATCGCCAAGCCCTCCCAGGGTTGTTCGAGCGGGGTCGGCGTCTGCCAGGAGCGCCAGACCTCGTTGAGGATCAAAAGCGCGGCGAGCACGATCAGCACGCCTTCCAGCACCGCCGAAAAATACTCGGCCTTGTGGTGGCCGAACGGATGGTCCTGGTCGGCCGGCTTGTAGCTGACCAGGACCGCCCAATAGGCGGCGGCCGAGGCTATGACGTTGACGATCGACTCCAGCGCATCCGAATAGAGCGCAACGGAGCCGGTGACGTACCATGCGGCAACCTTGAGCGCGAGCACCACGCAGGCGATGACAATCGACCAGAAGGCAAGGCTGGCGATCCTTTGCCTGGCCGCTGCCTTCGCTGCGATCGCCGCCGTGTTGTCCGTTGCCGCCATCGTTTCTAAGCGGCCTTTTCCTTGGCCTTGCGCGGCAGATGCGCAACGATGTTTTCGATGATGCGCATGCCGGCATTGTGGCCGAGCGTCATGATCGATTCCGGATGGAACTGGACGGCGGCGATCGGCTCCTTGCGGTGTTCGAAGGCCATGATGATGCCATCCTCGGTCTCGGCGGTGACGATGAAATCGTCGGGCAGCCGCACCGGATCGGCGAAGATCGAGTGGTAGCGGCCGACGGTCACTTCCTTGGGCAGGCCGGAGAAGATGATTCCAGGCTTGGAGACGCGGATGCGCGACGGCTTGCCGTGCATCGGCACGTGCAACTGCCTGAGTTCGCCGCCATAGGCCTCCGCCAGCGCCTGCAGGCCAAGGCAGACACCGAAGATCGGCAGGTCGCGGGCGCGGGCGTTCTTGATGGTCGCGGCGCAGTCGAAATCCTTCGGCGTGCCCGGTCCGGGCGACAGCACGACGAGATCGGGCTTCAGCCGTTCGAAGACTTCTTCCGGCACCGGCGAACGCACGGTCGAGACATTGGCACCGGTCTGGCGGAAATAGTTGGCCAGTGTGTGGACAAAGGAGTCCTCGTGGTCGACGAGCAGGATGTTGACGCCGTCGCCGACGCGCGCGGTGGTGCGTTCGGCGCCTGCGGCATTGCCCAATTTGGCGTCGCGAATGGCGGAGAGCATGGCGGATGCCTTCAGTTCGGTTTCGGCTTCTTCTTCCTCGGGGATGCTGTCGAAGAGCAATGTGGCGCCGGCTCGCACCTCGGCAATGCCGTCCTTGATGCGGATGGTGCGGAGCGTCAGGCCGGTGTTCATGTCGCCGTTGAAATTGACCATGCCGATGGCGCCGCCATACCAGGCACGCGGGCTCTTTTCGTTCTGCTCGATGAAGCGCATCGCCCACAGTTTCGGCGCGCCGGTGACGGTGACCGCCCAGGCATGCGACAGGAAGGCGTCGAAGGCATCCATGCCTTCGCGCAGGCGCCCTTCGATGTGATCGACGGTGTGGATCAGGCGCGAATACATTTCGATCTGGCGGCGGCCGATGACGCGCACCGAGCCCGGATCGCAGACCCTGGACTTGTCGTTGCGGTCGACGTCCGAGCACATTGTCAGCTCGGATTCATCCTTCTTGGAGTTGAGCAGCTTCAGGATCTGCTCGCTATCGGAAATGGCGTCGTCGCCGCGCTTGATGGTGCCGGATATCGGGCAGGTCTCGACGCGGCGGCCATTGACGCGCACGAACATTTCGGGCGAGGCGCCGATCAGATACTCGTTTTCGCCGAGATTGATGAAGAAGGAATAGGGCGACGGGTTGATCGACTTCAGCTTGCGCGAGATTTCGGAAGGCTGCGTCTCGCAGCGTTCGTAGAACATCTGCCCGGGCACGACCTCGAACAGGTCGCCGCGCTTGAAACTGTCCATCGCCTTGCGCACCAGATTGGCATATTCGCCCGGCTCATGGTCGCCGCGCGGCGGGATGCGGTCGGCGGTCTTGAACGGTTCGGCAATTTCGTCGCGCGGCAGCCCCTCGGTTGAAAAACCGTCGCCGGAATAGTCGTAGCGGTCGGTCCAGGCCTTGGTCGAATAATGGTCGACGACCAGGATCTCGTCAGGCAGGAAGAGCACGAGATCGCGCTGGCTCTGTTTGCGCTCAAGCTTGTAGTCGACTGGATCGAACTGGAAGGCGAGGTCGTAACCGAAGGCGCCGTAAAGGCCGAGATTGGCGTCTTCATCGGTCTTGAACAGAGCGGTGATGGCGCGCAGCACAGTAAACACAGAGGGGACGCGGCTGCGCTCTTCCTCTGTGAAGACGCGGCCGGGCTTGGCGACATCGAGGCGGATCAGCTTTTTCGAGGTTTCAGCAATCGTCACCTCGGCAACGCCGGCCAGCGTCTTGCCGATCACCGGCAGCAGCACTTCGCCACGGCCATTCAGCGCCTCGATGCGCATGGCGCGGCCACGCGCGGAAATCACCAGCGGCGGATCGATGATGGCCGTATCCCAGCGTGTGTAGCGGCCCGGATATTCGTAATTCGAGGAAAACACCGCACCACGGCGCGAGTTCAAGCCATCGACATAGGCATCGATCGCACCGGCGTAAGGCTTGTCGTGGCGTTCGCGGGTGATGGTGACACCACCTGCGGTCACGAAGCTTTCCGCGCCGTTTTCCAGAGCCTTCATCGTCATTGCCGTCTCCATATGGCTTGTTGGGGCAACGGACCCGGGAATGGCTTTGAAAAAACAAATGGCCGCCCGGACATTCCGTTGCGGCCACCCTCTATTTTCACGCGCACGCGTTCGAACAGGCCGCTGTCAGCGAGCCCACCACCAAATGGTCTTGATCGAGCGCATGTTCATGGGCGAAATCCATAGCGGCGAAAAGCCGGATGCGCAACAGGTTTGAAAGGCCTGTTTGTGGCCGCCGCTTCCGCAGCCCATGGCACATCGCCAAGGCTTGGGGTCCTGCCTAGACTGTTCGTCCAACATCGGAAAGACGGGAAGACAGCAATGACCGAGCAGATCGAGCGCGCACGCAGGTTCCATGCGCTCCACGTCAGGGGCAACCCGATCGTTCTCTACAATACCTGGGATCCGGGCTCGGCCAAGATCGTCGAGAGGGCGGGCGCCAAGGCGATCGCCACCGGCAGCTGGCCGGTCGCGGCTGCTTTTGGTTATGCCGATGGCGAGAAAATCCCGCTGGAGCTGGCGCTGGACAACATCAGGCGCATCGTCGCGGCAGTCGACCTGCCGGTGACCATGGACCTCGAAGGCGGCTACGGCGTCGAGCCGGAGACTGTCGCCCAGACGGTGACACGTGCCCTGCAGGCCGGCGCCATCGGTTTCAATTTCGAGGACCAGATCGTCGGCGGCGCCGGCCTGCACGACATCGCCATACAGGTGAAGCGGATCGAGGCGGCAGCGGCGGCGGTGAAGGCTTCCGGCATTCCCGCCTACATCAACGCCCGTACCGACATTTTCCTCAAGGCCAAGCCGGATGTGCATGACAGCGTGCTGCTCGACCAGGCCATCGAGCGGGCGCACGCTTATGAAAAGGCAGGAGCGAGCGGCTTCTTTGCGCCGGGGCTCGGCGACGAGGCTCTGATCGAGGCGCTGTGCAAGGCCACCGTGCTGCCGGTCAACATCATCGCGCTGGCGCATGTGCCGCCGCGCCAGCGCCTGGCCGAGCTTGGTGTCGCCCGTGTCAGCCACGGCCCGGTGCCGTACCGGCAAATGGCCGAATGGCTGGAGGCCAAGGCGCGGCTGGCGATTTCGGGTTAGCTCAGTCCTCCAGCGTGCCTGACCTCGCGTCGGCGCTCTTCTTGTTGCCGACCAGCTTCAAGAGATCCTCGCCGGCGCGGATGATGCGGCGTGAGCGGCGGGTCAGGATGACGCCGTCCTGCGGCGCCAGCACTTCGGTGCGGCCGCCGGCCTCGCCCGGTGTGTGGACGATGGTGGCGAGGCGCGCGCCCTCGGCGACGCGGTCGCCGGGCTTGACGTCGTAGAGGATGGCGCCGGCCCGGGGCGCCGGCATCATGTCGATGTTCTCCAGCGGCGCGACGAGGCCCTTGAACGCGCCGGGTGCGGGAAGGGCGGTATCGGCGATGACGCCGCGCGCCGCCAGCAGCCGGTAGAGGCCTTCGGCATCGGAACTTGCCAGCGCGCCGTCGACATCCAGCATGCCACGGTATTCTACCGTGGTGGCAACGCGGCGGTCGAGCTTCGCCACGTTGGCGGGGACGTTCTGGTAGGGCATGATCGTGGCGCCCTCGAAGGTGCCGTCGGTGTCCTCGCTCCACAACACCACGGCGTCGATACCCATGGCGGCGGCGCAATCGGCCATCGCCGGCCACAGGCTGGCGTGGACGTAGAGATAGGCAAGGCCCTCGTCGTCGCAATGCAGGTCGAGCACGATGTCGTGGCCGAGCGACAGCTGCACCAGACGGGTCTTCAATCGCTGGTCGGGGGTGCCAAGCGTGGTGTCGGGCAAAAGCTTGGCGTCCGGTGCTGCGAGCAACGGAAAGCCGCGGTTGAAATTGTTGCGGGTGCCGAGATGAAAGCGGCCCTGGTGCTCGCCGAAATGATATTGGGCGCGGCCGATCGGATTGGCCCAGGGCACGACCGTGATGCTGCCCTTGATGCGGCCTTCGGCTTCGGCCTTGTTCAGCGCCGGCATCAGCGCGTCGATGGCGACGACACCAGGCAGTTCACCGGCGTGGAGTGCTGCCTGGAGATAGGCCGAAGGTGCTGCCTTGTCGGCGCCGGCGAAGCGGAACACCGGGAATTCGTAGGAAACGCCTTCGGTATCGCCGGCGATGCGTTCGATCGATTTCTGCATGGGATGCCTCCAGGATAAGAGGCAGAACACATGCACTTTTGCCGAAGGGCTGTCGATTGGTCCAGTTCGCGCCGCCATGGGCGCAATGGAATTATTCGGCGGCGGCCGGAACCGTCGTTATCGGCGCCGATCCTTCGAGCGCCTGCGAGACAACGGCTACGCTGACCGCCAGCAGGGCCAGCACCGCGCCGACCAGCGGCAAATGAGCATAGGAAACGCCGGCCGACAGAGCCACGCCGCCGATCCAGGCGCCGCTGGCATTGCCGATATTGAATGCGCCCTGGTTGAGCGTGGCGGCGAGGTTCGGCCCTTCCGAAGCCGCTTCGACGACGCGGATCTGCAGCGGCGGCACGACGACGAAGATCAGCAGTCCCCACAAGAAGACGATGCCGATGGCGACGCTGGCGATCGCGCCGTACTGCATGAAGCCGACAAACAGAACTGCCATCAAAAGCAGCGTGCCGATGACCGTCGGCATCAATTTCCAGTCGGCCAGCCGGCCGCCGATGATGTTGCCTATGGTCATGCCGGCGCCGAACAGCAGCAGGACCCAGGTGACCGCGGAGGTCGACAGGCCGGAGACATCGGTAAGGTAGGGCTTGATGTAGGTGAAGACGGCAAACAGGCTGGCCGAGGCCAGCGAGGCGATCAGCATGGCGAGCCAGACCTGCAGCTTGCCCAGCACGCGCAGTTCGCTGCGCAGGCCGCCGCCGCTCGGTTCGACGACATTGGATGGCACCAGCCAGGCGATGGCGGCAACAGAGATCAGGCCGATGCCGACGACGGCAAAGAAGGTGGAGCGCCAGCCGAAGGCTTCGCCAAGCGCGGTGCCGGCAGGAACGCCGAGAATGTTGGAGAGCGTCAATCCCGCGAACATCATCGCCATGGCGCTGGCGCGCTTGTTGCGCGGCACCAGGCTGGCGGCAACGACGGAACCAATGCCGAAAAAGGCGCCATGACCAAACGCGGTGAAGACGCGCGCGGCCATCAGAAGCCAGTAATTGGGCGCAATGGCGCAGAGCAGATTGCCGACGACGAACATCGCCGTCAGCGCGACCAGGACCGGCTTGCGCGGCAAATGCGCGGTGGCCATGGCGACGATGGGTGCGCCGAAGACGACGCCCAGCGCATAGCCGGTGACCAGCAGGCCGGCCGAGGGGATCGACACGCCGAGATCGGCCGCAACCTCCGGCAACAGGCCCATGATGACGAATTCGGTAGTGCCGATGCAGAAGGACGCAATGGCAAGCGCAAGGATCGGCAAAGGCATGGAAAATCCAGACTGAATCGGTTCAATTCAGACTGAACGAGAAGCCTTGCCGCGCGCAATGCACATTGCTGCAACGCACCAATGCAGAAAGCGCTGAGCTTGACGCGGGGCTATGTCAGGCGAGCGGCTTCAGCTCCTGGGCGATGGTTGGCAACAGCTCCGAGACGTTGGGGTGGATATGTACGGCGCGCGCCAGCGTATCGACCGACGCCTTGGCGTACATCAGGTCGAGCACGCAGTGCACTGCCTCGTCGCCGCCGGCGCCGAGCACGGAGCAGCCGAGGATTTGCCTGGTGTCGGCATCGACCAGGATCTTCATGAAACCTTGCGTCTCGCCCTTTTCGATGGCGCGGCCGACGCGGGTCATTGGCCGCTGGCCGACCAGCGCCTTGCGCCCGGATTTCTTCACCGCCGCCTCGGTCATGCCGCAGCGGCCGAGCGGCGGATCGATGTAGAGCGCATAGGCCTCGATGCGGTCGCTGACCTTGCGCGGATCGTCGTCGAGCAGATTGGCGGCGACGATCTCATAGTCGTTGTAGGAGGTGTGGGTGAAGGCGCCCTTGCCGTTGCAGTCGCCCATCGCCCAGATGCCGGGCACGCTGGTGCGCAACTGGTCGTCGACGGTGACGAAGCCGCGCAGATCGACCGCGATGCCAGCCTTGTCGAGACCGAGATCGTCGGTGTTGGGGGTGCGGCCGAGTGCCAGAAGCACATGCGAGCCGACTGCCGGCGGCTTGCCGGATGAGAAGGTCACGGCGATGTCCTTGCCCTGTTTGGCAAAGCGGATGTCGTCGGCGCCGACATGGACTTCTATGGCTTCGTTTTGGAAGATCGACAGGATGGCCGCCGACACGTCCTCGTCCTCGCGGCCGGTCAGGCGCGAACTCTTCTCGATGACGGTGACTTCAGAGCCGAAGCGGCGAAACATCTGCGCGAATTCAAGAGAGATGTAGCTGCCGCCGACGACGATGAGATGGCGAGGCAAAACGTCGAGGTCCATCATCGAGGAGTTGGTGAGGTAGTCGACGTCGTTGACGCCGGGCAGGTCGGGCACCGAGGCGCGGCCGCCGGTGTTGAGGAAGATCTTTTCGGCGGTCAGAAGGTCGCCGCCGACACGCACGGTGTTGGCGGATTCGAAGCGGGCATGGCCGCGATAAAGCGTGCAGCCCTTCATGCCGGCGATCCACGTCTCCAGATTGCTGCGGGAGTCGTTTGTGACCTTGTCCTTGCGCGCCTTGATCCTCTTGTAGTCCACGCCGACAGGGCCTGAGAACGTCACGCCGTAGTCCGCGGCACGCCGCGCCAGATGCGCGGCATAGGCGCTGGCGACCATGGTCTTGGTCGGCATGCAGCCGGTGTTGACGCAGGTGCCGCCGACCAGCTTGCGCTCGATCAACGCAACGCTCATGCCGGCTGACGTCAGCCGGCCGGCGAGAGGAGGGCCGGCCTGTCCGGCGCCGATGATGATGGCGTCGTATGTCTTGGCGTCTGAGGCTTGGGCAGTCATACCACCGCCGCCACGATCAGCAGGCCGCCGATGATCGCCACCGCGTCCTCGATGAGGGCGGCAGGCAAATCCCTGCCGAAGGCGGCGGCCAACCGGCCGCGCGCTTCGGCGCCGCCATAGGTGCCGATGACGGCGCCGATGGCGCCGGCAATCAGGCCGCCAATGGTGGAACCGGCGGTGGCGCCGATCACCGCGCCGCTGAAGGCGCCAAGCAGGATGCGGGCGCCGAATTGCTGCGGCACCTTGCGGCTCGGCGTCGAGGGCAGCTGGTCGGTGACCAGTTCGACGATGGCGAGGATGGTGAAGATACCGACGGCGGCCCAATGGCCCATGAAACTTGCCCAGGTGCCGGCCACCGGCAGCCAGCCGAGATACGCGCCCCAGGCGATCGCGGCCGGCGCGGTCATGGCGCGAAGACCGGCAATGACGCCGATCAGAAGTGCAAGCAAATAGAGCATGTAGATCCCCTCGAAAGCAGGCCCGGGACTGGCCCACGAGGGCAAGCTAGCATAGGTCCTGCGTTTGACGAGAGTAGGCGATGGTGCTTCTTCCATCAGTGAGCATTGTACTTTGGTAAACAGTCGAACACGACGAAGGGACGGAGTCGCTGTGATGGCCGGAAGCGAACGCACAAGGATGATTGCAGGCGAATGGTACACCTGCATCGACGACGAACTGGAGGCGCTCCGCGTGATCGCGCGAGATGCGGTGTTCGAGCACAATGCGCTGCCGCCCCAGCAACGCGGCAATATCGGCCCGACGCTGTTGGCGCTGCTCGGCAGCGCGGGCGAGGGCGGCCGCATCGAGGCGCCGTTCCACTGCGCCTACGGTTTCAACATCCATCTCGGCGACGGCGCCTTCCTCAATGCCGGCTGCACCATCCTCGACACCGCGCCGGTGCGTATCGGCAGGCGGACGCTTCTCGGCCCCAATGTGCAGATCTACTGCGCCGAGCACCACAAGGAGGCCGCGGGCCGTCAGGCGGGACTGGAGATTGCCCGGCCGGTCACCATTGGCAATGACGCCTGGATCGGCGGCAGCGCCATCATCCTCGGCGGCATCAGCATCGGCGATGATCGCCATAGTCGGCGCCGGCGCGGTGGTGACGCGCGACGTGCCTGACAACACCACAGTGGTCGGCAATCCGGCGCGGGCGGTCAAGCGGGGCTGAACTCGTCGTGGGCGGTCAGTATGAAGCCGTGCGTGCCATGCGCTCGTCCGGACCGGCTCGCCGCGAGAATTCACGCCGGTATTGGGCCGGTGACGTCTTGAGCCGTGCGGCGAAATGCTGGCGCAGCGAGGTGGCGCTGCCGAAGCCGGCTTCGAAGGCCACCATGTCCATCGATTTTTCCGTCGCCTCCAGCAGCTGTTGCGCCAGTTCGATGCGTTGGCCGGCCAACCATTCGCCAAAGCTGGTGCCGATCGATTTCTGGAAACGGCGGGTGAAAGTGCGCCGGGTCAGGCCCGCGGCCTCCGCGACGCGGTCGAGGTTGTGCGTTTGTCCGAGCGTTGCCCGCACCGTGTCGAGCGCCAGGGTGAAGCGGTCGGTGGCCGGGGTTTTCGCCAGCGGGCGCTCGATGAACTGCGCTTGCCCACCCTGCCGGTGCGGCGACAGCACGATGTGCCTTGCCAGCCGCAGCGCTACCTCTGCGCCATAGCGCGCGCGCACAATGTGCAGGCAGCAGTCGAGCCCGGCGGCGACGCCGGCCGAGGTGACGATGTCGCCGTCGTCGACATAGAGCACGTCGGCGTCGACTTCGATGTCCGGGTACAATGCCTGCAACCGGTCGGTGGAGGCCCAGTGTGTCGTCGCCCGCCGGCCCGCAAGCAGCCCGGCGGCGGCAATGGCGAAGGTGCCGAGACAGAGGCCGACGATCACCGCACCGCGCCGGTGCGCGTGGGTGAGCGCTGCCAGGAGCGGCGGCGGAAGTGGGGCCTCGAGATCCTTCCAGCTCGGAATGATGACAATGTCGGCATCGTCGAATGCGGAAAGGCCATACGGCACCGCGATGGTCAGCCCGGCATCGGTGTGGATCGCTCCATCGTCGAGCGCGCAGACGCGAAAGTCGAAACGCGGCAGGCCAAGCTTGGTGCGGTCGGTGCCGAACACCACGCACGGCACGGAGAGGTGGAACGGGCTGATGCCGTCAAAGGCGAGAACGGCAATGATCGGGTCGACCATGCGTGTTTCCAGCAAGCGAAAAGCGGATTGTCCCAATTCTTTCGAATGATGTCAATCGGGCCACTTTTGGCAGTCGGGGGATTCGCCTATTTTCGACCTGTCCCATTCAAGCCCGAAGGAGAACACCATGTCCGCCAATATCACGCCGCGCCGCGCACTCATCGTCATTGATGTCCAGAATGATTATGATGGCGGCAACCTCGCCATCCAGTGTCCGCCGTTCCGCGACAGCGTCGTCAATGTCGCGCGCGCTATGGATGCCGCCGCTGCGGCCGGCGTGAAGGTGGTGGTCGTCAAGCAGATGGCGCCCGAGACCTCGCCAGTCTTCGCCAAGGGCAGCCATGGCGGCGAACTGCATCCCGAGATCGCCCGGCGAAGCCGCGACCACTATGTCGAGAAGTCACTGCCTAGCGCCTTTGCCGGCACCGACCTCGAGGCGTGGCTGCGCGCCAATACTATCGATACGATAACGGTGATCGGCTACATGACGCATAATTGCGACCTGTCGACCATCATCCACGCCGCGCATGTCGGCTTTGCGGTCGAGTTCCTGTCCGACGCCACCGGTTCGCTGCCTTACGCCAACAGCGCCGGCTACGCCTCGGCCGAGGAGATCCACCGCGTGGTGTCCATCATCCTGCAGTCGCGCTTTGCGGCCGTGCTCAAGACCGCCGAATGGATCGATTGCCTGAAGACCGGTGCTTTGCCCGAACGCGACACGCCCTATGCGTCAAACCAGCGCGCGCTGGCGCGCAACGCTGCATAGGCAAATCTGTCCCCGAAAAGCAAAAGGGCGGCCAGTGGCCGCCCTTCTTGGATCTTGCAACGATCTCGAAATTTTCAAAACAGGCCTTCGATCTGGCCGGCCTCGTTGAGGAAGATTTTTTCCGAGGACGGCGCCTTGGGCAGGCCGGGCATGGTCATGACCTCGCCGCAGATGACGACGACGAAGCCGGCGCCCGCCGAAAGCCTGACCTCGCGCACCGGCACGGTGTGCCCGGTCGGCGCGCCGCGCAGGTTCGGGTCGGTCGAGAAGGAATATTGGGTCTTGGCCATGCAGACCGGCAGGTGCCCGTAGCCGGCCTGCTCCCAGGCATGCAGCTGGTCGCGCACCGACTTGTCGGCGATCGCCTCGTCGCCGCGATAGATGCGCTGGACGATGGTGTTGATCTTCTCGAACAGCGGCATTGCGTCGGGATAGAGCGGCGCGAACTGCGAGGCGCCGGATTCGGCGATCTCGACGACCTTGCGCGCCAACTCCTCAATGCCGGCAGAGCCATTGGCCCAATGCTTGCACAGGATCGCCTCGGCGCCGAGCGAGGCGACGAAATCCTTCATCGCCTGGATTTCCACCTCGGTATCGGTGGTGAAATGATTGATCGCCACGATCGCAGGCACGCCGAACTGTTTCACATTCTCGATGTGGCGGCCCAGATTGAGGCAGCCCTTCTTGACTGCCTCGATGTTTTCCTTGCCGAGGTCTTCCTTCTTGACGCCGCCATTCATCTTCATGGCGCGCACGGTGGCGACGATGACGGCAGCCGCCGGCTTCAAACCCGCCTTGCGGCACTTGATGTCGAAGAATTTTTCGGCTCCGAGGTCGGCGCCGAAGCCGGCTTCGGTGACGACGTAGTCGGCGAGCTTCAGCGCCGTGGTGGTGGCGACCACCGAGTTGCAGCCATGCGCGATGTTGGCGAACGGGCCGCCATGCACGAAGGCAGGGTTGTTCTCCAGCGTCTGCACCAGGTTTGGCTGCATGGCGTCCTTCAGCAGCACCGCCATGGCGCCGTCGGCCTTGAGGTCGCGGGCATAGACCGGCGTCTTGTCGCGGCGGTAGGCGACGATGATGTCGCCGAGGCGCTTTTCCAGATCCTTGAGGTCGGTGGACAGGCACAGGATAGCCATCACTTCAGAGGCGACGGTGATGTCGAAGCCTGCCTCGCGCGGATAACCGTTGGCGACGCCGCCGAGCGAGCAGATGATTTCGCGCAGCGCCCGGTCGTTCATGTCCATGACGCGGCGCCAGGCGACGCGGCGGGTGTCGATGCCGAGCTCATTGCCCCAGTAGATGTGGTTGTCGATCAGCGCCGACAGAAGATTGTGCGCCGTGGTGATGGCGTGGAAGTCGCCGGTGAAGTGGAGGTTCATGTCCTCCATCGGCACGACCTGCGCGTAGCCGCCGCCGGCGGCACCGCCCTTGACCCCGAAATTCGGGCCGAGCGAAGCCTCGCGGATGCAGACGATCGCCTTCTTGCCGATGCGGTTGAGGCCATCACCGAGGCCGACGGTGGTGGTCGTCTTGCCTTCGCCGGCCGGCGTCGGGTTGATGGCGGTGACGAGGATCAGCTTGCCGTCCTTGTTGCCCTTCACCGATTTGATGAATTCGGCCGAAATCTTCGCCTTGTCGTGGCCGTAGGGCAAAAGGTGCTCGGTCGGGATGCCGATCTTCTGGCCGATCTCCTGGATCTGCTTTTTCTTGGCGCCGCGCGCGATCTCGATATCGGACTTCACTTCGGCCATGACGGCTTTCCTTCGGATTGGACGGTGGAGGGGACGGGTTTGATCTCACTCGCAGGCATGTTGAACCCGGGCGCGGGCATGTTCTAACCCTGTCGCTCCCGCGGCGTCAACTTGCATGCAACTATGTTTCCTATGAAGAAAGTGTCTCTGCGGCCGGCCGACCTGTCGCCGGTTCTTCCTGGCTCCGTTGCCGCGCCGTATAGAAGCCAGAGGACGCGACGTTCCGCCGTCTCAAAACAGCCGCCCAATGCACGGAATG
Organism: Mesorhizobium sp. M0029; assembly: GCF_040323735.1. NCBI lineage: Bacteria > Pseudomonadati > Pseudomonadota > Alphaproteobacteria > Hyphomicrobiales > Phyllobacteriaceae > Mesorhizobium > Mesorhizobium sp. M0029. The sequence goes on from NZ_JAMYVF010000001.1 coordinate 297,711, forward strand.
CGACAGAGGCGACGGCGCACGCCGTTGGCGTGCTAGTGTGTTTATACGGGTCTATTTAGAGGGGAGGGCGTCGTGTATTTTAGGACAATTCTCACTGTTGTTGCGGCTGTCTTGGTTTACCTTCTCGTCGTGCCCGATGTCTCGCTAGCGGCGACTGAGAAGAAAAAATTGGAACGCAACCAAGCTTATTCAGAAAATATCGCAATCATTTTCCTGCCGGGTATCTTCGGATCAAAACTGACCTGCACCGCAGCCGGAGAATATAAAGATACGGTGATCTGGGGTGACGGTCACTATGGCGGAGACGGCCTGTCTATTGAAGACTGCCCCACTGCAAAGCCGGAACTTCTCGAGCGTGCCGAAATCAATGATATGAGCGGAGTCTGGAAAAGGCTTTTCGGACGGGTCGCTGGCAGTATCTCGGATCTCAATGTGTATTCCGATTTCAAAGAAAATCTCAGCTTTTCAACTGACGCAGCAGTTCTCTCTTTTCCTTACGATTGGCGCCTCTCGAATGCATCTAGCGCGAATGATTTCGATAACTTTATTTGCGGCGAATTTTACAAGAAGAAATATAGCAAATACATTTTTATTGCCCATAGCATGGGCGGCATAGTTCTAGATACCTGGATAAAAACATCGTTTTCGAAGAACAAGTTATGCAATGATGGCAGCAAAATGCCAATCGATGCCAATCAGGTCAGCTATTTTATCTTCGGTGGCACACCGTTCCTGGGTGCGCCAGAGGTTGTTACCTCCATGTTCTCTGGCGACAATAGCATGACCAGAGACCGGTATTTTCGCATGCTGTTCGGCGACGCTCTGATAGAGGATGCTATTACATTCGACAGTGTTTATGAGTTGATACCGTTCACCAATATTATGAAATCGGACTGCAAGGCGTACCAGACGGACAAAATCATAGAGAAGGTCAGTGTCACCGGTGATCGATCGATCATGAATTTGAGTTTGGTGAACACTTGGAAAGAGATGGCTATCCCGCGCCGATTTCCGGAGAAATTGAAAGCAACCGAGTATGAATACATTGCAAAAAAAATAGAATCTGCTTCTAGCGTCGTTTGCGGTCGCCTCTCAGAAGATGTCGGTGAGGCCATCCGGGCTAAGTATCGCTATGTCGTTGGAAAGCTTCGCAAAGACAACGCATTCGAGAACACCACGGCAGTTTCCGGGTCGGCCACTCTGAATCAATCAAAAGTCGAGTTTGAAACGACCCTTGGCCAGGGTGACGGCACAGTCCCGGAATGGTCAGCGATGAATGGTATCGGTACATCGGAGATGAACCAACCCTCGGAAAAAACGCACGATCATATCTATGACGATATCTCAATTATGAGTTACTTACAGAATTCGGTGTCTTCTGCTGCAAACGTTCTTGGTTTGATCCATGAGATTGGTAGTACTCAAATGGATAAAGTAAAATTTGATAAATACCTAGATGAATCATCAAAGTACGCGGCATTTATCGACAACGACAGCTATGATGAATTGGCAAAGTCACTATCCGCTGCTGCTCAGCGTTCCGGTATCGATGCGACCGATATCTATCGTTACTCGCGTGCGAATTCTTTGTCTGATGCACAACGCGCGCTTGGCTTCTCTGTTGCGGCATATTCGGTAGGGCTCAATGACAAGTCGAAGGCTTTTTCCTGGATCAACAGTGCAGAACTGAACTTCAAGATGAACAATCCAGGTCGTTCATGGTTTCTGTCACAGAAGGGTCTTTCCGACCCGGCATCCCAGACGCTCACTGATGACCAACTGCAAGCTCGGCTCAATTCCATCTTAGGAAAATCGCGTCTTTATCTGGGAGACTACGGCGGATTTGACGATCTTGATAACGCTGCCAACGCCGGCTGGGCGAAGGCTGGCGAGCACAGGGCGGCGATCGCCAAACGCGTGGGTGTCGATCTATACCTCGACGCAGGGAGCATGCGGACTATGGCTCCGCGTACGTAGCTGATCTACTGAGTCAGGACGTTGCTGATCTCGACCATGTTGGAGCGCACGCGAAGCACGTAGAAACCCATCGTCGTCAGGTGCGTCGGCATGATCCAGCCATCCTCGCGGCCATTGGCGATGATGAAGGGCTGGATGCGCAGCGCCGAGACGAATTGCGCATCCATCGTGTCCCACAGATTGCCGAGATGCTTTTCCTTGATGACGTCCTCGAAGTCGGCCTGGGCGCCTTTCATCAGGCCGTAATAGGCATAGAGCTGGCCATAGGCGAACCAGAAGCGGTCATCGGCGCGGAAGTCGAACCAGCCATTGTTGTGGTTTTCGGCGCGCTCCTTGAGGATCGCGGAGGTGGAACCGATGTCGGAGGAGATGCGGTCGATATACTGCTTCAGATTGTCGGCGCGGGCATCGAACGTCGCCTGGCAGCTGCCGAGGCGGGCGTTGAAGGAGCGCAGCTTGGTGACGGCATCGCGATAATAGCTCGGCGTCGGCGTCTTGGGGCCGAACGGGTTGATGCCGAAATACCAGGTCTCCTCGTCGAACTGCAGATTGCCGCGCGCATCCTGCAGGTCGCCGTCGATCTGCGATGTGGTGCGAACACGCCCGAGATTGTCGGCAAGCTCGGTGGCGGTGCGCCGCACCGCCTGGTTGATGCCGCGCTGGAACGAGGCCTTGTTGTCCATGAACGGCGTGTTGTCCCAGTCGATGCCGAACAGGCCGAGTTTGTAGAGGATCATCGACGAGATCCAGGCATTCTGGTTGACGTTGAAGTCCGTCAGGTCGGCCGCCACCTGGGCGATGCCCGAATTGCCGCAGGTCTTGGCGGTGTCGGTGCCGGCGCCGGCGGCGACCTGTTCGCCGGCGGAAATGTTGCGGTTCTCGAAGGTGTATTTGTCGACGTAGTTGGGATCGAACTTGTTCCACCACTGGGTGGCGTAGAAGAAATTGGCGTAGAGGCCGATCAACACCAGAAGCGCGAGGCCGACCACAGCCTTCAGGATCCAGCCGCGCTGCGTATACCAGCGCCCAGCCCAGAGGAACGGCCACAGGATCGCGCCGATGACGAGGCCGATGCCGCGGCCTATCCATTGGAAGATGCGGGTGAAGAAATTCACGATCGGATCAAGCATGGCTCTCGTTCACCCCTCAGTCAGTCAGGCCGTAAAGGCGCGTGCGAAACGCCACTTTGTCTTTCAAATATGTGGTTTTCAGAACGTCCACAACATGCGACCGCCAGGCGTCGCTGTAGCCGTCATAGTCCTTGTAGAAGCCCGGCTTGTTGAAGACGTAACGCGAGACGAAGTCCTGCGGCACGAAATCCGAGATCAGCTGGTTGGTCAGCCAGGCGTCGGGATGGTCGGGCTTGCCACGCACAACCAGGAAGCGCCGTTGCGGAAACACATCCTCGATCTTGAGATGGCCGAGCTGGGCGATCTCACGCTTGGCGGCGTTGAGAAAGGGGAAATTGCCGTCCTTGGTGATCAGATCGGCATGGCCATGGATCCAGGTCTGCAGCCAGACCTTGTCGACCTCGGTCAAATTGCGGTTCGGCTCTGTGTCGCGGATGATAGAGCGCACCACCATCTCGGCGCGATGCTCGAGATAGCCCGAGCTTTCGACCCATGACGCGCGGGGCAGTTCGATGCGGCCGGTGCTGGCCAGGAACTTGAACACCTTGTCGGCATCGTTGATCGAGAGATAGCTGACCTGCCAGGGCCGCGAACGGCGAAAGCCGGGGGCGGCCGGGTCGCCGATGACGGTGGTCATATCAGGATCGACGAAGACGTAGACGCCGCCGAAATGGCTGGTCCAGTAGGCGTTGTGGCGGAAGATCACCTGGTCGGGCACCAGCGCATTCTCACGGATATCGCCGCAGACCTTCGCCAGCTCCACCATACGGCTCAGCATGGTGTTGTCGCGCCAGGCATCGGGCTCCTGCTTCAGCCGGTCGACCAGCTTGCCGAGTTCGGCGGCCTTGCCCAGCACGTCCTCGGCCGAAAGCACCCTGAACTCGACCTGGCTGATCGACAGCAGATCCTCGATGTCGTTGACCAGGGGAACGGAATCCTCGATCTCGCCGTAGATGACATCCTTGATGGTCAGCGCATCGATGGCGCGCTGGTTCTTGGACATGAACTCGAACATAAGCTGCGAGGTGTTGGAAAAGGCGGTGTGCACCACCGGCAGATCGATCTGCGACGGCGTCAGGATGATGAAGCGGCGGTTGACCTCGTTGGGATCGAGATAGCCGTAGTCGCCGCATTCCTCGGCCACTTCGGGCGAGAAGCCGGTGCGGTCGATCTGGAAGCTCTTCAGCTTGGTCGGTTTGAGGCCGAAGGCGACAAGCGCCTTGTTGTAACGCTGGATGAGGTGCGACTCGTCGACCGTCAGCAGACGGCCGTAAATCAGCTCATTGTCGCGCAGGAGGTCGGGTTTTTTGGCGTGGCTCATGCAGAACGTTCCGAGCGGCGTTGCCTGTTGTGGCGAAGCGCCAACGCTGACGCCTCCCTCTCCTCGTTCTTCACGGGGAGAGGGTAAGGGTGAGGGGCAGCGCTAGCATTCAAGGACATGTCTCCCCATGGCCTTTGGCGGCAGTAAATCGAAGATCATTGGTCCGGATGTGCCGATCGAGGCGCTGTTCGATAGCTGCCAGTATGGTCGTAGCGATCTCTGGTCCACGCATGCGCCGCCCCTCACCCTTGCCCTCGCCCCGTGAAGGACGGGGAGAGGGGGGCGTCAGCGTTGGCGCCAAGCCTTTCAGCACCCGCGGGCAGCGAAGGAAGCTCACGCATTCCACAGCCCCTTCTTCTTCATCTCCTCCATCTCGCGCCCCGCCCGTTCGCGCAGGCGTGCGTCGCGCAGCAGCTTCTCCACCGCGGCGTCGTCGGATTTGTCGGAATAGCGGAACTCCGAGTCGGCGTAGCGGTTGATCTCCTGCATGACCATGTCCATCGAGAACGGCCCACGCAGTTCCTCGATCATGGCTTTCTTCTCGTCGTAGCCCTTGTGCATGAAGGCTTCCGGCTTCTCGAACCAGTCGTCGGGCAGCTCGATGTCCATGGCGCGCATCTTGATGGCGTCGGTGACGTTCTTGATGGCTCGGCCGGTGAAGCGCGGCTCGGCATCCTTGATCAGGTGCAGATAGGTGCCGATGTCGGCCATCGATTTCGGCGCGCCATTCTCCTTCATGTAGCGCTCATAGACCTTCATCAGCCCGTCTTCCTGAGGCTTCTCGTGCTCCTCATAGGCTTCGGTCACCGCGCGCTGGATCTCCTGCGCGGCGTAGAGCTTGTGGTCGCCGAGTGGGATCTTGTGGTTCTTGCCGGCAAGCAGCACGAAGATGTCGATATAGTCGTCGCGGCTCTGCGGGCCGTCGACCAGCCAGCGGGCGCTGGCGCGCTGGCGCAGCGCATCGTCGACATTTTCGGGATAGTTGGAAAACATGCCGAACGAGCAATTGCCGCGCACCACCGTGCCGGTGCCGGCAAAGGCGTCCATCAAGACGCCGGTGATTTCCTGTTGGCCGGCCGAGGCGCGGTCGTCGGAGCGGCGGGCCGCCACCTGGTCGATGTCGTCGACGGTGCCGAAACCGATGACGCGTGGGTTCAAGACATTGTTGATGAACTGGCGGCAATTCTGGCCGGATTTGCCCTGGTAGGACGAGATCTGGTCGACGCCGAAATTCTCATAGGCGAAGGGATAGCCGGCAACCTGGCAATAATTGTTGACGAGGCCGGCGATCATCTGGATCAGCGTCGTCTTGCCTGTGCCCGGCGCGCCATCGCCGATGAAGGTGAAGAGGAAGCCGCCGAGCTCGACGAACGGGTTCAGCTCGCGCTCGAAATCATAGGCCATCAGCATCTTGGCGAGCTTGACCGACTGGTATTTGGCGATGTGGTTGCCGACGACCTCTTCGGGCTTCTTGAAGGTCATCACCAGCGGTTTCGAACGCTTGCCGGGCGCGACGTCGAAGCCGTCGAGGGTGAAATCGTCGGCGTCGATGCGGATATGGGCGTTCTCGAACGGACCGATGCCGTCGAAGCGGCCTTTGCGGGCCAGCAGCCCATCAATGGCGACCCGTGCAAAAGCTCGCGCGCGCGTCGTCAGGTCGCCATCGTCCTTGGAGCCTGCAATCGCCTTGTCCAACCCGGCGACGATCGACTTCACCGCGTCCTGCGGCGTGTCGAACAGGAAGTCCGGTTCGGGGATATCGTTGGGCGCCTCGCCGTCGCTGTCGATCAGCTGGAACAGGTAAGAGGCGAGGCTGAAGGCTGAAACGTAAGCCGAGGCTGACAGAAGCTTCTTGAAGGTCGCCGCCTCATCGCCCTCAAGAGGCGCGCGGGTGTTCTTGGCCTGGAGGCTTTCGAGGTCGGAGCCCTCGGCGAAGACGTCGGAGATGGCGAGCGCAATCGCCAGGCCGCGGCGGGCGCGGAACAACAGCGTGTGCTGCGGGATGCTCATCAGCTGGTCGTCGGGATGGATTGCGGCGACGGTCTTGACCAGCTCGACCTCGCGTGTGCGCCGCACCGAGCCGACCGAGACGGTGGAGACGAAGCGGCGGTTGGTGCCGGCCAGCGCTGTGCCGGATTCGCGCGAGGGGTCTTCCAATACGACGACGCGGGTGATGAAGCTTTGCGCGGTTGCGCGGTGCTTTTCGATAGCCGCTTCCGGGATGGTGGTCAGGCCCGTGTCCATGGTCAGCTCCTCATAGGAATACTTTTGCTGGCCGACGAATCGCGCGCCTGGCGAGCGGCGTCGAGATACATATCCAACGTCTGGTCCAGCCTGTCGAAAAGCAACTTGTCAAAGGCGGCATGGCCGCCGCCGCGTTGATCGATCTCAAGGGCGGCAATGTAGGCCGGACGATCCTCGGGACGAATCGCTACCGGCGGATAGCCGGCCCGCGCCAGAATGAGGTTCATCAACAGACGTGCCGTACGACCATTCCCGTCGTTGAAAGGATGAATGCCGACGAACCGTCTATGCGCTTCGAAGGCGGTCTTCGGCGTGTTGCGTGCCACGCCCAGCCAATGGGAAAAAGCTTCCATGAGGGCCGGGACTTCCGTCGGCGTCGGAAAATTGTGAACACCGGCATCGGTATTCACATAGCGGGCGGTATCGGCATAGCTGCCTGCAATCTCGGGCCTGGAATTCGCGACAACCAGGTGGTGGAGGTTACGGATATCGGCCTCGATTATCGGCATGTCGCGTTGCGAGGCGATTTCCAGCACCCAATTCAGTGCTCGCGCATGATCGACTGCCTCCAGATGGTCCTTAAGGGGCTTGCCGCTGATTGTGATGCCCTTCTCGAGCACCAGGGCTGTTTCGCCGGCAGTCAGCGTGTTGCCTTCGATCGCATTGGACGTGTAGGTGATGTCGATGCGCTGGCTGTGCTCCAGACCTTCCAGCGCGCCGGCCCGGACAGTCTTCCTCAGAGCATCAAGCTGTTTCTTCTTTGCGAAGACCGCTGGCATCATCGGCCACGCCTCGGCTCAGCTTGGCGATTGGCGTCCCAAGCGAGACTCTTACACATCTGAAATCACCTGCCCATTTGACAGGATGTGAACCTTGTAGCCGGAAAAGATCTTTTGAGCTTCGCCGGCAGCGTAGAGTGCTTGATAGGCTTCGTGCGGGATCAGGGCGTGGTTCTCGTAGCTCGACACACCCTGGCGCGCGGCTTCGAGATCGTCGGTGTTGATAAAAAATTCCTGCGTCGTCTTCTCGCTCGAAAACAGCCCCTTGCGGCCGGGCTTCTCGCCCTTGGAGTAGACCTCTTGGATGGTCCAGGTGAGCAGCCAGGCATTTTCCGGCTTGCGCACCTTGGCCAGCACTTCGGTCACCGTCGAATTGTTGTCGGTAATGCCTGCGGAATAAAAGGGGCCGAGCACGACGCGGCGCAGCTGCTTAGGGTGCAGCGGCTCGAAATCTTTGTCGAGATTGACGGCAATCGTTGCCGGCGACAGCGTGTAGGCGGAATTCTTCTCGGTGAAATCGTCGAAGCGATGGGCGAGTTCGGGGTTGAGCAGACCGTCTACCGGCAGCGGGATGTCGACCCGTTCATTGAGCTTGCCGTTGCTGTCAACGAGCTGCCGGATCATGCTTTCGGACGAATCCTCCACCGTCACCATGTAGACCAGCGGCAGGTTGGCGCTGCCGTCGAAGCTCGCCCAGTGCACGAGGTAATAGGGGCGCCCGGTCTTTGGATTGACCGAGACCTTGGCCGTCTGCGCCAGCGAGAACGGGCCAAAAGTCTGTTCGCTCTTGACGTCCTCGAGATAGAGCCGCTCGGCCATCGACTTCTGCAGCGCTTCGGGGAATTCCTTGTGGCGCAGGATGAAGTAGGCCATTTCCTCGCGCAATTCGCCGGCCAGCGGAATGTTGGCCAGCCGCGCCTCGGCCTGGCGGCGGTCATTTTCCAGTTCCAGCAGGTTCTGGAAGACGGGATAGCCGCTGTCGGCGCGCGAAATGCGGAACGTGTCCATGAAGCCGAGCCGGTTGCGCCAGCAGGAAAACGATTTGTCCAGCCGGGCAATGTATTCGGCGACGATCTTGGCAACGATGCCGTGCCGGTAAAGCGGCGAGCGGTCGTCGCGCATGAACACTTCAAGGCCGCTGAGTGCCGCCGTGATGGCGGAAAAATAGCGCGCCGCCGCTTCGTTTTCGGGTGTCATGCCGGTGTGCCCGCGTGCAGCCGCTCCTTACGACTGCACGTAGTTGGCCGAATTGTGCTTCTTCATCACGTCGTCGAAACGGCGGGCGAAGGCGTCGTCGGCGAGCTTCTTGCGGCGCTGGATGTCGGAGCTGGCGACCATGTTCTTCTCGTGCATTTCGAGAAGATCGCCGATGTGCTTTTGCGAGGCGGCGCCAATGCCGGCCATGGTCTCTTCGGCGGTGTTGTCGACCTGGCTGCCCAGCGTGTTGATCTTGTGGGCGACATCCTGCTGGGCGGCGGTCTTCAAGGAATCTTCCAGCGCCTTGTAGAGCACGATGCGCTGCTCGGTATCGATGGTCAGCTTGTTGATAAGCGTCGACTGCGCTGCGATCTGATTGTTGAGCGAATCGACGAAGGTCTGGAACATCGAGGTGTAGCGTTCCAGCGTCTGGCTCTCGGCCAGAAGCTCCTGCTCCTTGGCTTGCTTTTCATTGTATTCGGTCGCCAGTTTCGAGCGCTCGCCCTCAAGCTGCGTGCGCTCCTTCTGACTGGTAGAAGCGGCGATCTTGTTTTCGATGTCGAGCAGCAGCGGATTGACCTCCTCGATGCGCTTCTGCACCGCCTCGAGGTTGGTCATGGTGACCTTGCGGCGCTCGATCACCTGCGACAGGCTGTTTTCCGAGGTCCTGTAGCGCTGGTCGAGGACCTCTTTCTGCGCTTTCAGGATGCCGACGATGGTGTCGGACTTGACCAGAAGCTCCTGCAGATTGCCGGCCAGCGACATGTTGCGGACGCGGTCGGTGCGCATGCGCTGCTTGCGTTGCGCCGAGAAGACGCCGACGAAGCTTTCCCAGCCGGTGTAGTTCTTCATGCTCTCGAATTCGGTGCCGAAGACGTTGGTGGCGTCTTCCAGCCCGATGATCAGGTCGGCAATGTTGCCTTCCATCACCTTCTGCTGCTTCAGCACGTCCTCGATGCGGGCATTCTCGATGTCGAAATTGGCGTCGCCGATCTTCTTGTCGGCGGTTGCCAGCGTATCAAGCACCGTGCCGGACTGCTCGATCTTGGAGCGCATGTCCTGCACGACCTGCCTGGTCTTGGCAATTTCGGCATCGAAATTCTGCAATGTCGCCATAGGGGCCTCCCGCTTCGGCTTCCGGTCGCTGGCTGCGAACAGCGGCGAATATATGTGGGGTATCAGGGGATTGAAAGACGCAAGACAAGACCCGCCCCGAAAACAAAAAAATGCATGGTCGTCTTGAAAGGCAATGAAGGCGGGGTCATGGCGTGATTAACCAGCCGGCCAAGTATTGTTCAATTGTCATTGAACTTTGACGGCTGCGAAGAAGTCGATCTCGGACAGTGTGGGTGTGCTGAATTCGACAGAAGGCTCAATGAGTTGCAAGCGCGAGACAGCTGGCGGAAGCCGTCGCCATCACGCTACCCATCGCGACGTTTAAGGCTTCGGATCGGCCTTCAGATAGGCGATGACGTTGGCGATGTCCTCGTCGTTGCTCAGGCCGGAGAAGCCCATCCTGTTGCCGGGTACTTTCAGCTTGGGAGCGCCAAGATAGGCTTTGAGGTTGGCTTCGTCCCAGACCAGGCCGGCCGCGCCGGCGTCCTTCATGGCCTGCGAATAGTTGAAATTCTGGGCGGTGCCGGCGGTGCGGCCGACGATACCGAGGAGATGCGGGCCGACCTTGTCGCGGTCGCTTGCCGCCTCGTGACAGGCCATGCAGCGGTAGAATACTTTCTTGCCAAGTGCTGCATCGCCGTCGGCCTGCGCGGCGAGGATACCGGCCAAGTAAATGACAAGGGCTGATGAAATGGCTCGAAGCATGGCGGGTCCCGGCTGGCTCTTGTTGAGGGCAAAATAGGCAGCAGGCCTTAACAAACGCAGTATGGCGGCTGGATAGCGGACCGGGCTCAATCCGTGCGCGGGATCGCCGCAACCGCCTGCTTGACTTGCTTTTCAATCGCCGCCGACGAATGGTTATCGCGCACGAAAGCGCGGCCGATCTCCGCCATCTCGGCGGCCGCTTGCGGGCGTGTCGCGAGATCGATGATTTTCGATGCCAACTTGCCGGCATCGTCGCTGGACAGGAAATGCCTGCCCGCCTGCAGCCCAAGACCTTCGACGGCCTTTTCGGTGGCGGCGACGACCAAGCCCGCCGCCATCGCCTCCAGCACCTTGATGCGGGTTCCGCCGCCGAAGTGCAGCGGGATCGGCGCATAGCCGGCGCGGCCAAGCAATTCCGGCAGATGCGGCGGGTTCTCGATCAACCGCAGACCATGCCTGGTGCATAGACCGCGCACGACATCGCGCGGGTTTCTGCCGGCGACGGTGATCGACCAGGGCCGGCCGGAAGCGGCGAGGCGCGGCGTCATCGCGCGGCCGATCTGCTTGACGGCGTCGATGTTGGGGAAATAGCCGAGATGCCCGATGAAGCACAGGCTGAGCTCACTGAAGCGCTCGGCAGCAATTGGCAGGGAAAGCACGCTCTCGTCTGGAATGGGGTTGGCGACGAACCTGACGTCGTTGACGGGGCCGAGAGCGGACAGAAGCGCTTCGTCGGCCCGCGAACAAACCCAGACCTGGTCGGCCAGGGCAGCCGCACACCTGTCGGCTTCGCGTGCCTCTGCCTTCCTTCGCCTGTTTTGGCGCCAGTCTCGAATTTGCTGCCACAGCGTCAGGCCGGCGATCCGGTCGGACACCGTCCGGGAATCGATGTTGTGCTGGTCAAGGACGGTGCGCGCGCGATGCTTCGGCGCCAGCGTCAGCAGCTGCGAAAGCACGATCTCCTCGATCACCACGAGATCGGGCGCGAATTCCCTCCAGATGGCGTCGGCTTCGGCCAGCTCGTCGTCCGGCATCATATGCACGGTCGGGTGCGGGCTGCGCCTGCCCCAAGGCGCCCTGCCGCGCGCTGCCTCGATGATCCGGTGACGGATGTTCGGCGGTGTGGAGGGTGCCGGGGCGCCAGTCAGGCTTACCGTCAGGACCTCGCCCATCGATGCCAGGGCGCGTGCATTGGCGGCGTTCCGGATCTCTCCGCCGGAGACCGGGGGGAACGGGCAATCAACTGTGAACTGCAGAATTTTCATGTTATCCCGGCCGTTCAGCCTCTGGTGAAGCCAATGAAATCGTCGGGCGCGGCGCGGCCCATTTCCTCTTCCCAGTGGCGGCGGCAGAGCGAGATATAGACGTCCTTGCCGATCGCCACCTGTTCGCCTTGTCTGGCCACCTTGCCGTCAGCGCCGAGACGCACGACCATCGTCGCCTTGCGGCCGCAGCGGCAGATGGTGCGCACTTCGCGCAGATCGTCTGCGATGGCCAGAAGCGCTCGCGAACCGGAAAACAGATTGCCCTGGAAATCGGTGCGCAGGCCGTAGCACATCACCGGGATGTTCAGCCGGTCGGCGATACGGGCGAGCTGCCAGACCTGCTCTTCCTCGAGAAATTGCGCCTCGTCGACAAAGATGCAATGCACCGTCGTATGTTCGTGATGCTCGGCGACGCGAGCGTAGAGATCGTCGCCGTCGCGGAACATCTCGGCCTCGGTCTCCAGGCCGATGCGCGACGAGATCAGCCCGGTGTCGCCCTTTCTGTAGTGGCCGGCGACGAACAGCATCGTCGTCATACCGCGTTCGCGATAATTGTAGGACGCCTGCAGCAGCATTGTCGTTTTGCCGGCATTCATCGTCGCATAGTGGAAGTAGAGCTTGGCCATGCCGTCCTTTTAAGCCGAGTTGGCGCGGCGCGGGGAGAGGGCACCGCTGCATTTAATGGGAAAAGCCCTCTGCAATCGAAAAAGCGGCGGGCGTGTCGCTGTTTGGCCAGTCCGCGCCGTTGATCGTGATTGTCTTAGCGCTTGAAACCACACCAGAATGGTGTTTGGCTGACGAAACAAGGCGGGCAGAGAAACCGTAACTACGCTTCGCCAAAGAATCACAATGGGAGACTGCCAATGTCGCGTATGAACACCTTCGTCGCCGGCCTCGGCCTGGCGACTTTTCTGTCCACGAGCGCTGCACTTGCCGGCGATCCGGAGAGCTGCAAGGCGGTGCGCCTTTCCGATGTCGGCTGGACCGACATCCAGGCAACCACCGGCGTCGCTTCGGTGCTGCTCACCGCGCTCGGCTACGAGCCGCAGACGATCCAGCTATCGGTACCGGTGACCATGGCGTCGCTGAAAAACAAGGATCTCGACGTCTTCCTCGGCAACTGGATGCCGTCGATGACCAACGACATCAAGGACTACACCGCCGATGGTTCGGTCGAGACGATCGGCACCAACCTGACCGGCGCCGGCTACGGCATCGTCGTACCGACCTATGTCGCGGAGGCCGGCGTCAAGTCGCTGACCGACATCGGCAAGTTCAAGGACAAGTTCAACGGCAAGATTTACGGCATCGAGGCGGGCAATGACGGCAACCGCATCATCCTCGACATGATCAAGAACCCGAAGGACAATCTCGAAGGCTTCGAGCTGGTCGAGTCCTCGGAAGCCGGCATGCTGACGCAGGCCGAGCAGTCGATCAAGAACAATGAGTGGATCGCGTTCCTCGGCTGGACGCCGCATCCGGTGATGGGCGCCATGAAGCTCACCTATCTCGACGGCATGGGCGACAGCGGCTTCGGCGCCGCCACCGTCTACACCAATGTGCGCAAGGGCTACACCACCGAATGCCCGAATGCCGGCAAGTTCATCGCCAACCTGAAGTTCAACCTGGACATGGAAGGCGAGATGATGGACGCGATCCTGAAGGGCGGCGACGCCAACACGGTCGCAGCCGACTGGCTGAAGAAGCACCCTGACGCGGTTGCGCCGTGGATTGCCGGCGTCACGACCTTCGATGGCGGTGATGCGGCAGCGGCGGTCAAGACCGCGCTCGGAAGCTGAGCCGACTGAATTCGGCAAAGCCGAACCAGGAAGGGCAGCCAATCTAGAAAAGGCTGCCCTTTTTCATATCCTGTGAGAAGATGACCTAACGACAGCGGAGGCCGGAAGCAGGCGGTCTCTCGCATGAGAGGGGCGATATGGATCCGATTTCGAAATTCATGGTTGATCACAAGATACCGATCGGCGCCTGGGGAAAGGCGTTCTTCGGTTTCCTCACCGACAATTTCGACACCGTGTTCAGAGCCTTCTCGAATGGCCTCAATTTCCTGCTCGACGGGCTGGTTGGCATCCTTTTGATGGTGCCGCCGGTGCTGCTGGCGCTGATCATCGCCATCATCGCCTGGCTGCTGCAGCGCTCGCGCCCGCTGGCCATAGGCGTCTTTCTCGGCCTGATCTTCATCATCAACCAGAACCTCTGGAAGCAGACGGTGCAGACGCTGGTGCTGGTCGTGGCGGCCGCCGCCATGGCGATGGCCATCGGCGTGCCGCTCGGCATCTGGGCCGCGCACAAGCCGAAGGTCTACCGCATCATGCTGCCGGTGCTCGACTTGATGCAGACGCTGCCGACCTTCGTCTACCTGATCCCGGTCCTGACCCTGTTCGGTCTCGGCAACGCGCCCGGCCTCATCGTCACCATCATCTTCGTCATCCCGACTGCGGTGCGGCTCACCCATCTCGGCGTCGTCTCGGTGCCGAAGTCGATCATCGAGGCCGGCGAGGCGTTCGGCGCGACCAAGCAGCAGCTGCTGTGGAAGGTCGAGCTGCCCTCGGCCTTGCCGACCATCATGGCCGGGCTGACGCAATCGATCATGCTGTCGCTGTCGATGGTGGTGTTTGCAGCACTGATCGGCGCGGGCGGCCTCGGCACTGAAATCAACCGCGCGCTCGGCTCGCGCCGCATCGATCTCGGGCTCGAGGCGGGTCTGGCGATTGTCGTACTCGCCATCGTGCTCGACCGGATGACGCGTATCGGCGTTGGAGGCAAGAAATGACCGTCGCTGTCGATTTCAAAAATGTCGATATCGTCTTCGGCTCCGACCAGGCGGGTTCGCTGGCTCTGATCGACGGCGGCGCCACGCGCGCCGAAATCCTCGAAAAGACCGGCAATGTGCTGGGTTGCGCCGGCGCCAGCCTGACCGTCCATGAGGGCGAAATCTCGGTGCTGATGGGCCTGTCCGGCTCGGGCAAGTCGACGCTGTTGCGGGCAGTCAACCGGCTCAACGTGGTGTCGCGCGGCCAGGTGCTGGTCAAGGACGGCGACAATATCGTCGATGTCGTGACCTGCGATCAGGCGACGCTGCGGCGGCTGCGGCAGAAGCAGGTGGCGATGGTGTTCCAGCAGTTCGGCCTGCTGCCTTGGCGTACGGTGGAGGAGAATGTCGGCCTCGGCCTCGAACTCGCCGGCGTGCCGGAGCAAGAGCGCAAGGAGCGCGTGCAACGCCAGCTGAAACTGGTCAATCTCGACCAGTGGTCGAAGAAATACGCGCATGAGCTGTCCGGCGGCATGCAGCAGCGCGTCGGCCTGGCCCGTGCCTTCGCCACCGAGGCGCCGATCCTGCTGATGGACGAGCCGTTCTCGGCGCTCGATCCGCTGATCCGCACCAAGCTGCAGGACGAATTGCTGCAGCTGCAGGCGGAGCTGAAGAAGACCATCATCTTCGTCAGCCATGATCTGGAAGAGGCGCTGAAGATCGGCACCCACATCACCATCATGGAGGGCGGTCGCATCGTGCAGACCGGGGCGCCGGAAGACATCGTGCTCAAGCCCGCCAATGACTATGTCCGCGACTTCATCGCCAATGTGAATCCGTTGTCGGTGCTGACCGCCTGGAACGTCATGCGCGACAGCCGCGACCTCGAGCACGGCGATAATGGCTGGGTGTGGCTCGACCGGCGCAAGACGACGCGCTTCAAGATCGACGAGCACGGGCTGGTGGCGGCGGCGGAACGCGACGGCAAACCGGCGGTATGGGTTTCATGCGCCGATGTCGAGGCGCAGCCGGAGGAGACGGCGCAAGTGTTCTGGGCCAATCCCGGGACCTCGCTGAAGACGGTGATGCTGGCCATGCACCGCTCGCAGACGGCACCCGTGGCGCTGTTCGACGACCAGTCGCGCTTTGTCGGGGCGATCGGCATACGCGACGTGCTGAGCGCGGTGTTGCGGCGCTAGATCATGATGAGATTTGGTTGAAATCTCATCATGATCTAACCCTTTGTTGGAGCATGATCTTTTCCAAAAACCGGTACCCACTTTTTGGGATCATGCTCTAAGCCAGCCCGATGCGCGTGGCGCCGAGCTTGAACAGGGCTGTGGCATCCCGGTCGAAGCGGAAGGTGTGGATGAAGTCGTCCGCACGGTAGTCCGGAAGCGTCTTGCGGATGGCGGCGGCGAAGTTTTTCGCCTCGTCCAGCCGCCCAGCCAACGCCAGGCAGTGAGCGGCGATCGACAGGATGATGACATGGGCGTTGGGGCGGGCAGCCGCTTTCAGCGCCCATTCGGCTGCCTCGTCGAACTGGCCGAGGCGGACATGCGCCATGGCGCGTGCGCCCAGCATGCCGAACAGCATCGGGTCGAACGGCGACAGATGGCGCGAATGATCCGACGATCCGATCGCCGCGTGCGGGTCGCCCGACTGAGAATGCACGAAGGACAGCGCATAGTGGCCAAGCGCGAAGTTCGGGCTGAGGTCGACGGCTCTTTGCAGTTCGAGCACGGACGCGTCACCCTCGGCGCGCAGCCACAGCGCCCGGCCCATCGCCCAGTGCGCGGCGGGATTATGATCGTCGACCAAAAGGCTCTGGCCGGCCGCCTCAAAGGCAAGCACGCTGTCCTGGTCGCGGTCGCCCCAGCGCTGGAAGGCGCTCTGCCAGTGGGTGAAGGAGAGGCCGGCATAGGCGCGGGTGAAGGTCGGATCCTGCCTGACAGCAATGTCGAAGAAATGCCGTGCGAGGTCGTTCTCGCTGCGGGTGAAGCGATACATGTGCCAGAGGCCGCGATGGTAGGCCTCCCAGGCGTTAAGTGAATTGGGCGCTTTCAGCATGGCGCGGTTGCGCTCGACGGTCTCGATCTCGGATGAGACCGAGGCCACGATGCTGTTGCCGATATCGTCAAGCACGGCGAAAAGATCGTCGGGCTTGCGCTCGAAGGTCTCGGCCCAGACGATCCTGGCTGTGCGGACCTCGACGAGCTCGACGGTGACGATCAGGCGGCCGGTCAAGCTGCGCACCTTGCCGGTGGCGACATAGTCGACATTCAGCCTTCGGCCGGCATCTTCCGGCGCGATGTTCTTTTCCGCCAGCGCAAAGACCGAGCCCCGGGCGATGACAAAGAAGTCCCTGAGCTTGGCGAGGCGGGTGATGATGTCGTGGGTCAAGCCATCGGCCAGCCCGCCACGAACGCCGCTAGCGGCGTCTTCGGCAAATGGCATCACGGCCAGCGAAGCCTTGTGCGGCGTCGCGGCTTCTGAACCGGCAAGCATGATTGACGCCTGGTTCGGCCCGGGCGGAGCTGCCGGTTGTGCCGGCAAAATCGCGCAGGGCCGTTCGCTGCGGATGGACAGCCACGCATTGCGCACCGGGCCGAAATCCAGTTCTTCCGACTGGAACAACTCCGCCGCAGCGGCAAGATGATCTTCGCAGGCGCCGAACTGGCCGCGCCGCGCCAGCCTCACCAGGAGTGCGACATGGGCGCTGCTGTCGAACGGGGTCAATTCCAGCCATTTTTCGAGATGAGCGGAGACGTCTTCGGAATCGGCCGGGAGCGTCTTGACCAGACATTCCAGTATAGCCGCGTGGCAGGAACCGAAACGGCGGCGCTACGCGGTCAGCCAGCTGTTGAAGAGAGGGCAGCGGTCGATCTCCAGCCCTTCGAGGAAGTCGCCGACGAACAGGCCGGAGAGCAACTGCAGTCGCGTCGGCTCGAGCGTTTCGATGCCTGCGGCAGTTGCCGCGCCAACATCCAGCACGTCGACCGAGATACCGTCGAGATCAAGCGCGATCGTATCATCCACGGTTACGATCCGGCCGCGGCCCGGTTCGTCGAGCGCGGCCCGCAGCTTGCTCAGGCACCAGCGAAGCTCACCCCTGGGGTCATTTGGAACGTCCCACAGCAACTCGCAGAGCTTGCCACGTCCGACCGGATGGGGCGCCAGCGCCAGATAGGCCAGCAGCGCGCGCAGCTTGCGCGATGCCGGCAAGGGCACCGGAGCGGCGTCGCGCACAATCGCCAGCGGGCCGAAAAGCCGCAGAGACAGGCCTTTCCGGGTGCTTGCCTGGCTCGATTCCATGCCTGTTTCCACGCCTTTTCCCACGCTTGCCCACCGGACCTTATTTTATCACCGAACGCGACAAAGTGCACACCCGGCTCGCAGATTGTGTGCCTAATGTGGTGCTTTCCACATTGTGGCACTTCAAAGACCTGTAGTGCGGCAAGGTGTCGAAACCTCGTCGCCCAAACCGCCGGTGTGTAACCGGCCCGTGAGCAAGAACCAGGAGTTTACCCATGTTGCATCAGCAGAAAATCAGAACCACGGCAGGCCGCGGCCGCCTGTTCGACAGCATTCTCGATACGGTCGGCGACACGCCGGTCATCCGCGTCAATAATCTCGGCCCGGCGCATGCGACCATCTACGTCAAGGCCGAGTTCTTCAATCCGGCTGCGTCGGTGAAGGACCGGCTGGCGCTCAACATCATCGAGGAAGGTGAACGCACCGGCGCGCTCAAGCCGGGACAGACCATCGTCGAGGCGACCAGCGGCAACACGGGCATCGGTCTTGCCATGGTCTGTGCGCAGAAGGGCTACAAGCTGGTGGTGACGATGGCCGACAGTTTCTCGGTCGAGCGCCGCAAGCTGATGCGGATGCTGGGCGCCAAGGTGGTGCTGACGCCACGCGCCGAGAAAGGCTTCGGCATGTACAAGAAGGCGGTGGAACTGGCCGAAGCCAATGGCTGGTTCCTGGCCCGCCAGTTCGAGACCAAGGCCAACGCCGACATCCATGAAGCAACCACGGGACGCGAGATCGCCAACGATTTCGCCGGCTCGCGGCTCGACTATTTCGTCACCGGCTACGGCACCGGCGGCACCGTCGCCGGCGTGGCGCGGGTGCTGCGCCGCGAGCGGCCTGAGACTCGGATCGTGCTCACCGAACCGGTTAATGCGCAGCTTGTCGGCAGCGGCAAGCCGCAGATGCGTGGCGCCGGCGGAGCGCCGGCCGCCAGCCATCCGGCTTTCGAACCGCACCCGATCCAGGGTTGGACGCCGGATTTCATTCCCAGCGTCCTGCAGGAGGCCATCGATGGCAACTTGTATGACGAGGTGATGCCGATCGCCGGGCCGGAGGGCATGAAATGGGCCAAGGCGCTGGCGCAGCAGGAAGGCATCTTCACCGGCATCTCCGGCGGTTCGGCTTTTGCCGTGGCGCGCCAGATCGCCGGCACAGCGCCGGCCGGATCGGTGATCCTGTGCATGCTTCCCGATACCGGTGAACGCTACATGACCACGCCTTTGTTCGACGGCATCGAGGCCGAGATGAATGCGGAAGAGCTTGCTCTCTCGCGCTCGACGCCCGGTTGCCAGTTCCCGGCATGATGACGCGGGAGCAAATTGCATGGACGCGATGCCTGGACACTCGGCTACCAGTACCGAGGAAACGCTTGACCCCTCGGACTGGGCCGATGTGCAAAGCCTGTCGCATCGGATCGTTGACGATGCCGTCGCTTACCTGCGCGATGTCAGGCAACGGCCGGTGTGGCAGGAGATGCCTGGAGATGTGAGGCATTTCTTCACCGCCTCGCTGCCGCGATCGCCGACCCCGCTTGCCGACATCTATGGCGATGTCGTGGACAAGGTGATGCCCTATCCGATGGGCAACATCCATCCGCGCTTCTGGTCCTGGTATATGGGGTCGAGCAATTTTACCGGCGCGATCGGCGATTTCCTGGCGGCAATCCAGGGCTCCAATCTCGGCGGCGGCAATCATGCCGCCGCCCTGATGGACGGCCAGGTGGTCGACTGGTGCAAGCAGATGACCGGCATGCCGGCTTCGGCCAGCGGCACGCTGGTCAGCGGCGGTTCGATGGCCAACATCATCGGGCTGACCGTGGCGCGCAACACCAAGGCCGGCATCGACGTGCGCGAGCACGGCGTTGCCGCCATCGAAAAGCCGTTGCGTTTCTATGGCTCGGACCAGGTCCATTCCTGTCACCGCAAGGGGATGGAAGCGCTCGGCCTCGGCAACAAGGCGCTGCGGCGCATTGCCAGCGACGCCGGACTTCGCATCGACATCGAAGCTTTGCGGGCGGCGATATCGGAAGATCGCGCGGCCGGGTTCAAGCCGGCCTGCATCATCGGCAATGCCGGCACTGTCAACACCGGCGCCATCGACGATCTGCAGGCGCTGGCCAAGCTGGCGCATGAGGAGGATCTCTGGTTCCATGTCGACGGCTGCATCGGCGCGCTGATCGCGATCGCGCCTGAGAATGCACATCGCGTCGCCGGCATCGAATGGGCCGATTCCATCGCGCTCGATCCGCACAAATGGCTGCATGCTCCGTTCGAGGCAGGCTGCGCGCTGGTCAGGGATGCCTCGGCGCATCGCAAGACCTTCGCGGTGATGCCGGAATATCTGGAATCGACACCGCGCGGCCTCGCCTCCGGCCAATGGCTGCACGATTACGGCCTGCAGACGTCACGCGGCTTCAAGGCACTCAAAGTGTGGATGGCGTTGCGAGAACACGGCGTCGAAAAATTCGGCCGCCTGATCGACCAGAACATTGCGCAGGGGCAGTATCTCTCAGGGCTGATCGCGGCCGAACCAGCGCTCGAACTGACGGCGCCGACCAGCATCAACATCGTCTGCTTCCGCTATCGCGCGGATGGTCTCGATGGCGAGCGCGCGAAAGCGCTCAACACCGAGATCATGCTGAGGCTGCAGGAAGACGGAACCGCCGCCATTTCCGATACCACGGTGCAAGGCCGGCATTGCCTCAGGGTGGCGATCAACAACCACCGGACCCGGCGCGAGGATCTCGACCTTCTCGTCGCCGAAACGGTTCGCCTGGGTAACGAGATCGCTTCTGCCTGACCGGCCATGGGGTAGTTCTCAGCCGCTGGCGGCCTCCTTTAAATCGCCCTCCGTAGCGGGAAACGTCACGCCGGGAAGGTAAAATGTGATCGGCCGGATTTCGTAGACTGCCGAGGGATTCACGCGGCGCAAGTCGCGCGCAGCCGCAATCGCCGCCTCCTGCGTGGCGCAGTCGAGGACATAAAGACCCAGCAATTGTTCCTTGGTCTCGGCAAACGGCCCGTCGATGACGATGCCGTCGCCCGGACCACGCAGCGTCACGGCCTCGGCGGTGGCGGCCAGTCTTGCCGCCGGCCCAAGCTTGCCTTCGCGGGTCAGCCTGGCATTGACCTCGAGCAGGTCGTGCATCAGCGCCGCATCCTGCTGCGGCGTCAGGGACTGGATGGTCTGTTCGACGTGATAGGCCAGGATGGCGTAAAACATGCGGCGATCTCCTCCTGTTCGAGCGGCCGCACTATTGCAAGGTTGGGTTGGCTGATCCAGCCCGGAAGCCCATCGAGACGCTAGTCTGCTGCCTTATGCCGCCAGCGGCAGGCTGAGCTCCGTCAGTAGGCCGCCGCGGGGATGGTTGGACAGGTTGACATCGCCGCCGGCGGCACGCGCAATGTTGCGGGCAATGGTCAGGCCGAGGCCGAGGCCGCCGGTCTGGCGGTTGCGCGATTGCTCCAGCCGCACGAAGGAACCGAACACCTGATCGAGCTGCGCCTGCGGTATGCCCGGCCCCTCGTCGCGGATAACCAGTGTGACCGTGCCGTCCGACTGCCGCAGGCTGACATGGGCTTTCTTGCCGTAGGTCACGGCATTCTGGACCAGATTGTTGACGCAGCGCTTGAGCGCCACCGGCCGCGCCATGCAGATCATGCCGCGGGGCCTTGCACCGTCATGGTCGAACGAGACGTCCTCGAAACTGTCCGCGATCGATTCAACCAGCGACCAGAAATCGATCCGCTCGCTCTTCTCCTCGGTGACTTCGAAGGTGGCGAAGTCGATGACGGAGCTGGCGATGCTCTCGATGTCGGCGAGGTCGTGGGCCAGCGCCTCGCGCGCCGTCGATCTGCGCAGCAGTTCGAGGCGCAGCCGCATGCGGGTCAGCGGCGTGCGCAGATCGTGGGCGAGGGCGGCGGCCAAATGTTCGCGATCCTCGACATAGTCGCGCAGCCGGACCTGCATGGCGTTGACGGCCTTGGCAGCGGCGCGGATTTCGCGGCTGCCGGTCTCGGCGATCGGGGGGCTCTTCAGGTCCGTGCCGATCCGGTTGACCGCCGTTTCCATCATCCGGTAGGGCGCCGTCAGCCGGCGCAGCGACCAGATCGACATGATCACCACCAAGGCCGCGATCAGCGAATAGAGCGGCAGGCTGTCGAAGCTCAATATCGGTCCGACCGGCGTGTTGGGCTCGGTGAAATTCAGCCATTGGCCGTCGGCGAAGCGGACAGAGGCCGTCAGCTTGTCGCTCTGGGCGAAGCTGGCCGCCAGCGATAACAGGTCACGCTCCACCGCGCCGACATCCTTGGTCACGGCCACACCGCCAGGCGCGTTGGCTGCCTCGGTTGCCGGATCGCGCCGGACGCGGGCGTCGGTGATGCCGAATTTCGACAGCCGCCCGACCAGAATGTCCTCGAGCTCGGCCAGTTCGTCGTCGCCGGCGATCGACGAGGTGACCGCGGGCGTGTCCGAAACGGTGAGCGCATAGGTGGCGTTGAACAGACCGGAGGCCGTTAGCTTGCGCTGCTCCGGCGTGTCGTCATGCATCAGCTGCACCAGCGAATAGGCGCGGTCGTTAAGCCGGTAGAGATCGACCTCGTCATTGGCGACGGCGCGATCGCGCGAGACGATATAGAGCGTAGCGACCTGGCTGATCAGCAGGCCGGCAATGACGATGAGCAAAACCCAGACCGGCAGGGTTTGCGGCAGGAACCGTCTCATTCGGAGGTGGTCTCGGGCAGGAACTGGTAGCCGCCGCTGCGCACGGTCAGGATCAGTTTCGGCGTCTTGGGGTCGTCTTCCATCTTGCGCCTGAGACGGCTGACCAGGATGTCGATGCTGCGGTCGAAGGAATAGTCGCTATCGCCGCCGGAAAGCTCGATGAGCTGGTCACGGGTGAGCACTCGCTGCGCGCTTTTAACGAAGGTCTGCAACAGGTTGAACTCCGCCATCGTCAGCTCGACCCTGACGTCGCCCGGCGCCATCAGCCGGCGGCGCGAGCAGTCCATCGTCCAGCCGGCGAAATGATAGATCTGCTTGGTGGTGGCGCGCTTCGGCTCAGCAGCACCATTGCGCCTCAAAACGGCGCGGATGCGGGCCAGCAGCTCGCGCGGATCGAAGGGTTTGGGCACATAATCGTCGGCGCCCATTTCCAGGCCGACGACGCGGTCGGTGGTCTCGGTCACCGCCGTCAGCATGATGATCGGCGTCGAGTAGCTGGCGCGCAGGTCGCGGCAGAGCTCCAGCCCGCTCTTTCCCGGCAGCATCACATCAAGCACGATCAGGTCTACCTGCGTGCGGCGCAGTATGTCTTCCATCTCGACGCCGTCGGCGGCAACCGTGGTGCGCAGGCCCCGCTTCTGGAAGAATTCCTGAAGCAGGTCGCGAATGCCCTTGTCGTCGTCGACGATCAGTATGTGCGCATCGGATTTCACGGCGATCCTGTCATTGCTGGCGGCCGGTCGGCGGCTGCCTTCTGAGTCTGCTTCTGTGGCGTCACCCACACGATAGAATTCTGGCCACATGTTGGCCAGCGGCGATGATCGCCCGCAAAGCCGATTTGCCAGAAACAGTCCAGAAACAAAATTCTATAGTCCGGAAAAACTCCCGAAAAGAATCAAGGGCATAAAGGGTGCCGTGGCGGTCAGGACATCGGCTGCGACGCGAAGTCTCCGGAGTAACGGACATTACCGATGCACAGGTTCACGATCAGCTTGATGGGTGCGCTGCTCAGCATTCCGCTCGTCACAGCCGCGATCGGAGCCACAACCGCAAAGGTGACGCCGATCACAAGGAGCGAGCGCTGCATCGATCTCAATCGCCAGGTAGACGAAGCCCTCGAAACCCATGCCGCGGCAACGCAGGTCACCGCGGCGAAAGCACTGCAAAGAAAGGGAAACCGGTTCTGCGCCAACAAGAAACAGGCACAGGGTATCCGGATGCTCGCGAACGCTTTGAAGCTGCTTGGAGTGACACCGATCGACCCGGTTCAGTGACACTCGAAACTCGACCCGCACAAAGAAGGAAATGAAGCCATGAAAAAGTCCATCCTCTCCGCCACCGGTCTCGCCGTCGCTCTCGCTTTCGCAATGCCGGCTCTGGGCAATGCCGCTGCCACCACGACCGCTGCTCCGGCTGCTTCCACGACCACCGCTCCGGCGACCACGACCGCCAAGCCCCCGGTGAAGAAGGTCGTCGCCAAGAAGCCCGTCAAGAAGCACAAGAAGGCGAAGAAGGTCGTCAAGACGGACGCCCCGAAGGCCTGATCCAGACAGCCAACAGGCTTGTCTGTAACAAGGCCGCTCCAGCACCCCCCCGGCTGGAGCGGCCTTGTCGTGTGAGTGCATGATTACCCGTTGATGGGTGCCGGCCACCCAGGACTTTAACCCGTTTGCAATGCCGGTCCGGTAGGATAGCCCTCATGAAGAAGCGGCTTTCATCCATTCTGCGCTCGATGGCCATCGGCGGCCTTGTCGCCTCGGCAATGGTCAGGGTGCTGGTCCAGTTTACCGCCAGCCCGGTGCCCGATCCGGTGAGCGGGCGCACGGAGCCGTCGCTGTTTGCACCGGCAATCTCCAGCAGCTGGCAATACATCACACCATGGCAAAGCCTGCTGCTTACCGTGATCACCGGCGCGGCGCTGGCCTGCTTCTTCGGCTGGCTCGCGGTCGCCTGGGTCGAATACAAGGCGGCCGGATCAAGGCCGGATGCGGCATCCAGCGCACGGCAATTCCAGGCTCGTCGCGTCGCCAATCGCCAGGGCCGTTGAACCGCAGCATACACTTCCTAAATTTGTGAACGGCAGCACTTCCGGGAAGCCGGTTTGGCGCGCCGATCAAAATGGACGACGGCTTTCCCCCATGACAAAGTGAGAGCGACCCCTCGCGCGATACCGGTTCCCGATGCCTGAAATCAGTTCCAAACCCCGCACCAAGACCAAGCCGCGGACCGAGCGGCCGAAGCTCTACAAGGTCATCCTCATCAATGACGATTTTACGCCGCGCGAATTCGTGGTGACGGTGCTGAAGGGCGAGTTCAAGCTCAGCGAAGACCAGGCTAACCGGGTGATGATCACCGCGCACCGGCTCGGCGTTTGCGTCGTTGCCGTCTTCACCAGGGATGTCGCCGAGACCAAGGCGACACGGGCCATCGACGCGGCCAAGGCCAAGGGGTACCCGCTGCTGTTTACGACGGAGCCGGAGGAGTAGGTTGAGCGTCTTTCTCCCCGTATAGTGACGGGGAGAAGGGATCCTTACCGTCCCTCTCTGTACCACATCGCGCCCATGGCCAGCAGCAGCAGGAAAAGGCCGAGGAAGCCGCCGAACAGGGGTACGCGCGAGACGGCTTTGAGCACGCTGTCGTCGGTGCTGCGCAGGCCGATCCAGTCTGCGCCCGAGGCCGCACCGGAGGCGCGGACCGGGACGATGGAGGGCAGGGCGACGCTGCCGGTGAGCTGGCCAAGGGTGGAGGCCGCCAGCCGGCGCACGCTGCCGCCGGTGGCCTCAGTCGGAGCCTTCAAGCGGTCCTCGGTAGAGACGACGTCGGAGAATTCCGGCGCGTTGACCGGGCCGACATGGGCGAGTGCGGTCAGGTCACCATTGCCGATCTGGTAGAGGCCGATCTCCTTGGTCTCGATGCTGCCCAGGAAAACGCCGGGTTCGGACTTCTCCAGCTTGACGATCAGCGCCTTGCCCGAAGGGGTGATCACCTGCGCCGGGCCGGGATCGTCGCTCATCGTCTGGCGGCGGATTTCCAGCATCATGCCGCGGCCGTCGGCGGTCAGCCGCTCTTCCTCGAGTTCAGGTTCCTTCATCAGCCAGTGGGCGATGCGGCGGTAAAGCTGGACATGCGGCCCGCCACCCTCGAAGCCGCGCGCCCATAGCCAGCCCTGATCGGACAGAAGCATGCCGACGCGGCCTTCGCCCTTATGGTCGAGCAGAAGCAGCGGGCGGTTGTCGGCGCCCTTCATCACTACTTCGCCTTCGGGGTTCTGCACGCCGATGGTGCGGAACCAGCGGCTCCAGCGCGGCGGCTCGGTCGCCGAGCCGTCGAGGCCGCGCGTCACCGGATGGCGCTGGCCGAGATCGGTGAGGCGCGGATAGAAGGCCTTGTCGATGACTTCGCCGGTCGGCATTGCCGGCAGCGACGACATTAGCGGGGTGCGGGCAATCGAGGCGTCGCCGGCATATTCTGGCCCGGCGGCGATCAGCAGCGCGCCGCCCTTTTCGACGTATTCGGAGATGTAGTCGTAATAGAGGATCGGCAGCACGTCGCGGTGCTGGTAGCGGTCGAATATGATGAGATCGAAATCCTTGATCTTCTCGACGAACAACTCGCGGGTCGGGAAGGCGATCAGCGACAGTTCGTTGATCGGCGTGCCGTCCTGCTTTTCCGGCGGCCGCAGAATGGTGAAATGGACGAGATCGACCGAGGCGTCGGATTTCAGCAGATTGCGCCAGGTGCGCTCGCCGGCATGCGGTTCGCCGGAAACCAAAAGCACGCGCAAGTTCTCGCGGATGCCGTCGATCAGCGCGATGGCGCGGTTGTTGGCGTCGGTCAGTTCGCCCGGCTCGCGGTCAATGGAGAGTTCGACGATGTTGCGGCCGGCGCCGGGGATGGTCACCTGCAGCGGCATCGCCTGGCCGATGGTCGCCTCTTCGACCGCGACCTGCTCGCCATTGACCGAGACGCGGACATCGACCGGGCCGGTTTCGCCGTCGGTGGCGATGACGCGGTAGGTCATGTCGAGCGGCTTGCCGACGAGGCCGAAGCGCGGCGCGTTCTCGAAGCGGATGCGGCGGTCCTTCTCGTGCTCGTTGCCGGTGATCAGCGCGTGCAGCGGCGCATTGAAGTCGGGGGCGGCCGGTGCGTCATGCACCTCGCCATCGGTGATCATGATGGCGCCACCGATGCGCGAGGGCGGCACGTCGCGGAAGCCGCCTTCAAGCGCTGCAAAAAGCTTGGTATCGGTGCGCTCGTCGGCGGCTTCCGACTTGCCGGCCTCGACGACGCGGACGTCGAACTGCTTGAAGCGGCCAAGGCGCTGCTGCAAACCGGCAAGCGCTTCGTCGGTCTGTTTGGTCCGGTCGCCGATATCCTGGCTCTGGCTGCGGTCGACGATGACGGCAACGACGCTCTTCAGCGCCTCGCGCTCCTCATCGAGGAAGACCGGATTGAGGAGTGCTGCGCCCAGCGCAATCAGCGCCGCGAAGCGGAAGATCGCGCCGCGCTGGCGAAACCACAAGCCGACAGCCGCCAGCACCAGCAGCGGTGCGAGCACCAAAGCCAGCAAGGGCCAGGACAGCAGCGGTTCGAAGGAAATCGACCAGTTCATCGTTTACCCTCCCCCTTGTGGGGAGGGTCGATCCGCGTAGCGGAGCGGGGTGGGGGTAGGCGACAGAGCGCTGGCGCTGCACCCCCACCCCGGCTCACTGTCTTCACTTCGCTGCGGCAGCGAGCCGACCCTCCCCAAAAGGGGGAGGGTGAGGCTGCGCTGCCGGCGCCAGACAGGATCGAGACGAAATTAGCCAATACCGCCATCCTACTGCCCCAGCCGTTCGAGCAGGATCGGCACGTGCACCTGGTCGGATTTGTAGTTGCCGGTCAGCATGTACATCATGATGTTGACGCCGGCGCGCAGCGCATAGATGCGCTGCATCGGATCCGACGGCACGGTCGGCAAAAGCGGGTCACCATTCTCGTCGACGGCCCAGGCGCCGGCAAAATCATTGGCGGTGATCAGGATCGGCGAGACGCCGTCGCCGACGCGCACCGGCCGATTCTCGGCATTGCTGGCCTCGAGCGAGGCTTCCACCCAGAGCGGGCTGCCGGAGAAACGGCCGGGAAATTCGGGCAGGATGAAGAAGGATTTGGTCAGCACATGGTCGGCGGGCACCGGCTCCAGCGGCGGCACGTTGAGATTGCCGAGAATGTCGCGCAACCGTTCCGTCGCCGGGCTCGCCGAATCCGCACCGATGCCGTTGGCGAACTGGTCGCGCGTGTCGAACAGCACCGTGCCGCCCTGCTGCATATAGGCGTCGATGCGGGCGATCGCGGCTTGGCTCGGCATCGGCGCGGAAGGAGCGATCGGCCAGTAGATCAGCGGATAGAAGGAAAGCTCGTCCTTCGAGATATCGACGCCCGCCGGCGCGCCCGGCTCGAGCGCGGTCTTCTCGATCAGGAAGCGGGTCAGGCCTTCGAGCCCGGCGCGGCTGATCGAATCGTCACCGGGCACACCGGTCAGCACATAGGCGATGCGGGTCTTGGCAATATCCTCGATAGCCGCGGCATCGCCGGGCTTGGCATCGTCGGCGCGGGCGAGGTCGGCATGGCCAAACAGCATGCCGAGGCCAAGCAGCAGCGCAGCCGTCGTTGCCGCAGCCGAGCGGGCGCGGCGCGGCCGGCGCGAGATCAGCCCGCCCATCCAGAACACCGCCAGCGTGTCGAGCAGCATAAGCACAAGTGCCGCTGTGACCAGCGATCCCTTGAGGTCGCGCGATTCATCGAAAGCGTACTGGATATTGGTCACCGGCACTGTGAATTGCGGGCGCACCAGCGGCGCGAAGGCGGTGGCCGGGTCGAGCAGATTGTGGGCGAAAACGCCGGTTTCCGAGCCATAGAGGCCGGGCGGGTTCTCGAACGTCACCGGCAGCGAGCCGGCGCCGGGGACCAGCGGTCGTGCGTCCGGCGTCGGCGGCACCAAAGTGCCGTCGGCGGCTATCATGCGATAAGGCGCCAGCGACGTAGCAGCGGCTTCAGCGTTGGCGACCGCCGCACCCTGGTTGCGCGACAGCTGCACAATGCGCCGCAGCATCTCGACGAAGCTGCCGGAGATCGGCAGCGTCGACCATGTCGCTTCCGGGGTGATGTGGAACAGAACCAGCGTGCCCTTGCCCTTCTTCAACCCGGTCACCAGCGGGGTGCCATCGGCAAGGGTTGCCCAGGTGCGTTCGACGATGTCCGGCGTCGGTTCGGCCAACACCTGCCGGCTCACCGTGACCTCGGCCGGCGGTGCGAGGTCGGCGAACGGGCCGTTCTTCGGGAATTCGGTCACCGCTTGCGGCGTCGTCCATGACAGCGCGCCGCCAAGCGAGCGCTCGCCGGTGCGCAGCCTGACCGGCAACAGATCATCGTCATTGCCGGCGGCGGCCAGCCGCGAACCGGCAAAGCGCACCAGCGTGCCGCCATTGTCGACCCAGTCGACCAGCCGCTGATGGACCTGCGGGGGAATGGTACCGATATCGGCCATGACGATCATCGCCGGCTTCTGGTCGAGAAGCTGCGGGATGGCGTCGGCGAGATCGACGCTCGACGGTTCGACCAGATCGGCGAAAGGCTGCAGCGCGCGCCTGATGTAATAGAGCGGCGACAGGAGCGGCTGCGCCTGGTCGGCCTCGGCCTGCGATAAAAGTCCGACGCGGCGGCGCTTGGAGCTTTCGTCGAGCACGCGCACCGCACCTGCCTGGCGTTCGCCGTCGAGCGCGATCGAGGCGAAGTCGTTGCGCAGTTCGAACGGCACCGCCATCGTGCCGGTGGCGGTAGTCTCACCCGGCGCGAAGGTCAGCGTCGCGTCGGCGATGCGGCGGCCCTTATCGTCGAAGGCGCCGGCGGTGACTTGTGCCGGGGCCGGATCGCCGGGCGCGCGGATGGCGGTCAGGGCGAAGCCGTCGACCTGATTTTCGGCGCCAGTGAGCCCAGTCAGCGCCAGCCGGCCGGAATCGGCCCAGACGACACGGGCGGCGTTTTTCGACAGCAGTGTGTTGAAGGCGGCCTCGTCGCCCTTTGCCGCAAGGCCGTCGGCGAGAACGGCAACGCTGGCGCCGGGCAAGGTTTCCAGCACGCCGGCGACGCGGGCATAGACAGCGGGTCGGTCGGTCGGGATCGGCCTCGGCTTGGCGGCGCGCAGCCGGTCGAGAGCAGCCGCCGCATCGAAGGGGCCGATCTCGGCGTTCGGCTTTTCGGCGGTGAAGGCGATGACGACCGGTACGCCGTTCGAACCGGCATCGGCGATCAGCCGCTGGGCGGTGGCGACGCGCTTGCCCCAGTCGGCGGCACTCGCCCAGTCATTGTCGATGACGAGCGCCAGGGCGGCGCCCTCGGCCGGCAATTTTTCGCGCGGATTGAAAACGGGTTCGGCTAATGCCGCGACGACAAGGGCTGCCATCAACAGCCGCAGCAGCGTCAGCCACCACGGGCTCTGCTGCGGCGTTTCCTCGCGCTTCAGCACGCGAGCGAGGATCTTCAGCGGCGGAAACATTTCGGACTGCGGCTTGGGCGGTGTGAGCCTGAGCAGCCACCAGATCACCGGCAGCGCCAGCAGGCCCCACAACACCATGGGAGCGCCAAAGGAGAGCGGCAGCCAGCTCATGCGCCGGCCCTTCCCACGAATGCGCCATCGGCGGTCATCGCCATGTGGATGCGCACCAGCGCCTCGGAAGCGAGGCGGTCGGTGTGATTGACGGTATAGCTCCAGCCGAGGCGCTTGCACCAGCTGGCCAGCTCCTGGCGGCGGGCGGTGTAGAGCAGGCGATATTCGTCGCCGAGCATTTCGGCGCGGCCGGCGGTCAGCTTGTCGCCGGTCTCGGGATCGGTGAATTCGGTGCGGCCGGCATAGGGAAAGGTCTCCTCCGCCGGATCGGCAACCTCGATCAGATGCGCACGCACGCCATGCCGCGCCAGCACATCGAGCCATTCCATGGTCTCCTCGACCGGGTCGAGGAAATCGCTGACGACGACGATGTCGCAGAAGCGGCGGATGGCGGACAGGTCAGGCTTTGCCGGCGGGTCGGCGGCGTGCATCAATTGCGCCGCGATGCGCTCGGCGCCGTTGCGGGCGGTGAACGGATCGGTCAGGCCGGGCCAGGCGATGCGCTCGCCGCTGCGAGATAGCAATTCGGCCATGGCCAGTGCCAGCACCAGCGCGCGCGATTCCTTGGAAACGCTGGCGCCAGTCGATTTGTAGAGCATGGAGGGCGATGGGTCGGCCCAAAGCCACACCGTGTGGGCTGCTTCCCATTCGCGGTCGCGCACATAGGTGTGGTCGTCCCGGGCCGAACGGCGCCAGTCGATGCGCGAGGAATCGCCTTCGACATAGGGGCGGAACTGCCAGAAATTCTCGCCGATGCCGCGCTTGCGGCGGCCATGCCAGCCGGCAATTACCGTATTGACGATACGGCGTGCCTCGACCAGCAGGTCCGGCACCAGCGAAGCCCGCAACCGTCCCCTGGCGAGCGCGTCGCGCGTCGCTGCCGGTGCCTGGACTTCGCCGATACGCGCCATCAGATTCCTTTGGCCAGTTTCGCTACCACGTCGCGCACGGTCGTGCCCTCGGCGCGGGCGGCAAAGGTCAGCGCCATGCGGTGCTGCAGCACCGGTTCGGCCAGCGCGCGGATGTCGTCCACCGACGGCGCCAGCCGCCCGTCATAAAGCGCGCGCGCACGGGCGCACAGCGTCAGCGCCTGGCTGGCGCGCGGGCCGGGACCCCAGGCGACATGCTTGTCGGTCTCGGCATTGTCCTGGCCGGGACGCGCCGAACGCACCAGTTTGAGGATGGCGTCGACGACGCTTTCGGGCACCGGCATACGGCGGATCAGCGTCTGGATTTCCCTCAGCCGCGCCGGCTGCAGCACGTTTTGCGCCTTGGCGTCCTCGATGCCGGTGGTCTCCAGCAGAATGCGCCGCTCGGCCTCGATTTCGGGATAAAGGATGTCGACCTGCATCAGGAAGCGGTCGAGCTGCGCTTCGGGCAGGGGATAGGTGCCTTCCTGCTCCAGCGGGTTTTGCGTCGCCAGTACATGGAAGGGTGCGGGCAGGTCGTGGCGAATGCCGGCGATGGTGACGTGATATTCCTGCATTGCCTGCAGCAGCGCCGACTGGGTGCGCGGCGAGGCGCGGTTGATCTCGTCGGCCATCAGCAATTGCGCGAAGATCGGGCCGGAGATGAAGCGGAAGGAGCGCTTTCCCGCCTCG
The DNA here is from genome assembly GCF_040323735.1 of Mesorhizobium sp. M0029. Taxonomy (NCBI): domain Bacteria; kingdom Pseudomonadati; phylum Pseudomonadota; class Alphaproteobacteria; order Hyphomicrobiales; family Phyllobacteriaceae; genus Mesorhizobium; species Mesorhizobium sp. M0029. The sequence continues at coordinate 329,498 of NZ_JAMYVF010000001.1, forward strand.
TCCTGCTCCATCACTTCGGAGCCGAGAATGTCGGACGGCATCAGGTCGGGCGTGAACTGGATGCGGCGCGAATCGAGGCCGAGCACGACACCGAGCGTTTCGACCAGCTTGGTCTTGGCAAGGCCGGGCACGCCGACCAGCAGCGCATGGCCGCCGGCAAGCAGCGCCACCAGCGTGCGCTCGACCACCACTTCTTGGCCGAAAATGACACGGCCGACGCCGTCGCGCACCCTGGAAATATCGGCCAGCGCCGTCTCGGCCTGGGCGATCATGTCCTTTTCGCTGATTGGGCTTTCCTTGACCATTACGCTCATGCCGCATCGATCCTTGTGCTGGAAGTACCGGCTTGCACTGTAGTGCCTTAGAATGCCGCGATTCGGCTTCGCCTGGCGCCTACGAATGAATTTAAATCACAGACTTAGGCTGACAAGCGGAACAACAGTGACTATTTCGTGACCATGACGGAACGCTCCGAACATCGCGAGCACAGCCTTGCTGCCGCAACCGAGGCGCGCGGTCTCGAAGCGTTGATCTCGCGTGCGGCTCGCGCCGGCAAGGGCGCGGCGCCGGTGGAGCGCTGGAATCCCGACTTTTGCGGCGATCTAGACATGGAGATCAAACAAGACGGAACGTGGTTCTATCTCGGCACGCCGATCGGCCGCATGCCGCTGGTGCAGCTGTTTTCCAGCGTGCTGCGCAAGGACGAGGATGGCAGGACCTATCTGGTGACGCCGGTCGAACGGGTCGGCATCCGCGTCGTGGACGCGCCTTTCATCGCGGTTGAAATGGATGTTTCCGGCGCCGGCGCCGAGCAGACCATCACTTTCCGCACCAATGTCGGCGATGTCGTCGAGGCCGGACCTGGCCATCCGCTGCGCTTCGTCGACGAGAACGAGACCGGCGGGCTAAAACCCTATGTGCTGGTGCGCGGGCGGCTGGAAGCGCTGGTGGCGCGGCCGGTGATGTACGAACTGGTCGAGCATGGCGAGGAGATCGATATCGGCGGCAAGACGATGTTTGCCGTGCGCTCGAAAGGCGAAATCTATCCGATCATGCCGGCGGAAAAACTGAAGCGGCTGAGCGCATGATGGATCAGGTGAGGCCGCCGCCGTTTTCCACAGCGGATTTTCGCGCGCGGGTCGCGGCGCAAGCTGAAGCCCATGCCGGCGACGATTATGGCGATCATCGCTTCAACCCCGGCCATCCACGGTTGACGCAGCTCAAAGCGCTGCGCGACGCCGCGGTGCTGATCCCGGTCGTCGATCATGGACGCGATGCGACCGTGCTTTTGACCAAGCGGGCGGAAAAACTGCGCAGCCATTCCGGGCAGGTGGCTTTTCCTGGCGGCACCATTGATCCCACCGATGCGACCCCGGAAGCAGCGGCCTTGCGCGAGACCTTCGAGGAGATCGGCCTCGGCCATGACCGCATCGAGATCATCGGCCGCATGCCCGATTATGTCGCCGGCAGCGGCTATCGCATCGCGCCGGTGCTGGCGATCGTCGAGCCCGGTTTTACGCTGTCGCTCAATTCCGACGAGGTCGACGCCGCCTTCGAAGTGCCGCTTTCGTTCCTGATGGATCCGGCCAACCACACCAGGGACAGCCGCATGTGGAACGACCTGGAATGGTTCTTCTACGATATGCCCTATGGCGGCCAGCGCATCTGGGGCGTCACCGCCGGCATCATCCGCACGCTCTATGAAAGGCTCTATGCTTGAGTGATCCGATATCGCTGGCGGGCAGAGCCGACTGGCTGGGTGAAAAGCATCTGCAGCGGCTGCTTGCCGTGCTGGCGCAGGGCGGCGAGGAAGCCCGCATCGCGGGCGGCGCGGTGCGCAATGCGCTGATTGGGCAGCCGGTCGCCGATATCGACGTTGCTACCACTTGCCTGCCCGAGGAAACCGTTCGCCGCGCCGAGGCGGCGGGCTTCAAGGCGGTGCCGACCGGCATCGAGCACGGCACGATCACGGTGATTGCCGGCGGCGCGCCCTATGAGGTCACCACGCTGCGCGCCGACATCGAGACCGATGGCCGCCGCGCCAAAGTGTCGTTCGGCCGCGACTGGAAGGCCGACGCCGAACGGCGCGATTTCACCATCAACGCGCTCTATGCGGAGGCTGACGGGACGGTCGTGGACCTGGTCGGCGGCGTCGGCGATATCGAGGCACGAAGGCTGCGCTTCATTGGCGATGCCGAGCAGCGGATCCGCGAAGACTATCTGCGCATCCTGCGTTTCTTCCGCTTTTTCGCCTGGTATGGCGAGGGTCGGCCCGATGCCGAGGGATTGAAGGCCTGCGCCCGGCTCAAGGACGGTCTCGCCCATCTCTCGGCCGAACGCATCTGGTCCGAGCTGAAGAAGTTGTTATCGGCCCCAGATCCGTCGCGCGCCTTGCTGTGGATGCGCCAGGCCGGCGTGCTCACCAGCGCCCTGCCGGAAAGCGAGAAATGGGGCATCGATGCCATTCATGGGCTGACCAAGACAGAGAAGGATCTGGGCTGGGCGCCGGAGCCGCTGCTCAGGCTGGAGGCGATCGTGCCGGCCGATGCGGCGCGGATGAAGACACTGGCCGAGCGGCTGAAACTTTCGACCACTGAGGCGGAGCGCCTGCGCCACTGGGCGCTGACGGCTGCCGTCGAGCCCAAGACAAGCGAAGCGGAACTTGCCAAGAAACTCTATTCCGGCGAGCGCCAGGGTTTTCTCGATCGCCTGCGGCTGTCGCTGGCGTCGGCGCGAGCGCGGGCTCTCGAGGACAATGACGCGCTGGTTCAGGCCGGCGGGTTTTCGCGCCTGCTCGCTTTTGCGCTGAAATGGGAAAAACCGGTGTTCCCAGTCAAGGGCGGCGATCTGACGGCGCTTGGCGCGTCGCCGGGGCCAATACTCGGTGCGATCCTGAAAAACCTGGAAAAGGAATGGATCTGGTCCGGCTTTGCGCTCGATCGCGACGCGCTGCTGGAGCGCGCCGCGGAAGCCTTGAAGGCCAGATAGGACTGCTCAGGCCGCGTCGCGAACTTTCTCGATGCGCGAGCGGATCGCCTCGATCATCGTCTCGCGAATGACCGTTTCGCCATGTGTCTCGCGCATATGGTCGACGGCGCGGCGCATGACCTCGGCTTCCTCACCGGCACGGGTGTGCCACTCACAGCCGGGAACCAGCGAGCCGCAATGGAATTCCTTCATGGGATTTTCTCCTTTTCCTCCTTGGAGCCTGTGCCTCTCATGGGCACACGAAGCTCCGCCATCTCTGTTCCGCGCCCTGTCACAGCAGTCGGTTTCGGGGGCGCGCACGGGGGAGCTAGCATAACACGGTTCCACGAGTTTGGTTGCCGTGGGGGCGAAAAAGGCGGAGCAGCGCTGCTCCGCCCCCTCTTGCCAGGCTAAGCCAAGGCGAGAACGTTCGGTCTTGTCCCGATCACTTCTCGATCTTGACGGACTCGGCAACCTTGTTCTTGCCGCTCATGTCCCAGGAAACGCGGACCTTTTCGCCTGCCTTCAGGCCAGGATCCTTGAAGGTCTTGGGCAGCGTAAAGGTCGATCCATCGTCCAGAACGAGGCTCATGGCCGTGCCATCATAGGTCTTGACCGTGCCCGTGGTGTGCTTGACCGCGGCAAAGGCAATCGAGCCGGAAGCGAGAAGGGCAGCGGCGGCTGCCGAAACAATGAGCTTTCGCATGTAATACTCCTGGAAATGCGGGCATCCGTTTGGAAAATGCTCCGCCTTGTTCAGGGCCGTCCGGTAGCGTCGTGTCGCGGTTCGGGACTGAACCGCCGGCGCTTCCCGGCCCGAAACGACAAATAGTCGTTTTATTTCAATCGCCTATTAGACGAAAAAGATAATGGCGATGCCACATTGGCTGCCCAGATTCGGCGAATGGGACGTCAATGCGGCTCACGTTTCGCTCACCGATTTTTTACGGCCACCTGACCTCCGGCGGCAGGCTGGACAGGATCGAAGCGACATTGCCGCCGGTCTTCAGGCCGAAGATGGTGCCGCGATCGTGAAGAAGGTTGAATTCGACGTAGCGGCCGCGGCGAATGAGCTGCTCGTCGCGGTCGTCGTCGGTCCAGTTCTCGTTGAAATGGGCGCGAACCAGGTGTCCGTAGACGACAAGGAAAGAACGCCCGACATCCTGGACGAAGTTCAAATCGGCATTCCAGCCGCCTTTCTCCTCCCCCGAATGCAGCCAGTCGAAAAAGATGCCGCCGACGCCGCGCGGCTCGTGGCGGTGCGGCAGATAGAAATACTCGTCGCACCAGGCCTTGAATTTGGGGTGGTCGGCGATCGCAGCGTTCTTCTCGCAGGCGAACTGCATGGCTCGATGGAAGGCGACCGTGTCGGGGTGATCTTCCGTGCGGTTGCGGTCGAGCACCGGCGTCAGATCGGCGCCGCCGCCAAACCAGTGGCGCGACGTCACGACCATGCGGGTGTTCATGTGCACGGCCGGCACGTTGGGGTTCCAGGGATGCGCGATCAACGAAATGCCTGATGCCCAGAAGCTCGGGTCTTCCTCGGCGCCGGGCATCTGCTTCCTGAATTCGGGCGAGAATTCGCCATAGACGGTCGAAGTATGGACGCCGACCTTCTCGAAGACGCGGCCGCGCATCATCGACATGGCGCCGCCGCCGCCCTTGCCATGGTCTCGTTCCCACGGCGTCTTTTCGAAGCGGCCGGGCGACCATTCGGCCAGCGGACCGGTCAAGTCCTGCTCGATCTGCTCGAAGGTGGTGCAGATGCGCTCCCGCAGCGTCTCGAACCAGAGCCTGGCCTTCATTTTCTTCTGTTCGATGTCGGCTGGCAGGCCTGCCGGTATTTCTGGTCGTTCCAAAATGCTGTCTCCGGTCGCAGCCGACAAAGGACCTAGTGGAGTGAATTTGAGATTTGCACACAGCGTGGCGCAGGGCACGACGCAAATGTCAAATTCGAAAACTCCACCAGAAACATGAACTTGCTAGTGGTCCTTGTGATTCCAACGTTCGCAACGGCGACTGGGGATTAGGAAGGCGAATGTTGGAATCGGAGCACTAGCCTTTTCCGGGCGCGATCCCTAATCTCTTAGGGGCAAGGGTCAAGTGTCATCTGGTTCGGCCCAGGAGTTCTTTCATGCGCACGCCGGCAAGACCGCCGCTGCATGGCCTGAAGAAAAGGCTCGATCGTTCACGCGCCGAGCGCGAGCGCATGCCGCGTGACGGGTTTTTGCGGGAGACCTTTGTCTTGCCGCGCCCCGATGCGCGGCTCAAAGCCAAGGAATGGTTCGAACGCTTTCCCAAGCAGGCCTACTGGACCGAGATCGAAAGCTGGTTCGAACGGCCAGGCGACGTCATCGAATTCACGATACGGCGGCTGCCTGCGGCGGATTAGAATTCCGCAAGCAGTCGCCTTGCGCCCGGCCCTTGCGCACTCAAGCGATCTTCCCTGTTTCGCAGCGGGCATTTGTCGATCGACATGCAGCCGCAGCCGATGCAGTCGGTCAGGCCGTCGCGCAGCTTCTTTAGCTGAGTGATCTTGCGATCGAGGTCGTCGCGCCAGCCGGTCGACAACAGGTTCCAGTCCTCGCGCGTCGGGGTACGGCCTTCTGGCAGCGATTCAAGTGCGGCGCCGATCTCGGCCAGCGAGATGCCGACCTCCTGGGCGATCCGGATGATCGCCACCCGCCGCAGCACGTCGCGGCCATAGCGCCGCTGGTTGCCCGACGTGCGGTGGCTGCGGATCAGCCCGCGCGCCTCGTAGAAATGCAGCGCCGACACCGCCACGCCGCTGCGCATCGCCACCTGGCCGACCGTCAATTCCTTTACCGGAGCCATCTCGATTTTCCGCTTGACCTCAACTTAAGTTGAGCTTGTAGCCAGGAAACGTCGATAGGGCAATTGAGGAGAAGGCGATGTGCGCCTGGGTGAGAATGATGCAAGACGCAACGGCCGTTGGCGATGACGACAACGCGCTGAAGGGTCTAGCCGAGCTGCCGGATGGCTTCACCGGCGACCATGGCGACCGACAGCGCGACGTTGATGCTGCGCGTGCCCGGCTGCATCGGGATCGTCAGCCGCGCATCCGCCGCCTGATGGACAGGATCCGGCACGCCGGCGGATTCGCGGCCGAACAGCAGGATGTCGCCTTGGGCGAAGCTGAAGCCCGCATAGGGGGTCGCGGCTTTGGTGGTGAGCAGCACCAGCCGGCAGGCTTCGCCCTTGCGCCAATCCTCGAAGGCGTTCCAGTCGACATGGCGGGTCAGGGCAGCCATTTCGAGGTAGTCCATCCCGGCACGCTTGAGCGCTTTGTCGGAGAGCGGAAACCCGGCTGGTTCGATGATGTCGACGCCAAGGCCGAGGCAGGCGGCGAAGCGCAGGATAGTTCCGGTGTTGCCGGCGATGTCAGGCTGGTAGAGGGCGATGCGGAGACGGTGGTTCATTTCCGCGTCTTTCTAATAAGTGGCAGATCGGCCACAGCGGGTGGCTGGTTTTGGAAATTGCTGGACCTGCGGGTGGCCATTTTCTGCGAAGTCGATTATACCGCACGCATTGTCAACCCGAACCGATGGAGGGGTATTTCATGATGACCATGCACATCCAGCGCCCCTCCCGTGGGCTTACCTGCCTTCCGGCGGTTTCGGTACGACGATTTACCTGATTTCTTAGATCTGATCGCACCGATTCCCGCCGAACCCAATTTCGGCTCTCGAAGGAATCCTGCGATGTTTTTCAACCGGTTAAAGGGGCCAAGCGCCCCAGCTGAGCATGTCGCGACCGAGGCCTATCCTCGTGTCCCGACGGATGCAATCCGTGCCTCCGGCCGAATGCCGGCGCACGACATTGCTTCGCCTTTTTATGTCTATTTTCACACGGAGGACGGACCGATGTTCGATCCCTATAAGATACCTGGTTCAAGAAGCCTGCACGAACGCAAGACGGCGACCTGGGCGTTGCTGGTCGGCGAGACCTATTCGTCGGCGGTTCACGCGCAGACGCGCCGGCGTCCGCATCGCGGCATGTTGCCGGATGTCGATTTCTCGCGTGCGGTTCCCGACCACAGCCGGCCGTCGCTGGTGCGCCGGATCATCCGGCTGATCCGGCCGGGCGCGAAAAACCGGGCTGGCGGCGGCGTGCCGTCAGTTCAGTCGAACGCTTCTGTCGGTGAAAAGCCCGCAAGTCCCTATATTGCGCGAAGCAGGACCGATGGCCCGGGTGATTCCGGGCCGTCAGTCCCCGCCGACGTACGGTCTGGGGACGCGGAGCGCCCCGGGGATTTTTCCCGCGCCGCATGAGCGGACAACAGTTTTGTGAGCATCCCTATGTTTAGCTGGTTTGAAAGAAGGCTCGATCCGTTCCCCGCAGCGGAACCGGTCGAGCCGCCGAAGACGCTGGTTGCCTTCTGCGTGCATTATACGCGCGGCGCCTGGCCATACATCATCGTCGATGCGGTGCTGGTGACGGCGATTGCCATCGCGGAAGTGTGGATGTTCGGCTTCATGGGCCACATCGTCGACTGGCTGTCCGGGCAGAACCGCGAAACCTTCCTGCAGACCGAGAGCTGGAAGCTCGCCGGCATGGCCTTCGTCGTGCTGTTCGCGCTGCCGGGTACGGTATGGCTGCATTCTTTGCTCAACCAGCAGACGCTGATGGGCAACTACCCCATGCGCATCCGATGGCAGGTGCATCGTTATCTCTTGAAGCAGTCGATGAGCTTCTACCAGGACGAGTTTGCCGGCCGCATCGCCACCAAGCTGATGCAGACGGCACTCGCCGTGCGGGAATGCGTCATCAAGGTGATCGAGGTGCTCAATTACGTCATCGTCTATTTCCTCGGCATGCTGTTCATCGTCGGCTCGGCCGACTTGCGGCTGGCGGCACCTCTCGGCGTCTGGCTGCTCGGCTATATCGGGTTGTTGCGCTATATCATCCCGAAGCTGGGCAAGGTCGGCGAGGCGCAGGCCAATGCGCGATCGACTATGACCGGCCGCGTCGTCGACAGCTACACCAACATCCAGACGGTCAAGTTGTTTTCCCATGCACGGCGCGAAGCAACGTTCGCGAGAGAAGGCATGGCAGGCTTCCTTGACACGGTCTACCGGTCGATGCGGCTGGTGACGGTGCTTTACGGCCTGCTCTATATCCTCAACGCGCTGCTCCTGTTTTCGGTGACTGCGCTGGCGCTGTGGCTGTGGCTCGGCCAGGCGGTGACGATCGGCGCCGTCGCCGTGGTCATCGGCCTCGTGCTCCGTATGTGGGGCATGTCGCAGTGGATCATGTGGGAAATGTCGAGCCTGTTCGAGAACATCGGCACGGTGCAAGACGGCATCGCCTCGATCTCGCTGCCGCGCCTGGTCGAAGACCGGCCGGGGGCGAAGGACATTGCCGTCACCAAGGGCGAGATCCGCTTCGACGACATTCGTTTCCACTATGGCAAGCAGAAGGGCGTCATCGAGAACCTGTCGCTGACGGTGAAGCCCGGCGAGAAAGTCGGCATTGTCGGGCGCTCGGGTGCGGGCAAGTCGACGCTGGTCAATCTCCTGTTGCGGTTCTACGACCTCGAGAACGGCCGGATCCTGATCGACGGCCAGGAGATCGCTTCGGTGACGCAGGATTCGCTGCGCGCGAAGATCGGCATGGTGACGCAGGACACTTCGCTGCTGCATCGTTCGGTGCGCGACAACATCCTTTACGGGCGGCCCGATGCGACGGAGGAAATGCTTGTCGAGGCAGCCGGGCGGGCCGAGGCGCTGGAGTTTATCGGCAGGCTTTCGGATCACACCGGACGTAAAGGGCTCGATGCTCATGTCGGCGACCGCGGCGTCAAATTGTCCGGCGGCCAGCGGCAACGCATCGCCATTGCTCGCGTTATGTTGAAGGACGCACCGATACTTATCCTTGACGAAGCGACGTCGGCGCTGGATTCCGAAGCCGAGGCCGCCATCCAGGAGAATCTCTACAAGCTCATGCAAGGCAAGACCGTCATCGCCATTGCGCACCGGCTGTCGACCATCGCGGCGATGGACAGGCTCGTCGTCCTCGACAAGGGCCGTGTCATCGAGGAAGGGTCGCACGAGGAACTCGTTGCCAGCGGCGGGCTCTACGCGCAGCTCTGGCAGCGCCAGTCGGGCGGGTTCCTGCTCGACGACGGTCCGGTCGATGCCGCCAATGACGCCGTTGCCAACGACATCGGCGTGAAGGGTGAGGCCGCAGAGTGATGACGTCAGCATGATGACAGCCGTCTATCGCTGGTTCGAGGACTGGGTCTATCCGTTCAGGGAGCCGGCGGACCTTCGGCCACCGCCAAGCGTCGGCGGCTTCCTCTGGCACTATGTCGGCCAGGCGAAGTTCGCCTTCTTCGCCATGCTGGTCATCGGCGGCATCGCGCCGCTGATCGAGGCCGGGCTTTTCTACTTCGTCGGGCGGCTGGTCGATATTCTCGACCAGCTTCCTGGCGAGCGCAGCTGGCACGCGCTGTGGACCGCCGCCGGGCCTGAGCTTGTCTTCATGATCGCAGTGGTGCTGGTCATCCGCACCGTCGTCGTCGGCCTGTCGGCGCTGGTCAACGAACAGACGATCACGCCGGGCTTCTACAATCTGGTGCGCTGGCAGGCACACCGGCATGTGTCGCGGCAGTCCTACACTTTCTTCCAGAACGATTTCGCCGGCCGTATCGCGACAAAAGTCTGGCAGGCGGGGCAGGCGACCGGCGACCTAATGGAGAGCTTCATCGAGGTCATCTGGTTCATGCTCATCTATACGGTGACGACCTTGGCGCTGGTCGCCGGGCTGGATCTGCGCCTGGCCGTGCTGGTGGTGATCTGGATCCTCGCTTTCGCCTGGCTGGCCAAGCTCTATCTGCCCTCGATCCGCAGGCATGCCGAGGCCACGGCCGAAGCGGGCTCGATGATCAATGGGCGCATCATCGATTCCTATTCCAACGTGCAGACGCTGAAGCTGTTCTCGGCCGACGGCGACGACCGCTACATCAAGAACGGCTTCGACATCTATCTCGATGCACTACGGCCCTTCACCCGCCGGCTGACCGGCGTGCGAATGGCGCTGACGACGCTGTCGGGCATCATGATCACCGCGATTGGCTGCTTTGCCGTCTATCTCTGGGTCGAAGGGTCGATCACTGTCGGCGCCGTCGCCTTCACGCTGTCCCTGGTGCTACGGCTCAACATGCTGCTCGGGCGCGTGATGATGCAGCTCAACGGCATTTTGCGAAACCTCGGCGTGCTGGAAAACTCCAAGGCGCTGATCTCGCAGCCGCTTGGCCTTGTCGATGCGCCCGATGCGAAGGAGCTTGTCGTCGCCGGCGGCCGCATCGAGGTGAAGAATGTCGAGTTCCACTACGGCAAGGGGTTTGGCGTGCTGAACGGCATCGATCTCGTCGTCAAGCCTGGCGAGAAGGTCGGGCTGGTCGGGCCGTCCGGTGCGGGCAAGACGACGCTCGCCAACCTCATCCTGCGCCTCTACGACCTCGAGAGTGGGAAAGTCCTGATCGACGGGCAAGACGTCGCCGAGGTGACGCAGAACTCGCTGCGCGCCAATATCGGCGTGGTCAGCCAGGACACGGCGCTGTTCCACCGCTCGCTGCGCGACAACATCAAGCTCGGCATGCCGGACGCGACCGACGCCGAGGTGATCGCGGCGGCGAAGAAGGCGGAGGCGCACGAGTTCATATTGGGCCTGCGCGACAACCGGGACCGTACCGGCTACGAGGCTTTTGTCGGCGAGCGCGGCGTGAAACTGTCGGGCGGCCAGCGCCAGCGCGTCGCGATCGCCCGCGTCTTCCTCAAGGATGCGCCGATCCTGATCCTCGACGAGGCGACCTCGGCGCTCGATTCCGATATCGAGGCGGCGATCCAGGAGAATCTCGCCAGCCTGATGGAGAACAAGACTGTCATCGCCATCGCTCATCGGCTGTCGACCATCGCCGCGCTCGACCGTCTTGTGGTGCTGGACGGAGGCCGCATCGTCGAACAGGGCACGCATGACGAGCTGGTGGCGCTCGACGGGCTCTATGCGCGGCTGTGGAAGCGGCAGTCCGGCGGCTTCCTCTACCACGAGGAAAGCGTGCTGGAAGAAACACGGCCGGCGGAGTAGGGCATGGCAGGGTCGCCTGATGCTGGCTACGTCCTCAAGCGGCTGCGGCCATCCGCGCCGGCCTTCGACGCGCTGAAGGAGGAGAGCCGGCTGGAGGGCTACTGGATGCTGGTGCGTCTGGCGGATGGCTGGGCAGGCGGCCGCAACAAGTTCCTGAAACGAGGCGAGGCGCTGTTTGGCGCATGGCATGGCCGAGAACTCGCTGGTGTGTGCGGGTTGAACATCGATCCTTATTTCGAAGGCCGGGACCACGGCCGGGTCAGGCACCTGTTCGTCAGCGCGCGTCATCGCCGCAGCGGCCTTGGCCGCATGCTGGTCGAGACCGTCATTGACAGGGCACGTCAGCATTTTGCCGTGCTGAACACCCGCGCGCCACAAGAAGCCTTGGCTTCTATGAACGGCTTGGCTTCCAGCCGGTGGTGGGCGAAGAATTCGTCACGCACCGCATGATGCTCTCTCAAGACAGAAAAGGAGGCTGAGATGTCACTGCGTCCGCCATCCCTAGGCGCCTCGGCTGCCGAGGCCGCGTTCGACGCCCTCGGCCATGAGATACTGGCTGAAAAGGCCGCAGCGCTCGGCCGTGCCGGCCAACGGGTCGAGGAAACGCTGGCCAAGCTCCGTCAGAACAACGACGACAAGGAGCAGCGATCGCGGCTGCTCAAGGAGGCTGCCGCAGCGGTGCACGCCTATTTCATCCAGCGTGAACTCTGCGGCCTGCGCCGGCATGCGTCGGTCATCCGCGAATACGATATCCCAAGGGCCGTGCTGGTCAGGCTCGGTGCAAGCTGAAAGCCGCCGGCCGGCAAACGATCATTCCAGCCATTCGGTGATGAAGCTGCCGTTTTCGTGGATGTCGGTCGTTTCGAGCGGGCCTGGGCCAAGATTGGTGAATTTGTGCGGCGTATCGGGAGGGACGATCAGGATCTGGCCGGCCGTGGCCTCGATCTGCTGGTCGCCGATCGTGAACAGGCCGGTGCCTTGCCGGATGATGAAGATTTCACAATAGGGATGCGTGTGCAGGCGTGGGCCGCCGCCAATCTCTTCCTGATAGTTGAAAATCAGGCAGGAGTTGGAGCCGTAGGCGCCGCATTGCAGTTCGCCCTGCCAGCGGCCGGGCGTCCTGGTCCAGGTCTCGCGGTCGATAATATGTGCCATGCCGGCGAGACTAGACCACGGCAACCTGTCCTGTCGAGACAGGCGGGGAGCCTCGGATTTGCTGATATTTCCCTGTTGTTTAGCCGCCTTTGCCGACCTTTGGGCATCTGGCCAACTGACGCGCTGTTCTGTCCCCGCGACAATCTGCCCTTGTGGCTTCAGCCCGCTGGACAAAAACGGGCTTCACGCATAAACCGAAATCCAAATGCCGGAGGAATTCGCTAGCTTGTTCGCCATGCGCTGTCGGGCCGGCGCGATGGAGCGGGGACAAAGCTCGGCCGCCGGCTCGGAAGAGGCGAAAGGATCAGGCACCCGTGAGCGCAACCGACACCCAGGATCCCAACCGTCGTGATTTTCTCTACGTCGCCACCGGCATGGCCGCAGTCGTTGGCGCAGGCGCCGTTGCCTGGCCGTTCATCGACCAGATGCGCCCCGATGCCTCGACGCTGGCGCTCGCCTCGGTCGAGGTTGATGTCGCCTCGCTGACGCCTGGCATGTCGCTGATTGTCAAATGGCGCGGCAAGCCGGTCGTGGTGCGCAATCGCACCGAGCAGGAGATGAAGGACGGCGAAGCCGTGAACCTTGCCGACCTCAAGGATCCTATCGCCCGCAACGCCAATCTGCCCGCCGATGCGCCGGCGACCGACGCCAACCGCACCACGCCCGGCAAGGAAGCCTGGATGGTGATGGTGCAGGTTTGCACGCATCTGGGCTGCATTCCGCTTGGCCAGGAAGGCGATTTCGGCGGCTGGTTCTGCCCGTGCCACGGTTCGGTGTACGATACCGCCGGCCGCATCCGCAAAGGCCCGGCGCCGGAAAATATGGCCGTGCCGGTATTCAAGTTCATTTCCGATACCAAAATCCTCATCGGTTGAGGCAGGGGATAATTCGATGAGCGAGGGACACTCGACCTATACGCCCAAGACCGGTATCGAACGCTGGTTCGACGCCCGCATGCCGCTGCCGCGCATGGTATATGACAGCTTCATCGCCTATCCGGTGCCGCGCAACCTTAACTATGCGTGGACCTTCGGCGGCATCCTCACGATCATGCTGGTGGCGCAGATCCTGACCGGTATCGTGCTCGCCATGCACTATACCGCTGACACCAATCTCGCCTTCAATTCGGTCGAGAAGATCATGCGCGACGTCAATTCGGGCTGGCTGTTGCGCTACATGCATTCCAACGGCGCCTCGTTCTTCTTCGTCGCGGTCTACATCCACATCTTCCGCGGGCTTTATTACGGCTCCTACAAGGCGCCGCGCGAGCTGCTGTGGATCCTCGGCTGCATCATCTACCTGCTGATGATGGCGACCGGTTTCATGGGCTATGTGCTGCCCTGGGGCCAGATGAGCTTCTGGGGCGCCACCGTCATTACCGGCTTCTTCAGCGCCATTCCGCTGGTCGGCAACTGGATCCAGGAACTGCTGCTCGGCGGTTTCGCCGTCGACAACCCGACGCTCAACCGCTTCTTTGCGCTGCACTATTTGCTGCCGTTCATGATCGCCGGCGTCGTCGTGCTGCACGTCTGGGCGCTGCACGTGGTCGGCCAGTCGAACCCGACCGGCATCGAGGTGAAATCGAAGACCGACACCGTTGCCTTTACGCCCTATGCGACCATCAAGGATGCATTCGGCATGATCGTGTTCCTGTTCTTCTTCGCCTATTTCGTCTTCTACCTGCCGAACTTTCTCGGCCATCCGGACAATTACACGATCGCCAACCCGCTGAAGACGCCGGCCCACATCGTGCCGGAATGGTACTTCCTGCCGTTCTACGCGATCCTGCGCGCGATCACCTTCAACATCGGGCCGATCAACTCCAAGCTCGGTGGCGTGCTGTGCATGTTCGGCGCCATCGTCATGCTGTTCCTGGTGCCGTGGCTCGACACCTCCAAGGTGCGCTCGGCGGTCTACCGGCCCTGGTACAAGCTGTTCTTCTGGCTGTTCGTCGCCGACGCTGTCCTGCTTGGCTGGCTTGGCTCGCAGCCGGCGGAAGGCGGCGGTCTGTTGACCCTCCTGATAGGTGAGGTCTCAGGCAACTACGTTGGCTACGCTCAAGCGGCGACACTGTTCTACTTCGCCTTCTTCCTCGTCATCCTGCCGGTGCTTGGCCTGATCGAGACGCCACGCAGACTGCCGAATTCGATCACCGAGGCGGTGCTGGAGAAGAACAAGGGTGCCGGAGGGGGACATCCGGCCGGTGCGACCGCGGCGCCGGAAACCAAAGGCTGAGTGAGAATCTAAGGGGATTTGGCATGAAAAAGATTCTCACCTCGCTCGCCCTGCTAGGCGTGTTTGCCGCTGGCATCGGAGCCGTCGGCAGTGTGGCGATCGCCGCTGAAGAGGCGCACAACGCGGCGGCACCGACGCATTTCCCGATCCACGAGCCGAAGGAGATGGACTGGACTTTTGCCGGTCCGTTCGGCACCTACGACAAGGCGCAGCTGCAGCGTGGCTTGAAGGTCTACAAGGAAGTCTGCTCGGCCTGCCACTCGATGAATTTGGTGGCGTTCCGCACGCTAGAGGACCTCGGCTATTCGGAAGCGCAGATCAAGTCGCTGTCGGCTGAGTACACCATCCATGATGGACCCAACGATGCCGGCGACATGTTCGACCGCCCGGGCAAGCCGTCCGACCATTTCCCGGCGCCGTTCGCCAATGAGGAGGCGGCTGCCGCTTCCAACGGCGGCGCTGCCCCACCGGATATGTCGCTGCTGGCCAAGGCGCGCGGCGTCGAGCGCGGCTTCCCGCGTTTCGTCTTCGACATCTTCACGCAATATGCGCAGGGCGGCCCGGACTACATCCATTCTCTGCTGACAGGCTACGACGAGACGCCACCTGCCGGCATGGTGATCCCCGAAGGCACCCACTACAATCCATACTTCATGTCCGGCGTGTCGCTGAAGATGCCCAAGCCGCTCTCCGACGGCCAGGTCACCTACGATGACGGTTCGCCGCAGACGATCGACCAGTATTCGCGCGACGTCTCGGCGTTCCTGATGTGGGCGGCCGAGCCGCATATGGAAGACCGCAAGAAGACCGGCTTCCGCGTGCTGGTGTTTCTGCTTCTGTTCGGGGCGCTGATGTATCTGACCAAGCGCAAGGTGTGGGAAGGCGTGGCCCACTAAGCCGCGTCTTATTCCTCGGAAATGGAAAGGGCGTCTTCGGACGCCCTTTTTGCTTGCCAAACCGGACATGGTTCGCATCTTGGCGCAGCCAGCCGTCCAGTGAGAAAGTCCGTTGGCACGGCGCCATGCGATTGGTATTGCACGCGCGCCCGGCGGATAGCCGGCTAGAGGGGCATTTGGGATCGATGATGCGGCTACGCGACTGTCACAACTTTTCCGATTTCCGGCGCATGGCCCAGCGGCGGTTGCCGGGGCCAATCTTCAACTACATCGATGGCGCGGCCGACGACGAGGTCACCTATCGCCGCAACACCGAGAGCTTCGAGCGCTGCGACCTCGTTCCCAACGTGCTGCGCGGGGTAAGCGAGATCGACATGTCGGTGACGGTGATGGGCCAGAAGCTGGCCATGCCCGTCTATTGCTCGCCGACCGCCTTGCAGCGGCTGTTCCATCATCAAGGCGAGCGCGCGGTGGCCAAGGCTTCGGCCAAATTCGGCACTATGTTTGGCGTGTCCTCGCTCGGCACCGTCAGTCTTGAGGAAGCGCGCAAGATCAGCAGCAGCCCGCAGGTCTACCAGTTCTATTTCCACCGGGATCGCGGCCTCAACCGGGCGATGATGCAGCGGGCGAAAGCGGTTGGAGTCGAAGTGATGATGCTGACCGTCGACAGCATCACCGGAGGCAACCGCGAGCGCGACAAGCGCACCGGCTTTGCCATCCCCTTCAAGCTCAACCTTGCCGGCATGCTGCAGTTCGCGCTGAAGCCGGGCTGGGCGATCAACTATTTCACCCATGAGGGTTTCAAGCTGCCGCAACTCGACGAGCATGTCGACATGGGCGGCGGCACGATGTCGATCAGCCGCTACTTCACGGAGATGCTCGATCCGTCGATGACATGGGACGATGTTGCCGAGATGGTCAGACTGTGGGGAGGTCCGTTCTGTCTCAAGGGCGTCATGTCGGTGGAGGATGCCAAGCGCGCCGTCGAGATCGGCTGCAGCGGCATTGTGCTGTCCAACCATGGTGGCCGGCAGCTGGACGGCTCGCGGGCGGCGTTCGACCAGCTGGCCGAGATCGTCGATGCCGTCGGCGACAGAATAGACATCATCATGGATGGCGGCGTGCAGCGCGGCACCCATGTGCTGAAGGCGCTGTCGCTCGGCGCCAAGGCTGTTGGCGTCGGCCGCTATTATCTGTTCCCGCTAGCGGCGGCCGGACAGCCGGGCGTCGAGCGGGCGCTGGAGCAGATGCGGATCGAGATCGAGCGCGGCATGAAGCTGATGGGCTGCAGTTCGATCGAACAATTGTCGCGCAACAACCTCCGTTTCAGGTAATCTCGACCCATGAAATCCTCGCTCGAAGACACGCTGCTCGCCGCGATCCGCACCATTCCGGACTACCCCAAGCCCGGCATCCTGTTTCGCGACATCACCACTTTGCTCGGCAATGCGCGCGCCTTCCGCCGCGCCATCGACGAGCTTGTGCATCCCTATGCCGGCCAGAAGATCGACAAGATCGCCGGCATCGAGGCACGCGGCTTCATCCTCGGCGGTGCGGTCGCGCACCAGCTTTCGGCCGGTTTCGTGCCGATCCGCAAGAAGGGCAAGCTGCCTTACGAGACGGTACGCGTCGCCTACAGCCTGGAATACGGGCTGGACGAGATGGAGATGCACAAGGACGGCGTTGCGCCGGGCGAGAAGGTGATCCTGGTGGACGACCTGATCGCGACCGGCGGCACGGCGGAGGCGGCGGTCAAGCTGCTGAGGCAGATCGGCGCCGATATTCTTGCCGCGTGCTTCGTCATCGACCTGCCGGATCTCGGCGGACGGGCGAAGCTCGAAGCGCTGGGCGTGCCGGTGCGGACGTTGATCGGGTTTGAGGGGCATTAGGGAGTAGGGAGTAGGGAGTAGGGAGTAGGGAGTAGGGAGTAGGGAGTAGGGAGTAGGGAGGGAAGCTCCGCATTCCGTGCAAGGCGCAGCACCCACTGCTGCCTAATCCCTACTGCCTAAACCCTAGCCCTACCCAGCCTTCACCAGCACGGCGCTGTCGAACTCCAGCACCTTGTCGCCTGCCGAATCGGAACCTTCCGAGCGCAGCGCCAGCAGGCGCCAGCCGGGGCGGGTGGCAAGCGGGCGGTGGGACAGGGCCGTGCGCATGAAGGTGACGGTTTCGCCGGCATAGACCGGCTTTGGCCATTTCAGGTTCCTGAAGCCGGGGGAGGGGCCGAATTCTGGTACCGGGCCGGGTCCGGTCCATTGAGAAGCGTCCATAGGATTTTTGAGATTGAGCTTCATCCAGGTGGCCGCGGTGTGCCAGCCTGAGGCGCAGAGGCGGCCGAACACGCTTTTCTTCGCCGCCTCCTCGTCGACATGAAAGACCTGTGGATCGTATTTGCAGGCGAACGCCTTGATCGCCTCGGCTTCGAATGTGTGCGAACCGAGGTTGATTGTATCGCCGATGCGGAAGAACGCGTCGAGGCTCATGCGCCGGCCTCGCGGGTCAAGAACATGACAGTGTTCTCAAGTTCGAAGACGCTTTCACCGCGCTGGTTGAACAGTTCGCTGCGCAAGGTGACGAGGCCGAGCTGAGGCCTGGATTTCGACAGGCGCCTGGCAAGCACGCTGGTGCTGCCGGCCAGTGTGTCGCCGGCCAGCACCGGCTTCTTCCATTTGACCTGGTCGATGCCGGGCGCGCCTTGCGCGGTCGAGTCGAGCAGGAAGGCGTCGCACAGCATGCGCATGAAGATCGCGCAGGTGTGCCAGCCGGAGGCGGCCAAGCCGCCAAGGATGCTGGCCTTGCCGGCGGCTTCGTCGAGATGCATCGGCTGCGGGTCGAATTCGGTGGCGAATTCGATGATTTCGGCCGCACTCACCTGCTTGGCGCCGAGGTCGATCGATGCGCCCTCGGTGAAATCCTCGTAGGCCCAGCTTTTTGCGGTCATGATCCCAATCCGGTTGTACGATCACCGGGCATCCGGATGCCGTCCGGGCGGCGTTTGGTCAAGCGAATTCTATTGGGCCTACAACCAGCCGCGGCGGCGGAAATACCAGAACGGCAGGATCGCCGACAGGATCATCAGGGCGATGGCGAAGGGATAGCCGAGCTCCCATTTCAGCTCCGGGATGACGTCGAAATTCATGCCGTAGATCGAAGCCACCAGCGTCGGCGGCAGGAAGATGACGGCGGCGACCGAGAAGATCTTGATGATGGCGTTCTGCTCGATCGAGATCATGCCCAGCGTGGCGTCGAGCAGGAACGAGATCTTCTGCGACAGGAAGGTGGCGTGGTCGGCGAGCGACAGCACGTCGCGCGACACGGTCTTGATGCGGGCGCGGATGTCCTTGCTCATCTTGATCTGGGTCGCGACATGGGCGAGGAAGCCAGTGAGGCGCTGCAGCGAGATCAGGCTGTCGCGGATCGAGGAGGCGATGTCCTCCTTGCGGCCGATGGCCTTGAGCAGTTCCTGGAAATCGCGGTTGCGCTTGTTCACCTTGGTCGAGCGCGCTTCGAAGATATCGCGCGAGATCGTCTCGATGTCGCGGCCGGCGCGTTCGAGAATGTCGGCCAGCCGGTCGACGATCGCCTCCAGCAGGCCGATCAGGATGGTGTTGCCGGTGGTGCAGCCGGTCGCCACCTTCTCGGCGCGCAGCGGAAAGGTCTTGAACGCCTTCGGCTCATGATAGCGGATGGTGACCAGTCTCGGGCCGGCAAGCACAAAGGTAACCGGCGACATCAAGGGATCATCGATTTCGGTCTGCGCCGGCAGGGTGGCGGTCATGAAATAGGCGCCGTCCTCGATGTAGAGGCGGCTCGAAATCTCGATCTCCTCCATCTCCTCGCGCGTCGGGATGGCAACGCCGAGCCAGGTCTCGATCGTTGCTTCCTCTTCCTTGGTCGGGTTGAGAAGGTCGGCCCAGACGACCTGATCGCCATTGGCCACGAGATCGTCGGCGAGGCGCAGGCGATCATTGTCGACGACGAAGGCCTTGATCATCGTCGGTCTCCCTTGGCGGATTAAAGGGTGCGTTCAGATTGACGCGTCGTGTCGGATTGCACGGCTCTTCGCCGCGTGAGCCGACCGTGCGCCCGCCGCTTAGACTTGTGAGGTGACAAAATCAAGACAGGCGACCGAATGGCAGGACGGGCTCCGGCCGCTTGAAAACCCTTGTCGAGGGGCTGATACCGTTGCCGCTGTTGGACGTGGTCTATCTCCCCCAAGCTCGTCGTGGTACAGCCGACCCAAAAGCCTCGTTGTGAACAAATTCCTAGAGTATTTCTTAGAGTGACGTTTACAATGTCTATGCCACTCTTCCATCAACACGGAAGGTGATTTGATGGCCGAAACATCAATCGAATGGACAGATGCGACCTGGAACCCGGTCGCCGGCTGCACCATCCTCACTGCCGGATGTACAAATTGCTACGCGATGAGGATGGCTGCTCGGCTGGAGGCCATGGGAGTCGACAAGTATGCGGGGGTGACACGCAAAACCGGCGGCAAAGCGAAATGGACAGGCAAGATTAAGCTCGATCACGCATCGCTTTCTGTTCCGCAAGAATGGAAGAAACCCAAGCGTGTCTTCGTAAACTCAATGTCGGATCTCTTCCATGCGGAAGTGCCAACGGCCTTCATCGCTGAGATATGGCAGGTCATGGCAGCTACGCCTCGCCACACTTATCAAATTCTGACAAAGCGGCCCGATAGGATGTCGGAGGTACTTTCCTCCCCCGAGTTTAATGTGCTTCCGAACGTCTGGCTCGGCACCAGTGTCGAAGATAGTCGTGTGCTGTACAGGCTGGATGAACTCCGGGCGGTTCCTGCGGCCGTGAGATTTGTTTCATTCGAACCCCTGATCGGCTCTGTCGCCGGCGCCAATCTTAAAAGCATTCACTGGGCAATCGTCGGAGGCGAAAGCGGACCGCAGGCTAGGCCGCTAGACACCCGATGGGTGGACGAGATTTTCGACCAATGCACCGATGCGGACACAGCGTTCTTCTTCAAACAGTGGGGCGGCAAGAACAAGAAGGTGACAGGCCGCACCTATCGTGACCGGCTTTGGGACGATCTTCCCGATTTGAGAATATGAGAGGCCATCTTTGTCGCTAGTGCGACTGCGGCCGGACTAGTGTTTGACACAGCGAAAAAAAGTGAAGCCAGTGGCGCGCCGCCTTTGTGATGAAGGCGAACTGGGTCCAAAACAGCCCCTTTGAATACTGTGCGCAGGCGCTCCTTCACGTAGGATTCGATAGCGTTCACATCCGCTCGTCGAACTGCTTGCCCGTTCGTTTCGAATAGGTCTTGGCGCGCACCTTCGTGACCATACCAACGCTCCCGCCAATCGGTTGCTCCTAGAACGCGATCCAGGCTTGCCTGCTTGCTCGGATCGAGCTTTGCTGGGTCATGGGGAGCATTTCGGTAGAGACCTGATAACGGAAAGAAATACCAACAGTCTAAGGCTTCTGTTGCTGCGATGGCCTTTACCGTGTTCCAGGAAACCTCCATGCCGTAGGGATCGAGAAAGACAACGCCACGAATTCCACGGCCGACAGTCTCCGGTCCGCGCCAATTTGTGCGCTTGCAAAGGCGCTGGACAAGATCGTTAGCATCCCCGTTTCGAGCAATTATCTTGCGATCGGGATACTCAGAGATCAGCTCCTCGAGCTGCGCAAAACGGGAATTATCTTGTTCGATCAGCACGATAGAATGCATCGGCGGGTCGACCTCGATTGCAATCCTGGCTGATCCCCGTGTGGTTACTTCTTCTGGTTCTGCCATTTCTGAACCGAAGAGAGGAAGACCGGGGCGGACTTCTGTACGGGTCCCCGAGCCGGCAAAAGCGTCGATGTAAACGCAAGCGAAATCCTGATCGCGCAAAGCGATAGCGAAGGCTTGGAGATATTCCTGTAAGCAACGGAGCTTTTTAGGGGTGTCTGGCCCCCCAAAGACGTGTGTTACCATCGTCGTCATCCTCCACCCTCGTACATCGATACGCAGAATGAGTGGAGTGTCTAGGAGGAACTATGTCATAGGGGTGTATTTATTGCGCATAGAGGCTGAATGATTTCGTCTACCCAGATATCGACCGCCGTATCGGTGCGCTTTACAGTATCGGGGATGCCATCCTGCAATCTCGTGCCCACTGCGGGTGTAGGCGCCTGCCTTCGCCTACATGGCCGCGCCCCATGGGTGACGCGATTTCCATCAAATCAGGTGTTGAACTTGAACAGCAGCACGTCGCCGTCCTGGACGACATATTCCTTGCCTTCGTCGCGCGCCTTGCCGGCCTCCTTGGCCGCCACTTCGCCGCCCAGCGTGACGTAGTCGTTATAGGCGATGGTCTGGGCGCGGATGAAGCCGCGCTCGAAGTCGGTGTGGATGACGCCGGCGGCCTGCGGGGCCTTGTCGCCCTTGTGGATGGTCCAGGCGCGCGTCTCTTTCGGCCCGGCGGTGAAATAGGTGATGAGATGCAACAGATCATAGCCGGCGCGGATGACCTTGTTGAGGCCGGGTTCGTCGAGACCGAGCGACGACAGGAACTCCATCTCTTCTTCGTCCGAGAGCTGGGCGACTTCGGCCTCGATCGCGGCCGAGATTACGACGGTGCCGGCGCCCTGCGCTGTCGCCATCTTTTCCACGGCCTTGGTGTGCTCGTTGCCGGTGGCGGCGTCGGCTTCGGCGACGTTGCAGACATAGAGCACGGGGTGCGAGGTCAACAGGTTCAGCCCCTGCAGGATGCGCAAATCCTCGGCTGAAATGCCCTTGAGCAGGATGCGGGCCGGCTTGCCGGCCTGCAGCAGCTCGAGCGCTGCCTCCATCATCGGCAGCACGGTGGTTGCTTCCTTGTCCTTGCTGCCGGCGCGCTTGCGGAACTGCACGATGCGGCGCTCGAGGCTGTCGAGGTCGGCGAGCATCAGCTCGGTCTCGACCGTATCGGCGTCGGCGACAGGGTCGATCTTGCCCTCGACATGGGTGATGTCGTCATCCTCGAAGCAGCGCAGCACGTGGACGATGGCGTCGACCTCGCGGATGTTGGCGAGGAACTGGTTGCCCAGCCCTTCGCCCTTGGAGGCGCCGCGCACCAGGCCGGCAATGTCGACGAAGGAGATGCGGGTCGGGATGATCTCTGTCGACTTGGCGATCGCGGCGATCTTCTGCAGCCGCGGGTCAGGCACTGCCACCTCGCCGGTGTTCGGTTCGATGGTGCAGAACGGATAGTTGGCGGCCTGCGCCGCCGCCGTCCTGGTCAACGCGTTGAAAAGCGTCGACTTGCCGACGTTGGGCAAGCCAACGATACCGCATTTGAAACCCATGTTCGTCCGGTCCTATCGGGAAACTAGAAATTTGATGAGGGCTATGGGCGATAGGGGTAAGGAACGTCAAGCCCTGCGGTCCCGATCCTATCGAAGCTCAGTCCTTCTTGCCGAACAGCTTCTTCAACATCGCCGCCATCGGGCCGCTTTCCGGCAGCTTGGCTGGCGCCTGCTGCGGTCGGGCCTGGCGGATGTGGCTCTGGGCTTTCGGGCTCTGCGTGTTCGGCGCCTTGGGCGGCGGGCGGTCGTCGTCGCTGGTCGGCACGAGCTTGTCGCGAAGCGCCAGCGTGATGCGGTTCATGAAGGAACTGTCTTCGCCCTTGGCCAGCAGTCCGGCATCGTCGGCGATGGTGTCGAGCAGCACGTCCAGCCACCCGCGGTCGGCCTTGGCGAAGTCGCCTAGGACATGGCCGTGCACCATTTCCGGGACACCGGGGTGGCCGACGCCGATGCGCACGCGGCGAAAATTCTTGCCGACATGCTGGTCGAGCGAGCGGATGCCGTTGTGGCCGCCGGCGCCGCCACCGACCTTGACCCGCAATTTGCCGGCGGGCAGGTCGATCTCGTCATAGAAGACGGTCAGCGCCTCGGGGCCGAGCTTGTAGAAGCGCAAGGCTTCGCCGACCGCCTGTCCCGACAGGTTCATGAAGGTCTGCGGCTTGATCAGCAGAATCTTCTCGCCGGCAATCGTGCCTTCGGCGATCAGGCCCTGGAACTTCTTCGACCAGGGCGAAAACGAATGGCGGCGGGCAATTGCGTCCGCCGCCATGAAGCCGACATTGTGCCGGTTATCAGCGTATTTCGCGCCCGGATTGCCGAGGCCTGCAAAAACAAGCATCGTCTGCTCCGGGCTCGAAAATTACTTCTCTTCGGCAGCAGGGGCCGCCGCTTCGGGGGCTGCCGCTTCCACCGTCTCTTCCGTCTCCGGCTTCATCGCCGAGGAGCCGGCAATGGTCGCGATGGTGAAGTCGCGGTCGGAGATCACCGGCTTGACGCCGGCCGGCAAGGTAACCGCCGAGATGTGGATCGAATCGCCAATGTCGGCGCCGGTGAGATCGACGGTGATGAATTCCGGGATCGCATTGGCCGGGCAGTGGAACTCGACTTCGTGACGCACGATGTTGAGCACGCCGCCGCGCTTGATGCCGGGCGACTTGTCTTCATTGATGAAGTGGACAGGCACGTCGACGTTGACCTCGGTGTCCTTGCCGATGCGCAGGAAGTCGACATGGACCGGGAAATCCTTGACCGGGTCGAGCTGGAAATCCTTGGGCAGAACCTGGATTTTCTTGCCGTCGACATCGATCGTGGCGATCGTGGTCAAAAATCCGCCGCCATGGATTTTGTAGAAGACGTCCTTGTAGTTCAGCGCAATCGCCAGGGGAGGCTGTCTGTCGCCGTAGATAACTGCAGGCACTTTACCGTTGCGGCGAACTGCACGGGCGGACCCCTTACCGACCTGTTCGCGCGCTTCGGCCTTGAGCTCGTAAGTATCGTGGCTCATGGCATTTCCTTTCGCGTTTATGGAGCGTTTGCGGTGGCAGTGTGCCTGGACCGTAAACGTCGAAAGCCGCCAGGCCTGGATGTCCGAATGCCAGAACCGCATACGCGGAGCTTTGTTCGGGATCACAAGGGAAGGCAGCCTTCCGCCGCGTTGCCTCCAAGGGTGTCTACGCGGGTGGCGGCTCTATAGCGGAAGGCGGGAAAGGGTGCAAGCCATGGCGGGCAAGGGCGCCCGATCCTGCGTTGGGCGCCGCATTGCGCTCAGGCCGGCAGGTCGGCGGGCGGATTTGATCCGTTTCCCTTGGCGCCACCCAGCGTGGACAGCGCGCTCAGCAGTTTAGTCCGGTCCTTGCCGATCATCAGCACGCCGCTGTCGGGCGCCAGCAGCGCCGAGAACGGCAGCATGGCGGCGCCGATCGAGGACGCTTCGGGGCCGAATTGCCCCGGCACGATCTCCGGCGCCACGATGCCGATGGCGCTGGCCTGGTTGAACTGGGCCTGCACCCTTGCCAGCAGTTCGAGATGGATCGGCCTGGGCAGGATCGAGTCGAGAACGATGGCCTCGATGTCGATGATGGAGGTGATGGCGATGATCGCCTCGACCAGCGCGCTCGCACAATCGTCGATCCATTCGAACAGCGGCACGCGCGCTTCGGCTGGCAACGGATCGAGTTCCCGCACACGATTAATCACCACGCCGCGCGACCTCAGGTGATTGACCAGCACATAGATCGAGGCGCGATGCAGCAGGCTCTGGTAGCGCGCAGGCTTCGCCGCCACCGAATCGAGGCTTGAGGGCGAGACCGGCAAGGGTCCGAGGGCAGCGCTGTTGCCATGCGGCCCGGTGTGGACCCTGCCGCCTTGCACCAGGCCGCCGCCGACAAAAGTGTCGATCGAGATGTGCATGAAATCGCGGAAGCGGGCGCCGGCGCCCTGGACAAGTTCGGCCAGCGCCGCCGACGTGGCGTCGTTTTCCACGAACACCGGCGTCTTCGCCGGCGTGGCAAAGCATGTCGTCAGGTCGATCGCCTCCCAGCGGCTGCCGAGATCGTCGGGAAAGCCGAGTTCCTCGCTCCAGCCGCCGAGGAAATAGGGTGAGGCAATGCCGACGCCGACGATGCTGGCATCGCCAAGCCCATCCACCAGCTTTTCGAAGGTGGCCAGCGCCATGTTGCCGGCCTTCAGCACCAAATCAGGATCGGGGAAGCGGTATTCGTGCGACTCTCTTGCGCGGATTTCACCGGCGAAGTCGACCAGAACGGCTTCAAGCGCACGCCGGCCGATCTTGATACCGACGCTGTAGATGCGCTCCGGCGTCAGCCGGTACAGCGTGGAGGGCGAACCGCGCTGCCCGAACCTTTTTCCCACTTGCTTTACGAATCCGGAAGATTCCAGGCCGTCGACGATGGCAGCGACGGCCGCCGGCGTCAGGCTTGCCGCGCGCGCCAGATCGGACTTGGAGGCTTCCTTGAGGCGACGGATGGCGTCGAGCACGAAACGCTCATTATAGTGCCGAACTTTGACAGAATTGCTGCCTTTCCCTGACAAAACCCGCACTCCCCAAATGTCCCGTTCCCGGCGCGAAGCCCGCAAACCACCTGCGGCCGAGCGCACCCTGCGGTGCCTATGTTGGCGGCGACAGTGCGCGTCGGAACCATGGAAGTCAATTTTGCCGTTGCGCCTTTGCGCTATTTAATATAGCAAATTGAAAAAATAACGGTCAGGGAGGAGACGTGCTGCACTCGGGCACACAAAGCGAAGCCGACGCTGCGGTGGTGCGGGCTGTTCCTGTTGCCCTGGTTCAGGCGACGAAGGCTTTCGGCGGCACGATTGCGCTCAAGGACGCCTCCTTCGAATTGCACTCCGGCGAGGTGCTGGCGCTGCTTGGCGAAAACGGCGCCGGCAAGAGCACCTGCGTGAAGCTTCTCGCCGGTGTGCATTCTCCCACCAGCGGTCATGTCGAGGTTGACGGCAAATCAGCCGTCTTCCATTCGCCGCATGACGCGCAGGCGGCCGGCATTGCGGTCATGCACCAGCATCCTGGCCTGTTTCCCGATCTGTCGGTGGCGGAGAACATCTATCTCGGCCACATGCCGCGCGACCGCTTTGGCGGCATCGACAATGCCGCCATGCTGGCCGGCGCCCGCAAGGTGCTGGCTACCGTCGGGCTCGACGTGCCGGCGGCAACGCGGCTGGGAACACTGCGTACCTCTGAACAACAACTGGTCGAGATCGCCCGCGCGCTGTCGCTGGATGCCCGCGTGCTGATCATGGACGAACCGACGGCGGCGCTGTCGCAGCGCGAGGTCGAGCGGCTGTTTTCCGTCGTTGCCGATCTCAGGCTGCACGGCGTGGCGATGATGTTCGTCGGCCACCGTATGGACGAGATCTTCCGCATCGCCGACCGCATCGCGGTGCTGCGCGACGGGCGCCTGATCGGCGTCAAGCCGAAGGCCGAGCTTGGCCGTGCTGCCGCCATCAGCATGATGGTCGGGCGTGAAGTCACCGACCTCTATCCCGAACGGCGCCATGCCTCAGGCGCGCTGGTGCTGGAGGCGAAGGGACTTTCGCGCGCCGGCGGGTTTGCCGGTATCGACCTCAAGCTTCACGCCGGCGAGGTGCTGGGGCTTGGCGGCCTGGTCGGCAGCGGACGCACCGAGATTGCGCGCGTGCTGTTCGGTATCGACCGGCCCGACGCCGGCGAAATCCTGATCGACGGCAAGCCCGTGCAGTTCGCCTCGGCGCGCGACGCCATGGATGCGCGCATCGCCTATGTGTCGGAAGATCGCATGGGCCAGAGCCTGGTGATGGATTTCTCCATCCTCGACAATGCGGTGCTACCTGTTCTCGACAAGGCCGCACAACGCGGTCTCTACGGCACCGACCGCGCCATCGGTCTGGTGGCGGACTGGCTGAAGCGCATGAAGCTGCGCTTTTCCGGCTACGGGCAGCCGGTGAAAGAGTTATCCGGCGGCAACCAGCAGAAGGTGGTGCTGGCCAAATGGCTGCGCACCGAGCCGCGCGTGCTCATCCTCGACGAGCCGACGCAAGGCATCGATGTCGGTACCAAGGCGGAAGTGCATGCAATGATCGCTGACCTTGCCGCGCAAGGCATGGCGATCCTGCTGATCTCGTCAGAGATGCCCGAGCTGATCGGCATGTGCGACCGCATTATCGTGTTGCGCGAAGGCCGCCAGACTGCCGAGTTTTCGCGCGGGCAAGCCACGCAGGAAAAGGTACTGGAAGCGGCGACCAGGACCGATGAACGTGCCGGCCAGGCAGCGCAGATAGAACGCGCCGCCGAGGAGGAAAAGGCAAAAGGACCGTTCGATTTTCTGAAGCGGCGGGAATTCGGCCTGCTTGCGGCGATGCTCGCCGTCGCCATTCCGGTCACCATCATCAACCCGCGCATGGTGAGCGCGGCGAACCTCACCGCTGTGTCGATGGACGCGGCCTTGCTGATTGTCGCCGCACTGGCGCAGATGCTGGTGCTGATCACCCGCAACATCGACCTGTCGATCGCAGCTGTGATCGGCCTCTCCGCCTATATGGCGGCCAGCATGGTTCAGGCCTATCCCGGATTGGACATCGGCATCGGCCTGATCACCGCCTGCGCGGTCGGCGGCTTTGCCGGACTGCTCAACGGCCTTGTCGTTACCAGGGGAAAGATCCCGGCCATCGTCGTTACGCTGGCTTCGATGTCGATCTTCCGCGGCTTCAACTCGATCTGGGCGGCGGGCGACCAGGTCAGCGCCGACGAAGTCACGCAAGCCTGGCTCGACATGACCGGGCTGAAGATCGCCGGCGTGCCGCTGATCGTCGTCATCGCTATTGTCATCCTGTGCGCCGGCTATGTGCTGCTCTATCGCACCGCAACCGGACGCGAGCTGTTTGCCACCGGCTCCAACCCGGACGGCGCACGGCTGATCGGCATTCCGATCGACCGGCGCATCCTGCTGGCCTTCGGCATGGCCGGCCTGCTTGGCGGCCTGTGCGGGGCGCTGTGGGCATCGCGTTACGCCACCATCGATGCCCGCGTCGCGCTCGGCTTCGAGCTCACCGTGATCGCCTCCGCCGTGGTCGGCGGCGTCGCCATCCGCGGCGGCTCGGGCACGCTGCTCGGCATCATCCTTGGCGCGCTCACGCTCTTGGTCATCAAGAACGGGCTGACGCTGGTGCGTGTCGACCCGCTCTGGCTGCAGGGCGTCTATGGCCTGGTGATCCTGGTTGCCATCGGCATCGACACCTTCATCGCGCGGCGTGCCGAACAGGCAAGACAGGCGAGGGCGAGATGAGAAAGTTTATCCGCTCGATCGACTTCTGGGATCTGCTGCTGGCGACCGCCTGCCTCGCTGTCTTCGTCTATGCGGCGGTCTTCGTGCCGAATTTCGTTTCCGGCTTTAACCTTTCTCAACTGGCGGCGAGCGCCTCGGAAAAGGCGTTGCTGATCCTGCCGATGACGCTGCTCATCATCACCCGCGAGATCGACCTGTCGATCGCCTCTGTGCTGGCGCTGACATCCGTGGTGTTTGGCCTGCTCGTCCAGGGCGGCGTGCCGACGCTCGCGGCCATTCCGCTGACGCTGGTCTTCGGCGGCCTGCTCGGCGCCTTCAATGGCTATCTGGTTTCAGGGCTGGGGCTGCAGTCGCTGGTGGTGACGCTCGGCACCATGGCGCTCTATCGGGGCATTGGCTACATCCTGCTCGGCACCGGTTCGGTCAACATATTGCCGCCGGCGGTCGTCGATTTCGGCATCAGCAATCTGCCGGGCACACAAATCCCGTGGACCATCGTGCCGTTCCTGCTGCTGGCGCCGATCTTCGCGGTGGTGCTGCAGAAGACGCCGACCGGCAAGCGCATCTATGCGCTCGGCGGCAGCCCCGAAGTGGCGCGTTTTTCCGGCATCGATACGCGCAAAATGGTGCTGAAGCTGTTCGTCGTTTCGGGCATGGTCGCAGCCATCGCCGG
The DNA here is from genome assembly GCF_040323735.1 of Mesorhizobium sp. M0029. Taxonomy (NCBI): domain Bacteria; kingdom Pseudomonadati; phylum Pseudomonadota; class Alphaproteobacteria; order Hyphomicrobiales; family Phyllobacteriaceae; genus Mesorhizobium; species Mesorhizobium sp. M0029. Next base: position 358,642 of record NZ_JAMYVF010000001.1, read on the forward strand.
CATCGTCTATACCGCGCGCCTCTCCAACGCCCGCGCCAACAATGCGCTCGGCATGGAGCTCGATGTCATCACCATCGTGCTGCTCGGCGGCGTCAGCGTCTTCGGTGGTAAGGGGCGGCTCACGGGGGTCATGCTGGCGCTGCTGTTGATCGCCATCATCCGAAATGTGCTGGCGCTCAACCAGATCGGCGGCGATGCTCAAGGCATGATCATCGGCCTGCTTCTGATCGGCTCGCTGCTGGTCGGCAATTACTGGCGCTCCCTGGAGGAGCGGCTGTCAAGATCGCGCGTCCTGCGCGAAACCAAGGGGTGATCTCGGGCCCCTTTCTTCAAGCCCGAATTCTGACGGAGGAGACACAATGAAAGCGTTTAGAATAGCCCTGCTCGCATCCGCGGTTCTGCTTGCGCCGGCCTCGCTGGCCTACAGCCAGGAATGCGCCAAGGAACCGGTGACCGTCGGCTTCCTGCCCAAGCTCGACACCGATCCCTACTTCAAGGTGGCTTTCGGCGGCGCCGAGGAGGCTGCGAAGGAAATTGGCGGCACCGCCACCCAGGTTGCCCCTTCGCAAGCGACGGCCGAGGCACAGATCGAATTCATCAACAGCCTTGTGTCGCAGAAGGTCGGGGTCATCGCTATCGCCGGCAACGACGCCAATGCGGTTGCGCCTGCGCTGAAGCGCGCCGTTCAGCAAGGCGTCCGGGTGATCTCGTACGATTCCGACGTCGCGGCCGATGCGCGCGCGGTGTTCGTGAACCAGGTGAAGGGCGACAGTCTGGCCGAAATGATGCTGGAAAGCGCATTCAACCTCAGCGGCGGCGAAGGCGAGTTCGCCATCCTGTCGTCGACGCCGACGGCGACCAACCAGAACGCCTGGATCGACTTCATGAAGGCGAAGATGGCGGCAGAGCCGAAATACGCCAAGATGAAACTGGTGCAGGTCGCCTATGGCGAGGAGAGCGAGCAGGTCAACCAGCAGCAGGCCTTGGCGCTGGTGCAGGCGTTTCCGGATCTCAAGGTGATCATCGTGCCGGCAGGCATTGGCCTTCCGGCGGCCGCGCGCGCACTCGAGGAAGCCGGCATGATCGGCAAGGTCAAGCTGACCGGCCTTGCGCCGGCCACTTTGATTTCGAAATACATCAAGGATGGCGCTGCCCAGGATATCTGGTGGAATGTCACCGATCTCGGCTACCTGACCTATCAGGCGGCCCAGGCGCTGGCGCAGTGCAAGATCACCGGCAAGGAAGGTGAGAAGTTCACGGCGGGCAGGCTCGGCGAATACACGATCGGCGCCAGCGGCGAACTGATCCTTGGCCCGGCCAAGATCGTGACGCCGGAAAACCTGGCCGAGTTTAAGTTCTAAGCCTCCCAAGGCCCGGCGGGCGCCGGTTCAAGCCGGCGCCCGCTCGTTCAATTGTCAGTCGAAAAGCGTGAGGGCGACGATGAAACTCTTGCTGGCAGGCGAGACCTTCGCGGCGACGACGTCGGTCGCTGCCGGCGGCGACGTTCTGACAAGTGCGACATGGGTGAATGGCGCGACGGCCTTCAATGCCGCCCTTGCCGCAGAGGGCATAGCGGTGACGCAGATCGGTGGCGATCGCTGTGCGGCCGAATTTCCGTATGACCTCGACGCGCTGGCCGAATACCAGGCGGTGGTGATCTCCGATGTCGGCGCGCTGACCTTGCTGGTCACGCCGGAGGCCCGCGCCGGGCGCATCGGCGTCAACCGCCTCGACGTCCTCAAGGCCTATGTCGAAGGCGGCGGCGGGCTGATGCTGGCCGGCGGCTATATGGGGTTCCAAGGCATGTTCGGCACGGCGCGTTTCCACGACACCCCGGTCGAGGACGTGCTGCCCGTGCGCTGCCTGCCATTCTCGGACGGGCTGGAAGTGCCGCAAGGCCTGCAGCCGTCGATCCTTCAGGCGTCGCATCCGATCCTTGCCGGTGTCGCGGGTCCGTTGCCGCCGATCCTCGGCATGAACAAACTCGATTTCAGGCGCGATGGCTCGTCCCAGCTTCTGGCGACCTGCCATTATCGCGGCACGGACTGGCCGCTGCTTGCGGTTCGTGAGCATGGCCGTGGCCGCACCGTCGCGTGGGCGACCGACATCGGCCCACACTGGCTGTCGCAGGACTTTTTGGGATGGCCGCTCTACGGCAAGCTGATGGGCAACGTCGTGCGCTGGCTGGCCGGCAAGGATTAAGCCTGGCGTGTTTGTAGGGCAGCTAGTCCGGCTTGCTGCTCAACGCTTCGCGCAGCGCCTGGATCCGCCGATTCAAGGCATCGAGATCAGCCATCGTCATGCCCGAGCGTTCGATCAGGGTTTCGTTGAGGCAGTTGCACTGGACGAGCAGCGCGCGGCCGGCAGGCGTCAGGTCGACCTGCACTTGGCGCTCGTCCGTCTGGCTGCGCTGGCGGGTGACGAGACCGGCCTGTTCCATGCGCTTCACCAGCGGGGTGATGGTGCTCGATTCCAAAGCGAGCCTGTGCGCAATCGAGCCGACCGACATCCCGCCGGCTTCGGCAAGTGCGTTCAGCACGAGATATTGCGGATAGGTGATGCCCATCTCGTCCAGCATGGGCTTGTAGGTGCGGTTGATTGCCATGCTGGTGGCGTAAAGCGTGAAGCAGAGCTGGTTGTCCAACGGGAGAGGCACGAGGCATTCCTTTGCCGACTGAGCACATCAATATGTACCACGAAAAATGATATCGCGATATATTTTTCTGTAGACAAGGATTTGGACCTGCGCTAATCTTATGGTTATCGCGATATTTATTATCGCGGAAGCAATCAATGGAGAGCGAGATGACCAAGCCCGGCAGCAGCACGATCACCACCAAGGACGGCACCGAAATTTTCTACAAGGATTGGGGAACGGGACAACCCATCGTCTTCCATCACGGCTGGCCGCTGAGCAGCGACGACTGGGACGCCCAGATGCTGTTCTTCCTTTCCAAGGGCTATCGCGTCATTGCCCATGACCGGCGCGGCCATGGCCGCTCGACCCAGACCGATACCGGCAACGAGATGGATACGTATGCCGCCGATGTCGCGGAACTTGCGGCGCATCTCGAGCTCAGAGACGCGATCCATGTCGGCCATTCTACCGGTGGCGGCGAAGTGGCCCGCTATGTCGCGAAGTACGGCTCCGGCGGCCGTGTCGCCAAGGCCGCATTGCTCGGCGCGGTGCCGCCGATCATGCTGAAGACGGCGGCCAATCCCGGCGGCCTGCCGATCGAGGTTTTCGACGGTTTCCGCTCCGCCCAGGCAGCCAACCGCGCCCAGTTTTTCCACGACGTCGCGGCCGGCCCGTTCTACGGCTTCAACCGCCCCGGCGCACAGGTGTCGCAGGCTGTCGTCGAGAATTGGTGGCGCCAGGGCATGATGGGCGGCACCAAGGCGCATTACGATTGCATCAAGGCGTTCTCGGAAACCGACTTCACCGACGATCTGAAGGCCATCGACGTGCCGGTGCTGGTGATGCATGGCGACGACGACCAGATCGTTCCGATCGCCGACTCCGCGCTGCTGGCTGTCAAGCTGCTCAAAAAGGGCGAGCTCAAGGTCTACAAGGGTTTTCCGCACGGCATGGCGACCACCCACGCCGATGTGATCAATGCCGACCTGCTGGCGTTCTTCAAGGCGTAGAATCGTTCAGTTGAATAGACATCGTCCAGTTGGATAGGCAAGGCACCCGCCGCCGGGCGGGTGCATTTGCTTTCGTCGAAATGTCAGCGGGACAGTGCCTATTTATCGACAAAACCAGTGATCAGTTTGACGGTGTCCTCGGGGTTTTCCTCCATGATCCAGTGTCCGGAAGCGGGCACGATGCCGCCCGTGACATCGGTCGCAACAAGCCGCAGGAGATCGGCTTGCGTAGTGCCAGCGGATTTTTCACCGCCGACAGCCAGTACCGGCATGGTCAGTTTGCCGCCGGCGGCGAGCATTGCCTGGTTGTCGATCGCATCCTGGTCGAAGGCTTTGAACTGCTCGAAAGCATCATGCATCGCATGCGGACGGGCATAGAGCTTGGCGTAGTGCTTGCGCGTGGCCTCGTCGATCTTCTTGGGGTCAGCCGACAGTTCGTTGTAGAAGCGATCGAGATAGATGCGCTCGCGCCCTGCGACCAGCCGCTCCATATCCGGGCCGCGGAAGTTGAAGTGCCAAAGCAGTGGGCTTTGCTTGATCTTTTCCCAGTCGCCTATGCCGGGCAGCGGCGCGTCGATGATGACCCATTTGGTGATGCGCTTGGGATATTGCGCGGCAAGCGCATAGCCGACCATGTTGCCGATGTCGTGGGTGACGAGATCTGCCTTGTCGATCTTCAGGGCATCCAACACGCCGGCGATGTCGACGGCCTGATTCTTCTTGGCGTAGCCCGCTTCCGGGTGGGCCGACAGACCCATGCCGCGCAGGTCCGGCACGATGACGGTGTGGTCCTTTGCGAGGGCGATGGCCGCGGCGCCCCACATGTCTCCGGTATCGGCAAAGCCGTGCAGCAGCACGACGGCGGGACCCTTGCCGCCAACGCGCACATAGAGTTTGGTGCCGTTGGTTTCGACGGACTGCGTCTTGAAACCCGGCGGAAAGGGAACGATGCGTGCCGTCGCCGGCAAGGTAACAAGAAGCACACCCAATACGGCCAATACGATCTTGCGCATGTCATCCCCCAGAGACGTCGAAGGCCCCAAGCCTTCGTTGATGACTATCTCTAGCAGGCTTTTCAACCAGCGCATGGTGAAAGAATCACAGAGGGCGCAGCAACGCCGCGCCCTGCGTCAAATCCGCAAAATCGACCGGTTTTATCTGGCCGCCGCTTGCGCCTTCCTGGCTTCCTTCATGTTGGGCAGGAACACCGTCAGCAGGCCGAGCAGCGGCAGATACGAGCAGATCTGGAAGACGAAATCGATGCCCTTCAAGTCGGCGACGACGCCGAGCACGGCGGCTGCAATGCCGCCCATGCCGAAGGCGAAGCCGAAGAAGATCCCGGCGATGGTGCCGACACGTCCCGGCACCAACTCCTGCGCAAACACGACGATGTTGGAGAAGGCCGAGGACAGGATCAGGCCGATCAGCACCGTCAGCACCATCGTCCATTCGAAATTGGCGTAGGGCAGCGCCAGCGTGAACGGCAGCACGCCGACGATCGAGAACCAGATCATCGCCTTCTGGCCGTAGCGGTCGCCGAACGGTCCGCCGAGCAGGATGCCCAGCGCCGAGGCGCCGAGGAACAGGAACAGCATGACCTGGCTCATCTGCACCGACACGCCGAACTTATGGATGGAATAGAAGGTGTAGTAGCTGGAGAGCGAGGCGATGTAGGCATTCTTGGTCAGCACCAGCAGCGTCAGGACGATGAGCGCACCCATCACTTTCTTGCGCGGGAAGGGCGAGACGAAGCTTGCCGCCTTGCGATTGCCCTGCGCGGCGCGCATCCGGCTGTACCAGCCGCCGACCCGCGACAAAACGATGATGCCGATCAGAGAACCGACGGCGAACCATGAAATGCTGGTCTGGCCGAAGGGCACGACGATGAAGGCAGCGAGCAACGGCCCCATCGACTGGCCGAAATTGCCGCCGACCTGGAACAAAGATTGCGCCAGGCCAAAGCGGCCGCCGGAGGCAAAGCGGGCAATGCGCGAGGATTCCGGATGGAAGATCGCCGAGCCGATGCCGATCAGCGAGGCGCCGACCAGAAGCAGCGCATAGTGGCCGGCATAGGCGAGCACGATCAGGCCAATCAGCGAGGACGCCATTCCGTAGGGCAGCGAATAGGGCATTGGCCGCTTGTCGGTGATCATGCCGATGACCGGCTGCAGCAGCGACGCCGTGACCTGGAAGGTGAAGGTCAAAAGACCGATCTGCCAGAAATCGAGACCGTAGTTCTCTTTCAGCAGCGGATAGATCGCCGGCAGCAGCGATTGCATGATGTCGTTAATGCCGTGGCAAAAGCTCACCGCCAGAATGACGGTGAAGGCGGTCGCCTGGGCTGAAGGGAGGCTGGCGCTTGGCTGCGGTGCAATGCTGGTGGCTGTCGTATCGGTCAAGGCAGGCTCCGAGGTCTTTTTGGCGGGTGTTTGCCCGCGGGCAGGCTTGGCGGCCGCTCCCGCGGACCGCCTTAAGGACGCTCGTCTGAAGCGCTTGGGCGACGCCCCTGCGGAGCGCCCTGGGGATGGCTGCCTTATAAGCCGCTTGCGAGGCGACTTCTTTCGTGGTTTGGTCCAATAGTTTCGCAAGTGGGCCATAGCCGATGCCACATGGCAGGGACATCTTCCGCGCCGGCAATGCCGATCTCGGCCGATTGCACGAAAGCCGCTGGCAGTGGCTGGAGGAGGTTTCCGGGCCGGCGGTGGCTTTGCCGACCGAATATCCGGACGGTTACCTCGTGCCGCAACACCGCCACAGCCGCAGCCAGCTGCTGCATGCGCTGGTCGGTGTCGTGCTGGTGACGACCAGGTACGGGCGCTGGATGGTGCCACCCGACCACGCAATGTGGATACCGGCCGGCACCGAGCATTCCGTCGAAATGCTGGGCGATGTCTCGATGCGCTCGGTCTATGTCATGCCGGGCGCGATCCCGGGCCTGCCGGAAGGCTTGCGTGTCGTCGGCGTCACCGAGCTGATGCACAGCCTGATCGTAGAATCGGAAAAGCTGCCGCAAGGTGGCGAACTGGAAGGCCGCGGCGGGCTGATCATGAACCTGTTGCTGCACGAGATCCCGACCTTGCCGGAACGGCCGCTCGGGCTGCCGTTCCCGTCCGACCCGAAGCTGGCGGCGCTCTGCCGACGCTTTGTCGCGGCACCTTCGCCGCACGCCACGATCGACGAGTGGGCGGATGCCGCAGGCATGAGCCGGCGCTCCTTCACCCGCGCCTTCCAGCGCCAGACCGGACTGTCCTTGTCGACTTGGCGCCAGCAGGCCTGCCTGTTTGCGGCCCTGCCCAGGCTCGCCGATGGCGAGCCGATTACCAGGGTGGCGCTCGACCTCGGTTATGACAGCGTGCCGGCATTCATAACCATGTTCAAGCGCATGCTCGGGGCCTCGCCGCGCGGCTATATGCGCGGCGCCCGCGACGAAGGCATGCGGCGGGCTCAGCCTCGGCTTGAGGCCCCGGCGCCGTAGCGCCAGGAAAAGCCCGCAGCACTTTGTCGTAGGCCCTAGTCCAGCTGAACGCCGCTGGCCTTGACGATCGGTTCCCATTTGGCGAGTTCGGCCTTCACATGCGCTCCAAGCTCTTCCGGGGTGGAGGCCACGATCGAGGCGCTGAACTGGGCCATGCGGGCGATCACATCAGGGTCTTTCAGGGCTTCAACTGCCGCCTTCTGAAGAACGGCGACCACCTCCGGCGGCGTGCCTGCGGGCGCGAACAGAGCGTTCCAGCTGTAGGTTTCATAGCCGGGAATGGTTTCGGCAATGGCCGGTATGTCGGGGAAGGAGGGAACGCGCTCCTTGGTGGTGACGCCAAGCGCTCTCAGCGTCCGGCTCTTGATATGGCCCGATGAAGAGGGGAGGTTGTCGAACATCATCGGCACCTGATTGCCGATAACGTCGTTCAAGGCCGGTCCGGCGCCCTTGTAGGGAATGTGCTGCATACTGACGCCGGCCATCGTCTTGAAAAGCTCGCCGGAGAGATGGAGCGGGGTGCCATTGCCTGATGAGGCGTAGGCATATTTGTCCGGGTCCTTCTTCAGCATCTCGATCAGTTCCTTGACGTCCTTGGCAGGGAATTCAGGGTTCACGACCAGGACGTTTGGCACCAGCACGAGCAACGATATCGGCGCAAAATCCTTCTCCGCATCGTAGGGCTTTGTCTTCAGGATCAGCGGGTTGAGCGCGTGGGTTGCGACCGTGCCCATCAGGATTGTGTAGCCGTCCGGTTCGGCCCGGGCGACCTGGGCCGCGCCGATGCTGCCCCCGGCGCCGCCGACATTTTCGACGACAATCTGCTGGCCGAGCTTTTCGGACATCTTGTTGGCGACGAGGCGCGCGACCAGATCCGTCGAGCCGCCGGCGGAAAAGGGGACAACCATGGTGATGGTCCGGTCCGGAAAATCGGCGGCCCAGGCCGCCGGCGCCGAAAAGGCGGCCGCAATGGAAACCGCAAGCCCGAGCAAAGTCCTACGCCGCATCTGCTACTCCTCCGTTGATTGGAGGGGCAGTATGGCCATGGTGAACTCCGCGCACAATGCAACCATGGACTGACTGCCGGCCTCAGGAGATCGGGCTTGACACCGATGCTTCGGTTGGCGTGCGCGAGAACGCCTCACCCCTCAGTTCAATCAGCCTTGGTCCAGCTGAAAACAAGCCATTTGTATCGTGACGTCTCTTCAGGCTCGGCCGTGTAGGTCATCTGCATGTCGCCGCCCTCGGTCTAGATGTCGAGCCTGGGTGCCGTGTCCAGTTCGAGCCACAGGGAATCGTTCTTGAACGACCATGTCCCGCACCAGACGCAAGGCCCCGATGCCGGGTCACCCGGTTGGTGAAAATTGTAGCGGCCGTCCGCCGTGATCTCCAGATAGTCGAAGGCGCCATAAAAGGCGGTCACAGTCTGCTGAAATTCGGTCGCAGCCGCTTCCTGGTCGGGCTTCGCCGGCTCTTTCAGATCACGCGGTGGCCGGATTGCGGACCCTGCGATGCTCCATTTGCCGATGAAATCCTTTTCGGTGGGAAGATATTCCGTTTGCGCCTGCGCGGTCGAAACCGGAGCGATTGTCGGCGCATAGGCCGCGCTGGCGATGCCGATTGCGAGAAGCATTCCTGCGATGCCTGCAGCCTTGATTCGATTGCGCATCAGCTGGCTCCTTTCACGACGGTTTGGGGCAGATTCCAAAAACGAGATTACCCCCGAGCCAGGCCTGGGGGCACGCTTTTGGGCAACATGGATTAATCGAACAGGCTCGACACGGACTCTTCGGTCGCCGTGCGCGAAATCGCCTCGCCCATCAGGTCGGCGATGGAGATGACGCGGATGTTCGGGGCGTCGAGCACGCCTTGCGTCGGCTGGATGGAATCGGTGATCACCAGTTCCTGCAGCTTCGAGCCGCTGATGCGGGCGACCGCACCGCCCGACAGCACGCCGTGGGTGATATAGGCGGTGACGCTGGTAGCGCCGTTGGCGAGTAGCGCATCGGCGGCGTTGCACAGCGTGCCGCCGGAATCGACGATGTCGTCGATCAGCAGGCAATCCTTGCCGGCGACCGCGCCGATGATGTTCATCACTTCGGATTCACCGGGACGTTCGCGGCGCTTGTCGACGATGGCCAGCTGTGCGTCGAAGCGTTTGGCGAGCGCGCGGGCGCGCACCACGCCGCCAATATCGGGCGAGACGACGACGACATTGGCAAGCTGTTTGTATTTTGCCTTCACGTCGCGGGCCATCACCGGCACCGAGAACAGATTGTCGGTCGGAATGTCGAAAAAACCCTGGATCTGGCCGGCATGGAGGTCGAGCGTCAAGACTCGGTCGACGCCGGCGCGGGTGATCATGTTGGCGACCAGCTTGGCCGAGATCGGTGTGCGGCCCGAGGCCCGGCGATCCTGCCTGGCGTAACCGAAATAGGGGATGACCGCGGTGATGCGCTTGGCCGAGGAGCGCATGAAGGCATCGATCATGATGAGCAGTTCCATCAGATGATCGTTGGTCGGGAACGAGGTCGACTGCAGGATGAAGACATCCTCGCCGCGCACGTTTTCCTGGATTTCGACGAAGATTTCCTGATCGGCGAAGCGTCTGACGCTGGCCTTGCCCAGCGGGACATTGAGATAGCGGGCGACCGCTTCGGCCAGCACCCGGTTGGAATTGCCCGCGAAAAGCTTCATGCACCGTTCCTGGCGAAGGATGGGGAGGTCCTCTTAATCGGGCTTGTAGCGAGCCGTGCCGGTATTGCAAGCCTCGTTGACGGGAATCCGCCGGCTAATCTCAAAAACGTCAACAGTGAACGGAAGCCGGTAACAGGCGGATCAGCCGGCGCTGCCGCCGAGCCAGGCCGCGAAGTGGTCGATCGTCTGGTCGGCGATCGCCTGCATGGTAGCGGGTGCAACCGCGGGCCAGCCTTCGGCGGCATTGACCGAGGGCGCCTTCTGCTGGCCATTGATGCGGTGTAGCCGGTTGCCAGCGGGGTCATAGACGTCCCAGACATAGATAACGGTGGTATCCTTGCCTTCCGTCATGGTCGAGAAGTAGCCCTTCAGCACATGGGTGGCGGCCTGGTCGGCGCTGCCGGCAAGGGTGATGCCGCGCTGCTTGGCGCGTGTCTGCAGTTCGGCCGTCAGCGGCGTTGCCGCTTCCACGGAGGCGCCAACGATCGGCGCGATCTGCAGCCGGGTCTTCGACAAAGCGGCGGCGCTCTGCGCGGGGTTGGCGGGTGTCGTGGCGCCGACGGCCGGCGCTGGTGTGGCGGCGGGCGCGATGCCCGGGGCAGCCAAGGGCTGAGCCGGTTGGGCCGAGGCTGCCGGCGGCGTGATGGCGGACGGCTCAAGGACGTCCTTGGCATTGGTGCAAGCGGCCAGCACAAGCGCTGCGAGCAATGACACGGTCGTCACGTGCGATCGTCTCATCTGCCCGAAAACTCCTTAGTCGTGAACGCCCCCGCGTGGACCAACCATTATGGATTCACTGTACGATCAAGTCGAGATCATGGCGTGAAAGCGGCTTCGGCTGGGATTCGGTGGTCAGGTAGGTGCGGCCAAGCGTCATCGCCGTCTCGGTTTCGGAGTCCATGATGATCATGTGCGCGAACAATGTCATGTTGGGCGCGATCGGCTCGGGATTGCTCTGGTAGAACATCGGCATGTCCATCCAGGACGGGGTGAAGCGGGCGCCGACGGAATAGCCGCAGGCGTTCAACCGATGCTTGGTCAGGCTGTGCGCCTCCAGCGTGCGGGCATGCGCGTCGAAGACGTCGCCGAAGGTGTTGCCGGGCGTCATCGCCTTCTCGACCGCCAGAAGAGCCGCGCGGGCGGCGTCGAACAGCTCCTGATGGCGCTTCGACGCCTTGCCGGTCAGCACGGTGCGCATCATCGGCGCGTGATAGTGATGGAACACGCCGGCCCATTCGAGCGTCAGCTGATCGTTCTTGGTCAGCTTGCGGCGCCCGGCCTTGTAGCGGCAGAGCAGCGCGTCGATGCCCGAGCCGATGATGAATTCATTCGCCGGATAGTCGCCGCCGCCGGCAAACACCGCGCCCTGCATGGCGGCAAGGATCAGAGCTTCGTCGCCGCCCTGCTTGATCAGCGGCAGGGCCGCGTCGAGCGCGTCGTCGGAAAGGTTGGCGGCCTTTTCGGCCTTGGCGATTTCAGCCGGGCTCTTGAACAGGCGCAGACGGCCGACAATACCGGAGGCGTCGGCGATCTGGCCGAAGGTCTGCAGCTGCTCGTCGACGCGGCGGCCATTGAAGGCGGTCAGGCCATGGGTGTCGTATTCGACGCCGATGCGGGCGCCGAGGAGATTGAGGTCGTTGAGCAGGTTGCGCAGGTCGATCGCCGGGTTGGCGCCGTCGCGGTCGGTCCACAGCACGATGTTGTCGATGATCGAGGTGTGGCGCGCCTGGCGCAAATCGGCCGAGCGGGTGAGCAGCACCATCGAGCCGTCAGCCTTCACAACCAGGCACTGGAAGAAACAGAAGCCGAACGTGTCGTAGCCGGTTAGCCAGTACATGCTCTCCTGGGCGAAAAGCAGTACAGCATCGAGCTTCTTTTCCGTCATCTCGATCATCAACCGGTCACGCCGGGCGTCAAATTCCGACCGTTCGAAATGCAGCGCCATTATCCGTTCTCCAAAACAATTGCCGAAACCTGCCGACCATAGTCCGGTTCCTTGCGATGCGTCGCGCGCCGGTAGGAAAAGAAGAGATCCTCCTCGGCATAGGTGCAGCGGCCAAGCCCCTCGGCGGTCACGCCAGCCTTCTTCAGCCGGTCGACCGTATAGAGGTTGAGATCGAACATTGCATGCGCCGGATTGGCCGAAGGCGCGAAATAGCCGATGTTTTCGGCATCGGCTTCGACGAAACGGGCGACGAATTCCGGCCCGACCTCGTAATTGTCGGGGCCGATCGAAGGACCGAGAACCGCAATGATGCGCTCACGGCGGGCGCCAAGGCTTTCCATCGCGGCAATGGTGTTTTCAAGCACGCCGGTAAAAGCGCCCTTCCAGCCGGCATGCGCTGCGCCAATGATGCGCGCTTGAGCATCGGCGAACAGCACGGGGCCGCAATCGGCCGTCGAGGCGCCGATGGCGATGCCCGGCCGGTCGGTGACGATGGCGTCGGCCTTGGGCCGCGGGCCGGGAAAGGGCTCCCTGGCAATGACGATATCGGGCGAGTGGACCTGATGCGCGGTCAGGAGATGGCTGGCCGGTACACCCATCCAGGCAGCGACGCGGCGGCGGTTCTCGGCGACCAGCATCTGATCGTCATCGGAGCCGGTGCCGATGTTAAGTCCCTGATAGATGCCGCCGGAGACGCCGCCGATACGGGTGAAATAGCCATGGCGGATACCTCGCGGCTTGGCCGCTTCCAGCAGCGGCGAGCGAACAGGATCCGGTTTGGTCTGATTCAGCATGGATGGGTTTGTTGTCCGCGCCGGCGTTTTCGTCAAGGCGAAGTTCGGTCGAGTGATTGCGACAGTGCTGCCGCGTCGACTTTGCATTGGCCAAAAGCAGGCATGCGACCACAAGCGACATGGCGGGACGGCTTGTAACGATCTCTGAGGGTCAGACTGGCTGATGCGGCAGGATTTTCAGGATTTTGAACAGCGTGCCCATGCCGTCGGGTCCGGCCAGGCGCTCGACGGCATCGGCAATGGTTTGTCGTGCCTCTTGGCTTGCCTGGCTGCCCAACTGGCCAGCTCGCTCAAGCAATCCCATGCCAAGCAGAAAGTCGCCCTGCGTCGCCAATTCCACATCGAGGCCATGCGCCCGCACGACGGCGGCCAGTGCCGCGAAGTCGACATGGGCGGTGAGATCGGCTTCGCCGGGATTGGCCAGCACATCTTCTGGGGCGTGCCTGCGCACGGCCTGCAATGTGTCGCCGAAACCGGGCTGGAGATGGCCGTAATCAGGGAACAGCCCGGCGCCGCCGTGGTCGGCCATGCGTTCGGCAATGGTCGCCATCAGTGCCGCGCGGGCCGGTGCTATTTCGAAAATAGAGCCTTGTGGCGCCTCGGCGGCGTCTTCCGGCAGCAGCGTCGCCTCGACCGAGCCGGCGCCGGCGAAGAAGCTCAACTCGTCTGAGACGTCGAGGCCGATCACCCGTTCGCGCCAGCCGGCGCCGGCGCGGATGAACTGGCGGATCGGCACAGCGTCGAACAATTCGTTGCCGGCAATCAGCAACGGCGCCTGCGGTAGTGTGGCGATGGTTTCGTGCCAGCCGAGCTCAACCGAAGTTTCGGCAAGCGTCTGCTTCTGGATTTCAGTCAGCCGCGGACTGGTCTCGACCAGAGCGAAGGAGGCTCTGGCGGCGATAGCCGGATCGAGCCGCGTCAGGGTGCGAAGCATGTCCTTCATCAGCGTGCCGCGGCCAGGCCCGATCTCCGCGATGGTGACCGGCAGGGGTCGGCCGATCGCCAGCCAGGCCTGATAGAGCCAGACGGCGACGAGTTCGCCGAACATCTGGCTGATCTCGGGTGCGGTGACGAAGTCGCCGGCGGCACCGAACGGCTCGCGCGTGGTGTAGTAGCCGTCGCTGGGATCGAACAGGCAGAGCGCCATGTACTCGTTGACGGGGAGGGGGCCGAGCGCGCCGATCAGGTCGACGATGCGGGTCTTCAGCCGTGTCATGCCGGCTGTGGTTGCGGCGCCGGTTTGGCTGTGGCCATCGCCCAGATGCCGGCCAGCACCATCGGCAGCGACAGCACCATGCCCATGGTGAGCCAGCCGCCGAGGAGGTAGCCGAGCTGCTGGTCGGGCTCGCGGAAGAACTCGACGAAGATGCGTGACAGGCCGTAGCCGCAAATGAAGGCGCCGCCGACAAAGCGCGGCGTCTTCAGCTTCAGCCGCGAATGGGTGAGGAAGCGCAGGACCAGGAACAGCACCGCGCCCTCGAGCAGCGCTTCGTAGAGCTGGCTCGGATGGCGAGGCTCCAGGCCCGCGACACAACCCGCCACGGTCTGCTGGAGACGCTCGTTGCAGAAGACGACGCCCCACGACACGTCGGTCACGCGACCCCAGAGTTCGGCATTGACGAAGTTCGCGATGCGGACGAGGCCGAGCCCGACCGGCACGCCGGCTGCCACCACGTCGAACAGCGTCCAGGTGCGGATGCCGCGCTTGAGGGAAAACAGCGTCATGGCGAGGATGACGCCAAGCAGGCCGCCATGGAACGACATGCCGCCCTGCCAGACGGCGAAGATGTCGAGCGGGTGGTCGATATAGCGCTTTAAATCGTAGAAAAGCACATAGCCGGTGCGTCCGCCGAGCACGACGCCGACGGCGGCCCAGACGATGAAATCGTCGAGGTCGATCGGCTTCATCGGCAAGACGCCATCAGGCCACAGCCTTGTGTTGGTGACGAGCCGCTTGGCGTACCACCAGGCGAACAGGATGCCGACGATATAGCCGATGCCGTACCAGTGCACAGCCAGCGGGCCGATCTGAACCAGGATCGGGTCGATGTTGGGGAAGGACAGCGACGCCATCGGCAGCGGGAAATAGTCGTTCAACAGGATCTCCTGGGAGGGCTCGCGTTAGGGCGCGGACCATGCGGCAGGGTTTTGGCTGGGTCAAGGCAAGGTGACGACAGCCTGATCGTCAGAGATAATGGGCTCAACCCTGCGGCTTGCCGGCGACCAATTGCCTGAGCGCATCGTTGATCCTGTCTTGCCAGCCGGGGCCATCTTCCTGGAAATGGTCGAGCACGGCGCGATCGATCCTGATCGAGACAAGCTCGCGAACGTTTGGTGCGGCGGAGGGTTCGCGAATGGGAGGCGCGGGTTTCTTGACCGGCTTGAAGGCCGCTTCAGCGGCTTCCATCGGATTGGTCGGTCGGCGCGGGGGCGTTGCCATTGGTTGATCCTGAATGAGAGTGACTCTTGCCTGAGCAAGTCGTGAGGAAAACTAGGCCGCTGGTCTGCGAAGACCAGTAACTTCACTTGGTTCTCTCTGCCATTGCCCTGTATTTGGCTTCAAGCCTGTCCAGCACCTCGTCGCCAGGCTTGACCCGGCCCGCATCGGCATCCGAAATGCCCTTTGCGAGTGCTGCATCGAGTGCTGCAAAGCGCTTCTCCAAGTCCGCACTGTCCGTCACGGCAACCGTCGTTCCAAGAATCCATTTGCGATAATAGCAATCTGTCGGCCGGACCGTGAGCCAAATCGCGTCCGACATGAAGCCGCACCAGCTTCAACGTTCTTGCATTCCGCAGGCAGTGCCACTACGTCAATTCGAGCAAGCGAGGATTTGCCATGTCAACCGGACCGAACCGCATTCTCGATGAATTCGCCAAGCTGATGACCGATGCTGCGGGTGCCGCACAAGGCGTGCGCCGCGAGGTGGAGACTGCCTTCAAGGGGCAGGCCGAGCGCATCCTCAACACCATGGATGTGGTGCAGCGCGAGGAGTTCGAGGCTGCCCGCGACATGGCTGCCAAGGCCCGCGAAGAAAACACCAGGCTGGCCGCCCGCATCGATGCGCTCGAGGCCAGGCTTGCCGAATTGACCGGACAGGCCGCATCTGTGGCTGCGGCAAAGCCCAAAGCAAAAAAATAAAATTTGAACTTTTCCACAAAGCACAATCCGAAAAAATGCTTTGCCGTGAATCGTTTACCGGCGATGCATGAATCTTTGTGACAGCGCCTTTCCACATGCTGATGACGCAGTGCGAAAAATTAGGCTGTTCACGCGACTCCCGATCAATAGACTGAATTTGTTGCATGATTCGGAGCAGGGTCATGCGGCCGGGCGGTGGGGTCCGGTCCGGGGTCTTTGTGTCGTGAAGTCCTGGCCGTCCGAGTTCAAGACAAGATTGTTCGTCGTGTGTGCCCCGCGGAGCGTGTGGCGCTCCCCTGAACACAGGAAGCATTCCATGGAACTTCTCGAACTCGAATTCTCCCGCGAAATCCATCCGGTGGATGTCATCGAGCAGGTCGCCCATAACAATGACTGGTCCTTCGAACGGGCCGGCGATGACGAAATCTCGATCTCGGTTGCCGGCAGCTGGACCGATTATCACGTCTCTTTCTCGTGGATGGAGGACTTCGAGGCGCTGCATCTGGCCTGTGCTTTCGACATCAAGGTGCCGGAAGCCCGCGCGCTGGAAGTGATGCGGCTTTTGTCGCTGATCAACGAGCAGATGCTGTTTGGCCATTTCGATCTCTGGGAGCAGGAGGGCGCGATCATGTTTCGCCAGTCACTGCTGCTCGCCGGCGGGGTCGAACCGTCGAGCCAGCAGGTCGAGGTGCTTTTGTCGTCGGCGCTTGAAGCCTGCGAATGCTATTTCCAGGCCTTCCAGTTCGTTGTCTGGTCGGGAACCTCGGCCAAGGATGCGCTGGCCGGTGTCCTGTTCGAGACCTATGGCAACGCTTGAGCTTCCATGAGTTCGAGCAGCGCGCGCAAGCCCGAGATCAGCTTTGCCGATTTTGATCGTGTCGACATCCGTGCCGGCACGATCGTCGAGGCCGAGCCTTTCCCCGAGGCGCGCAAACCCGCGTTCAAGCTGAAGATCGATTTCGGCCCTGAGATCGGCGTGAAGAAATCCTCGGCACAGATCACGAAATACTATGCGCCGGAAACGCTGGTGGGACGGCAGGTGTTTGCGGTGGTGAATTTCCCGCCGCGCCAGATCGGTCCGTTCATGTCGGAAGTGCTCACGCTCGGCTTCCCTGATGAGGAAGGCGCCGTGGTCCTTGGCGCCATCGAGCGCAAGGTGCCGGACGGCGGCAGGTTGTTTTAGGAAGATTGCGTCAGGCGGCCAGCTTGCGCCTTGTGCTCAGCGCCTCTTCGACCGTGTCCATGAACATTTCGGCGCAGGCTTTCCAGCTGTAGCGCATGGCGCGTTCGCGCGCCTCGGCGCGGTCGACATTGAGCGCTGCGAGCGAGGCCTCGCGCAGATCGGTCGACACCGCGCCGCCGATGCCGTCGCCGACAATGTCGATCGGTCCGGTGACCGGATAGGCGGCCACCGGCGTGCCGCTGGCCAGCGCCTCGATGATGACGTTGCCGAACGTGTCGGTGCGGCTGGGGAAAACGAAAACATCAGCCGAGGCGTAGATCTCGGCCAGCTCATCGTTCGGGCGATGGCCGAGGAAATGCGCCTGCGGGTATTTCGCCCTGAGCCTGGCCAGTTCCGGTCCTTCGCCGACGATCACCTTGCTGCCGGGCAGGTCCAGATCGAGGAAGGCGCTCAGGTTCTTTTCGATGGCGACGCGGCCGACGCAGAGGAATACCGGGCCGGGAAAGCCGAGGTCCTTCTTCTTGTCCGGGCGGAAATGATCGGTGTCGACGCCGCGCGTCCAGGGCCTGAGCTTGGTGAAGCCGCGCGCGGCCAGATCGTCGGCGAGCGACTGGGTGGCGACCAGCGTGCCTTGTCCGGAATTGTGGAAATCGCGCAGCCAGCGATAGGCCCAGCCCTCCGGCACCGGCAGGCGGGCGCTGAGATATTCGGGAAAGCGGGTGTGATAGCTGGTGGTGAAGGGGCGGCCGGCATTGCGGCAATAGCGCCGCGCCATGATGCCGAGCGGTCCCTCGGTGACGATATGGATATGGTCGGCCTTACGAGCCTCGATCAGCCGCGCGACATGACCGGGCGTGGTCAGCGCCAGCCTGATGTCGGGATAGGTCGGCAACGGCAAGGTGCGAAAGATGTTCGGGGTCAGGAAGTCGACCGCAACGTCGAAGGTTTTCAGCGTTTCGGTGAGCCGCTCAAGCGTGTGGACGACGCCGTTGACTTGCGGCCGCCAGGCGTCGGTGACCATCAGGATGCGCATGGCGGTCCTTTGCTCGGATCGACGGTTGCCTTGATGCGATAGCGGTACGGCCCGGCTGCCCTCGCTTCGCTCCATCGCACCCGGGCAGGCACGAGGTCGAAGTGAGGCGGCTGAGCCGAATCAACTGAGGTCGCGCGCTTCATGCGCGCTCTTGACCATGGTTTCATGACGGGCGGATGAATAAGGCGCAGACGTCACGAAACCGAGCCCTTCGCTACGATCTCTTTTCGAAAGTGCTCTTCCACAATTTTTAGAACGTCCTCCATCTGGGCGTTAATCTTATCTTCCTCTTCTGTACCCTCCCAGACGTCTGCCTCAAGGCGTTCCTGCCGCATTGCCTCGCGATCATTATTCAAATGGGGATTGAGACGCATCAGCGCTTGCGCGGAAATTGCTATGCGATTTTTAATTTGATTGACTGTCTCGTAAGGCTTGGCGGCGTCTAGCCCGAATGCGGCTATAACGCGATATCGGCGAGCGCGCATTTTAGCGAAGAACTCAGCGCTGTCGCTTAGCCGTTTAAGGGGGACATAAAATGTGTCCCGATGGCGTTGGATTTGAGGCTCGTCTTCTTCGCGCCCAGGGCGCTCCTTACTCTCATGGCTGTACGCCATAGGTGATCGCACCCATCGCAATATGTCTCGTGCCTCATAGAAGTCCGCCAAAACATCTTCCGCCAGTTCTAGGCGTCTTCGGCCGATCGTCTCGCGGCGCCAGGCTGAAAGACTTTGAATGCCCTGATAGGCCGCGACGCCGGCCGCCACAGCGATTGCCGCGTTGGCAATGCCGGAAATCCAGTCGGGAACGCTCCCCCAATCCATTGATGTTACCCTCGTGGATTGCGAATGACGTCAACAATCTCTACTGCGATTTCCTCGACAGTATGAGTTGCAGTGCTGCGTGCAAGTCGGTCAGCAAGCGATGGAGAATATCCAATTACTTCCCGCTTCGTTACATTGTGCCAAACTGGGAGCAGTACTTGATCACCTGATACGGCGCGCGTTACCAGCCCGTCGAGTTCATACTCTGGCCAGCCCCGACCAAAAAAGGCTTTTGACAACACTACCACTCCAAATCTGCTGCTAGCTAAACCCTTGTCGATCTTCCTTCGGAGACTGTCGCCAATTCGTAGTTCGAATTCGTCGTACCAAACACTAAGCCCAGACGATTGAAGCGCGAGAGCCAGAGGCCGAACTACTTCGTCTTTGTCCTCGGATGCGTGAGAAATGAACACATCGAAGGTTCTGCCGTCGGGTGCCTCTGGAGAAGGTACTAGCTCTTCGTCGGCATCCCGTACCAAGCTTGGTATGGTACGGAGTGGAGCCTCGTTTATAGTCGGCAAGGGCCGTAACGCCGAACCAGGAATTACGCGGATACCAGTGCGGACTTGACCCCGCAAACCCTGCATGTCAACTGCAACATGCCACGTGCCGGACGTCGGTACCTGAAGTCGAACTGGCGATTGCTTTGCCAAGCCGCCGATGTAGTGATGAGAACGGCCAGCTTTATAGCTGCTAAAGTCCGATCCGCTCATAAGACGCACGTTCGCGGCGCTGCCGCTGAGTGTCACCTCAACCACGCTTCCTCGTTCGATGTGCCCTAGCGAGTAGTGAGT
The DNA here is from genome assembly GCF_040323735.1 of Mesorhizobium sp. M0029. Classification (NCBI taxonomy): domain Bacteria; kingdom Pseudomonadati; phylum Pseudomonadota; class Alphaproteobacteria; order Hyphomicrobiales; family Phyllobacteriaceae; genus Mesorhizobium; species Mesorhizobium sp. M0029. Next base: position 378,171 of record NZ_JAMYVF010000001.1, read on the forward strand.
GAAATTCATCCCGATCCCTTCCTCCGCGACGGCCCACTCTGTGTCGTCTTGTCCGAAGTTAATTTTCATCATCGGCAACTAGGTGCCAAACGCCAACTCCTCTGCTTGCTCCAATCTCTCGTGAACCCGCAATTTCCCCGCTATCTCGTTTCGCCTGAAAGATCCGGTAGTTAAATAAAGCGCTCTTATAGTAGTAGCGGTCACGAACATATCAAGAACATCGTGCAGATTGAAGCTAGATTGTTGAAGAAGAGCCAAAATTCATGTGCAGAACGCATCGCGGCCTGCGTCGGCCAACAACCTCAATGGGCGGATAACCTACTAAAGTAGTGTGCAGGCATCTCTGATCAAGCAGGCACCTTGATCACCGCCCGCAGGCCGCCGAGCGGGCTGTCTTCCAGCATGATGTCGCCGCCATGGCTGCGGGCAATATCGCGGGCGATAGAGAGACCAAGGCCGGTGCCGCTGGCGTCGAGGTTGCGCGCCTCGTCGAGCCGCACGAACGGTTTGAACACGTCCTCGCGCTTTTCCGGCGGGATGCCCGGACCGTCATCGTCGATGGTGACGACGAGTGAGCCGCGGCCGTGATCGGCGCTGATCTCCACCGTCTTGGCATAGCGCAAGGCATTGCCGGCGACATTGGACAACAGCCGGGCGAAAGCGTGCGGGCGCACATGCACGTCCGGATCACCGGCAAGCACGGTCGATAGCTTGCGCTTGTGCAGCGACGCCTCCTCGCCGAGCTTTTGGAAATAGGCCTCGAGATCGAAATGGCCGGCATCTTCCGACGCTTCGCCGCGGGCAAAGGCGATATAGCCTTCCAGCATCGACTGCATGTCGTCGATGTCCTGGTTGAGCGCGGCCTTGGTCTCGGGCTTGCCGCCGGCCAGCGCCAGCTGCAGCTTGAAGCGGGTGAGGATGGTTCTGAGATCGTGGCTGACGCCGGTCAGCATGGCGGTGCGCTGTTCCAGCTGGCGTTCGATGCGCTCGCGCATCTGGATGAAGGCAAAGCCGGCCCGGCGGACCTCCTCGGCGCCGCGTGGGCGGAAATCGCGCGGCATCGGCCGGCCCTTGCCGAAGCTTTCGGCGGCCTCGGCCAGAGACAGGATCGGTCGGATCTGGTTGCGAAGGAAGGGGATGGCGATCGTCAGCAGCACCAGCGACGTCCCGACCATCCAGATCAGGAAGATGTGGGTGTTGGAGGCATAGGCCTGGCTGCGGCGCACGAAGACGCGCAGCACCTTGCCCTCGAGCTGGATGCGGACCTCGACGATGTTGGAATTGCCGACCGTGTCGATCCAGAACGGGCGGTTGATCTGGCGGGTGATCTCGGTGGAAAGGACGTCGTCAAGGATCGAGAAGAAGGGCTTGGGTCCAGGCGCGGGCAACGGGTCGGGCGGCAAGAGGTCGACCTTCAACTGCATGCGGTCCTGGGCGATGCGGATGATGTTGGCGTAGTCGCCATCATGCGGATAGGTCTCGATCATGTCGATGATCGCGGCGATGTCGCGCACGGTGGCCTGCGACAGGCGCTGCGTCACGGTTGCCCAGTGGCGTTCCATGAAGTCGAAGGCGACGACCGACTGCAGAAGGATCATCGGCGCGATGACGATGATCAGCGAGCGGGCATAAAGCCGCTTGGGCATATAGAACGCAACCAGCCGCCAGAACCGCTTCCAGGCACGCGGCATTGCTTTCAGCGCGCGTGATACGCGCGCGCCAAAGCCGCCTTGTTCCGGCCGTTCCAGTTGCGTGGTCGCCATTTGTCCTTTCGCTGGTCAATGGCCGCTGGTCGATGGCCACACATCTATGGCCAAGGGCGGCCGTCAGCGGCATTCTATTCCACGCTGAGCCGATACCCAATACCGCGCACCGTCTGCAGCCAGACCGGATTGGACGGATCGCGCTCGATCTTGCGGCGCAGCCGGTTGATCTGAACGTCGATGGTGCGCTCGCCGACTTCCGAATCGTCACCGACAAGCTCATGGCGCGGGATGGTTTCGCCGGCCCGCGCGGCAAAAATCGCCAGGATCTCCTGCTCGCGGTCGGTCAGCTTCAGCGCCTCGCCGCCCCGCTTCAGCTCGCGCCTGGCGATCTGGAAGGTGTAGGGGCCGAAGACCAGCTGCTCGACCTTGGGCGTGGTCGCCGGGCCGCCGCGGCGCAGAATGTTGTTGATGCGCAGGATCAGTTCGCGCGGGTCGAAGGGCTTGGGCAGATAGTCGTCGGCGCCGGCCTCGAGCCCGGTGATGCGGCTGTCTGTCTCCGACAGGGCGGTGAGCATCAGGATCGGAACGTTCTTCTCCGCCCGCAACGCCTTGGTGAGATCGACGCCGGTTTCACCGGGCATCATGACGTCGAGGACGAGGAGGTCGAAGTCGAGTCCTGCAAGCTTTCGCCTGGCCTCGCCGGCATTTCCGGCGACAGTGACGCGAAAACCGTTTTCGGTCAGATATTGCTTGAGCAAATTGCGGATGCGGGTGTCGTCGTCGACCACAAGCAGATGCGGCGCATCATCGTCCGGCGCTGTCGGCTGGTCCACCCTCTCAATGGTCTCCATGGCTTTTCCCTGACATGTTTGCAGGCACAATGTCGATCTGCGCCCTTAGTTCCGGATTGACCATCGCTTCCAGGAATCGTTCGATCAAGGGGCGCTCGCTGGCTCCGGAATCTTCCAATGCAGCACGGATGCGGCGTGACTGTGGCCGCGCCAGGGCCAGCGCCAGGGCGCGGCCCTTGGCTGTCGGATAGAGCTCCCGCTGGCGGCGGTCGCGCGGACCCTGCAATTGGACGATATGGTCGGTGTCGATCAGCTGCTTGAGCACCCGCGCCAGGCTCTGCTTGGTGATCTTGAGCACGTCGAGCAGTTCGGCGACCGTCAGTCCCGGCCGGCGGTTGACGAAATGCAGCACACGGTGATGAGCGCGGCCAAAGCCGTAATCGGCCAGGATCTGGTCCGGATCGGAAGTGAAATCGCGATACGCAAAGAAGAACAGTTCGATGATGGCGAAGTCGATGCCGTCCTCGTCGGTTATCGGCGTCTTGATCGGTTTTCCGGCAGCTGGGCTTCGATCCGTCATCATTTCTCCGTCCATAGAGGGAAATATGTCAGTACTATTGACGTAATTCCCCTGCAATGGTAATTTTTGGCAAGCTTTTGGGCGGATTGCGAACGAAAAGGGAAGGGAGTGCGGTTTTTCCGGAACTTCCTGAGTTTGCCAGAGTTCGATTCTCCGCTTACGCTTCAAGGGCCGCCCGACGCGGCTGTCGCGCAACAAAAACAACACCAATGATATGCGGGTCGCCGCCCGCGGGAGGTTTCCATGGCATCCGTTCCCTTCGACCAACTGGACGGCTTCATCTGGATCAACGGCGAGTTCGTCAAATGGGCCGACGCCAAGATCCACGTGCTGACCCACGGCTTGCACTATGCCAGCGCCGTCTTCGAGGGCGAGCGCGCCTATGGCGGCGCCATCTTCAAGCTCAACGAGCACACCGAGCGCCTGCATGAATCGGCGCGCCTGCTCGGCTTCAATATTTCCTATTCCGTGGCCGAGCTCAATGACGCCTCGACCACGCTTCTGAAGAAGCAGGGTTTCCAGGACGCCTATGTCAGGCCGATCGCCTGGCGCGGCAGCGAACAGATGGGAGTGTCGGCGCAGAACAGCCGCATCAACTGCGCCATCGCCATCTGGCAATGGCCGAGCTATTTCGACCCGGCGCAGAAGCTCAAGGGCATCCGTCTCGATCTGGCGGAATGGCGCCGGCCCGATCCGCGCACCGCGCCGTCGAAGTCGAAAGCCGCCGGCCTCTACATGATCTGCACCATGTCCAAGCATGCCGCCGAGGCCAAGGGCTATGCCGATGCCATGATGCTCGACTGGCGCGGCCAGGTCGCCGAAGCAACGGGCGCCAACATCTTCTTCGTCAAGGATGGCAAGATCCACACGCCGAAGCCCGATTGCTTCCTCGACGGCATCACCCGCCGCACCGTCATCGGCCTCGCCAAGGACCGCGGCCTTGAAGTCGTCGAGCGCGCCATCATGCCTGAGGAACTCGAAGGCTTCGAACAGTGCTTCCTCACCGGAACGGCAGCGGAAGTGACGCCGGTCTCCGAGATCGGTCCGTACCGATTCGAGGTCGGCGAGATCGCCAAGACTTTGATGAACGACTATTCTGCTGCGGTGCAACCTAAGCATGCGATAGCCGCAGAATAACGAAAGTCACAGCTTTTTTCGTAAGCAGGGGCGGTTTTGAGGCCCGCCCCTTTATTTCAGCATCTGTGCATTTGACTTTCGTATAATTCAGCGTCTCATGATGGTGTCGGCCCGGGAGGCTGGCAGCTATGGAGGGACTAGGTACATGGATACGAATACGCTCATTGCGCTCGTTGTACAGGTAATTGCAGGTGTTGTCGGTGGTCAGGCGGTCGGCGTTGCGCTGAAGAATGCGGCGATGGGCCAGCTGACCAAAATCATCGGTGGCGCCGTTGGCGGCGTCGGCGGCGCGGCGATCCTCGGCAGCCTGCTCGGCGGCACGGCCGACCCGGCAGCGGCTGCCACGGCAGCGGGCGGATTGGGCGATACGCTGAACCTCAAAAACCTGCTCGGCGGCGCCGGCGGCGGCGCCATCCTGACCGGCATCATCGGTGCGGTCATGGGCGCGATGAAGAAGTAAGCCAACTAGATCATTCACCGTTTCACGGCGAATGATCTAGTTTGTTGTTTTACGCAATTCCGGACGGAAAACCGCTTTACACTTTTCCTGGAATTGCTTGAGACTGAGGCTTCGTCAAATGGGCGGCCGTTGGGCCGCCCATTTCTGTTTTGGGACGGACTGTTTGCCTTTCAGCAGTGGACGGCCTTCGCCCGTGCCTCTACATCACGCTGGAACAGCGAAAGGACAATCATGGGTCAGCTCAATGCCGGCATCGTGCCGGTCACGCTTTTCCAGCAGAACTGCACCATCCTGTTCGACATGGATGACAAGCATGGCGTCGTCGTCGATCCGGGCGGCGACATCGACAAGGTGTTGGCGGTGCTGAGGGACAATGCGATCACCGCCGCTGCGATCTGGATCACCCATGGCCACATCGATCACGCCGGCGGCGCCATGGAGCTGAAGGAAGCACTCGGCATCGAGATCATCGGCCCGCACGAAGCCGACAAGCTATTGCTCGACAATCTCGAGAACCAGGGCCAGCGCTACGGCATTGCCGGGGCGCGCAACTGCGTGCCCGACCGGTTTCTCGCAGAGGGCGAGACGGTTTCGTTCGGCTCACATATGTTCGAGGTGCTGCACTGCCCCGGCCATGCGCCCGGCCATGTCGTATACTACAATCGCGCGGCGAAGTTCGCTCATGTCGGCGACGTGCTGTTTCGCGGCTCGGTCGGGCGCACCGACCTGCCGGGCGGCGACCATGCGGCGCTGATCGCCTCGATTAAGAACAAGCTTTTGCCGCTCGGTGACGAGATCGGCTTCATCTGCGGCCACGGCCCGGGTGGCCGCTTTGGCGAGGAAAGGCGGACCAATCCCTTCCTGACTTAGCGATGTCTTTCTGCCAAGAAAAAAAGCGCTGGCCTTGCGGTCAGCGCTTTTTGTGGGACAGGGAAGCTCAATTCGCGACGCAGAAATGCTGCTCACCGTCATTGCCGGTGAACGTGCCGCTGCGGGCATTGAAGCTCCGGTAGCGGTCCGAGCAGTATTCGTACCAGTCGCGGGTCCACGGCTCGGCATAGCGGTCGGCATAGACGACCCGCGGTTCGGCATAGTAACGGCGCACCGGCGCCGGCCGCACTTCGCGATAGTCATAGTCGTCGTCATAGCTGCTGTAGCGCGGCTGCGGGTTGCTCAGCGCACCGGCGATCAGAGCGCCGGCCGCAAGGCCGACGACACCGGCCGCAAGCGCGTCGCCATTATGATGACGACCATGGCCATGATGCCAGCGGTTCCAGTCCTTGGCATTGGCGGCAGGCAAGGTGGCGAGGGTGGTTGCGGCGAGAGCGGCGCCCAGGATGGCGGTCTTGAAAATGCGATTCATTTTGGTCTCCTTCGTGCCGGCCCGGATAGTTTTCGGGGATGCGGTCCAGCCTGGGGGACGATTAATAGAAGACCGTGGCTGAACGGGGGCTGAACGGAATTGGCTGATACGATCCAGTTCTTGCGGCAAAACCAAGCGCGTACGCAAGGCGCTCCGCCTCGTCAATCTCCGTCCGGACTGTCTTGAGCCGGCTTAGCCGACCGACAGGTTGACGGCCTTCGGACCCTTGCCGCGCTTGTCCGGCTCGGTGTCGAATGTCACTTTCTGTCCATCCTCCAGACCGGAAAGACCCGAAGCCTGCACGGCCGAAATATGAACGAAGACATCCTTCTGCCCGTCGTCGGGCGTAATGAAGCCGAAGCCTTTGGCATGATTGAAGAATTTGACGGTGCCGGTCTGCGGCATGGGAAGCTCCCTTTGATCCCACAAAGTCCAGTTTCGGGCCGGCAAATGCCCGAAGGGAAATTTGTCCTTTATTTTAGCGCTATCGGCAAGAGAAAGTTTTGGCGACGGCGGCAACGCTGAAGGCTGCTCAAATAGATCGTGGCACCGAAGGCAATTCGCGCCAGACGATTGCTCCGGCGATCAGCCACGGCATTGACCGGTAAAGCGTCCTTTGCCTGCGGCGACGGCGGACATGAAAAAGGCGCAACGGGAAACGTCGCGCCTTCGAAACTCTGGACGGCTGACAAAGCCGGTTCAAACACGCTTGAGGTGCTTTTTCGAGCGCCCTGACGGGCGCGCGGGCACCGCCGGTTCAGGCCGCGCGGAGGTTGACCGCCTTCGGACCCTTGCCCATGCGGTCGGGTTCAACGTCGAAGGTGACCTTCTGGCCGTCGACGAGGGTACGCAGGCCCGAGGCCTCGATCGCGGAAATGTGGACGAACACATCCTTGGCGCCGCCGTCGGGCGTGATGAAGCCGAAGCCTTTGGTCGCGTTGAAGAATTTAACGGTGCCGGTCTGGGCCATTGGGGAAACTCCTTCACCCGTGTCAGTCTTATGGTTTGCCCGCCGCCTGGCATCGTGGGCAAGTCCCGGTGGTTGCTTCGGCAGTCCTGCATTTGCGCATGGTAAAACCCCCCGCCGAAAACGGGGCCGTCAGAGATTCACAGTATCGGGGAAAGGTCGTCCAAAACGTTCCGCTCTCCGGGTCGCAAATGCCCGAACACAAAATTTATCGCACGGAAACGTGATAGTTGCAAGATAGCGCCGCGGGCCGCGTCCATCGACGCATCCCAACGAAGGCGCTTCGATAAACCTGGGTTCTTAAGAGTTCATCAGCCAGAGCCCGGCCACGCATGGTCCGGCGGTCTGGTCCAGGGCCAAACCAATGCGCGGGCCGGGCATCGTATGGCTCCCGCGCCGCAAACGGGGGTTGCATTTGGCAAGGGAATGGCGAGGATCGACAGGCGCGTTTTGCGCCGGGGACGGGGGTCTCGAGGGAGGCATATTCATGAGATTTCTTGCGACGATATTCTCGCGCCAGGGTTTTACTATTCTCTTCCTGTCGGGTCTTCTTGCGGCCTGCACCGTCGTCGTCGATGACGGGCCGGGACCACGTCCGCGCCCGCCACGGCCGGAACCGGAATTCTGCACCAGGCAATACGAGCCGGTCTGCGCGCGGCGCGGCGGTGACCGCCAGACCTTCGCCAATGCCTGCCTTGCCGAACGGGAAGGCTACCGCATCGTTCGCGACGGCCCTTGCCGCGACGGCGGTGGTGGCGGTGGTGGCGGCGAAGAGCCGACATTCTGCACGCGCGAATACGCCCCAGTCTGCTCCCGTCGCCATGGCGAACTGCGCACCTTTCCCAACGCCTGCGAGGCTCGTGCCGCCGACTACCGCGTCGTCGAGGACGGCCCCTGCTGATTTTTCCTTCTCCCCTGTCGGGTGAGTCCGCCGGAGGCGAATTCACCGTCCCACTGGCACGATAAAAGGCGGCGAATGCCGGGACCCTGCGAAGCAGCGGGGACCGGGCGGGTGGACCGGACCACCCTTGGTCCTTCGCAGGCTCAGGGCGTTCGAAACGAAAAGCCAACAATTGGCTTTTCGTCTGCTGCGCGGACCGCTTCTCACCCCCAAGGGAGAAGGCAAGGTCGCGGATCGGAGTGGTTGCCTACGCCGAATACGCCCCGTCGGCCGCGCCGGCATAAAGCTCTGCGCCGTCCTCGTCGCAAATGCGCAGACGGTCGGGGATCTGCGGCATGGCGAGGCTGTGGAACAGGTGGCGCCCTGCAGGGCGGCGCGCAGGTTCGGCGCGTCCAGCGATACCTTGTCGAGCGTGGCTTCGTCGACGTCGCGCGAGCGGCTCGACGAAGAACGTCAAGCACGCCTCCGTTGCAGAGTTTTGCGCGAGATCGTCAGTCCGAGATCGTCAGTCCATTGCCGGCAGGTGCGCCAGGCGCGCCCTGCCTGGTCAGCCCTTCGACTTCGGCTTGAGGCTGCTCTCGGCTTGCTTGACCGAGGAACCGAACGGGGAGGCGGCCTTGGCCACCACCTTGTCTTTCCTGGGCTTGCGCGTTTCGCGATTGCTGCGCTGCTGACCCTTGGCCATCCGTCTGCTCCTTCGTACGTGCTGGGTGGGTGCGGTGTCAGACGGCCGGGCTGTCGGGGACAGCCGGGGGGTCCGCTACTTCGAGGTTGTCTTCCGTGGTGACCCGCTCATACGTCTCCTGCTCGCTGCGGATGCGATATTGCGGCGAGCCATCCTTGACCGGCAATCTGCTCTTGATCTGAAACAGCTCGGCGGTCTTCTGGGCGAGCCCGCTGCGGCTCTTCATGCGCACGGTCTGGCCGACGGCGAAGAGGTGCGAGGGCGTGTCGGTGCGCGGACGCGCATTCTGCTGGAAGCGGATCATGCTGCGTTCTCCTGGTCGCGCCTCAGCGCTGTTTCGAGTTCGAGGTAGTCGATGGCGACAAGCTGGCTGGTGGCCGGGTTCTTCACCGCCCTTGCCGGCAAATGGATGAAGGTGGCGACGCGACGCCAGGCAAGCCGCGACATGCCCTCGATCAGCTCTTCGTCGTGATCGATGTCATAGTCGCCGGCCGGCAGTTGCCCTTCCAGCCCGCCAAGCACGAAGGGTGCCGCGAAATGGGCGATGGAACGGGTGGTGCGATCCGGCATTGGCTTGGCTCTGGTTCGTCGATGCTTTCCGGCATCAACAGGGAACTCAACCATCGGCGATTGGAATGAGTTTGGCGGGTCGAGTATCTCCGACGCCGCTATATGCCAAGCTTGGCCCAAAAAACGATCTCAGACCAATAATCCGAAATTGCTGATTATTCAAGCTGATTTCCGCCACGGCTCGACCGATATAAAAATTTCTCGTATAAACCTCTAATAAATCTGCTATCCTGGAACAATATCAGCCAGTTTCTTATTTAGAGAGCATCGGAATAATTATTCAGTGCCTAAGATTATTTTTTACGAAGGGCAAAATATATGAGAATCATGAAAACGCCGGATCGTCCGACCGCAACAATCGAGCCAATCGTCCTCTTCCCCAAGGCAATGTCAGTGCGCCTGACGATAAGAAGCGACGAAGCGGCACGGCGCAAGATTGCCGACACCGACGGCACGCAGCGGCGGGAGCGCCGGCTCGCCGAAAGCAACCGGTTGATTTGACCGGGCTGCGCTGCTTTGGGTTCAACCGCAGCAACACCTTGTCCGGACCGAAGAGGATATCCGGCGGCACCCTTGAATCTGTCTCTTCCATGCCTTAGGTCCGGCAAGCGGACAAACACGGCAGGTTTCCCATCAACAGAGATCAGAGAAGAGCGGCGGGTGCTGGAGCTGGCGGACAGCCGCCGCTGGGCCTCGACCAATATGTGCAGCAGGCGCTGCAGCTGCATCAGGGCGGGCGCCGGCAGGAGGCCGAGACGCTGTACCGGCAGGTGCTGGCGCGCAAGGCCAATCACCCGGCAGCGGCGCATTTCCTGGGCCTGCTGCTGCACCAGACCGGGCGCAGCCCCGAAGGGCTGGAGCTGATCGAGCAGTCGGTGCATCTGCAGCCGAAGAATCCCGATTTCCTCAACAATCTCGGCACGGTGATGCGCGATCTCGGCCGCATCGCAGCGGCCGCCGATTTCTTCCGCGGCGCGGTAGATCTCAAGCCCGACCAGCTCGCGGCACGCGACAATCTGGGTTCGGCGTTGAAACAGCTCGGCCAGTTCGAAGCTGCGGAGGACATCTATCGCGGCACAATCGGGCGCAATCCCTTCCATGTCCGCGCCCGCATCGGGCTTGCCGAAACGTTGCAGGAAGCCGGTCGTCTGGACGAGGCGCTGGCGACCTTTCGCGAGGCGCTGACGATCCGGCCCAGGGATGCCGACCTGTTGCACGGGCTCGGCGTCGGGCTGATGGAAAAAGGCAAGCTCGATGAGGCGGCCGACCTGTTCCGGCAGGCGTTGGCGATCACGCCAGGCATGGCAAAAGCCTGGCTGATGCTGACGCAGGTCAAGCGCCAAAAGGAGCGCGACGCCGAACTCGCCGGCATGGAGGCCCAGCATGCCAAGGCGCCGGCCGACAGCCTGGCACGCATGCAGCTGTCCTTCGGTCTCGGCAAGGCCAATGACGATTTGAAGGACTACAACAGGGCCTTCGACTATTTCGCTGAAGGCAATGCGATCCGCCGCAAGGGCATCGATTATGATCCGGTCAGGACGCGGGCCGAATTCGAGGCGATGAAGACGGTGTTCAACGCCGGCTTTTTCGAAAAGCACAAGCCAAGTGCAATCTCCGACGACACGCCGATTTTCGTCGTCGGCATGCCGCGCTCCGGCACCACGCTGGTCGAACAGATCATCGCCAGCCATCCACAAGTCTATGGCGCGGGCGAGCTCAGCATGTTGAAAACCGCGGTCGGCAAGCAATTTCCGCTGACCATGCCGGGAGGTTTCCCCTGGGGACTGGTCGATGTATCCGACGCGGAGTTTGCGGAGGCGGGCCAAGCCTATCTCGACATGCTGCATGAGCGCTATCCCAACTTCAGGCATGTCACCGACAAGATGCCCGGCAACTTCCTGCTCATCGGCTTCATCCATATGATGCTGCCGAAAGCCAAGATCATCCATTGCGCGCGCGATGCGGCGGCGACCTGCCTTTCGATCTACAAGGTGCATTTCCGCGGCGACAACCACCGCTACGGCTATGATCTGGGCGAGCTCGCCGATTTCCACAACATCTACACCGACATCATGACGCATTGGCACGATGTTCTGCCGGGCGTCGTCCATGACGTGCGTTACGAGGATTTCGTGGCCGACCAGGAGGGACAGACGCGGGCGCTGATCGGGCATCTCGGCCTGTCCTGGGACGACAAGGCGCTGTCGTTCCACGAGACCGACCGCCCGGTGCGCACGGCCTCGGCCGCGCAGGTGCGCCAGCCGATGTATCAGGGCTCGGTCGATCTCTGGAAGCGCTATGGCGACAGGTTGAAGCCGCTGCTGGACAAGCTGGACTGAGCAGCGGCTAAAGCTCGATGAAGGGCTGGAAGCCGCCGAAGATCATGCGCTTCATATCGAAGGGCATGGGCCCCAAATCGGGTGTCAAACGGGGATCGGCCATCACCTTGGCCATTACCGCGTCGCGGCTTTGCCTGGACGAATAGACGGCCCAAGCAAAGACGACGATCTCGTCGTCTTTTGCCTGAACGGCACGCGGAAACGAGGTCAACTCACCATAGGGCACGTCGTCGGCGATACATTCGACATAGGCGAGCGCTCCGTGTTCCTTCCATATCGGGCCTGCGAGGTTGGCCAGCTTCTTGTAGTCATCGATATTTGCCTTCGGCACGGCGAGCACGAAACCATCGACATAGGACATCAGGTTCTCCTTGGAGTATCTCACAAAGCTCCTTACCGGCGTCAGCCGGTGAGGAGCTTTGTCAGCAGTGGTCAGTCTTTCTTCGCCGGCGCGTTCATCGCCCATTCGACCCCGAAGGGATCGCGCATGTTGCCCCACTGGTCGCCCCAGAACATCAGCTGCAGCGGCACTGCGACTTCGCAGCCGGCATCGACCGCGCGCTTCCACCAGTCATCGATCTCGTCGGCGCCGAGATGGAGCTGCATGGTATAGCCCTGCGGCTTGACGGCAGGCATGCCGTTTTCGGGGTAGAAATCGGAAATCATCAGCGTCGAGCCGTTGATGTGGAGATGGATGTGCATGGTGCGGCCCTGGTCATCGGGCGGATAGAAGAACACCTGCTCGGCGCCGAAGGCCTTCTTGTAGAACTCGGCGGCCTTGAAGGCGCCGTCTAGTTGCAGATAGGGGGTCAATCCACCGAGAACTTTCGCGGCCGGCTGAATGGGGGTCTGGTCGGTCATGTCTTGTTCCTCTTTGGGTTTGGTCTGGGCGCTTGGTTGGCCTTGCGAACCCTAGGACGAACCAGGCGGCGGCGATCCTACATGTCTGATGCGATTTTCTGGGCCGATGCGATTTTTGGGGTGAAATGAACTTGCGTCGGCGGCGCCCAATCAGAGCGCAATGCTCGCTGTCAGCAGGCTAGAAAGGGGACTGCTCCTTTAACCCCGTTGAGACGACAATGATCCTCTATTACCAGACCCATTCGCCCTTTGCGCGCAAAGCGCTCGTCTTCGCCCATGAGGTCGGGCTTGCCGACCGGCTCGAGGTCATTCATCACGAGACCAGCCCGACCTTGCGCAATGCCAGTGTCTACGCCGAAAACCCGCTCGGCAAGGTGCCGGTGCTGCTGCGGCCGGATGCGCCGCCGCTCTTCGATTCCGATGTCATCTGCGCCTATCTCGATACGCTGCATGACGGCCGCAAATTGCTGCCGCAGGACGGCGAAGCGCGCTGGCAGGCGTTGCGGTTGCAGGCGGTCGCCCAAGGCCTGGCGCAGACGGGCATAGGCCTGCGCTGGGAGACGGAAAGGCGGCCCGAACAGTTGCGCTATGCAGCGCTTGCCGAAGGCTACCGGGAAAAAATCGAGGCCAGCTATGACTGGATCGAAAGCGCGCTGGACGACGAGACACCGCTCCATGTCGGCCATATAGCGCTTGCCACCACGCTGTCCTGGATGGCGTTCCGCCAGCTGCCGTCCTTTCGCGCGCGGGCGCGGCTGACGCGCTGGTTCGAGGCGTTCGAAAAGCGTCGATCGATGCAGGCGACGCCGCTGTCGGGCGATACGCATGACTGAGCAACGGTCGCCCCGCGGCGGCCTGCATCGATCTTTCCCGACCGCATGGTCAGGGCGCCCTGCAGATCCGCGGGCCGTTTTGCGCGTCGATGAGGATTTCCGGCCAGCCGATATCCTTGCGCAGTTCGATCGGCAGGGCCAGAAGCTCGCGCTCGCTGCGATAGCGGGCGCGGTTCTGTGCGTAACGGGCGGCGACGCGGCCTATGGATGACAGGATGGACATGATGCGTTCTCCTCAGATGAAGCCGGCATCATCGTGTCGGCATCCCAAGGACGCAGCAGGTTCAGGCGATCCGACAGAGCGCTGAAAATATTCTGGGAGATGTGAAACCATGGGCCGCAACACAGTGCGGCCCATGGTGGTAGTTCCTCAGCCCGCCGTTTCAGCCACTGAGCGGAAGAAATCCTCGGGGTCTTCGACTTCGGTCAGCTTCCGCTTGTCGATCAGCCAGAAGCGGTTGCCGATGGCGCGGATGAAGGAACGGTCGTGCGAGGCGAGCACACAGCTCGCCTGGTGCTTGAGCAGTTCCTCCTCCAGCGCTTCCTGGCCGTCGATGTCGAGATGGTTGGTCGGCTCGTCGAGCAGGTAGAAGTTGGGGTTGGCGAGTCTCAGCGCCAGCATCATCAGCCGCGCCTTCTGGCCGCCGGACAGCACGCCGATCTTCTTCTCCTGCATCTCAATGACAACGCCGGCGCCGGCAAGCAGCGAACGGGCGCGCTGCTCGCCGACATCGTAGCGGCGCGAGACCATGGCCAGCGGCGTGTCGTCGCCACTGATGCCGGCCAGCGCCTGGTCGCTGTAACCGAGCGCCGTCGACGGCGTCACTTTGACGTTCGGCACCGTGTCAGGCTCGGAGATGGCATTGCGGATCAGGTTGACGAAACGCGACTTGCCGACGCCGTTGCGGCCGAGCAGCACGATGCGATCGCCCTGGCAGATGTGGCGCTTGCCGGTCTTGAACAGCAGCATGCCGTCCGGCGTTTCCACCGTGGCGTCGTCCAGCGTAATCAGCACCTTGGCATGGGGGCCGCGGTTGGCCAGCCGGATCGCGCCGGCTGATTTCTCGCGATGCGCCGATACCGCGGCGTCTTCCAGCTTCTCCGCCCGTTCCCTGAGTTGCTTGGTCTTCACCGTCAAAAGGTCGCTGCCGGAATTGATGCCGATGTTGTTGAGCTTGGCGGCCTGCTTGCGCAGTTGCTGCGCCACCTTCATGTCGCGCTCGAACCGGCGCGCCGTCGAAGCGTCCAGGTCGTCGAGCGCTTGCCTCGCCCTGGAATAGGGCAGTGCAAACACCGGCGAGTCCTCCGGGCGCAAGAACAGCGTGCGGTTGGTGACGGCGTCGAGAAAGGCGCGGTCGTGACTGGCGATGACCACCGGCACCTCGCGAGGCAGGGCGATCAGCCAGCTTTCCAGCTGGCTGATCTTGGCGAGGTCGAGATGGTTGGTGGGCTCGTCGAGCAAAAGCACATCGGGGTCGGTGACCCAGACGCGGGCAATCAGCGCCAGCCGCTGCCATCCGCCGCTCAGCGCCTGCATCGGCCGTTCGCGCATCGGCTCGGGCACGTCGAGCGAATCCAGCGCCACGTCGACCCGCCACATCTCGCTGTCGGCCTGCCCCGCCGGCAAGGCGTCGGCCACCACCTGGTGGAAGCTGCGGCCGAGAAGGGCAGGAGGAACGGATTGTTCGACATGGCCGACGCGCAGGCCGCGCGTGCGGGAAATGTCGCCGGAGGTCGGCTCCATTGCGCCGGTCAGGCACTTCAGCAAGGTCGACTTGCCACGGCCATTGGCGGCAACGATGCCGAGCCGGTCGCCGGTGCCGATGGTGAGGTCGAGGTTGGAAAACAGCGGCGCACTCATGGTGACGCCGAGGGATTTGAGGCTGATCAGGGCCATTGTGATTTCTCTGGTCTTGCCGGTGTCCGGCTCAATGCACTTTGACGGTGCGCGTGCCGGCCATCAGGCTCAGCTTTGCGCACCACGAAGGGCAGACCAAAAAAATCGAAGCGGGAAAAAACCCGTGATGTCCCTGGTCAGCCCTGCAAGCGAACTCGCAGGGCAGAAATCGGGCCACGCTGACGATGGTGATCGATAGACACGCAGCCCTCCTTTCAAGACAAAACTTTGAGCGTGTGGAGCGATTACACCAAAGGCGGGGGTGGTGGCAAGTGGGCGGGTCGGTTGGCAATCGGCCGCTACTGTCACACGGGCCTCAGATGGCCTCCGCTCACTCCGTATTCCCTGTTTGGATCCAGCAGGAAATGTCCGAACACTGCGCTCCTGTGAAGATCAACAACGATCACAAGCAGGGCGTTGAACCTGCCGGTGCCAATCAGAACTTGATCGAACCGGTTTTGGGCATCCCGGTAGACATAGTGGACGTCGTTCAAATAGGGCAGGCCGATCTCATCGAGATCCAGCGCCTCGACATACGGCCATATGTCCACGGCAGCCTCTGCCTTGGCGGTGACGTTCGTCATGGGCTCGGCGAAGCAAGCCTTGAACTCGTCTTCCTGAAGTCTGCGCGTGACGATCATCACGCATTCTAGTGGCCGGCGTCGAAAATTCGCAACGGTGCAGCGGGTCGGTTCTTACCTTCTCCCCTTGTGGGAGAAGGTGGCCGAGCGAAGCTCGGTCGGACGAGGGGTGTTCCAGAAAACACCAACGTCTCACTCCGCTGGAACACCCCTCAACCGTCTCGGCGCTGCGCGCCGATCCACCTTCTCCCACAAGGGGAGAAGGGAAAGGGCGCTTACTTTCCTGGCCGTCCCGTCTTCCCCGGCCGCCGCTTATCACGACGCGCATCGCCTGGGTCCTCGTAGGAGCCGATGCCAGCACGCTGGCGAATGATTGGCTTGGGGGAATCGTCGCGATCCTTCGCGCCCCCCTCTGTCCTGCCGGACATCTCCCCCACTTGGGGGGAGATTGGGTTTGGCTTGGCCGGCACTTTTCCTTCGACCGGCTTTTCGGTCCGCCGTACGGTCATCTCGTCCAGCGAGTTTTTCTTGAACAGCGGCTTGGTGGCATCACCCGGAATGCCGAAGTCGGAGCCGTGCGCTTCCTGCGCCGACTGTTTCTTGAACAACGAGCGCGATACCGCTCCGGCCGGTGTCGGCATGTCGGTACCAGGCCCCATATCGTCGATCGACGGCTTGGCAAACAGCGGTTTCTTCACCGGCACGGCGCCGTCGGCACCCATTTCGTCGAGCGCCGGCTTGCGGAAGAGGTTGGACCGGGCAGCCCTGGCCGCCTCTTCAGCCGCGCGTGCGTCGTCGAACTTGCGAAAACGCTCCTGTTCCTCAGCCGTACGGTGCTTGGCCACGCCCTTGTTGTGCTTGCCCTTCTCGCGGCCGGAGACCGGGCTTTCCATGTCGGCGTATTTGGCCAGAGGGTCTTCCGAGATGGACAGTTCCATCTCGCGCAGCCGCTTGATCTCGTCGCGGATGCGGGCGGCCTTCTCGAAGTCGAGATTGGCGGCGGCGTCGCGCATCTGCTTTTCCATGGCGTCGAGATGAGCCTTGAGATTGTTGCCCATCATCGCACCGGCGCCGTCGGTGAACTGCGAGATATCGGCGCGGACATGGTCCTTCTCGTAGACCGAGTCCAGAATGTCGGAGATGCGCGACTTCACCGATTCCGGGGTGATGCCGTTGGCCGCGTTCCATTCCATCTGCTTTTCGCGGCGGCGGTTGGTCTCGGCCATCGCCCGCTCCATCGAGCCGGTGACCTGGTCGGCATAGAGGATGACCTTGCCGTCGACGTTGCGGGCGGCGCGACCGATGGTCTGGATCAGCGACGTCTCGGAGCGCAGGAAGCCCTCCTTGTCGGCGTCGAGGATGGCGACGAAACCGCATTCGGGAATGTCGAGGCCTTCGCGCAGCAGGTTAATGCCGACCAGCACGTCGAAAGCGCCGAGGCGGAGATCGCGCAGAATCTCGATGCGCTCCAGCGTGTCGATGTCGGAGTGCATGTAGCGAACGCGCACGCCTTGCTCATGCAAATATTCGGTCAAGTCTTCGGCCATGCGCTTGGTCAAAACGGTGACCAGCGTGCGGTAGCCGGCGGCCGTGGTGTCGCGGATTTCGCCGACGACATCGTCGACCTGGCTTTTCGCCGGGCGGACTTCGACCGGCGGATCGATCAGGCCGGTCGGGCGGATGACCTGCTCGGCGAACACGCCGCCGGCCTGTTCCATCTCCCAGGCGCCGGGTGTCGCAGAAACCGCGACCGAGAGCGGACGCATGGCGTCCCATTCCTCGAAGCGCAACGGGCGATTGTCCATGCAGGAGGGCAGGCGAAAACCATACTCCGCCAGTGTCGCCTTGCGCCGAAAGTCGCCACGATACATGCCGCCGATCTGCGGCACGGTGACGTGGCTTTCGTCGATGAAGACCAGCGCATTGTCAGGGATATATTCGAACAGGGTCGGCGGCGGATCGCCCGGCTGGCGTCCCGTGAGATAGCGCGAATAGTTCTCGATGCCGGCGCAGGAGCCGGTGGCTTCCAGCATCTCCAGATCGAAGCGGCAGCGCTGTTCGAGCCGCTGTGCCTCCAGCAGGCGGCCGGCGCGCTCGAGCTCGACCAGCCGGTGCTTGAGCTCCTCCTTGATCGACTTGATCGCCTGGTTCAGGGTCGGACGCGGCGTCACATAGTGCGAATTGGCGTAGATCTTGACGCTCTTCAGCTCGCCGGTCTTCTGGCCGGTGAGCGGATCGAATTCGGTGATCGCCTCGATCTCGTCGCCGAACATCGAGATGCGCCAGGCGCGGTCCTCAAGGTGGGCCGGGAAGATTTCGATCGTGTCGCCGCGCACGCGGAACGAGCCGCGCACGAAATTGATGTCCTGGCGCTTGTACTGCTGGGCGACGAGGTCGGCGAGCAGCGCCCGCTGGTCGAGCCGATCGCCGATCTGCATCTGGAAGGTCATCGCCGTGTAGGTCTCGACCGAGCCGATACCGTAGATGCAGGACACCGAGGCGACGATGATGACGTCGTCGCGCTCGAGCAGCGAACGCGTCGCCGAATGGCGCATGCGGTCGATCTGCTCGTTGATCGAGGATTCCTTCTCGATGAAAGTGTCGGTGCGCGGAACGTAGGCTTCCGGTTGGTAGTAGTCGTAATAGGAGACGAAATACT
Organism: Mesorhizobium sp. M0029; assembly: GCF_040323735.1. Lineage (NCBI taxonomy): Bacteria > Pseudomonadati > Pseudomonadota > Alphaproteobacteria > Hyphomicrobiales > Phyllobacteriaceae > Mesorhizobium > Mesorhizobium sp. M0029. Next base: position 396,501 of record NZ_JAMYVF010000001.1, read on the forward strand.
CCACCGCATTGTCTGGGAAGAATTTCTTGAACTCGGAATAGAGCTGCGCGGCCAGCGTTTTGTTGGGCGCCAGGATCAAGGCAGGGCGCTGCGTCTGCTCGATCACCTTGGCCATGGTGAAGGTTTTGCCGGAGCCGGTGACGCCGAGCAGTACCTGGGTGCGGTCATTGTTATCGACGCCCTCGACAAGATCCTTGATGGCGGTCGGCTGGTCGCCGGCCGGCTCGAAATCCGACACCATCTTGATAGCGATGCCGCCTTCGGATTTTTCCGGGCGGGCAGGGCGGTGCGGCGTCCACAGCACGCCGTCCTTGTGCAGCGGGTTGCCGGATTCGATCAGCGCCGACAGCGCCGCGACCGTCGCGGTGACGCTGCCCGAGGCCATCGTCTCGGCGTCTTCCAGCGAGATGTCGAGACCGGCGACCGGGTTGAGGCCGGCGGCGGTGCGCTCGCGCGCCGTTGCCGCGCCGCCCATCGAGGTCCCGCGCGAACTGCGGCCGGGGGAGGTTGAGCGTTCCGGAATCTTCTTCGCCACCTTCGGCGGCTTGGCGCCGCCGGAACTACGCCCTTCCTTCTCGGCCTCCTGCTCTATCTGCTCTGCCCAGTCGGCAATCGAGCCGCTCAGCGGCGTGCCGGTGAAGTCAGCCTGCGGCGCCTCGGCGAAGCCACCCTTGTGCAAGGGCTCCGAAGCATCGAGGAAATCGGTCAACGGGCTGCGCCGCTTGGGCGGCGAAGCGCTGTTGTCACCCGCCGGAGACGGTGTCTTTTTCTCGGGAAGTTTGGCCATGCCCCAAATATGGGCAGAGTCCGCCAAAATGGAAAGAGTGCAGTGGCAAGGGACACTAAGCGGGTCGAAGCTCCTGACACAAGGGTGTCAGGAGCTGTGTCACGCAAAGCCGGGCCACCTGCTCAATTGAACCACAGCGCGAAGGTCAAAAACCCACCGCCACCGAACTGACGCTGGATCTGGTCGAACTCGCCGCTGGTCACGATCTCACCGCTCTCGAGGTAGGGCGCGATGGCCGGGCCGGTAATCGACAGCACGAGGTCGAAAGGCTTCGGTTCTTCGAAGAAACGCTTCATGTTGATGCCCTGGCCGGTGCTGGCCGTGATGCGGAAATGCGGCAGCAGCTTGCGGCCTTCCAAAAGGTCTTCGGCCATGGTCAGAGTGGCGAGCCAGGCCTTGACCTGCTCCTCGCCGACTTCGAGCCCGGTGAGCGGGTTCTCGCCCTTCTGCTGCGGTCCCGGCAGCCATTCGCGGTCATTGTCGGTCTCGGCGCGGATCGCCTTCCAGTCCTCGCGCGACAGCCGGATCATTTCGAGCAGATGGCGGCGCGCCGCTTGACGTCGCTCGGGCTCGACCACCGGCCAGTTGACGAGGTGAACCATGGAGATGAAATCCGCGATGCGCCATTCCGATGAGAAGATGCTGCTGCCCATGTCCCCGGCGGGAGGCACCAGAACGTCCTGCAGCGGCAGTTTGGCGCGCGGGAACAGCATGTGGAACGAGCCGTCGAACATGGTCCTGAAATCATGCGCCAGCCAGAAATCGGCCTGCGCCATCAGGAACTCGGCATAGCCCTGCAGCCAGTAACCATCGGCGCGGTCGAAGCGGAAGGCGAGCGAGGGAGCGGCGGCGTCCGACGAGATGCCGCCGCGCGACAGCGCGGCCATGACCGCCGCGATGCTTTCATCCGGCGCGATGGCACCGTCTTCGTTGAGATCGATGCCGGCATGGGTGAGGTCGACGACCATGCCGATATCGGCTCCCGCGGGCACCGAACCCAGTGTCGCCGCCGACTGTTCCAACCGGTCGCGAAAGGCGACCAGGATGGCGCGGAACTGCTCATAGGTCAGCGGTTCGGGATTGGGATTGTCCGGAATCGGCAGCCGCATCAGCGGCAGCATGAAGGATTGTGGGCTTTCGAAGCCGTGGCGGTGCAGGCCGCCGGCCAGGATTTCCAGCGCGGTGAAGAATTCGCCGGCGCCGGCGGCGTAGGCTGACGCCGGATTGCCTTTCGCTGCAGACTCAAACGTTGTGAGCGCACGGTTGCGCTCAGCCACCGTTTTGGCCTCGAACAGCGCGGTCGCTGCTTCGGGAGCGGCGGCGCGGGCCGAAGATAAAGGCAGCAACAGGAGGAAGGCGGACGCCAGCAGGCCTGCAAAACGTGTCATCTCATTCCTCCACTATGCCATTGCGCAGACATTACACGCATTTGGCGCCGTGTCTGCCGGCGGCAGTGTTTCAAGGACTGACGGTCGACACTCCCCGGGCAGACCGTCTACACAAGCTAACCGATTGGGCAAACCATTGGGCGTCGCGTGTCGAACTATCCGCTTTCCTACAAACTGTCATGGCTGCCGCGCTTCCTGAAGCCGTCGCTTGGCGGCGATGTCAGGGATTTTGCGCCGATCGCGGCGACGACACTCATCGATCCACCGCCAGGGCGGAAGGTGCGGCTGGCCTTTGTCGGCGATATTTCGGCGGTGGCCAACCATAGTGCGCCGGAGTGCGATCCGGCGATCGCAAAGCTCTTGGGCTCAGCCGATCTGGTGATCGGCAATTGCGAAAGTCCGGTCGTCGAGCGGCCGAGCGTGGCGTTTGGCACGCGGCTTGGCACTCACCATGCGATGAGCGAGCGGTTTCTTGCCGCGGCGCTTGCCGCCGTAGGCATCGCGCGCGAAAGGCTCGTGCTGTCGCTGGCCAACAACCATGTGCTCGACCAGGGCGTCGCCGGTTTCGACGAGACGGCTGCGGCGCTGAAGCGGCTTGGCATCCGCACCATCGGCACCGCGAAAAAAGGACCGGTCGAGCAGGTCAAGGCCGGGCCGCTGACGATCGGCTTTGCCGCCTTCACACTGTGGCGCAATGGCGACGCCGGGCCATTCACCGAGCTCGTCTCGATGCAGAGCGATCCGGCGGCATGGCCGAGAGGCGCGGCCGACAAGAACATCGATCTCACCTGTGCGGTGCCGCACTGGGACTGGGAGTTCCGGCATTTTCCGCAGCCGCAAACGCAAACGCTGGCGAGGTTGCTGGCCGGTCACGGCGTGGGGCTGATTGCCGGGCACCACGCCCATGTCGTGCAGCCGGTGCAATGGGTCGGCAAGACGCTCGTGGCTTACGGGCTTGGCGACTTCCTCGGCACGGCGCTGGCGCGGCAGCCCTGGCCCGGCCGCATCGCCGGCATTTTCGTCGTCGATGTCAGCGCCGATCTCGGCAAGCGCGGTGCGATCGCCGGCTACCGGATGCATCCCTTCATGCGGCTGCGCGCAGGCGGGCATGAGCGGCTGGTTCCGGTCGAGGCGCTGACTGGCCGGATGAAGGGCAAGGTCGAGGCCAGGCTGAAGGCGATCTTTGGCGACTGACGACTTTCCCGTTATCATAGGTATAATAGGACTTTGCGAGGGGCGATGGAAGCAGCTGAGTTCATGCCTGATGAAGCGGTGGTCGCCGGCATCAGGAAGAATATCGAGATCTATGAGGCTGGACGGGCTTCGGCCTGCCGCCAGGTGCGCTGGCGGGTGCCGGTGTTTCTGGGGCTGCTGCTGGTTTTTGTCGTGCTGGTGGCCTGGCTGTTCAACAAGGTCGCCGACTTGAACGAGCAATGGTTCTCGACGCCGCATGTGTTCCTCTATGTCGGCGGTTTCTTCGCGGCGCTGCTGCTGTACTTCCTGGCGATCAGGCCGGCGACGCGGCTGCAGCAATCGTTCCGTGACACGCTGCTGCCGATCATCTTCGGCTTCATCAGGGATGTGCGCTATCAGCACAGCGTGACGCCGAATTCCTTCGACCGGCTGCCGCGCGCCGTGGTCGGCGCCTTCAACCGGCAGAGCTTCGACGACATCGTGTCAGGCCGCTACGAGGATTTTCCCTTCGAGCTTTACGAGGCGGAGTTGCGCCAAGGTTCGGGCAAAGGCTCGTCGACGGTCTTCAAGGGCGTCATCGTTGCGTTCGAGACGATCGCGCCGTTCCCCGGCATATTGGTCGCGACGCGCCGCAGCAACGCGGTGGTCGGTTTCTTCCGCGGCATCTTCGCCGGCAAGATGCAGGAACTGTCCAGCGGCGATCCGCTGCTCGACGGCGACTACGAATTTCGCACCGACAATGTCGCCGCCGCGCAGCCGCTGGTGAGCGGCCGGCTGGCGCAGGCGCTGAAATGGCTGCACGAGACATGGCGCGATGATCCGGCGCGGGTGGCGCTTAATGGCAGCGATGGTTTCCTGCTCTTGCCGCAGCCGAAGAATTTCTTCGAACTGCCCGCCATTTCCGTGCCGCTCGATTACACCAAGCACATCGCGCCGATGATCGCCGATATGGGCGCGATCCTGGCGACCGCGGCGCTGGTGCGCAAGATCGGCGCGACGGATGGCGAGGCCTAAAGCGCCGCGCGTCGAAACGAATTCATGCGACGCGCTTCAGGTCTTGTTTTCATGCATATCGTTGCGCCAAAACGGCGGTCCTGTTTGGGCGCATGCATTAGCCAGGCTGCCGCTCGTCAGCAGTCGAAGCCGTAGTTCTGGCGATAATATTCGACGTCTTCTTGCGCCATCGTCTTGAACATCACGCAGACGGTGAAGCTGCCGACCTGGCGACCGTTTCTGGTGTAGCCCCAGTCGGAAATATCGTCCCGGTTAAATTCGAGTTCCTGGCCGGCCACGACATTGTGCACCGCTTGCGGCTCATTGGCCAATGTTCCTGCAAAGCCGGTCGCGGTCTTGTGGAAGGGGATGATCCAGAAATGCTCCGAGGCGTCTCCGTCCCTGACCTCGACCTTCAATTTGTAGCTGGTTGTCCCGGCTGGCGGCGCATCCGACAAGGACAGGAATTCATCGAGGCTGGCGCGCGCCTGCGCAATGGCCGCCGCCATGTCCGGATCGTCCTTGGCGACGCCTACAACCTTGTCGCCGCCCTGGCCGGAATCCTGCGCACCGGCCGGAATCGGCGCCAACGCCAGCACCAGGGACAGCATGGTTCGAACTGCATGCTTCATGAAATGGCGCTCCTGCGTGTCGATGCTGACACCATCATGCATCTATCTGGAGTTTTCCACGGCAGTGCGACAGCGTGGTACGGTCCGACCGGCAGGCCGCTCACAACCCGCTCGGCACCAGGCCCGCCAGCCAGTTCGCGGACCGCTTGGCCATGCCGACCGTTGCCGACGCGACGCGGCCGAGATCTGTCTTCACCACGGCGTAGCCGTTCCTGGTGCGGTAGAGCACGCCTGTTCCGCCATCGACCACTTGCTCGTAGGCGACCGGCCGTGCCGCTGCTGCCTCCATGGCCGTCGTCGGGGAGCCGACGGAAACGCTCGGCCGATGGCTCAGTTCCGGCGGCAACGGGGTTTGGACATTCCGGCTGGCCGGCTTCAGTTCCGGGCGGGATGCGGCCGCCGCCAGTTGCGAAGAAGACGCCGACCCCTTGCTGCGGCATATGCCGGAGACCAGCGGATAGTCGAAGTTCTTCTGGTGCAGCATCTGGCTTTTCATCGCCGCTTCGCAGTCGGCGATGGTCGCCCACTTCGCCGGCGTCTCGCCGATATATTCGCAAAGCTTGGCGTCGCAGTCGCAGCCGACAATGGTCATGGCGACAAGGGCGGTCTTGAGCACGGTCTTGTCCTTCGGATTGCCCCCCGGCAGCCAGTCCTTCCATCGCGCGCGAACAAGGCGGGATTTTGGCCGCGATCACGCGATGAGCCGGGGGATGCGTTTTTGGGTACCGCTCACTACAGGTGGATTTCGAGACACCCGGTAGCAATAGGGCGGGGGCGTGATGCATTTGCAGTAAGAGGCCTGAATAAATCTTGTCGGCTATGGCCGCGACAACTGTTTCTTGGCCCGGTTTTCTACTACGATACTCACGGGGCGATACAACAATATAGGAGGGGTTTGTCATGGGAAGAATTGTCCGGTCCGCCGAGCCTGTGCCGAAAAGGGAATCAACGCTCGAGGGTATTCCAGGCGATGCTCCGCTCGGCGTCGACGATGACAAGCAAGAAGATCAAGGATCGAAAGGCGGCGATGGCTATCTCGACCGGGTTGCGAAGTACGTGCCTGCCGAAGTCGTGGCATTTTTCATCTTCGTCAACTCCATCCTGGTCAATGCCACTGAGCAGCCGGTTGCCAAGGCGTTGACCGATGCGGTGGCGGAAGAGACCAAAGGCAATCCGGGGGACATTCCGGGTAAGGTGCAGGCAGCCATCTATAAGATTGAAATGGCCGGTATCAGCGTCTGGACCATTTCATGGATCATGTTGATCGTCGCGCTGGCGATGACGCCGGTGTATCTGAAATCGGTCAGCGATTCAGCCGACAATGCGGAGGCTCCGGGAGCCAACATCGTCATGTCGATGCTCGCCTTCCCATTCTGGGCCTATGCCGTCAACGCGCTGGCCCTCAGGCCATGGCATGACGGTGCGCTGGCCAGCATCATGCTCGCCACCTTCACGCTCATCAGCGGCGCCATACGGCCGGAATATATAAACGCTGGCCTCAATTTGATCCCGGGCATCGGCCCGAAGAAGTAGCTTGGCCCGCCGGGCAGGCCGCGGTGCAGGGCGCGGCTTCAGTTGTAGACGCGCTCCAGCCTCGCGCCTGCTTCGAACAGCGCCGGCAGCACGATGTGCAGCTTGCGCACGGCGACGATCAGCCCGGTGCGACGGGTGGCCGGATCGATCGGAACGGTTGGCTGAACAGCGCCCGGGCGCCTTCGGGCGGAGCGAAGTCTGCCGCCGAAAGCACGGTGAGCATGATCGCGTCATTGCCACCGATCTCGACGAAGGACACGCCTCTGTCGATCAGGCGCGGGATCATGTCGGTGAATTGCTGATCGCGCCTGGTGATGAAGATGGTTCCGTCAGCGCCGAAATCTCGTTCCAGCAAAGTATCGGCTTCTTACGCGTCGCTTCGCCGACCGGACCTTGGCCCAAAAGACAGTCGGCGCCGGGATTTCTCCCAGCGCCTCCCTGTCAGATCAGGACACGGTCGCGGCAGCAACTTCCGCAAAGTCGTCGCGCCATGCCGGCCTTGATTTTGACGGTCCTGCCAGTCACCGCCCGAAGGCAGTGCCCGTTCCAGACCACGCCGTTCTCCACCCTTGCGAGCTTCGTTCGGCGCGCCATCGAAGGTTTTCGCCGTCCTTCATGGCAGCATCGGTCCGCCGTTGGCGTTCGCACGCTTTCCGCGGCCCCGTAGGTCTCGGCATCCGTCCCTCAAACAAGCAAGCCTGCTCTCGCTTCGGGCCGTACGGGCCTCAGGAAATCCGCCTTTTCGCTTTGCCTTTCGGCGTGGCGATCGGTAGCCGCCTGAGATGGTTAAACTTACGCCGGGTAAGGGTTTTGGGGAATGGGCGTGAGCCTGTGGATAACGGGATTATCGGGGATCGTTTGCCACAAAGCTCGGAATTTCGACTCCAGCTGCATTAGACAGCCCGCCGGCTTTTGGCGCCTGATCGGCTGTGCCCCTTGCTCCGCCGGCTGGCGCGGGCTTCAATGCAGGCAAAGCATCGAGCCTATCGGCTCGGTGCGGGGAGGGTGCGCATTGAAAGTCGGGGTGGTGCTCAATCCGATTGCCGGCGGCGGCCGGCTGAAACGGCATTGGCCGGAGGTCGCCGCATCGCTGAAAAAGCATTTCGGCGAATTCGAGCTGCGCGAGACGCAGGCCGAGGGCGACGCCGAAAGGCTGGCGCTCGACCTCGCGGCAAGCGGCTTCGGGCTGGTGATCGCGGCCGGCGGCGACGGCACCGCCAGCGAGGTGGCCGACGGATTGCTGCAGGCATTCGATGAGAGCGGCCGGACAACCGAACTTGCCTTGCTGCCTTGCGGCACCGGCATCGATTTCGCGCGCGGACTTGGCCTGCCGAAAGAGGTGGATGCGGCGTTGAAGCGGATCGCCGAAGCCAAGGCGCGCAAGGTCGATGCCGGGCGCATCTGCTACATCGACGACCATGGCGCGCTGGCCAGCCGGCACTTCATCAATATCGCCAGCCTCGGCCTGTCCGGCGCCACGGACCGTGCGGTCAATGCCGACAAGCGCAAGGGCAGGATGTCGGCCAAGGCGCTGTTTTTCTGGCGCACCGTGGTCGAGTTCATCCGCTACCGCTTCCAGGACGTCAGGATCACCGTCGACGATGGCACCCCGGTCGAGGCGCGCATGGCGCTGGTGGCGGTTGCCAACGGAAAGTTCTTCGGCGGCGGCATGATGATCGCCCCGGACGCCGAACTCGCCGACGGCCAGTTCGACATCGTCATCCTGCGCGCGGCCGGCAAGCTGAAGCTGATCTGGGATATTCGGCTGCTCTATGGCGGCCGGCACCGCAACCATCCGGCCATCACCATATTGCGTGGCCGGAAAGTGGTGGTCGAACCTATCGGCGATGTCGAGAAGAACGGCGCGCTGGTCGACATAGATGGCGAGTCGCCGGGGCGTATACCCGCGACGTTTGAGATCCTGCCCGGAGCGCTGACGCTGAGATATTGAATCAAGGCGTTGAGGGATTGATTCAGGTGGTTTGAGCGGCGATTCCGGCGAACCGGCCAAGGGCCTGAAATCGCAGGACATATTTACCCGGCTTAGCTTTCCAGCTTGGCTGGGAAACCGGGCGCGCGCAGATCCATGTCGACGGCATCCTCGAGCAGTTTGACGATCTGGGTCGACCAGGCGCCGCCGCCATATTCCTGTTTGCCCATCAGGAAAATCTCACTCACAAGCGGCGCCAGTTGGAGTGGCAGTCTGAACTCCCTGCCCATCGCAAGCGCAAAGCCGAGGTCCTTCAGTGCCAGGTCCATGGTGAAGCCAATGTCGTAGGAGCCGTTGAGGATGAGCTGGCTTTCGGTCTCATGGACGAAGCTGTTGCCGGAGGAGGCGACGATGGCGTGGTAGGATTGCGCGAGGTCGAGGCCGCCTTGCTTGGCCAACATCAGCGCCTCGCCGGCGGCGACGAGATGGATGAAGGCCAGCATGTTGGTGATGACCTTGATCACCGCCGCCGAGCCGACCGGACCCATCAGGAACGACTTTGCGCACATCGCTTCGATGGCCGGACGATGGCGCTCGTAAAGCGCAGCATCGCCGCCGACAAGCGCGGTGATCTTTCCGACCGCGGCCAGATGCACGCCGCCGGTGACCGGGCACTCAAGCGTTTCGACGCCCTTGGCCGAGGCGAGGGCGGCGAGGCGCAGAATCTCGTCGCGGCCATTCGTCGACATCTCGATCCATGTGCCGCCCTTGGGCAATCCTTCCAGCAGTCCACCGGGACCAGCCAGCACCGCTTCACTGACCTTGGGCGAGGGCAGGCATGTGATGGCGTTGCCGGCTAGCGCTGCCGCTTCAGCCGGGCTGTTCGCTGCGATGGCGCCGAGCGCAACCAGGCGCTCGACGGCGGCGGGGTCGCGGTCGAAGACGATGACGACAAAACCGTTGCGCAACAGGCTGGCGGCGAGGTTGCCGCCGAGATGGCCAAGGCCGATGAAGGCGTAACGTTCGCTCACGGCATCAGCGGCATTTGCATCATCTGCAAATGCAGGTCCTTGCCGGTGTAGGGATGCGCCTCGCAGACCGCCTCGTTGAGCTCGACGCCGAGGCCGGGCTCCTTCGACGGAATGACATTGCCGTCCTGCCACTCGATCTTCTTCTTCAAGAGCGTGGCGTGGAAACCGTCCCACTGCTTCAGCGATTCCAGGATGAGGAAATTGGGCAGCGTCACCGCCAGCTGGATGTTGGCGGCGCCGACGATCGGCCCGCAATAGCAGTGCGGCGCGATCTGGATGTGGTATGCCTCGGCCATGGCGGCGATCTTCTTGGTTTCGAGAATGCCGCCGGAACGGCCAAGGTCCGGTTGCAGGATGGTGGCGGCGCGGTTCTCGATGATTCGGGCGAATTCGAACTTGGTCGTTAGCCGCTCGCCGGTGGCGATCGGGATCGACGTGCCTCGCGCCACCTGAGCCATCACTTCGGGCATGTCGGGCGGCACTGGCTCTTCGAACCACAAGGGATCGTAGGGCTCGATCGCGCGTGCCATCCGCAGCGCACCCGACGCGGTGAACTGGCCATGCGTGCCGAACAGAATATCGGCGCGGGTGCCGACCGCTTCGCGGATCGCCTTGACCATGCGGGTGGAGACATCGATGTCGATCAGGCGCGGCTGGTGGCCGTCGAAGGCGGTGTAGGGGCCTGCCGGGTCGAGCTTGACGGCGTTGAACCCCTGCTCGACATATTCGAGCGCGCAGGCGGCCGCCAATTCGGGGTCATTGTAGACGTTCCGGCCGTCCGGCGCGTCCTCCGAATGGACGCTGCCGGTGTGCGGATAGAGATAGGTGTAGGAGCGCAGCGTCTCGTGCACCTGGCCGCCGAGCAGTTTGTAGACCGGCTTGTCGGCTTCCTTGCCGACAATGTCCCAGCAGGCCATTTCCAGCGCCGAGAAACAGCCCATGCCGGTAACGTCGGGGCGCTGGGTAAATCCTGAGGAATAGGCGCGGCGGAAGAAGGTCTCGATGTCATGCGGATCGTGGCCGATCAGGTAACGCTCGGCCATGTCCTCGACCAGCTTCGCTGTTATGTGAGCCGAGAAGGTGGCGTTGTAGGCCTCGCCGTAACCGACGACGCCGCCATCGGTGGTCAGCTTGACGAAGATGAAATACTTGCCGCCGATGCCGGGCGGCGGGTTGCCGACTACCCAGGTCTTGACGTCGGTGATCTTCATTTTTGGTCCTCCAGAACCAGTTCGGCGCCCTTCCATCCGGTCATGACCGAGGCGGCGTTGGTGTTGCCGGTGATGTTGGCGGGAAAGATCGAGGCGTCGATTACGCGCAGACCTTCGAGCCCGTGCACTTTCAGGCGCGGGTCGACGACGGCGGCCCCGGCGTCCGGCCCCATGCGGCAGGTCGAGACCGGGTGATAGACGGTGCCTGAGCGCTTCCTGAAATCCTGGATCAGGTCGGCATCCGATTGGATCGATGGGCCTGGCAAAACCTCCTCAGTGATGATCTCGGCCATGGCGGGCATCGAGGCTATCTTGCGCACGAATTTCACCGCCGCCAGCATCTCGTCGACATCGGCGTTGGTGGAATAGGCGTTGGCGACGATCCTGGGATAGTCCAGCGGATTGCTGGAGCGGATCATGATCTCGCCGCGGCTGGACGGGCGGCAGTTGGAGAGGCCGATGGAAAAGCCCGGCCACGGATCTGGCGTCAGGATCGGCCGCTCGCCGCTCTTCGGAATGACGGTCGAGAAAGCCTGGAAATAAAGCTGCATGTTGGGGCGCGAAAACGCCGGGTCGGTTCGGAAGAAGCCGCCGCCATGGTTCATCGACAGCGACAGCGGGCCGGAGCGGGTGAGGATGTACTGCATGCCGACCAGCAGCTTGCCCCACCAGGGCCGCAGGATTTGGTTGAGCGTCGGCACGTTTCCCTTGAAGGTATAGTTGATGCCGACATGGTCCTGCAGATGCGCGCCGACATTTTCGTTGGCGTGGACGACCGGGATGCCAAGCCCCATGAGCAGTGACGAGGGGCCGACGCCGGAAAGTTGCAAGAGCTGCGGCGAGTTGATCGAGCCGGCGGACAGGATGACTTCGCGGCCGGCCCGCGCCGTCTTGGTCTCGCCGTTCTGCAGATATTCGATGCCGACGGCTCGCTTGCCCTCGAACAGGATCCTGCTCGCCAGCGCATTCGTCTCGACGCGGACGTTTTTGCGCTTCATCGCGGGGCGCAGGAAGGCGCGCACGGCCGACATGCGGCGGCCGTTTTTGGTGGAGATCTGGTAGGTGCCGACGCCTTCCTGGGCGGCGCCGTTGAAGTCAGGGTTGAGCGGCAGCCCAGCCTGCTGGCCGGCTGCGAGGTAGCGCCTGGTCAGCGGATGGACGGCGTTCGTCGTGTCGGTGATATGCAGCGGCCCGCCGGTGCCGCGCCATCTGTCGGCGCCGGCCTCATTGTCCTCAAGCGCCTTGAAGCCCGGCAACAGATCGTCATAACCCCAACCGGGATTGCCGGCATCGCGCCAGTCATCAAAATCCTCGCGCGCGCCTCGGATCCAGACCATGGCGTTGATCGAGCTTGAGCCGCCAAGCAGCTTGCCGCGCGGCCAATGGTCGACATTGCCGGCAAGGCCGGGGTCCGGCTCGGGCTTGTAGTTCCAGTTGACCGCGGGGTCGAAGAAAGTCTTGCCGTAGCCAAGCGGCATCTGGACATAGAAGCGGCGGTCGCTGCCGCCGGCTTCCAGCACCAGCACGGAGTAACGGCCGGAAGCCGACAGCCTGTCGGCGAGAACCGAGCCGGCTGAGCCGGAGCCGACGATGATGAAGTCATAGGTCTGCATGATTGGTGTCGGCGGCTCCGCAAAACTGGCTGCAGCCTATCCGCGGCAGGCTTCCGAAGTCGCGGTGCCTTCCGGCATGCGTTGTGAAAAATGCGACCGTGAGACGCCTGGCCGGAAAAGCTGCCATGGAACCGACATTGCGCCGGGAGCCTCGCCCGTCGCGTTGACCTCTTGGGTCCATGACGCTAGGGGATCGAGGGCAATCGTTTCAGGGGATCCGGCAGATGGTGCATTACGCGGACGGACGGCCGATCGGCGATCTGACCTTGCGTACGCTCGCCATGCCGGCCGATGCAAATGCGGCCGGCGACATCTTTGGCGGTTGGGTGATGGCGCAGATGGATCTTGCCTGCGGCATCCGTGCGGCCGAGCGGGCCAAGGGTCGCGTGGTGACGGCGGCTGTCAAGGAAATGTCCTTCGCCAAGGCGATGAAGATCGGCGACACGCTGTGCATCTACACCCATGTCGAGCGCGTCGGCCGCACCTCCATGACGCTCAAGGTCGAGGCCTGGGCGCAACGCTACCTCTCCGACCTGATGGAGAAGGTCACCCACGCCGATTTCGTCATGGTGGCGCTGGATAGCGACGGCAAGCCGAAGCCGATTCCAACCGAAGTTGACATCGTCGATTCTGCCAAGCTTGCGCTTATGTAACATCCCCCGCGCGGGCGATGCGCTACGCGACATCCAATGGTTGCCTTCACATCCGATTCTGCGGGCGGCGGAGGGAAGACAATGCGTCAACACATGCTGAACGGCTGGCTCGTGGCGGCCCTCGTCGCGGTGATCTGCCTGCTTGGCACGACCGCTTATACCGAGATCAGGAAAGAGCTTCCAAGCGTTGCCTGCACGCACGACCGGACCGTTGGCAACGAGCGGACTGCCCAGCGGTCTGCAAGGGTAGAGACGTGCGGCGCAGTGTGTTGCAGCAACCCTGCGTCAAAGGCCTGAGGGCCCGTCAGCGGAAGACCTCGTCAGCCTCAAAATGATGATGCGCCGGCGAACGAAACGCTGCAGCTATGTCGCCATGGCGTGACCAACGATGCAAGGGCGGATCCAGTTAAACCCGGGTACGCGTCGTGGACGGCAAAATCCGTAAACTATTGCTGAGCAACGGTTTTCAGGCGTGAACGCCATCGAATCTTTCACGCGCCGCCTGGACCCGCGAGGTGTTCTTCCGCGCCCATTCGCCGAGCGCGCCGACCGGCACCAGCAGCTCATGGCCGAGCTCCGTCAGCTCATAGTCGACGCGTGGCGGGATGGTCGGGAACACGGTTCGGGTGACGAAGCCGTCGCGCTCAAGACCGCGCAAGGTGGTGGTCAGCATCTTCTGCGAAATGCCGCCGACAGCGGCGCGCAACTCATTGAAACGCAGCGGTCCGCCGCCCAGCTTGCCGACGACCAGAACGGTCCATTTGTCGCCGACGCGCTGCAGGATTTCCGAGACGGCGCGGCAGTCTTCGGTGTTGTGCGGGTGCCTCAGTAACATAACGGTGCCTCCTTGCGCTGCCATTTGTCAGTATCTCATATAGCGCCGGTATCCAAACGATACCAGCTTTTGCATATATGGAGAGCCCCATGTCCAAGCCCAAAATCGCCATCGTCGTCGGTTCGACACGCGCCGCGCGTTTCGCCGATGTGCCCGCCCAGTGGATCGCCAAGATCGCGAAATCCCATGCCGACATCGACGTCGAGACCGTCGACCTGCGCGACTGGCCGCTGCCCTTCTTCGACGAGGTCGCCTCGTCCGCCTGGGCGCCGTCGCAGAACGAAGTTGCCCAGCGCTGGCAAAAGAAGGTCGCCGAATTCGACGGCTTCATCTTCACCGCCGCCGAATACAACCATGGCCCGACGGCCGTGCTGAAGAACGCCATCGATTACGCCGCCAATGAATGGAACAAGAAGCCGGCCGGTTTCGTCGGCTATGGCAGCGTCGGCGGCTCGCGCGCTGTCGAACATTTGCGTCTTGCCGCGGTCGAATTGCAGATGGCGCCGGTCAAATCCGCCGTTCACATTGCCTGGAGCGATTTCCTGGCGGTGCGCCAGGGCGAGAAGAAGCTCGAGGAGATCGAGCATCTGAACCAGGCTGCCACGGCGCTGGTCAACGACGTTGCCTGGTGGGCCCGCGTGCTCAAGGCAGCGCGTCAGGCCGACGCGATTGCCGGCGAAGCCCAGGCGGCCTGAGCCTTATCCTCCCAAGGACCGATGATTTTTCCAAAGGGCGGCGTTTGCGCCGCCCTTTTTCATTCACGTGAAGAGGCGCTCTCGGCTCCCTTGGCCGGATGGTGGAGTCGGACCGGCAAGGTCGCGCTGATGCCTTGACGATCCCGCGCGAAGGATCGCCGCCTGTCACAGCCAACCGCCGGAAAACCCGGCCCGGCGCAGTCCTGTGGTGATGGCCGGCACGCGGCGCATCAATCGCCACAGGAAGTCGGACCGGTAGTTCTCGATCATCAGGGCGATCGGCCCCTGGTTGATGCCGACATGGTCCGGCGATACCCAACCGCAGGCGCGGCCGTCGTCGGCAGCGATCGTCGGGTTGAAGCTCGCGGTGAAGCCGTAAGGGTTGCCGTCGCGCAGGTCCATCTCGTGGAAATGGCGCAGCGCCGGCAGCACGATTTCCGGCGCAAAAGGCAAGGAGGCGATTGCCGCCCATGGCGACAGCGTGCCGTCATCGGGGCCAAACGGTGCGCCGCGGGCGAGATAACCGAAGAAGCGGCGTCCATCGGCTCGCCGCGCGATCGGACCTGGGCCGTCGGTGGCGGTGACGCCCCAGCAATTCTCGCCATAGCCCGCGAACCCCCTCGGATTGCGGATTGCGTAATCGCGCTGCAGATACGTCGCCTGGCGGCTGTTTTCGAAATAGTCCCGGTCGTGATCGCGCATGAAGGCATCGCGGATGTCGCGAAAATCGATCCAGATATGCGAGAACTGGTGGATGAAAAGCGGGCCGGCATAGACCATCTCGCGGCCGTAGATGGTCTTCCATTTGTAAGTGGACAGCCAGGCCGCGTAGCTCTCGGGAGTTAGCGAGTGGGTCGGCGAACCGAGACCCAGGACGTACAGGATCAGCGCCTCGTCAAATCCTTCCCAGCGGTAGCGGAGAAAGCCTTTTCCAGGCCGCCAGCCATGGGTGACGGTGGCGCCGCCGTTCTGCGCCCAGCGCCAGTCGGCACGGCGGTAGAGCGCATCGGCAAGCTGGCGGATTTCCAGTTCGAGCTCATCGTCCTCGTCGAAATAAGCGCCGGCGGCCAGAACACCGGCAAGCAAAAGGGCGGTATCGATCGTGGACAGTTCGCAATTCCAGACGCGGCGGCCGGTCTTCATGTCGAGGAAATGATAGTAGAAACCTTTGTAGCCGGTGGCATCGGGCTCCGGCCCGTGCGGGGCGTTCCAGAAGAAGCGAAGCGTGGCGAGCGTCCGCTCGATTGCGGCATCGCGCGTCATGAAACCGCGCTCGACACCGACGGGATAGGACGACAAAGCGAGCCCGACGGCGGCTATGCTGGCAGGCGACGCCTGTGTGTTGCGGTCGGCGACCAGGCCGTTGGCAGGGTTGGCCTCGTTGAGAAAATACTCGAAGGACAGGCGCTGGATATCTTGGAGAAGCTCGTCGTTTAGCGCGTGTTCGTTCGATGCATCCATGACAATCGATATAGAGGCTTTGGCTGCTTTTGCCATTCGCCCAGCGGATCAATCATGGGTGAGGGCAGGCTGGGGCCGATAGCGAAAGGCGCTGCCGACGCACCGAATTCAAATCGAGGGGCTGCGAAGATCGGTTGGACCGCCATATGCACGGCCCTGCCATCTGGCCTGGCCGTCCTCCCCTGATATATCCGGCTGCGATCCATCACATGAGCATGCCCCGTGAAGTCACCCAGCCTGTCAGGCGTCGTTTCCCCCATGACCCCGGTGCTGGTCTGTGCACTTGCGATCTTCCTTCTGTCCGCCATGGATGCGGCGATGAAAATCCTGGTGATCGCCGTCGGTGTCTACAACACGGTGCTGTGGCGAAGCATGCTTGCGAGCGTGGTCGCGGGCACGGCCTGGGCGGCGGGGCCGCGTTCCCTTCCCACGCCTTCCGTGCTGCGGCTACACGCGCTGCGCGCCGTGATCGTGGGCATCGTTCTGCTGTCGTTCTTCTGGGGCCTTGCCAGATTGCCGCTAGCGGATGGGATCGGGCTTAGTTTCGTCGCGCCGCTGTTCGCTCTCCTGCTGGCGGCGCTGCTTTTGGGCGAACGCATACAGCGCCAGGCGATCTGGGCGTCGCTGGCGGGCATCGCCGGCGTCGTCATCATCATGGCCGGACAGTTCGGGCAAGGGAACTATACCGGGGATGCCCTGCTTGGCACGGTGGCGGTGCTCGCATCGACGGTGTTCTACGCCTACAATCTGATCCTCTCGCGGCGGCAGGCGCTGGTGGCCAAACCAGTCGAGATCATGCTGTTCCAGAACCTTTGCGTTGCCGCCGTCCTTCTCCCCGCCGCTCCATGGCTCGCGGTTGCCCTGCCGGGCAATCTCTGGCTTCCATTGGCCGGGGTGACGGCGCTGTCGCTCTCCGGCCAGTTCCTGATGAGCTGGTCCTACGCGCGGGCCGAAGCGCAATATTTGATCCCGACGGAGTATTCTGCCTTCATCTGGGCGATCGTGTTTGGCTGGCTGTTCTTCGACGAGGCGGCGACCTGGACCACGCTGGCTGGAGCGGCCCTGATCGTGGCCAGTTGCCTGATCGCCTCGCGCTCCAATCCGAAGCTTGCCGAACCGATCGAAGCCGCGGTCTGAGCGCGCTATTCGCTTTGACGGCAGAGCGTCAACGCACCACTTCGCGATGGCCGCTGGGCAGCCGGGTGGCGATCAGCTTGTCGATGCGGCGGCCGTCGAGGTCGACGACCTCGAAACGCCAGCCTTGCGCGTCGACGCATTCGCCGGTCGCCGGCAGATGGTGCATGTGCGACAGCACATAACCGGCGACGGTCTCGTAATCGCGATTTTCCGGCAGGTCGATACCGAGAACGTCAGCCATCTCGTCGGCTTGCATGTATCCCGCGAGCAGCCATGAGCCGTCCTCGCGCTTGACGGCGTTTTCCTCGTCGCCGGCGTCGGTATCGGCCCGGAAGACGCCGGTGATGGCCTCGAGGATGTCGGCAGGTGTGACGATCCCTTCGAAATGGCCGTATTCGTCATGCACCAGCGCCATCGGCACGTCGGATTCCTTCAGCTTCTGCAGCACATCCAGCGCGTCGGCCTGGTCGTAGACGATGGGGGCGGCGCGCACATGCTTGCGCGGATCGAGTGCGCGGCCGGCGAGCAGGGCGGCCAGCACGTCGCGCGTCTGAACAACGCCAACCATGACGTCGACGCCGCCATCGCCGGCCGGGAGGCGCGAATGCTGGGTCTCCATCAAGAGCTTGCGGATGGCGCCCTCATCGGACTGCAAATTGATCCAGTCGACCTCGGTGCGCGGCGTCATCACGGCGCGCACGGCGCGATCGCCGAGCCGCATGACGCCGGCGATCATGCGCCGCTCGTCGGATTCGATGGTGCCGTGGTGCTCGGCCTCGGCGACCAGCATCTTGATCTCTTCGTCGGTGACCTTCTCCTCGCTCTCGCCGCGCTGGCCAAGCAGCCACAATATGGCGCGGCCGGAAATGTCGAGCAGGAACACCAGCGGCGCGGAGACGGTGGCTAGGATGGTCATCGCAGGCGCCGCGCGGGCGGCAACACGCTCGGGATCGCGCAGCGCGATCTGCTTGGGCACCAGCTCGCCGACGATCAGCGAGAAATAGGTGATGATGGCGACGACGATCCCGACGCCGAGCGGGTCGGCGATGTTTTCGCGCATGCCGGTCGTGGCCAGGTACACCGAAAGCCTGTCGCCCAGCGTGGCGCCGGAGAAGGCGCCCGACAGCACGCCGACCAGAGTGATGCCGATCTGCACCGACGACAGGAATTTGCCGGGATTGGAGCCGAGCGTCAGCGCACGCCCGGCGCCATTGACGCCGCGGTCGATCATCGCCTTGAGCCGCGCCGGGCGCGACGACACGATGGCGAGCTCGGACATCGACAGAAGGCCGTTCACACAGATGAGGACGACCACGGTGGCGATTTCGACGTATAGCATCAGGGCTCAATAGCATTGCGGCGGGCCGCAGGAAAATAGTCCGCGATGATTTTTGGAAAATGACAGTGGTTCAGGGGAATTGCCTGAGCACCCCGACAACAGCCTTGCCGTCGGTGAAATAGGGATCGCCGCCGCCGTTGCGTCCGGTCCTGGTGGCGCCGATGCCCGGGATGTCGCTCGCCGAGGTCACCATGCCGGCCGCCGACAGGTCGTGGATCACGAGATCGCGCTCGGCGTCGATGTCAGGGGCGATATGGTGGGTGATGGCGCCGGTATCGTGGCTGAGACCAACGCCGCGGTCGAAGCTGGCCGAGCCCATCCAGAGCGTTCGGCCGTCGTCGCCGGTCGCATCGCTGCGCCAGAAGCGGACATGATGGCGCCGGTCGGCGCTCCCGCCGACCGGCTTTTCGAAGGCGAGATCCTGGGCGCGGCCTTCGAACAGCAGCCGGCTGACCGGGGCGTCAGGATAGGGATGGTCGAACAGCACGCTCTCACCGATTTCGATCGCGGTCTTTAGCGTCACGCCATCGGCCGTATCCCATCCGGTCATGGCGAAGGCATGGACCATCTCTTTTTCGGTACCGACAAGGCCGATATTGATCGGGTCGCCCGGAATGCCTTGCGGCGTGTGTGTCACCATCTCGAAAGTCTGCGTGCGAAAGCCGCGGTCGCGAACCGTCCAGAATTCCGGCGCAGCGACATAGGCGAGGGCCAGCCAGACCGCCAGAAGAGCGGCGAGCCAGGTCAATGCGCGTCGTTGCAGGCTTCGTCGGCTCATGAAAGCGGCTCGATCCGTGCGGTATCTGTGCCTGACGGACCCTGGAAATCAATGGCCGGCGGCGAGCAGCCGTTCTATCGTCGGCCATCGTTTTTGCGGGGGGGTGAGCAGGAATGGATAAGAAGCCGGTGGGTCGCAGCTCGATGGCATTGACCGCGGACCTTGTCGCAAGGGTCGAGCGTGTCGAACCGGATCCGGGTCCCGAGCCCGGAACAACCGAGCATACAGACGCGGAGTTCGATAGTCTTGTCGAGCAACTTCTGTCGGAGCATCGGCCTGAAGCGCTATGGGTCTTTGCCTACGGGTCGCTGATCTGGAACCCCGAATTTGCCCATGTCGAGCAGCGCCCGGCCACGGCGCCAGGATGGCACCGCTCGTTTTGCCTGACGCTGACCCGTTGGCGCGGA
Organism: Mesorhizobium sp. M0029; assembly: GCF_040323735.1. Classification (NCBI taxonomy): domain Bacteria; kingdom Pseudomonadati; phylum Pseudomonadota; class Alphaproteobacteria; order Hyphomicrobiales; family Phyllobacteriaceae; genus Mesorhizobium; species Mesorhizobium sp. M0029. The sequence goes on from NZ_JAMYVF010000001.1 coordinate 416,118, forward strand.
ACCCGTGATTTGCCGGCGCTGATGCTGGCGCTCGATCGAGGCGGCAGCTGCAACGGCATCGTCTATCGGCTGCCCGCGGAAGACCATGTCGGGCAACTTGGCCAGTTGATGCGCCGCGAGATCGATGCCAATCCGCCGACTAACGTGCCATGCTGGATCAAGGTCAAGACCCAGGATGGGCCGTTGCGGGCCTTGGCTTTCGTCGCCGCGCCAGACGGCAGGGCCTATGCCGGCCGGCTGCCATTGGAGCAGGTTGCCGACACGCTGGCGCGGGCTGCCGGGCATTGGGGCTCGTCGGCTCAATACCTGTTCCGAACCGTCAGCAAGTTGGAAGAGAGCGGTATCCGCGACAGGAACCTTTGGCGCATCCAGGATCTGGTGGCCCAGCAAATCATCGCTTCCACCGGGAACGCCAATCCCGACTGATTTCTGAACGGTGAAACGCCTTAGCGGCAGGCGCGGTAGCCGCTTTTGCGGTTCTTGATGTCGAAATGGAAATGGTTGCGGTGATCGTAATTGTAGCCGGGACCGAGCACGGTGGTGAAATACTGGCAGCCGTCGGCACGCACATTGTTGAGGAAGCCGCGGGTGCGGAAGGCAAACAGGCCGGGCTTGCGCACGTCGATGTCGTCGCCGTTGTTGAGCTCGATGCTCATGACGTCGAGGGCGTTGCCCTTGCCGTGCTCGGACAGGACACCTTCGCCGGCGATGTTGCGGCAGGAATAGCTTGAGCCCTGGTGGATGGTCTTGACGCCCGAGAAATAGCGCCAGCGGGCGGAAGGAACCAGTTCGTTGCTGGTCCAGGCGGCGAAACTTGCGGCCATGTCGCAGGTCAATGTCGCGGCGGGCTTCATCTGGATGCCGCCGATGGCGGAGACCTTGACCGGCCAGTCTATGCCGCACTGTCCCTCATGGATCGGCTGGACATCGGTGTAGACGACGCGAAGGCGCTTCAGCTCGCCACGGCAATCGGTTTCGCTGGCCGGCATCTGCTGCGGCTCCGACATCGGCTCGTCCATGCGCGGATAGGCGGCAGTCATATAGGGATTGGACGGGACGAGCTTCTGCATGCCTTCATATTGCGGCACGGCCGCGGTCTGCGAGCCGACATCGACGGCCGGCTGCAGCGACAGCACGCTGCCAGTGTTGCAAGCCGAAGCGGCGGCCAGCGCAAGACCGGTGGCCAGTATCGCTGCGCTTTTTGCCTTCGCGGCGCGAAATATTGCGGCCATGGGCGGAATCCTGTCCTTGATCGGTGGGATTTTAACGATCAAGGGTAAAGGAAAACTCAGCGTTCCCGTTCATGCCTGCGGCCGAAATGCGGCAGCCAGACCATCACCGGCATGACGATCACTGGAGGGCCATTATTGGCAGAAAGTGCCACCATTCCGGCGCAGTTCGAGATCGAGATGGAAATGCAGGGAATGGTCCGGGTCCGCGCCCGGTCCAAGCACGGTCTTGAACGGTCCGCAGGCGGCCTTGCGCACCGCATTGAGGAATTTGCCGTCCTTCTCGGGCGGCGTTGGACCGACTTCGATCTTTCTGCCATCCGACAACGTGAAGCTGGCAATATCGAGCGCGTTGCCGAAGGCATGTTCCGACAGATGGCGCGTGCCGTTGCGCGGCCGGCAAACAAAGGCCGATGCCTGGTTGATCGATTTCAGGTCGGCTCCGAACTCGGCTTTCGCCGCCGGCTGTATGATTTCGGCGGCAAAGCGGGCTGCCGCCTCGGCCATCGGGCAGTTGAGTTCGGTCGCGGGGCCGATGGCGATGGATTTTCCGAGCGACTTCAGCAGCAGGGGATAGGGGATCGAGCAGCCGATGTCGGGATTGCTTTCCGCCTTATGCTCCTCGAATTCGACACCAAGGGCCATCAGCCGCTCGCGACAGGCGACTTCCGCCGCCGGCATTTTTGCATCGGGCACTTCGGCCGAGCGCGCATCGGGCAGCATCTTCTTGTCGCCGGCATCGGGTTTTTCAGGTGGTTGCGGAGCAACGGCCGGCGGCTGAGCTTCAGGTTCCGAAGTGTCTGGCTTTTGTGTCGGAATCGGCGCCGCGGCCGGCGGCTCGGGCTCGCTTTGCCTATCGGTCGACGGCTTCGGGGCTGACGGTCCGGGCCGCGCCTGCTTTTTAAAACGGGACTTTTCTTCGTTGAATCGATCGTCATTGGACCGGTTGGGCGCGCCAAGGGGGTTCGGACCTTCGGCCTTTTGCTTTTCGATCGGTGCCGCGCCGGTCTTCGGCGCCTCTGAAGGACGCGCCTCGGGCAGCGGGACAACGCGCGAGGGCTGCACCGGAACATCGGCGGGCGAGGGCTCTTTATCCGGGGTCTTTTGTTCCACCTGCTTTGGCGTGATGTGCCGCTGTGGCCTGGGCTTCTGGCGGTGTTTGCTGCGCGGCTTAGGATGCGAGTCGACCCGCGGTGAAAACAGCTGCTCCAACCGCTGTGACAGCGGCGTGTAATGCTTCTTGCGCTGTTTGGCGTCGGCTTGCGTCAGCAGGGGCGTCAGCAGCAGAGCCGTGACGACCATGACCAGTGCAACCCTGCATGTTCGGGAAAGTACAACAGACCCCATCGTCCTCAACGGCGCGAACGCCCGGAGGTTGCCTGCGGCCCATCACGAACGGTAACGACGTCGTTACGCGCCAATCGCTTCCAGCCCTTCTTCCAGCCAGTCGGCCAAAAGCGGCATGCCGAGCAGGTATTTCGCCGTGCGCTTGTTGGCACGGTCGCGCGCGGCGGCAACCGCATCGGACCATTCCGCTGCGTCATAGTCGCCGCGGCCGACCCAGGCCAGCGCGATCAACTCGGCCGCCTCGTCGACGTTGAGGTCGTTGATCAGCTCGCGCAGCTCTTCCTCGGTGAGGTCTTCCGCGCTTTCCTCCGCCAGACCGTCATGGTGGTGATTGGCATGTGATTCACCATCGAGCTCGACCTCATGCTCGGCACCGTCGGCATAGTCTTCGTTGACGGCAGCACTCAGTCCCTTTGCCTTGAGAATGAACAGGCGCACGGTGTCCGGGCCGATCGATAGCTCCCATTCCCGCTCACGGCGCTGTTGCACTCTCGGGCACCCCCGCTGATCATTTCCCGAATGATAGCGGATTTGCAGCGCGCGTCACGTCATGTTCTGATCCCTGGCTCCCGCCTTTGACCGAATTCAGGTTAGGCACGGCCGCACAAATAGTTTCGGCGGCTGCGGGTTTCCGGGATGAAAAGTCTGCACCCCGGCGTTAGCTTTTCATTATCGTCATTTTCCCTCAAGATCGTCATTATCCCTGAAGGAGGCTTCGATGCATAAAAGAGTGTTGATCCAGGCGGCTGCGGCGCTTGTCGCGCTGCAGTTCTTTGCGGTTCCGGTGTTTGCGGCCGGCGGCGGTGGCGGTGGTACCGAGACCACCACCCAGTGCAAGAAGGGGCAGGTCTGGGACAAGAAAAAGCAGAAATGCGTCGCGCCGAAGTACGGCATGCTGGACGACGACAACATCTACGATGCTGGTCACGACCTGGCCGTGGCCGGGCGTTATGATGAGGCGATCGCCGTGCTCAGCCTTGCCGCCAACAAGCAGGATCCACGCATCCTCAACTATCTCGGCTATTCGCATCGCCATTCCGGCCGTGTCACCGTCGGCCTCGGCTATTACGAGGAAGCGCTCCGCATCAACCCGGATTACACGCTGGTGCGCGAATATCTCGGCGAGGCCCATCTGCAGATCGGCGACCTGGCCGGCGCCCAGGCGCAGCTGGCCGAGATCGAGAAGCGGACGGGCAAAGATTCGCGCGAATACGGCATGCTGGCCGAACAGATCTACCATTTCATGAGAAGCTGACCCCACCCCAACGGCTTCTCTGGGCCGGCTGCGAGCAATCGCAGCCGGTTTTTGTTGTCGCAACTGCAACACGCTGCACTTGCCGTGACGGCAATTGCGCAAGTCGGCTCATGATTTTTCAAAAAGCCTGCTTTTTCAGCGTGAAAAACGCGCGAGGATCGCTATATTGGGGAAAATTGCGGTGAAACGGTTCCGTTAGCCCGAGGCTGCCGGACCCGTTTTCTTTTTATACCCATCGACAAGGCTTTCCCCGAAATGCGGGAGTGGCGGCAGGAAAGGTCAGGCATCATGAACAAGGTCCCGATGACAGGCGAGGGGTTCGCGTCATTGAAGGAAGAGCTGCGTTGGCGCCAGCAGGAGGAGCGGCCGCGCATCATCGAGGCGATCTCCGAAGCGCGCTCGCATGGCGACCTGTCCGAAAATGCCGAATATCATGCCGCCAAAGAGGCGCAGAGCCTCAATGAGGGCCGTGTCAACGAACTGGAAGACTATATTGCTCGGGCCGAGGTGATCGACGTCACCAAGCTTAGCGGCGACAAGGTCAAGTTCGGCGCCACGGTGGTGCTGGTCGACGAGGACACCGAGGAAAAGAAGACCTACCAGATTGTCGGCGACCAGGAAGCGGATGTGAAATCGGGCCGTATTTCGATCTCCTCGCCGATCGCGCGCGCGCTGATCGGCAAGGAAGTCGGCGACGCCATCGAGGTCAACGCCCCTGGCGGCGCCAGGGGTTACGAGATCGTCCAGGTGCAGTTCATCTAGCACCCTCAGAATTGCTGGAAGGTCCTATGCCGAAGCTTGGAGCTTAAGGGCTAATAGCTTTTCTGCTTCCGGCACCACCTGTGCCGGCATGAGGCGCTCCCCCGCTGCGGCCAGCAACGTTGAGGCATATTGCCCGCGCGGGCCGGTCAAACCCGGCTCGGTCGCCAGGAACACCGCGACCGTCGGCAGGCCGAAGGCGCTGGCGAGGTGGGTCAGACCGGTGTCGGCGCCGATAACCAGCGTCGAGCGGCCAAGGATCGCGGCAATGTCTGCCAGCGGCGATCTCGGCACCACGATCGTTGACGGCACGGCTTTCGAGATCGCCTTGGCCACCGCCTTCTCACGCTCGTTCGACCAGGTGGTGACCGGCGTCATTCCGCTACCAACCAGCAGGCGAGCCGTTTCGATCCAGTCTTCGGCGGGCCATTTCTTGTCCTCGCGGCTGGTGCCGTGCAGCAGGAAGGCCGTCTTGCCGTCAATGCCGGCCAGGCCGCCGGGAGGCGGCACAATCCCGGATGCGAGCGCCGAAAGATCGGGCTCGTAGCCGAGCGCCAGCCCGAACAGCCGGCGCGTGCGTTCGATGGCGTGCAGGTTGCGCGGCACGGCGTATTTGCGCTGGTAAAACAACGTTGCCGAGGGCTCCCGCGCGCTTGCGCGGTCGAAACCTGCGATTCGTGCCGCTGCCTGTTTCGCCACCAGGGCCGATTTCAGCAGCCCTTGCGCATCGATGACGAGGTCGTACTCGCCTGCTTGCAGAGCGCGGCGCAAGCTTGTCGCCTCCCGCCATGTGCCGGCGTTGAACAGATGCTTGCGCCAGCGCCGGATGGCGACGGTATGGATCTTTGCTATCGCCGGATGCAGCGCGACGATGCCGGCAAAGGCCTCTTCGACGCACCAGTCGAAGGCGATATCGGGGCGCTTGCGGCGTGCATCTTCGACGGCGGGGAAGGTGTGGATGACGTCGCCCATCGAGGAGGTCTTGACGATCAACACCTTCATGCGGCGGCCGGGAGTTCCAGCAACCTGTCCGCCGCCGCTGCCACTCGGGCAACGTCCAGCGTCTTCAGGCAGTTGAGGTGGCCGAGCGGACAGACCTTCCGGTGGCAGGGCGAACAGGACAGATGCAACCAGATCAGTTCGCGCTGTTCAGCCAACGGCGGCGTGTTTTCCGGCGAGGTCGAACCGTAGACGGCAACGACCGGCGTGCCGACGGCGGCCGCGACATGCATCAGCCCGCTGTCGTTGGACACCGCCAGCCTGGCCGCGGCGATCAGGTCGATGGCGTCCTCCAGCCGTGTCTTTCCTGCCAGATCGACGACACCGGGCGCGAGTGCTGCGATCTCGGCGGTGACGTCGCGATCGTTCTTCGAGCCGAACAACGCGACCTTGAATCCTTTCGCCATCATCTCTCCGGCGAGGCCGGCATAGCTTTCGCTAGGCCAGCGTTTGGCCGGACCGAATTCGGCGCCGGGCATCATGGCGACGAATTTTCCCGGCTGCACTGCGAAGCGAGCGAGCAGATCTTTCTGATTGCCGGCGTCGACGGTGAGCCGCGGCGGCCGGAAATGTCCGCCTTGGGCGAGGCCAAAATAGGCCTGCGCGGTGCGCCGTTTGACGGCATCGGGCAGCGGCACGATGTCGGTCAGCAGGCCGTAGCGCATTTCCCGGAGATTGCCGAAGCGGCGGGGGATGCGGGCAAAGAACGGGATCAGCGCCGATTTCCAGCTGCCCGGCAGGACGTAGGCCATGTCGTAGCGGCCGCGCAGCAGGCGGCCGAAGCGGCGGCGAATGGTGAATTCGAGCGCGCCCGGTTGCAGCGGGAAATCGATCTGCTGGCGAATCTCGGGCATGCGCTTGACCAGCGGGGCCGCCCAGGCCGGGGCCAGCACGTCGATGGCGGCGTTGGGATGGACGTCCTTCAGCGCTGAAAACAGGCACTGCGCCATGACCATATCGCCCACCCAGCGTGGGCCGATCACGAGGATCGTTGGGCTTTCAGCCATTCGACATAGTCTCTGACGCCGGTTTCCACGCTGCGGAATTGCCCATTATAGCCGGCTGCGCGCAAGCGGGACATATCAGCCTGGGTAAAACTCTGGTAGCTGCCCTTGAGGTGATCGGGGAATTCGATGAACTCGATCTCGCCCTGGCCCAGCGTATCGATCACGGTCTCGGCAATGGCGCGGAACGGCTGGGCGCGGCCGGTGCCGCAGTTGAAGATGCCGCTCGAGCCGCGCTTCCACAGCCACAGATTGACGTCGGCGACATCGCCGACGTGAATGAAGTCGCGGCTTTGTTCGCCGGGGCCGAAGCCGTCATGGGCGCCGAACAGCTTTGGGTTTTCGCCGCGCCCGACCTGATTGAACAGATGGAAGGCGACCGAGGCCATGGCGCCCTTGTGCGCCTCGCGCGGGCCATAGACGTTGAAGTAGCGCAGGCCCGCGACCTGCGAATGATCGGTGTCGAACACGGTGCGCCTGACATAGTCGTCGAATAGTTTCTTCGAATAGGCGTAGACGTTGAGCGGCCGCTCAAGTGCGGGATCCTCGCGAAACTCCGAACCGCCGCCGTAGACGGAAGCCGAGGAGGCATAGAGGAACGGTATGCGCAGCGAAAGACAGCCATGCAGCAAGCGCTTTGAGAAGGCGTAGTTCACGTCCATCATGAACTTGCCGTTCCATTCCGTGGTGGTCGAGCAGGCGCCCTGGTGGAAGACGGCCTCGACGCGGCCTAGGTCGCCGGCTTCCAAGGTGGCCAAGAATTCGTCCTTGTCGAGATAGTCGGCTATCTGCAAATCGGCCAGGTTGGCGATCTTGTGGCCGTCGGTGAGGTCGTCGACGACGAGGATGTCATCATGGCCTTCGGCATTGAGTGCGGCGACGATGTTGGAGCCGATCATGCCGGCCCCGCCCGTGACGATGATCATGAAGGCCTCTGGTTGCTTGCGATTCCGGTCCTTATAAGGGAGGCCAAGCGTACTGTCGATGAAGCACCACGACGCCACAGTGAGACCGCGAAGCGGCCCGCTTTATTCGAGGCCCGCAAGCTAGGGGACAAAAAATGCCGTCGACCGAACTGCTCATTGCGTTTTTCGCCACCACGGCGATCTTTGCCTATATTCCAGGACCGGCGATGCTCTATGCCGCCGCGCAGACCATGGCGCGCGGGCGCTGGTCGGGGCTGACGGCGGCACTTGGCATCCATCTTGGCGGTTATTTCCATGTCTTTGCGGCTGCCGCCGGGCTGTCGGTGCTCTTCCATGCGGTGCCGCCGCTCTACATGGCGGTCAAGCTCATCGGCGCGCTCTATCTGATCTGGCTTGGCGTGTCCTTGTTCCGCAAGCGCGGGGACGGTGACACGGCGCTGCCGGCGATCGAGCGCAAATCGGCGCGCCGGGCATTTTTCGAGAGCATCACCGTCGAAGTGCTCAATCCGAAGACGGCGATCTTCTTCATGGCGTTCCTGCCACAGTTCATCGATGCCTCGGCGGGTTTCCCGGTGTGGCTGCAATTCGTCGTGCTGGGCACCATCGTCAATTTAATGTTCTCTTCGGCAGATATTGTCTGCGTGTTGCTGGCAGGCATGGTGATCGCCCGGCTGAAGCGCTCCAGCCGTGCGCAGCGCATCATGCAGAGGGCGGGCGGGGCGGTGCTGGTCGGACTGGGCGTCCACGTCGCGTTGCAGAAGAGCTGACGGCCGCCCTGACGTTGCGCTGCGCGGATTTGCGGTATATCGGCTTCGCCATGAACGATCCGGCCCGTAAATTGACAATTTTCAGCGTGATTGAGGTCGGCCTTTCCCTCGCATTGCCAGTGACATGATCAAGCACAATCCGCCTTCGCCCGAACCTTTGCACCGCGCCATTGCCCGCTTTGGCGACGTTGCCGTGCTGGTGGTCGGCGACTTCATCCTCGACCGTTTCGTCAACGGCGTCATCGAGCGCATCTCGCCGGAAGCGCCGATCCCGGTGCTGCACGGGCGCGGCGAGACCTCGACGATGGGCGGCGCAGGCAACGTTGTCGCCAACATCGTCTCGCTGGGTGCCAGCGCTATTCCCATATCGGTGATCGGCACCGATGTGGCCGGCGACAATCTGGTGCGCATGCTGCGCGAACTCGGCGCCGATACGGCTGATATGGCGCAGGAGCGCGGTCGCATGACGTCGTCGAAGAGCCGCTTCAGCGCGCTCAATCAGCAGGTGCTGCGCTTCGATGAGGAAGAGATCAAGCCGCTCGACGACAAGGAACGGGCGGACCTGGTCCGGCATTTTCGCGCCGCACTCACGCGCGCCGACATCGTCATTCTGTCCGACTATGGCAAGGGCATCTTGCTCGACGGCGTCGCCGCCGACCTGATCGCCATCTGCCGCGAGGCGGGAAAACCGGTGCTGGTCGATCCCAAGGGCCGCGACTATGCGCGCTATGCCGGCGCGACCGCCATCACGCCCAACCGCAAGGAGCTTGGCGAAGCTGTCGGTCGCCCGGTTTTCGCCGACGACGAGATCGTCGCGGCGGCACGCCAGCTGATTTCGGCACATGGCTTCGACTTCGTCGTCGCCACCCGCAGCGAAAAGGGCATGAGCGTCGTCGGCGCGGATGAGGCGCGCCACATCGCCACCCAGGCGCGCGAAGTGTTCGACGTTTCGGGCGCCGGCGATACGGTAATCGCGAGCTTCGCGCTGGCTCTGGCCGCGGGCGCCGATCGCGTCATGGCCGCCTCCATCGCCAATGCCGCCGGCGGTGTGGTGGTGGCCAAACGCGGCACCGCGCGGCTGACCGTGGAGGAACTCACCGGCGCGCTGTTCCGCTCGCACGGCCCCACCGCCCATAAGGACGCCATCCTCGATGCCGCATCGGCCGCGCGCATGGTGGCGGCGTGGAAGGACGAGGGCCTGAGCGTCGGCTTCACCAATGGCTGCTTCGATATATTGCATGCCGGCCATGTCAGTCTTCTCCACGCGGCGCGCAGCCAGTGCGACCGGCTGGTGCTCGGCCTCAACAGCGATGCCTCGGTGCGTCGGCTGAAAGGCGCAGGGCGCCCGGTCAACGATCAGCATGATCGTGCCTGCGTGCTCGCCGCCCTGGCCTCGGTCGATGCGGTCGTGGTGTTCGAAGAGGATACGCCGCTGGCGCTGATCGAGGCGCTTCTGCCCGACATTCTGGTCAAGGGCGCCGACTACACGGTCGAAACCGTTGTCGGCGCCGATGTGGTGCAGAAGGCGGGCGGGCGCGTCGTCCTGGTCGACCTTGTCGCCGGCAAGAGCACCACCGGCACGATCGGCAAATTGCGCGCCGGCGGCGGTACTAACTGAGGGATTTCATGTCCGGACTGAATGACTATCTGGTCCGCTCGGCGGCCGCGATCACCGCGACAGTCGAGCGTGACCTGACCGCCGAGATGGAACGTGCTGTGAGTGCGGTCGTCGCCGCGCTTTCCTCGGGCAAGGCGCTGCTGGTCTGCGGCAATGGCGGCTCGGCCAGCGACGCCATCCACATTGCCACCGAACTGGTCGGCCGCTTCCTTAAGGAGCGCAAGGCCTACAATGTGATTGCGCTGCCGGCCAACGCGGGCATGCTGACCGCCTGGGGCAATGACTATGGCTTCGACACCGTGTTTTCACGCCAGGTCGAGGCGCATGGCGCGCCCGGCGGCGTGCTGCTTGCCATCTCGACCAGCGGCAATTCGCCGAGCATTCTGGCTGCCGCCGAACAGGCTCGGATGATGGGCATGACGGTGGTCAGCCTCACCGGCGACAGCGGTGGCAAACTCAAGCCGCTCACCGACATACTGCTCAACGTGCCCTCGACCTCGACGCCGATCATCCAGCAGGGACATCTCTGCCTCTACCACTATCTCTGCGAGGTGGTGGAAGACCGTCTGTCGAATGGCTGACACCGGGGCCTACGGTCCATACCCGCTGGCTGAGCCCGGCCTGTGGGTTGAGCGGGTGGGTTCGCGGGTGTTTCCAGCCAACGCGCCGGCGCTGTTCCTCGACCGCGACGGCACCATCAATGTCGACACCGGCTATCCCGACGATCCAGCCAAAATGGCGCTGCGCGACGGCATCGTGCCGGTCATCGCGGCGGCCAACCGGGGCAACATCCCGGTGGTCATCGTCACCAACCAGTCCGGCATCGCGCGCGGCTATTTCGGCTGGAAGGAATTTGCCGCGGTCAACGGCCGGGTTCTCAAGCTGCTTGCCGCCGGCGATGCCTTCGTCGACATGGTTCTGGCCTGCGCCTACCACGAGGCGGGCAGCGGGCCACTGGCGGTCGCCGACCATCCAATGCGCAAGCCCAATCCGGGCATGCTGCTACAGGCCCGGCAGCGTCTCGGCCTCGATCTCAAGCGCTCGCTGATAGTCGGCGACAAGGCCGCGGATATGCAGGCCGGACAACGTGCCGGCCTGCCGCGCGGCTGGCTGGTGGATGGCGAGGGAAGTAATGAGCCGGGCTTCGAGGTTCTGCCGCTGCGCAACCCCGATGATCTGGAAGGGCTTTTGAGGGCTATCGAGTCGCTCGCCCGAATCTAGGACGATCATGGGGCGCTGAACGCCACCAGCCCTTCGTCCTTGACGCGGCGGATGGTCAGCGCGGTGCGCACCGTGTCGACATTGGGGGCCGAGGCCAGTTCTTCAATGACGAAGGTCTGGAACGTGCCGAGATCGCTCGCCACGCAATGCAGCAGGAAGTCGGATTCGCCCGAGACCATCCAGGCGTCGCGCACGATCGGCCAGCCGCGAGTGCGCTCGGCGAAAGCTTTGAGCTCCGCGTCGGCTTGGTGATGCAGGCCGATCAGGCAGAAGGCGACGACATCCATGCCGAGCGCCGGCGCGTTGAGCAAGGCGCGATAGCCTCTGATGATGCCGGTTTCCTCCAGCCGCCGGACACGGCGCAGGCAGGGCGGGGCGGAAATGCCGACACGGCTCGACAGTTCGACATTGGTCATGCGCCCGTCGGCCTGAAGCTCGCGCAGAATCTTCCAGTCGATGGCGTCGAGGTCGGCTTTCAGGGGCATGGCGGTCTCGGCTTAGCGCAAGAGTCTTTCGCACTCTCGTCCTTAAACGACTTTTGTGTCGATGCCAGCCCTTTGGTCGGGCGATTTCGCAACCGTAACGAAAGCGGCCATTGCGCGAATAAGCCTGTAGGCCGAAGCTTTCCGGGGACGACGGCCTGATCGTCTTGCTGGTGTGGTTGGCAACCCTTACATTACCAGCAACATTTCACGTCGTTTTCCAAGGCACACTCGATTGTCTGCCCCGCAGAGGCTTTAGATGACCACCAAGCACGCGCCTGTCCTTATCATCGGTTCCGGCCCGGCCGGCTATACCGCCGCAGTCTACGCCGCGCGCGCCATGCTCAAGCCGATGCTCGTAGCAGGCTTGCAGCAGGGCGGGCAGCTGATGATCACCACCGATGTCGAAAACTATCCGGGCTTCGCCGATCCCATCCAGGGCCCGTGGCTGATGGAGCAGATGCTGAAGCAGGCCGAGCATGTCGGCACCGATATCATCAACGACATCATCACCGAGGTTGACCTCAATGTGCGGCCGTTCCGCGCCACGGGCGATTCCGGCACCACCTACACGGCCGACGCGCTGATCATTGCCACCGGCGCGCAGGCGAAATGGCTGGGCATCCCCACCGAACAGACCTTCATGGGCTTCGGCGTGTCGGCCTGCGCCACCTGCGATGGTTTTTTCTATCGCGGCAAGGATGTCGCTGTCATCGGCGGCGGCAATTCGGCGGTGGAGGAGGCGCTCTATCTCTCCAATCTGGCGAAGAGCGTGACCGTCATCCACCGGCGCAACGATTTCCGCGCCGAGCGCATCCTGCGTGAGCGGCTGTTGAAAAAGGACAATGTCCGAGTCATCTGGGACACGATCGTCGACGAGATCACCGGCCGGCCCGGCAAGACGCCGCTGCCGCCTTCGGTCGAAGGGCTGAAGCTCAGAAATGCGGTGACCGGCGAGGTCAGCCATCTCCAGGTGGACGGCGTGTTCGTGGCGATCGGCCATGCGCCGGCGGTGGAATTGTTTGTCGGCAAGCTGAAGCAGAAGCCGAACGGCTATCTGTGGACGGCGCCGAATTCGACCCGCACGGACGTTCCCGGCGTGTTCGCCGCCGGTGACGTGACCGACGATATCTACCGTCAGGCGGTGACCGCCGCCGGGCTCGGCTGCATGGCCGCGCTCGAGGCGGAAAAATACCTGGCCGGCATCGAGGTGCATCGCGAAGCGGCGGAATAAAATCTATCAAGACGGCGTCGCAAGCCGTTCAAAAGCCTGATTTTTCATTCAGACGCCAAAAACAGAACGAGGGGAACTCAATGGCGTTGGACTGGGACAAGCTTCGCGTGTTTCACGCAGCGGCGGAGGCTGGGTCGTTTACCCATGCCGCCGAGACTTTGCACCTGTCGCAATCGGCGATTTCACGCCAGGTCAGCGCGCTCGAACATGATGTCGGGGTGCCGCTGTTCAATCGCCATGCCCGCGGCCTGGTGCTGACCGAGCAGGGCGAAATGCTGTTCCGCACGGCGCATGACGTGCTGATGAAGCTGGAGACCATCAAGTCGAAGCTGACCGAGGCCAAGGACCGTCCCTCAGGCGTGCTGAGGGTAACGACCACGGTCGGGCTCGGCGCCGGCTGGCTGACCGAGCGGGTGCAGGAATTCATCGAGCTCTATCCGGAAATCAGCCTGCAGCTGATCCTGGCCAATGAGGAACTCGACCTCACCATGCGCCAGGCCGACTGCGCGATACGGCTGCGCCAGCCGCAGCAGCCCGACCTTATCCAGCGCCGCCTGTTCACCGTGCATTTCCACCTCTATGCCTCGCCGTCCTATGTCGGCAAGCACGGCAAGCCGACCTCGGTCGCCGATCTGAAGAACCATCGCATCGTCACTTTCGGTGTGCCGGTGCCGTCGCATCTGTCGGAGCTGAACTGGCTGGAAACGATCGGCGATTTCGACGGTGGGCAAAGGGTGCCGACGCTGCAGATCAACGACATCTTGTCGATCAAGCGCGCCGTGCAGGGTGGCGCCGGCATCGCCATGCTGCCCGACTACGTGATCTCCAAGGAATCGGATCTGGTGCAGCTTTTGCCGGAGACCGAGGTGCCGTCCTTCGACACCTATTTCGCCTATCCCGATGCGATGAAGAACCAGGCCAAGCTGCACGTCTTCCGCGACTTCATCATCGCCAAAGCGCGCAGCTGGTCATTTTAAACATGGCCTTGGGAGGTGCTGGTCACCCCCGCCACGGCGTCAGCCGTGGCAGCCAGCCGGGAACATTGCGGCGGTAGGTCTCGTATTCGCCGCCGTAGCGGCGGGCGAGAGTCGGCTCCTCATAGAACCTGACGAAAGAGCCCATGACGATCGCGCCGATGGCGGCATAGGCAGCGACGCTCCAGCTTGAAAACAGCAACGCCTGGCCGAGGATGATCGACAGTACTGCGACATACATCGGGTTGCGGACATGGCGGTACACGCCGCCGATCACCAGTCTCTCGGTGGGCGCGACAGGCGCCGGCGTGCCGAGGCCTTCGAGCGCGAAGCGGGCAAAGGAATGGACGAGCAGGGCGATGGCCGCGACGATCAGGATGGAGCCGGCCGGCACGAAGCCGGGCACCGTCGACAGCGTCAGACGGTAGCGGTCCGTCAGCAGCCAGGGCACCAGCCCGGCGACGACACAAGGTGCGGCGATGAAGAAGACCGCGCTGCCGGCGATCGCCTGGGGTATCCGCATGTCAGGTCTCCCTTCTTCCGGCCGACCCTTCCCATCCCGCTGCCGCAAAAATAAACGACTGCTGCCCGATTCAAAGTCATTCGGCTTTTTGCCCGCGAGCGCGAGAATCAGCCCGACTTGCGGTTCTGCGAAGGCAACAGCACGGTCGCGCCATTCATTTGGCAACTTTTCGTGGTCCTATGGCCCCTAGACATGGGTTAGACCACAGCCTGTACCTTTTTGCATGCGTGTGTTGCAAAATAGATGCTTGTTTCTTGGGCATGAACAGCACATATATAGATCATCTCCTGGGCGCGTTCTCCTCCCATTAGCGCCCTCGAGTGTTCCCCTCTGGAGGTTAGCCTTAACAGGCACTTCCAATCAAACTCAGCCGGATCTTCATTGATCCGGCTTTTTTGTTTCCGGACCTGCCGTAGCCAGCGAAAAATCGAGCAAAATCGCCGCGTAACAGTGACATGTAACCTCAGGTAACATGCCGCAGGCGCGATTCATCGTTTAAGCAGATCATAGGACGCGGTGTGGTTCGACCGGGAGATGGGGGCATCACTCGGAAGATCCGGGCTCAGGCGGCTACCGCGTCCGAACCTATTCGTCTGCCAGTGCCGTATGGCGCGGCGGATACGTGCGGCGGACCTGCCGTTTTCCTCCCAAGAAGACGGTCCGCAATAAGAGCGGCGTCCGGGGCATCCGGGCGCCGTTTTTTGTGCGGATCATCCTTCGGCCTGTCAGGCAGCCTTGCCGTTGGCGTTCATCGCCTCGTCGGCCAACCGTCCGGTCAGCTCGGCCATGTGATCGAAGGCGCAACGATAGCTGGCGACGCCGGAGGTCGCCGAGCGCAGTTCGATGATCAGGTCGCCGATCTCGGCCTGCGGCATGGTCGCCTCCACGACATCCCATCCCGGCCAGTCAGGCCGCGCGTCGTAGCCAAGGATCTGCCCGCGCCGTTGCGGGATCAGCGCGATGATCTTCGAAGTGGCTTCGGACGGCGTGACGATCTCGACTTTCATGACCGGCTCGAGCAGCACCGGCGAGCAGGCCGCCATGCCTTCCTTCATGGCCAGCTTGGCCGCCATCTGGAAAGCCATGTCGGAGGAATCGACGGCGTGGTAGGAGCCGTCGGAGAGGTTGACGGCGACATCGACGACAGGGAAGCCGAGCGGGCCGGATTTCAGATAATCGCGCACGCCGGTTTCGACCGACTGGATGTAGGTCTTGGGCACGACGCCACCGGTGATGGTGTCCGAGAACTGAAAGCCGGAGCCGCGCGGCAGCGGCTTGATCTCGATCACCACATCGCCGAACTGGCCATGGCCGCCGGACTGCTTCTTGTGGCGGCCGCGCTGCTGCACCGTCTTTCGGATCGTCTCGCGATAGGGGACGGCAGGCGCATGGCCTTCGACCGGAATCTGATTCTTGCCTTCCAGCCGCTCGCGCACGACCCGCAGATGCATCTCGCCATGGCCGGACAGCACGGTCTCGGCCGAGTCCTGGTTGTGGCGCAAGGTGAGCGAGGGATCTTCCTCGGCCAGGCGCTGGATGGCCGCCGACATCTTGACCTCGTCCTTGCGCTCCTTCGGCCGCAGGGCAAAGGCAAAGACCGGCTGCGGCGGCGTCAGCGTGACCAGCGGCCTGATACCGCCCTTCGTGGAGCTCAACGTCTGGCCGGTCTTGACCTCGTCCAGCTTGCCCAACGCCACCGTGTCGCCGGCCTTGGCAGCGGTGACCTTGGACTGGTCCTTGCCGAGCATCTTGTAGATGCCGGAGACCTTCGCCGTCTCGCCATTCGACAAATAGAGTTCGGCTGCATCGGCGATCTGGCCGGAGAGTACGCGCGACACGGACAGCTTGCCGCCATGCGCGGTGTGGATGGTCTTCATCACCTGGACCACGGTGTGATTGCCGTCGGGGACGCCGAGCCGTTTGCGCGTCGCCTCGACATCCGGTGCGTCATGGCGGATCGCCTTCAAAAGGCGCAGCACGCCGTTGCCTTTTTCGGCGGTGCCGATAAGCACCGGCGTTATGGCGCCGGCGCGCAGGTCGGCGGACAGATCGTCGAAGACCGCGTCTTTCGGCGGCTCGATCTCCTCCAGCAACTGCTCCATCAACTGGTCGTCATGGTCGGCAAGCGTCTCCAGCATGGAGAATCGAGCCTCCAGTTCGCGCGCCTTGTCATCAGTTGGAATTTCGGCAACCTGGCTTTCGGCATATTCGCGGTAGATGTAGGCGCGCTCTAGCGCCAGGTCGATGGAACCGATCACCACATTGTCCTTGCGCAGCGGAATCTGGCGCAGCAACAGCGGCGCCGCGCTCGTCGGCTGCAGCATCTTCAGCGTATCGCGTACGCCGGCGATTGCCTTGTCGACCTTGTTGAGGAACAGGATGCGCGGCACGCCGAGATCGTCGAGCTTGCGCATGATGAGCTGCAAGGCTGGGATCTTCTTCTCGTCGGCCTCGGCGACGACCACCGCGAGATCGCAGGCTGCCAGCACCGGCTCGGCCTCGAAGGAGAATTCGATCGATCCGGGACAGTCGACGAAGGTGATCTGCTCGCCCATGAATTCGGTGGTGGCAAAGGTCGCCTCGACGCTCATGGCGTGCGCCCGCGCCTCGGGCGAATGATCGGAAACGGTGCTTCCCGATGAAACGGGATTTTGGCGGGGGATGGCGCCCGTACGGGCGAGGATGGCTTCGAGAAGTGTCGTCTTACCGCTTGCAAAGGGACCGACTATGGCAATGCATTTCGGTCCCGTGCGTCGTCCTCCGGCGCGAGTACCCATGGCTGACCTCCACTCAGGCTTGGCCCTTGGAGTGCGATCAGCAAAAGTGGAAACGGTTTTGCGCCGATCGCACCCTGTCGTGAGCGGCGGCCGGCCTGTTCGACCGTCGCGGGGCGGGGTTGTTTCTCTTAGCCACCTGCCCAAGCCCATCGTCCCACGGGTTAGCCGGCAGGGCAAGGAAAATAGAAATCGCGCCGCCGCCAGACGGACGGAGCGAGAGCCGGGGTCAGAACCGCCGGTAGATTTCAGCAGGCCTGGGTGCGGCGCGCCGGCCTGGCTGCGCTTTGCTTCACCACCGTCTCGGCGTAGCGCGACAACAGCGGGTTAAACAGGTCTGGGCGTTCCCAGAACGGTGCGTGGCCGGCGCCTGATATGACATGGCATTGTTCCCACAGCGAGCCATAGGCCACCGTCTCGAAGTAACTCAGCCGCACCAGCGGATCATGCTCTCCATTGATCACCGCAACCGGGAACGGGGCGTGCTCGACCACCTGTTTCTGGTCGGCGCCCTTGCCGGCAAACATGCTGCGCGCCACACCGGCGCGAAGCCTGCCGTCGGTGCGCCTTATGGCTTCGCGGAAAGACGGACTGGCGGTATCGCCGAAGCAAAGCGCCTCGAAGCGCTCGATGTCGCGTTCGGAGTAGACCTTCTTGGAGGCCAGCAGCATGTCCCAGTTTGCGTGAAAGCCGCGCAGCATACCGAACGGCCCCCTCGACACCGGCGGCGCTCCGGTCAGCACCAGGCCGTTCACCGCATGGTGGAAGCTGGCAAGTTCGACCGCCACATGGCCGCCGAGCGACCAGCCGAAGACGATCGCGTGGCCGATGCCCAAAGCGTCGAGAAGCCGGGCTGTGGTCTGGGCAAGGCCGATAATCGTATAGGCGGTCGCCGGGTCGCGGGCATCGGAGGACTCGCCATGGCCGGGAAGGTCGAAGGCGATCAGCCGATGGGCATCGGCAAGCGGGCTGTCGAACTGACGGGCAAACACGGCGCGCGAACTGCCCGAGCCATGGATCATGACGATGGGCATGCCGGACCCAGACGACTGGCTGAGGCGCAAGTCGGCCTGCGGCGTGCGGATGCTGCGGTGAGTGATGCTCATGCTGGATTAGACCTTGAGATTTGCCTGACCGCCAACATCGCATCGCTGGCTCTATATGTTCTTTAAACATGTGGTTAAGAAACGATTTCTAAAGAGATAGCCGGCACGAACCTCCGGCTCCATGGCAACCACCCGCGGAATCCCGACAATGGAACCAGTCCTCGATCTTCTTGTCTCGATCTGCAGCATCGCGACGCTTGGCCAGTATGTCTGGTCGATGCGGGCGCATTTCCAATCGCAGGCGATGTCTCCAGGCGCCATGGTGATTTCGGCGGCGGTCATCGCCACGGCGCTGTTCTTTCTCGCCATCCTTTGGATCCAATCGCAGCCGGGTTCGGCAAAGCTCACCGGACTTGCCGTCGAACTGGCGAGCTCTGCCCTGTTCTGGTGGGCGATTGTCACGTCGCGCAAGGCGCGATTGCGCTTCGCCTTCGCACCCGACGATCCGCACAGCCTGCTGACCGACGGCCCCTATGGCCATGTCCGCCACCCCTTCTATACGTCCTACATCGTCTTCTGGATCGGGTGGGGGATCGCGATCTGGTCGGTCTGGGCGGTGGTGCCGGTCGCCGGGATCGCTATCCTCTATGTGTTTGCGGCGCTGGACGAAGAGAAGAAATTTTCGCGCACGCCGCTGGCCGGAGCCTACGCGGACTATCGCGTACGTGCCGGCCTGTTCTGGCCCCGGCTGGGGTGGTAGCCGGCACCGGGGCAGGGTAGGTTCTGCCAAACTTAGGGGTCACCAGAGATGAAGATCATTGCCTGCGGCAGCGTGCCGACCCTCATCGCACCGGAGAAGTATTTCACTGGCCGCGTGCTGCAGACGCCCATCATCGAGAAGGAAGCGCCGGCGCGGCTGCGGGCCACGCTGGTCAGCTTCGAGCCTGGCGCGCGTACCCACTGGCACACGCATCCGCTCGGCCAAACGCTCTATGTCACGTCGGGCGCCGGCCTTGCGCAGACATGGGGCGGGCCGATCCAGCAGATCAAGGCGGGCGACGTGATCTCGTTCGAGCCGGGCGAGAAGCACTGGCACGGCGCGGGTCCAAAGACGACAATGACCCACGTCGCCATGCAGGAAGCGCTGGACGGCGTCCACGCAGATTGGATGGAAGCGGTCACCAGCGAGCAGTATGGCGGCTGAGGTCTGCTCCTGACAAAACCCGGCTCGAAGCCGGGTTTCATGTCTCGGTGCCGCCAGTTCAGGTCAGCGATGCCGTGAACCGCTGGATGCGCGTGCAGGCTTCCTCCAGCAGCGTCTCCGACGTGGCGTAGGAGATGCGGAAGTTGGGGCCGAGGCCGAAGGCAGAGCCGAACACCACCGCGACACCCTCGGCCTCGAGCAGTTCCGAGCAGAAGGTCTCGTCTGTGTCGATGACCTTGCCGGCCTTGGTCCTCTTGCCGATCAGCGGGGCACAGGACGGATAGACGTAGAAAGCGCCTTCCGGCGACGGGCAGGTTATACCGCGCGCCTGGTTGAGCATCGACACGACGAGGTCGCGACGGCCCTGAAAGATCGCCTTGTTCCTGGCGACGAAATCCTGCGGGCCGTTGAGCGCCTCGACCGAGGCCCATTGCGCGATGGTGCAGGCGCCCGAGGTCTGCTGGCCCTGGATCATGTCCATCGCCTTGATCAGCTGGACGGGACCCGCGGCATAGCCGATGCGCCAGCCGGTCATGGCGTAGGCTTTCGAGACGCCGTTCATGGTCAGCGTGCGCTCGTAGAGTTTCGGCTCGACCTCGGCGATCGTCCTGAAGACGAAGTCGCCATAGGTCAGGTGTTCGTACATGTCGTCGGTCAGTGTCCAGACATGCGGATGCTTCAAGAGCACGTCGGCCAGCGCGCGCAGCTCGGCTTCCGTGTATGCGGCGCCGGACGGGTTCGACGGCGAGTTCATCAACAGCCATTTGGTCTTCGGCGTGATCGCCTTTTCCAGCACGGCGGGAGTGAGCTTGAAACCATTGTCGATCGAAGTATCGGCGAACACCGAGGTGCCGCCGCAGATCGCCACCATTTCGGGATAGCTGACCCAATAGGGGCGGGGGATGATGACCTCGTCGCCTGGGTTCAGCGTCGCCATGAAGGCGTTGAACAGGATCTGCTTGCCGCCGGTGCCGACAATGGTCTGCTCGGGCTTGTAGTCGAGATTGTTCTCGCGCTTGAATTTTTTCGCGATCGCCTCGCGCAGCGGCGCGATGCCCGAAACCGGCGGGTACTTGGTCTCGCCGCGGCGGATCGCCTCGATCGCCGCATTCTTGATGTTGTCGGGCGTGTCGAAATCCGGTTCGCCGGCGCCGAGGCCGATAATGTCGCGGCCGGCATTTTTCAGCTCGCGGGCTTTCTGCGTCACCGCGATGGTGGCGGAAGGCTTTACGCGGGCAAGGGCGTCGGCAAGAAAGGCCATGGCCAGATATCTCCAGAGGGGTCGGCGCAACCGCAAACAGCTGCGGCGCCTCTCATGTCGCATCGACCCGGCAAGTGCAAGCATTGTCGGATGAGCCAGGGTCAAGGACCCGTGGAGATCGGCTTTTTGGAGCGCGTGCATGACGGTTTCACTCTGCGTTGCGGGCTCTGCAATCGACGCCCATCCCCGGCAAGACTAAATTCATCAACGGCCGCTAAAACCTTTGACGGCAGGATCGCCAGCCATTTCGCCTGTCTCGCGGAGCGAGGGACCCTTGTCGCGCAGCACCGGGCTTGCCCACATCATCCGTCAGGATGACGGCACCGCTTCAGGTGTCTGGGGTCCCTACACGCTGCAGAGCGCCTTTCAGCCGATCTTCGCCTTCAAGGACGGCAAGCTCTCGATCGCAGCGTTCGAGGGGCTGATCCGGCCGTTTCGTGACGGCGAGCCGCAATCGCCGATGAACTTCTTCCGCACCTGTCCGGCCGGCGACCGCCTGCATATCGAGGCGCTGACGCGCACGCTGCATTTGCTCAATGCCGGCGCCTGCCTGCCGCAAGAGGCTTCGATCTTCGTCAATTTCGATCCGTCGGTGTTTACCGAGCGCTCCATCGCCGACAACGCGTTGCGCGACATGCGGCTGGTGCTGCACGAAGCCGGGATCGATCCGCGCCGCATCGTGTGCGAGGTGACCGAGCAGAAGTCGGCGTCGCAGGAAACGCTCTACAGCTTTGTCGAGGCGCTGCGGGCCAATGGCTTTCGCATCGCCGTCGACGATTACGGCGCCGATGAATCCGACATCAACCGCATCAAGGAGCTCAAGCCCGACATCGTCAAATTCGATGCGCACTGGATCACGCAGCTCATGGAATCGGGCGCCGGCTTTGCCCTGCTGACTGCCATGGTGACGAACTTCGAACTACAGGGCATCCGGACGGTGTTCGAAGGCATCGAGGAAGGCTGGCAGCTTGAATTGGCCGAGAAATCCGGCGCATCGATGGTGCAGGGCTTCGTGCTGGCAAAGCCGGAACTGGCGCCGACCAGCTTTCGCGCTTTCGGCAAGGATGGGCAGCCATCTGTCGCGGCGGCCGAGCCTGGCAAGACGCCTGCCGGCCCGACTGCAGCGCCTCCGGCGCGGCCGGGCAGGGTGTTCGGGCGCAGGACCGGGCCATGACCGGGCAGCGGGAGAGGCGTCGCGATATCGGCGAAGCGATCTTTGCCGACGAGGTCGGCATCGAATACGGCGTCTACGGCGCGTTCCGGCTGAAGAGCGCCTACCAGCCGATCTTTGCGCCACGCGGCGGCGCGTTGGCCGCGGTTGCCGTCGAGGCGCTGATCGAACCGCAGCGCGCTTCCATGCCGGTTGCACCGGCCATGTTCTTCGACAGTGTTGCGCCGGGCGACCGCCTGTTTGTCGAGACGATGTGCCGGATGCTGCATCTGAAAAACTTCCGCAACATCGGCGTCGACGGGCTCGACCTGTTCTTCAATTACAACCCGATGATCAACGATCATCTCGGGCGGGCGCTGGCCGAGATCCGGCTGATGACGCGGCATCTCGGCGATCTCGACCTGCATGCCGCCATGCTGGTCTGCGAGATCACCGAACAGGCGGCCGACGATAATGTGCTGGCCCCGCTGGTGCGCGAGATGCGGCGCCACGGCATCCGCATCGCCATCGACGATTTCGGCACCGGCCACTCGACCGCGGAGCGGATGAGCCTGCTTCAACCGGATATTGTGAAGATCGACGGCGGCTGGTTCGCCGAATTCTGCCGCCACGCTGCCGCCGAGCGCTTCTTCCGGCCGCTCGTCTCGTCGCTGCACGATCGCGGCGCCAAGGTGCTGGTGGAAGGCATCGAGCAATCCGTGCATCTGCGCGTCGCGCTGGATGGCGGCGTCGACCTGCTACAGGGGTTCCATCTCGGCCGCCCGGCGCTGGCCGGCACGATCTTCAACCGGGAGCCGCTGTCGATCGAGGCGCTGCTTGGCGCCGACAACAAGGTGGTGCCGCTGCATCTGCGGCGCTGATTTGTGCTCGCGCTTGCCGCCGCTTCGCGGCTCGTTCCGGACGGGACGCCAACGGGCGCGATGCCCGGTTGGGCTTGCGGCCTTCGGCCGTAGCGCGCATTCAAAGAGGGCGAACTCGGCCCGCGTGAAGTTCAGCCAAAGCCTGCTCGGCAAACTTATCCAGTCGGCCAGCCTTGGCGTCCGCCTCGATCTGCATATCCCACACCTCTGCCTGATACGCTGCGAACCATTTGGTAAAGGCCTTTAGTTCTTTGGTGTTCAGGGCTGCGATGGATCTTTCAATCTGTTCGAGCTTGGTCATGGGGCGAAACTAGCATGGCCATCGTCCAATTCCAGACAAACAAAAAGGCGGGATAAATCCCGCCTTCCCATTTTCGGTAGCCTGATCGGAGCTTTGAGTCCGGGCCGGCAGCTATCTGCTGATCCAGCTTGTCGGGTCTTTCCGCTCCAGCGCGCTTCTCGCGCGACCGTCAGTACATCCGTGACTTGCCGCGCGCCCCGAACTCTCGTCCGGCGCGCGCTATCGCAAAATCAGGCTGCCTTGCTCAGAGAACCAGCGGACGACTTGCCTGTGCGGCGGTCCTGCTCGATCTCGAAGTTGATTTTCTGGCCTTCGACCAGGGTCGACAGTCCAGCGCGCTCGACAGCGGAGATGTGAACGAAAACGTCCGCACCGCCCGAATCAGGCTGAATGAAGCCGAAGCCCTTGGTGGCATTGAACCACTTGACCGTACCAGTTGCCATATGAATAGTCCTCGCATTTGCTTTGGTTTGACCGAACCGAGGTTCAGCCGGTTTGTATCGAGATTTTGGAGATAGACGTCAGCAAACGCGAAGATCGCGAGGCCCGGATCGATCGGCCGAAATATCAATGGAGCTGATATAGGCGGGTTTCGCACCAAAAACAAGATGGCTCGAAAAATGGCGTTGCGGTGGCGCCGCCCAAAGGCCGCCCCAATCGCGTGAAAGCGTCAAGCAATCGGGAAGATCGGGACGCCCGACGGCGTTAGTCCGGTTTTGGGAGACTGTCATGAAAACGGTTGTGAAAACCATTCTGCTTGCCGCCTGCCTGACGCTGGCGGCCGCCGAAGCGCAGGCGATTTCGCGCTACGACCCCACTCGTATGAGCTGCGACAGGGTGCAAGGCACGATCGCCCGCCAGGGCGCGGTCATCCTGCGCTATCAGTCCAGGCGCGTGCCGGGGCTGCCGCTCTTCGACCGCTATGTGCAGAGCCAGCAATTCTGCAATGTCGGCGAGGTCAGAAAGCGCGCCTATGTGCCGAGCGCCGATACCGAATCCTGCCCGGTCTATCTCTGCAAGCGGATCGAGAACGACCATTTTCACCGCCGCTTCCTGCGCCGTCATTAGGCATTTGATATTCAAGTGAGGCCGGCCTGCGAACGATGGTCTTCTGCGCTTCCGGCGCCCACGTACATTAAGTACGCTCCGCTCCGGTTCTCGAAGACCATAGTTCTCGGTGCGGCCTGACCTGAATCTCAACACACCCAGCCGGCATACCATTCAAGCTCTTAGAACCCGAACGAGACCTGCGCCGCCGGCGGCGGGCCGACGCGCACGCCTTCCATGGCCAGCATCTTTTCCTTGGTGGCCGAGCCGCCGGGCGCCGAGAAGCCGCCGATCTTGCCGCCCGCGGCTAGTATCCGATGGCAGGGGATGACCAGCGGCACCGGGTTGGAGCCCAGCGCTGCCCCGGTTTCGCGCGGCAGGCCGGCTTGGCCGGCGCGCTTGGCCAGTTCGCCATAGGTGGTGGTTTCGCCGTAATGCAGTTTTCGCGCCGCGTCGTAGATGGCGAGACGGAAGTCGTCGACGCCGTCGAGATCGACCGGCACACCGGAGAAATCGACGTCCTCGCCTGAGGCATAGGCCTTGATCGAGGCGATGAGCTCGACCACCCATTGCGGCTGCCCAATGTTCGCAGTGGTATTGGCGGCAACACCGGCATGCCGCATCAGCCGGCGTTCCACCGCTTCGCGGCTCCTTTCGGGCAGGCAGAGCCGGATCAGGCCCTTATCGCTCCAGGCGATGCCGATGAAGCCGATCACTGTTTCTAACACTGCGTGGCCGGCTGTGATCGAAGATGCCGTTTCCATGATGCGCTCCTTTCCGCAAAGCGGCGAAAACCGGGATGCCAACCGGTACATATGCAGAACAATATGGCATCTGATCCCGGCTCTCGCCACCCGAAAACCACCAGATGGTCCCGATTGCCCACCAGGAATCGCTGGTGTAAGGACTTCTTTACAACCGACAAATCGGACCCGCGCGGCTTGCCAGCAAAATTCAACCTTTTCGCGATCTCTGTGATCGTCGGCGCAGCTGCCCTCAGCGGCTGCCAATCGACCTCGCAGATGAAGGCCACGCCTGCGCTGACCGAAACCGCGACCACCGCCGGCAGCGATGCCGGCTTCACCGTGCCGCTGCCCGATACGGTTTCGGTGCTGCCGCAATCCTCGGGCATAACACCCGTTCAGTCGGCCGAAGCGACGCCGGCGACGCCAGCGCTCGATGCCGCCCCGCAGCCGGCTGCCGCGACCGCGGCCTTTGCCGGCGCGACGCCCACGGCCCCGGCCCTGCCTGCGGTGATGGCCGCCAACGCCTGGCAGGCGCCTGCGCCCGCCAAGGCCGGACAGCCGGTCGCGGCGCAATATACGACCGCCAGCCTTGTCATGCCGGCGACCGCCAAGGGCGGCCAGAACGCCATGCCCGGCGTGCAGCAGGTAGCCTATGTCGTGCCGCAGAACCCTGCTTCCCTGGGCCAGTTCCCCGCCGCGCCCCTCGGTCTCCCGGAAGAAGAGCATGCGACCGGCATGCGCGGCGACGTCGACCGGCTGATCCAGAAATACGCTGCTCTCTACGAGGTGCCGGTCGATCTGGTGCGCCACGTCGTCAACCGCGAAAGCACCTACAATCCCAAGGCTTACAATAACGGCCATTGGGGGCTGATGCAGATCAAGCACGCGACGGCGCGCGGCATGGGCTATGACGGGCCGGCCAAGGGCTTGTTCGACGCCGAAACCAATCTGAAATACGCGGTCAAATATCTGCGTGGCGCCTGGCTGGTGGCGGGTGGCAACGCCAAGAAGGCCGATTGGCTCTACCAGACCGGCTATTATTTCGACGCCAAGCGCAAAGGCCTGCTCGAGGCCACCGGCCTCGGTGTCGACCGCAAGCGCCGCCGGCTGCAGCCCGACGCCTGAGCGCGATGCCTGAACCGCGCCCGCCGGCTCCAAACGACATCCGGCTGCGCAAAATCCTCGACGAGACGCTCGTTGCACCGCACTGGCCGGCCGGCTTTACCATGCGCTGCTTCGAACATGGTGACGCGCAGCCCTTGCATGCGCTTTTGACCGAGGTGTTCGACGACGGCACCGACGGCCCGCTCGACGAATGGTGGCCGCGCATATCCAGCGATGCCGAATTCGACCCGGCGCTGTGTTTCCTGGTCATCGACGCCAAGGGACGGCTGGCGGCGGCAGCGCTGTGCTGGACCAGGGCCTTCGTCAAGGACCTCGCGGTCCATCCCGAAGCGCGCGGCAAAGGCATTGGCGAAGCGCTGATGTGGCAGGCTTTCAACGCCTTTCGCGATCGAGGCGCGGCCCATGTCGACCTCAAGACCAACACGGTCGAGAACGCCGCCGCGCTCAGGCTCTACGAGCGGCTGGGAATGGTGCCTGTCGCCTGGGAAGGGTAAGGGCTTTTTTCTTGCCGCAATTCCCTGGGGAAAACGCTACGCGCTTTTCCCAGGAAAACCGGTTCCCACTTTTCCTGGAATTGCTCGAGCGCTGTTGAAATCCTTCGGATTGTGAACTGCTTCACATAGGCCGCCGCAACCGGATGCTACCTCACCATCCATGCCTTTCGACCGATGGCGGATCGACGACTGGCAGATGTGGAGGGGCTGCACCGGCATGTGTTCAGCCACTCCTTGGCGGGTCCCAGGCGGGGGTTTGGGGCCCGCCAGTCGTTTTACGGCAGCCCTCAGATATCGGGCGCATTGCCGATCTTCTTTTTGAGCTCAAGCGCCCAGGCGCGGCCCTCGTCGCCGCCCCACAGCAGCCAGGCGATATGGCCGGCCGATGGATTGTCTTCATTGCCGTAATTCTTGCCGCGCTTGTCGACCTCGTGGCGGGCGAAGTAGCTGACCATGCGGCGGATAGTGGATGGCGCCAGCTTTTCGCGGTTCTTGAGTTCCGTCGCCCGCGCCACGCCGATCTCGGTGCCGCCCCGGCCGAATTCTCTTCGCAGCCTCAACCCCTTGGCGGCATTGTCGGCCACCACTTGCGGGCAGCGCAGATTGATCTCTTCATCCTCTTGCATGTGTCTCCCCAGCTCCGGAAATCTAACCTGCAGACGCAATACAGGGAAGTGCAACCGGCTCCCAATGCAGCGCCGTCCATTAGGATCAGCGCGCCATCGGCATCTGCGAGATCCTGTGGAACCTTATGGATTTCACGCCTGAGGGTCGGCCGAACTGGAACGAACAGCTGCAATATGGCGAGGCGTGCTGTCCTGAGGTTTGTCCGCCAGGGGCTCGGGACGGCTCTTCGGCAGATGGTCGCTGACGAATAGTTCTCCGGACGCAACCCTGCCGCCAATGCCGCGTTTGATTAGCCGAGGGAAATTTTCAAATCGGAGACCTCAGATGAAAACGCTTCTCACCATTGCCGCCGTCGCCTTGTTCGCCGGTGCCCCTGCCGCCTTTGCGGCCAACTCGACTGCGGTCGCGCCTGCCATGGCCGCCAGCAAGGTCGATACCCCAACCTTCGTCAAGACCGTGCCTAGCTCCAACGAATTCGAAATCCAGTCGAGCAAGCTCGCCGAGGAGAAATCCAAGGCGGCTGACGTCAGGAAATTCGCCAAGCAGATGGTCAAGGACCACACCAAAGCCGGCAAGGAGTTCAAGGCGGCGCTGAGCCAGGGCCAGACCACCGGTTCGACCAAAGCCGCGGGACCGGCCCTGCAGCCGAAGGAGCAGGCAATGCTCGACGAGTTGAAGAGCACAAGCGGCAAGGATTTTGACGCCAAGTACATCCAGATGCAGACGGACGCGCACAAGGAGGCCGTTGCCCTGTTCAGCACCTATGCCAACTCGGGCGACGACCCGGCGATGAAGGAATTCGCCAAGAAGACGCTGCCGACGCTGCAGATGCACGAGAAGCACGTGAAGGAACTCGCGGCCGCGCATCAGGGTTGAGGGTTGGTGACTGGCCAGCAATAGCATTCTACGGCGCCCCCTCTGTCCTGCCGGACATCTCCCCCACGAGTGGGGAGATCAGCAGCGTCGGCGCCGTGCTTTTCTACCGACGGTGAAAATTGGCGAAGGCTGAGGCGACAGCCAATCTCCCTGCTTGTGGGGGAAATGTCCGGCAGGACAGAGGGGGGCGCCGTAGAGTGCGACGGCCGATGCCTGCCGTTGGCAAGGCATTGCGGCAAAGTGGCTCTGTGGCTGCGGCGGCAGTGACATACACTGCCGCCACCAATTCAATGGAGCTCCCATGCCCAAGATCGACCTGTCCACCGTGCCTGTCCGCAAGGGCTCCGGCTACCCCGCACCCTTCGACGCCCCTTGCGCCGAGCGCACACGCCAGCGCCTCGGCGATGCCGGCGGCCTCACCGATTTCGGCGTCAACCTGATGACATTGCCATCAGGCGGCTGGTCCAGCCAGCGCCACTGGCACAGCCATGAGGACGAGCTCGTCTATGTGCTGGAAGGCGAACTGGTGCTGGTCGAGGATGGCGGCGAGACGCTGCTCAAGGCCGGCGACTGCGCGACCTTTGCCAAGAACAGCGGCAACGGCCACCACATGATCAACCGCTCGTCCACAACGGCGCGCTATCTCGAGGTCGGATCGCGCAATCCGGATGATCTCATCACCTGCTCCGACATCGACATGATGAGCCCGAGTTCGGATGGCAGGTTCCTGCACAAGGACGGCATGCCCTATCCGGGGCAGGGGTGACGGCTGGACTATGGTCCGGCGCTGGCGTTCGCTGGGCGGGGGGATAAGCTCCTCACAATCAAAGGTGGCGCAGGCCCCCTCATCCGACCGCTTCGCGGCCACCTTCTCCCCACTGGGGAGAAGAGGGAAGCGCTGGCGCTGACCGGCTCCTCTCCCCTCGGGGAGAGGTCAGCCGAGCGAAGCGGAGGCTGGGTGAGGGGGCCTTGGCGCCAGCTTGGCAAACAAGGGGAAGATCACCATGAAAAAAGAAGTCATCGAAGTGCCCGTCATGTCGGCCAAGGTGCGGGCGCTCGGGCTGCCTTGCTCGACGGCAGTAAGGGCCAATGGCTTCGTGTTCATCTCGGCGACGCCGCCGGTGGACATGGTGAGCGGCGAGATGGTGCGTGGCGATATCGAAACGCAGACCGAGGCGTCGCTGAAGGCGCTGAAACACTGCCTGGAAGCCGCCGGCACCTCGCTGGACAATGTGGTGATGGTGCGCATCTACGCCGTCAATTCCGGCTTCTACAACGCCATCAACCGGGTCTATGCCCGGTACTTCAGCGTCAACCCGCCTGCGCGGAGCTTCGTGCCGGTGGCGTCGTGGCCGATGGAGTTCGATATCGAGATCGAGTGTGTGGCGGTGGCGTGAGGGGCCACCTCTCCCCTCATGAAATAATTTCCGCTTGTCTTTGAAGTAAAGTCGTCCTCAAATCTCGCCGGGGATAGGGAGGGCGAGTCATGAACAAATTACCGAAGAAATTCGGCGAACGCGTTGCGTCGAATCTCAAGAAGTATCAGCGGATTACGCTGGCTCAGCAAAAATCTGAGTCGCGGAAGCCGACACGGTTACCTTGGTCAAGGACATCCTGGCCGATGTTTTTGGCTATGATAAATATGACGAGCTAACCTCGGAACACCAGATCAAGGCTACATATTGCGATCTCGCGATCAAGATTGCAGGAAAACTGCGATTGCTTGTTGAGGTGAAATCAGCGGGCAGCAGCTTGGCTGATAATCACTTGAGGCAGGTTATCGACTACGGAGCCCACCAAGGCATTCACTGGGTGATCCTCACCAATGCGGTCGAATGGCGGTTGGTCCGTATCTATGTGGCAAACCAGATCAGCCATGAAGAAGTTTGCCGGATTGTCCTTGCCGACATGAATCCCAAGAATGAGGACCATCTACAGTGCCTCTTCCTGTTCGCCAAGGAAGGGCTGACGACCGATGCAATGGATGCATTCCATCAGCAGGCACAGCTGTTCAACAAGTTTACGGTTTCGGCGATCATCCGGTCTGAAGCCGTGATTTCGGTGGTGCGCCGGGAAATCCGGAAGCTCTTTCCAGACATCAAGGTTGGTAACGAGAACCTCTCGCAGTTGGTCGAAAATGAAGTAATCAAGCGGGATACGATCGAAGGCGACAAGGCTAAGGAAGCGGTCGCTAGGATGCGAAAGGCTACGAACAAACTGGAGAGGGCTAAGGCTAAGGCAGTGAAGCTCATTGAGGTAGAAACGCCAAAATGAGATTCTTTGGAGCCGAGCAATGAAAATTCAAAATTTCAGGATACGCCGGTTCAAGGTTATCGAAGATACCAGTGTAGGCCTATCTGATTTGAACATAATTGTTGGATCAAACAATTCTGGAAAAAGCAGCATAATTCAAGCTCTCCATTTTTGCATATCGATCTTGCAGTCCATCGCACTGGCAAAGAAATGGACGCGAAAAAGCCCTTTGATAGCGACGCTAGGGCCGGATGAGATCATATACTCTCCTGCGTCTAATCCATACGCCCTAGGTCAAGGTGGAAAATTGGTGGAGGGTGAAAATAGATCGATTTTGTTTGATTTGACCTTGGAGAATGGGCGTACTTTTTCCTTGGAAGTTGCGAAAGGTAAGAACAACAATGTCCAAGCCCGAATTGTGAATCCGGAAGTCGCTGTGGGATTAGCGAGTTTAGATGATCCGTTCAGCATATTCTCGCCGGGATTAGCGGGTGTCGCTAAGAGCGAGGTGTTTGTTTCTGATGGAGTTTTGTTGCGGGCTCTTGCTCGGGGTGACGCGAACGTAATTCTTCGCAATATGCTCCTTAGGCTTTGGCCAAATGAAGATAATAGAAATAGATTTCTCGTTGACCTCGCTGAGGTATTCCCTGGTGTCGAGATCGATGTTATTTTTGAGCAAAAGATTGATGAATATATATATGTATTCGTTAAGAAGGACGGCACGAGTATCCCTATTGAACTTTGCGGAACCGGATTCCTACAGGCAGTTCAGATACTGTGTTATCTTCATAGATTCCGCCCGAGCCTAATTGTTCTTGATGAGCCAGACTCCCATCTTCATCCGAACAATCAAAGGATAATCTCGAATCTTCTATTTAGAATAACTGAGGATTTAGGAACTCAGATTGTTATCACGACCCATTCTCGACACATAGTTGATGCGCTTTCCGGCGTTGCTCGATATATTTGGGTTCAGTCTGGTGCTGCGGCTCCGGCTTCCCGCGACGACCAGATTGACATACTAATGGATTTGGGCGCTCTCGATTTGAAGGAGAGAATTGGAACAAAGAACTACGATGCTATATTATTAACCGAGGATGAAATAACTAGAAGTATCGTTACATTATTGGCGTCTAGTGGATTTGATATGGAAAGAACGTTGATTCTTCCCTATCGCGGTGTAACGGAGTTACATAATCTTAGGACTATAGCGGATCATACTCGACGTATATCGGGCGCCCGCCTTGTGATTCATAGGGATCGCGACTTCCTTGACCCCATGGAAGTCGAAGCGTGGAAAACGTCAATTCGGGAGATGCAGTGTGATTCATTTGTGACAACTGGTGTCGATATCGAATCCCACTTGCTGAATCCGCGCTACCTTTCGGCTCTAAACAACTTACAGAACGAGGCTCAGTTTACGGAAATTCTCAATCAGGCGATCGAGGAGATTCGCGAGGACGCATACGAGCATGCTCTCAATTCCCGGTTAGATTGGGAACGCAAACAGGGAAATGGACGAGTAAACGTAGGAGCTTTAGCGCGAGACATGAGGCAAAGGGTGAATGATGACCCTCGTGCCAATATGTCGGGAAAGAAACTGCTTAAGAAAATTCGAGATATTTATCGCCAGCGCGTCGGTGCAAACCTGACCGTAGGAACGGGTTCTGAGTTGATACGTGATGACAGCTTATTGACGATAGCAAATAGGATATTTCCGCGCCGCAGAGAAAATCAGTGATGGACACCCTCAGGGAGCTCATCTGGGTGGTGGCGCTGCCCTTCATCCGCCTGCCGGCACCTTCTCCCCGTTGAACGGGGAGAAGAGAGCTAATTGCCTCAAGCAAAATACTCCTGCAGCGGCCTGACCTCCAGGCTCCCTGCCTTCAGCGCCGTAATCGCCTCGGCCACCGCCGCGGCGCCCGACAGCGTCGTATAATACGGCACCTTCTGCATCAGCGTGGCGCGGCGCAGGGACTTCGAGTCCGATACCGCCTTCTGGCCATCCGTCGTGTTGAAGACGATCTGGACCTGGCGGTTGCGGATGGCGTCTTCGATGTGGGGCCGGCCCTCCAGCACCTTGTTGATCTTCTGGGCGTCGACGCCATTTTCGGCGAGGAAGCGGGCCGTGCCGGATGTCGCCAGCACCTTGAAGCCCTGGCCGGCGAGGCGCTTGACCGCCGGCAGGATGCCGGCCTTGTCCTCGTCGCGCACCGAGACGAACAGCGTGCCGGAGCGGGGGAGATCGACGCCGGCGCCGAGCTGGCTCTTGGCGAAGGCGAGCGCAAAGTCGCGGTCGAGGCCCATGACCTCGCCGGTCGAGCGCATTTCGGGGCCGAGCAGGATGTCGACGCCGGGGAAACGGGCGAAGGGGAAGACGGCTTCCTTGACCGCGATGTGGCCGGGGTTTCTCGGGTCGGGCATCGCGCCGTAATGGGCGAAGGCGTCTTCCAGCTTTTCGCCGGCCATGACGCGTGCGGCAATCTTGGCGATGGGCCGGCCGATGGTCTTGGCTACGAAGGGCACGGTGCGCGATGCCCGCGGATTGACCTCCAGCACATAGACCGTGCCATCCTTGATCGCATACTGCACGTTCATCAGGCCGCCGACATTGAGCGCGCGGGCAAGGGCCGCCGTCTGTCGCTCCAGCTCGTCGACCAGCTCGGAAGGCAGCGAGTGCACCGGCAGCGAGCAGGCGCTATCGCCCGAGTGAATGCCGGCCTCTTCGATGTGTTCGAGAATACCCGACACGAAGGTCGACGTGCCGTCGCAGAGGCAGTCGACATCGACCTCTATGGCGCCGGAGAGATAGGTGTCGAACAGCAGCGGGTTCTTGCCCAGCAGCGTGTTGATCTGGCCGGTCTTGTCGTTGGGGTATTTCTGCTTGATGTCCTCCGGCACCAGGCCAGGCACGGTGTCGAGCAGATAGGACTGCAGCATGCCCTCGTCATGGATGATCTGCATGGCGCGGCCGCCGAGCACATAGGAGGGGCGCACCACCAAGGGGAAACCGAGCTCGCCGGCGACGAGGCGGGCCTGCTCGACCGAATATGCGATGCCGTTCTTCGGCTGGGTCAGGTTCAGCTTGTGCAGCAGCTTCTGAAAACGGTCGCGGTCTTCGGCGAGATCGATCATGTCGGGTGACGTACCGAGGATCGGGATGCCGGCCTTCTCCAGCGCATCGGCCAGCTTCAGCGGCGTCTGGCCGCCGAACTGGACGATAACGCCGACCAGTTCGCCCGAGGCCTGTTCGGCGCGCAGGATCTCCAGCACGTCCTCCGCCGTCAGCGGTTCGAAGTAGAGCCGGTCGGAGGTGTCGTAGTCGGTCGAGACGGTCTCGGGGTTGCAGTTGATCATGATCGCTTCATAGCCGGCGTCGCGCAGCGCGAAGGCGGCATGGCAGCAGCAATAGTCGAACTCGATGCCCTGGCCGATGCGGTTGGGACCGCCGCCGAGGATGACGACTTTTTTTCGCGACGACACTTGCGCTTCATTGGCCAGCGCGCCGGCGAAGGGCACTTCATAGGTCGAGTACATGTAGGCGGTGGGCGAGGCGAACTCGGCGGCGCACGTGTCGATGCGCTTATAAACCGGATGAACGTCGAGCTTTTCACGAATCTTCGCAATCACTTCGGCGTCGGTCTTCGTCAGCGAGGCGAGGCGGGCATCGGAGAAGCCCATCGCCTTCAGCATGCGCAGATTGACGGCGTCCTGTGGGATGCCGTGCTCGCGGATGCGGGCTTCCATGGAAACGATGCCGGCGATCTGTTCGAGGAACCACGGGTCGATCTTGCACATTGCGTGCACGTCTTCCAGCGAGGTGCCCATGCGGATCGCCTGCGCCACCATGCGCAGCCGGTCGGGCGTCGGCGTGCCGAGCGCGGCGCGAATGGCGTTGCGGTCGTCGGCGTGGTTGGCAGCTACGGCACCGTGGCCGAGGCCTGGGATTTCGATTTCGTCGAGACCAGTCAGGCCGGTTTCCAGTCCACGCAAAGCCTTCTGCAGCGATTCCTGGAACGTGCGGCCGATGGCCATGACTTCACCGACCGACTTCATGGCGGTGGTCAGCACCGGCTCCGCGCCGGGGAATTTCTCGAAGGCAAAGCGCGGGATTTTTGTGACGACGTAATCGATGCTTGGCTCGAAGGAGGCGGGCGTGGCGCCGCCGGTGATGTCGTTCTCCAGCTCGTCCAGCGTGTAGCCGACGGCGAGCTTGGCCGCGATCTTGGCGATCGGGAAGCCGGTCGCCTTCGAAGCCAAAGCGGAACTGCGCGAGACGCGCGGGTTCATCTCGATGACGACCAGCCGACCATCGGCCGGGTTGACGGCGAACTGCACATTGGAGCCGCCGGTCTCGACGCCGATCTCGCGCAGCACCGCGATCGAGGCGTTGCGCATCATCTGGTATTCCTTGTCGGTCAAGGTCAGCGCGGGGGCGACGGTGATCGAGTCACCGGTGTGTACGCCCATCGGGTCGATGTTCTCGATCGAGCAGACGATGATGCAATTGTCCGCCTTGTCGCGGACGACCTCCATCTCATACTCCTTCCAGCCGAGCACGCTTTCCTCGATCAGCACTTCGGTGGTCGGCGAGGCGTCGAGCCCGGACTGGACGATGTCGTAGAATTCGGCGCGGTTGTAGGCGATGCCGCCGCCTGTGCCGCCCATGGTGAAGGACGGGCGGATGATGGCGGGCAGGCCGACATGGTCGAGCGCCTGGGCGGCAATCGCCATGCCATGGCTGATGTAGCGCTGCTTGCGGTCGCCTTCGCCGAGGTTCCAGCGGGTTTCCAGCGCGTCGAGCGCGGCATCGAGGTCGGCAGGCGCCTCGGCCTTGACGGCGGCGCGCTCGGCCTCGTGCGTCTTGCGGTCGGCGTTCTTGACATCGGTGGCATTGGCAAGCATCGACTTCGGCGTTTCCAGGCCGATCTTCTTCATCGCCTCGCGAAACAGCGCCCGGTCCTCAGCCTTGTCGATCGCCGTGGCGTCGGCGCCGATCATCTCGACATTGTAGCGTTCGAGCACGCCCATGCGGCGCAGCGACAGAGCAGTATTGAGCGCGGTCTGGCCGCCCATGGTCGGCAGCAGCGCGTCGGGCCGCTCCTTGGCGATGATCTTGGCGACGACTTCAGGCGTGATCGGCTCGATATAGGTGGCGTCGGCCAGTTCCGGGTCGGTCATGATGGTGGCCGGGTTGGAATTGACCAGGATGACGCGAAAGCCCTCCTCCTTCAGCGCCTTGCAGGCCTGTGTGCCGGAATAATCGAACTCGCAGGCCTGGCCGATGACGATGGGGCCGGCCCCGATGATCAGGATCGACTTGATGTCGGTGCGTCTTGGCATCGTTGTGAGTTCCGTTCGGCGAGCGGCTTGCACGAAAAACCGGGACGGGAAGACCCGGCCGGTTGTGCTTGCGATTCTGGTATCAGGCTAGGAGGGCCTTATAGGGAAGAGTTTTGGGAGATGTAACCCCGAAAATGAGGCTATGCAGTAGGGATCAGGCAGCAGGGATCAGGCAGGAGCGAGGTTAAGCCGTCTATTGCCTATCCCTACTGCTTAACACCTAATCCCCCAGCGCGAGCTGATCCGTAATCTCAAACCGCTCGGCAGCGCCGATCCGGATCATGTTGAGGCTGCCTTCCCTTGTGAAGCGGAACTCGCTGGGCGAATCCGAGTTGGCCGGCATGCCGGCAGAGAAGGAGATGGCGCGCGTGCCGCCATCGGGCCAGGTCACGGTGATGTCTGCCTTGTCGGCGCCATTGTGGACGATGTTGACGGCGCAGCGGGTCATCGGCTGACCGACATAGCGCGCGCAGGGGATCTCGGCGGCGGCGCCGAGGGCGGGCGGGGGTTCCAGCCGTGCAACGGTTTGCGTAGCGGTCGCAGCTTTGGCCTGGTCCGGCCGTGGCGTCGGGGATGGTACCCTCGGCGCGGACGTCGCATCTGGTGCGACTTCCGCATTCGCGGCGGAATCCTGTACCGGCTTCCCTGTGGTCTCCGTCGCCGGAGCCTCCGTGGCAGCGATCTCGCCCGTCGTCGGGCTTTCATTGGCTGCGAAGGCGAGGCCATAAGCATCCTGCATGGCGGTCCTGCCGATCTCGGCGGCGGATTTCGGTGCGCCTGGATCCGTGCCGCCAAGGCGCTCCGTCAGGTCGAGTGGGGCCGGCGCGGGTGCAGCCGGGGTGGGTGGAGCCTGAGTGGGTGCAGCCGGAGCGGCAGAGGCGGCGGGTGCAGTTGTCGGGGGCGCTGCGGCCACGTCGGCCGGCTGCGTCGGCATGTCGGGCGCGAGCGCCGGGCCGCCGGCTTCAGCGCTGGCGGTCACTTGGGGCGGCGCGGCGTCAACTTCGACCACGGTCGGGTTGTCGGGGATAAGATAGCGCGCGGGCGCCCAGCCTTTGACCAGTGGATTGTCGATCTCCTCGACCTTGCACCAGCGGTGGCCGTCCACTTCGTTGCAGCCGAAATTCCTGACGCTCGAGCCGATCGGCAGGCGCGCCTGGGTTCTGCCCACAGGCGACGGCGTGGCGCGGATGTTGAGGAGATCGCCTGGGCCGAGCTCGGTCACGATGGAAACGATGTCGGCAGGCGCGTCCTCGGCATAAGCCGGCATGCTCACCAGCAGCAGGCCTATGAGCAACATTCCCATGAGCAACGGGGCCCGCAGGAGCGGAGCGCCAGTCAGTCGATGCAAAATGGTTCGGATTGTGCGCCTCATCATTGGCAGTGCGCCGATTACCCTTGCGGCAGCAGTCCTGCCGTATGCCAAGGCGGTTTTATAAGGGACGATACGCGGCCATGTAAGTCTGAAAATGCGTCCGATGTTTGGTGCCGCGAGGCCGAGGCAGGGCGCAGCCATGCGGTCAAGCGGAGCCTTGCCAAGAGGGTTTGGGCATGAAGCCGGTTCTCAGCGCATGCGCCCATTCCGGTCGGCCCGCCTGTGCGGCCTGTCTCGCCGCCGCTTCGTGGTCGTAGTCGACGGCGATGGTCTCAAAACGGTCGGGTTCTTCGCCATCCAAGGTGAGGATGCCGTAGCGCGCATGCGGGCTGCCTTGCTCCGAAACATGCGCCGGGGGCGTGTCATCTTCATAGGCGGGGGCGCCGACGCTGCCGGGATTGAAGAGGAAGGGACCGCCGGGGATACGGACCAGTTCCGCGCGGTGGCTGTGGCCGCACAGCACGACGCGGCAGGCCGGGTCCAGCCCCTGCAACCGCCGCTGAATAGCGGCAAGCGGGGCGCGCACCAGTTGGCCATCGACGATCGCGTCGAGCAGGTATTTCTCGTCATGGTCGGGCCGCGCATGGAAAGCGACCACGCCGGGAACAATCTCCAGCGTGAAGGGCAGGGCGAGCAGGGCTTCGCGCTGCGCCTCCGTCAGCCGCTCCTGCGCATAGCGGTCTGAAGCCCACATTGTGTCGTCTGCGGGATCGACGGCGACGCGGCGGTCATGGTTGCCGCGCACCGTCGGTAGGTCGAGCGCTTCGAGCCGCTCAAACGTCTCGCGCGGCCAGAGCGGGCCGGAGACGCAATCGCCAAGGTTGA
Source organism: Mesorhizobium sp. M0029 (assembly GCF_040323735.1). Classification (NCBI taxonomy): domain Bacteria; kingdom Pseudomonadati; phylum Pseudomonadota; class Alphaproteobacteria; order Hyphomicrobiales; family Phyllobacteriaceae; genus Mesorhizobium; species Mesorhizobium sp. M0029. The sequence goes on from NZ_JAMYVF010000001.1 coordinate 453,781, forward strand.
CGGTGAGATCGGCGCCGCCGCGCCGCGCCAGATCGGCGAGCACGGCATCCAGCGCCAGCACATTGCCATGGATATCGGCGAGAACGGCAATGCGCATGCGAGGGCTCCCTTGGTGCAGCCCGTTAAGGCTTGCGGCCCGTCTTCGTTATCAAGCCCCTGCCTTCATTATCAAGCCCTTCTGCCCGTTGGAGACAGACGGGAGCCCCGCCTATCGCGGAAGCACTCCATCTGCTAGCGTCCACGCCGTTCCGAAGTTCATCCGGGGGAGTACAGGCGATGACTCCCGACCAGATGGTTGCCCACCTCCGCGCCGCCAATGATGTCGCGCGCGAGACTGCCGCGCATGGGCACCATCCTTTCGGCTGCGTGCTCGTCGGCCCCGACGATCGCATCCTGATGCGGCAAGGAAACATCAACACCGTGCGCCACGCCGAAACGGAGCTCTCCCGGCGTGCCGCGGACGCCTATCCGCCGGAATTCCTCTGGTCCTGCACGCTGGTCACAACCGGCGAGCCCTGTGCGATGTGCACGGGAACGCTGTACTGGGCCAATATCGGCCGGCTGGTCTACGGCTTCGAGGAGACCAAGCTTCTCGCGCTGACCGGCAACCACGCCGAGAACCCGACGATGAACCTCTCGTCGCGCACAGTCCTCGGCTCCGGGCAGAAACCGGTCGAGGTCCACGGACCCTTCCCCGAGATGGACGAGGAGCTCCTCGCCCCGCATATCGGTTTTTGGCAGCGCTAGGACCTTGACCTCTGAACCGGTTAGCCCGGCATTTCGATGTCGTGGCCACCGACGATGGGCAGTGCCGGATCATCTCCGGCCGCCGCAATCACGCTATCGAGCAGGCCGGGGAAGCGGGCGTCGAGGTCGGCGCGGCGCAGCGTGATCATCCGGTTGGTGCCGGCCACCTCGGCGCGGGTGACGCCGGCCTCGCGCAGTTTGGCCAGGTGATAGCTGAGATTGGTCTTGGAGCCGAGGTCGAGGAACCGGCTGCAGTTCAGCGGCACGCCTTCCTTGCTGGCGAGATAGCGCACGATGGCGAGCCGGGTCGGGTCGCCAAGCACGCCGAGCACAACCGGCAGGCTGATCTGGTCTGTATTGGGGTGCGGCAAAGTCATGGCCCGAAACTAAGCACAGTCGGTGGCGATTTCAACGCGTCGATCTTTCGCGGGCATGCACAGTCCGTTTTCGCGATTGGCCCAATGGCTGTCCTGACACAGGGCTGTCAGCAGGCTTCAGCTATTTTCACCTGGCTTCATTGACATCATGTCCTGTTATGTCCAATTGTTCAATAAGTTTTGAACTAAGGACACGCCCTATGGACAAGCGCCTCTTCTGGCTTGCGCTCGGATCGTTCACGATCTCGACCGAAGGCTTCGTCATCTCCAGCCTGCTGCCTGATATCGCCACCGACGCCCGCATTTCCATTCCGCTCGCCGGCACGCTGATCACCGCCTTCGCGCTGGCTTACGCCATCGGCACGCCGATCCTGGCAACGCTGACCGGCGAATGGGACCGGCGCCGCGTCATCTTGTGGACGCTGGCGTTCTTCGTCATCGGCAATGTGGTGGCGGCGCTGAGCTCGTCCTTCGAACTGCTGCTCATTGCCCGCATCATCATGGCGCTGTCGTCAGGCTTGTTTGCCGCGACCGCTCAAGGCACGGCGGTGGCGCTGGTCGATGACCACCACCGGGCGCGGGCCATTGCCGTCGTCGTCGGCGGAACCACGGTGGCGGTTGCGCTCGGTGCACCGCTCGGCGCGCTGGTTGCCACGATAGCCGGCTGGCGCGGGACCTTCTTTGCCATTGCCGGGCTCGGCGCGCTGGTCGGCGCCATCCTGTGGTACCGGCTGCCGCGCGGCATTGTCGGTACCAAGCTGCCGCTCAGGCGGCGGCTGGCTGCGGCGCTGCGCCCCGGCGTCATGCCGATCCTGCTGACCACCGCTCTTGCCCTGATCGGCGCCTTCTCGGTGTTTTCCTATATCGCGCCGCTGGCCATCCAGAGCGGCGGCCTCAGCCCGATTGCGCTGCCCGGCATGCTGCTCGCCTTCGGTGTCGGCGCCGTCATCGGCAACATAGCCGGCGGCCAGGCGGCCGACCGTTTTGGTGCGACGCGCACCGTCGGCTGGTCTCTGGCGCTGAGCGCCGTCATGCTGGTGATGCTCTCGGTCATCCCGACCTTCCTGCCGCAGCATCTCGCCGGGCCGGCATTGATGGCCATGATGGTGCCGTGGGGCATGGTCGGCTGGGCATTTCCGCCGGCGCAGGCCAGCCGCATCATCAAGCTGGCGCCCGACGCCGCCCCGATCGTGCTGTCGCTCAACGCTTCGGCCCTCTATCTCGGCGTGGCGCTGGGTGCTGTGGTCGGCGGCGCCGTGCTGCGCTACGGCGTGCCGGCCGATCTCGGCCTGGTCGCCGCCATCTTCCCGCTGATCGGGCTTGGCGTGGTGCTGGCCGGCCGCTGGGCGGCCCGGCCGGTCGCCATGCCGGCCGAATAGATCTTTGCAAAGGACCGGCGGCCGCTCTTTCAGCTTGAAGGGGCGGCCGCCGGCACGTCGTACTCCAGCGCCGCGACTTCATCCAGCATAGCGCGCAGATCTGCCGCTCGCTGCTGGCCGACCAGCGCCTCGAAGCGCTGCTGGGCAATGGTCCACAATTTCGTCGTCTCCTCGAGCTTGGCCAGGCCTTGGTCGGTCAGCCGCACCCGCTTGACGCGGCGGTCGTCCTTGTCGGCGAAGGTGTCGACATAGCCGTCGCGGATCAGCGGCTTCAGCGTATGGCCGAGCGCCGACAGGTCCATGACCATCGCTTCGGCTATCGTGCCCATCGCCGGCTCGTTGCTGACATGGATCTGGTAGAGCAGGCCGTACTGTGTGCCCTTCAGACCCGAAAGCGAGATTACATCGTCATAAAAGCGGCCGAGCTTGCGCGCGGCGCGCCGCAGCGTGGCGTTGTTGCAAAGGCTGAATCCCGGCAGCGCGGTCTTGCTCATCACGACTCCTTGCCGGCAAAACCGCTGCCGGCCTGTCGCAGAAATAGTTTCTGCCGCCTCCGTTGACAAGATGGTGGTATATGCCTACTTCCCGAAAAGTGGTATATGCCACTAATTGGAGATCAGGGCGGGACAAGGGTTCATCGACCTGTCTCGCCGGGCAGAAAAAAGGAACAGGACAATGAGTGGACAGGACAACAAGGGTACCGCAGTCGTCACCGGCGCATCGGCCGGCATCGGCGCGGTCTATGCCGACCGGCTGGCCGGGCAAGGCTACGATCTGGTGCTGGTAGCGCGGCGCGCCGACCGGCTGGAGGAACTGGCTGAAAAGCTGCGATATGCTTACAAGCGCAAGGTCAGCGTGATATCAGCCGATCTTGCCGACGACAATGATGTGCGCCGCGTCGAGCAGGCGATCGCAGCCGACGACAGCGTCACGCTGCTGGTCAACAATGCCGGCATTGGTGGCCAGGCCGTGGTGGCAACGGCCGACGCCGACGAGGCCGAGCGCATGATCAAGGTCAACGTCATCGCCTTGACCCGCCTGACCCGCGCCGTTCTGCCGGGGCTTCTTGCGCGCAACCGCGGCGCCATCGTCAACATCGCCTCTGTGCTCGCCTATGATACCTCGTTCGGCGGCATCTACAGCGGCACCAAGGCCTATGTCGTCAACTTCACCGAGGCCCTGCACCGCGAAGTCGCCGGCACCAATGTGAAGGTGCAGGCGGTGCTGCCGGGCGCGACCCGCACCGATTTCTGGGAGCTTGCCGGCGGTGATATCGACAATCTGCCGAAGGAGATCATCATGACCGCCGACGATATGGTCGATGCCGCGCTTGTGGGCCTATCCAGGGGCGAAGCCGTCACCGTGCCGGCACTTGCTGATGCGGCCAAGCTCGACACCTTCCTCGGCGCAAGGCAAGTCTTCTACGGCAGCCTGCACGCCGACAAGCCGGCGGCGCGTTACGCGGCCTGAGGAGAGAGCTGGTTCGCTTCGCGAACCAGGACCCCCACCCCGCTCACTTCGTTCGCGACCCTCCCCACAAGGGACCCACAAGGAGGAGGGTAAAGTGCGCGTTCCCCTACCTCCCCCTTGTGGGAGGTCGGACCGCAGGTCCGGGTGGGGGTACTGGCGCCGACCTTTGCGTTTACGCTCCCCGCCACATCGGAATGATCGACGCAGCCAGCACCAGCGCCAGCACGATGTTCAGCGCGCGCCATTGCCATTCGGTCTTGAGCAGCCGTGCCAGCACCATGCCCGCCACGCACCAGATCGACAGCGAGATGGCTGCAGTGAGGCCGAAGGTGGAGCCGAGCAGCAGCGCGAGCTGTCCCGGCCCGTCGGCAAGGGCTGCGAACGAGGCCGCCGCACCCAGTCCCATCGCCCAGCCCTTCGGGTTCATCCATTGAATGCCGGCGCCGCCGAAGAAGCTGTTGGGTTTTGCCATCGCCACATCGAGATCAGGCGGCCCGGCGCGGCCGATCTTGATTGCCAGCCAGATGAGATAGAGCGAGCCGATGATTTTCATCGCCAGTTGCAGCGAAGGCATAGCCAGCAGCAGACCGGCGAGCCCGGCGGCGGCAGCAGCGGTCACGGTGGCGAGGCCGGCAGCGCTGCCGACCAATAGGGGAACGGAACGGCGAAAGCCGAACTGCGCACCTGAAGCAGTCGACAGGGTGGTGGCGATGCCCGGCGTGACGGTGGCCACGAAGGCAAACAGGATGAGCGGAAAGATGGGCTGCAACATGAGGCGTCCTCCATCGAAGGCCCTACGGTAGACTTCTGCATACTTCAGTAAATGCAATGTTTGCGATGGTTGGCATTAGCAGATATAATGCCAACTATGATCCGTAACCTCGACACAGCGCTGATCCGCACCTTCGTCACTGTCGCCGACAAGGCCAGCATGACGGCGGCGGCGAACGCGCTGCATCTGACGCAAGGCGCCGTCAGCCAGCAGATCAAAAGGCTGGAGGAGGCGCTGGGCTGCAGCCTGTTCGAGCGCGACCGGCGTGGCTTGCGGCTGACGCGGCCCGGCGAGCGGCTGTTCGGCAAGGGCAAACGGTTGCTTGGCCTCAATGACGAGATCTGGGCCGAGATGGCGGGCACCGAGGTCGCCGGCCAGGTGCGGCTCGGTGTTCCCTATGACCTTGTCGGCACCTTGCTGGCGCCGGTGCTGAAAGCCTATGCCGAGACCTATCCGATGATCGAGATATCCCTACTCTGCGCCGCCTCGCCGGATCTTGCCGCGGCCCTTGCGGCCGGCACCATCGATCTTGCCGTCATCGAGGAACGGGTTGGCCCGTCGGCCGGCGAATGCCTGGCCATTGACCGGCTGGTCTGGGTCGGGGCCAAGGGCGGCGTCGCCCGTGCCAAGCGGCCGCTGCCGGTGTCGATCGTCGCCGACACCTGCGCCTTCCGACCGGTGGTGCTGTCGGCGCTGAACGAGCACGGGCTGGAATGGCGCACCGTGTTCGAGAACGGCAACATCGACGCGACGACCGCGACAGTGCGCTCCGACCTTGCCGTCACCGCCTGGTTGGCCTCCACCGTGCCTGCCGATCTTGACATCCTGGCTTTTGATGCCGGGCTGCCGCCGCTGCCGAATTTTTCCATCAATCTGCATTTGCCGAAGTACGGCACGGCGCCGGCAGCGCAGGAGTTCGCGCGGTATATCCGGGGTGGGTTGGCACGGCGGGCTGTGGCGGCTTGACAGAACTTGCATTTCCTCTCCCCCTCCGGAGGGAGAGGAAAGGTGCCAAGCCTGTCCCTGTCACTTCCAGTTCTTACGCCGCTCGAGCTCGGCCTCTGACGGCTCTTGCGTGGCGAACGACCCGACCTTGACCTCACCCCCGCGTTCGTAGGTCGCCATGATGACGCCGGTGGTGGTAGCCTGCGACTTGACGAGCTTGAAAGCGGCCGGCATCGCACCACCATCGAACAGCCGCTTGCCCTTGCCCAGCAGCAGCGGGAAGATCATCAGCCGGATTTCGTCGATCAGACCGTTGGCCAGCAAGGTCTGGATCAGCTCGCTCGAACCCTGGATGAGCAGGTCAGGCCCATCTTCCTTCTTGAGGCGGCGCAACGCCGCGACGATATCTTCCCCAAGCCATTGCGTATTTTCCCAGGTGAGCGATTCCGGCCGATGCGTCGCCACATATTTGATCGCAGGGTTGAAGACGTCTCCGATCGGATCTTTCTGGTAAGGCCAGTACGCGGCGAAGATGTCGTAGGTTCTGCGGCCGAGCAGCAGGGCGAAGGATTTGGAGAACAATTCCTCCATGGCCACCCCCGCCACCTCGTCGAAGTAGTGGAACGTCCAGCCGCCGAATTCGAAGCCGCCAACCGGGTCTTCTTCCGGGCCGCCTGGCGCCTGCATGACGCCGTCGAGGCTGACGAAGGTGGCTGCGATGATCTTTCGCATTGGATTTTCCTTTTCCAGGATCCGCGCCGTCAGGGCCGGATTTCGATCTAAGGACGGACAGGCCGGCGGCCGCCCGACAGGCGTTGGCAAAAAAAGCTGCCGGCCGACAAGGGTACCTACCGCCGTCGCCCGCCGCCAAGCACCTGCGACGAAAACCAGACATCGCCGGTGATGGCGGTGGCGGTCCGGTTCGGCGCCCTGTCTGATGTTAGCCAGATCGAACGGCTGCGCGTGGCCTTCTGGAGGTCGGGGATTTTGGCCGCCGAACCGGCGACCGAGGCGCCGACGCAGGGGATGAACCACGAGCGCATGAAGGGGTCGCAGGCAAAACCTTGTTTGGTGCGGGTCACCATCACGGCCAGGCCGACGCCCTGGGACGGGCGCCAGGGAAAGATCATGCGGCCACCGGGTTTCAGCGCCCTCAGCCAGGCAGCCGGCGGTGCGACGACACCGGCATTGACATAGATGATGTCGGACGGCGGCAGATCGCCGGTGACGGCATCGTCGTGGACGACGCTTACATTGTCATAGGTTTCGAGATTCTTTGTCGCTCTGGCAGCAAGATCGGCCTCTATTTCGAAGGCGGTCACCGGGCCGGGCGCAACCAGCCGGGCCAGCAAGGCGGTGTAGTAGCCGGTGCCGGCGCCGATATGGGTGACGGCCTCGTCCGGTCTGGGGGCGATCCTGCCTATCCACATGGCGTGCAGGGAGGGTTCGCCATTGTTGATGCCCTTGTCGGCATCGAGCGCCACCAGCACGTCCTGATAGATGTGAACAGGATCGGCGCTCGGCGTCATGATCTTGCCGTTGCCGGTGGTGAGCGCCCTGCCGGCGACGACCGCCCAGGGTCCGGGACCGAGAAAGGCCTCGCGCGGCACGGTGGCAAACGCCTCTTCGAGGCGCGGGTCGGCCGAGCCGGCATTGGCCGCCATCAGTTGCGCGTAAAATTTCCTGGCGTCTTCGACACTTGTCATGATGGCGATCAAGATAGCGCAAGCGGCCGGTTTGTCGCGGTCGGGAATGAAACTCAGCCGACGCCGAAGACGGTGTCGTAGAGCAGCTTGAAGTTGAGCACCAGGATGACCGCCGCGACCACCCAGGCGAGGGCCGCCACGCCGCGGGGAATGGCAAGGTTGCCCATCTTCTTCTTGTCGGAGACGAACTGCACCAGCGGGATGACTGCGAAGGGCAGCTGCATCGACAGCACCACCTGGCTGAAGACCAGCAACTGGCCGGTGCCCTTTTCACCATAGAGCGCGGTGACGACCACCACCGGGACGATGGCGATGCCCCGCGTCAGCAGCCGGCGCGCCCATTGCGGAATGCGCAGGCGCAAAAAGCCTTCCATGACGATCTGGCCGGCAAGCGTTGCCGTAACCGTCGAGTTGAGGCCGGAGGCCAGCAGCGCCACCGCAAACAGGATGGAGGCGATGCCGAGGCCGAGCAGTGGCGACAAGAGCTCGAAGGCTTGGCCGATCTCGGCGACATCCTGATGGCCGGTGCCATGGAAGGCCACCGCCGAGACGATCAGGATCGAGGCGTTGACGAACAGCGCCAGGACGAGCGCGATGGTCGAGTCCGTCGTCGCCCATTTGATGGCGTCGCGCTTGCCTTTTTCGGTCCGTTCATAGGCGCGTGTCTGTACGATCGAGGAGTGCAGGTACAGATTGTGCGGCATCACCGTGGCGCCGATGATGCCGATGGCGATGTATAGCATCGCCGGATTGGTGACGATCTCCGTCGACGGCACGAACATCGAATGCAGGATCGAGCCGACCGGAGGGGCAGCGGCACAGATCTGGATGGCGAAACAGCCGAAGATGATGATCAGAAGCGCGATGACGAAGGCTTCGAGATAGCGGAAACCCTTGTTCATCAAGAGCAGCACGATGAAGGCGTCGAGCGCCGTCAGCAACGCGCCGCCGATCAGCGGAATGCCGAACAGAAGCTGCAGCGCGATCGCCGTGCCGATCACCTCGGCGAGGTCGCAGGCGATGATGGCGAGTTCGCAGGCGATCCACAGCACGAAACTGACGGGACGCGGATAATAGGCGCGGCAGGCCTGGGCGAGGTCGCGGCCGGTGGCGATGCCAAGCCGGGCGGCAAGCGCCTGCAGCAGGATCGCCATCAGGTTGGACAGCATGATGATGAACAATAGCGTGTAGCCGAACTGGGCGCCGCCGGCGAGGTCGGTGGCCCAGTTGCCCGGATCCATATAGCCGACCGAGACCATGTAGCCCGGTCCCATGAAGGCGAACAGGCGACGGAACCAGACGCCGGACTGTGGCACCGCGATCGTGGAGTTCACCTCGCGCAGGCTGGGAGGATTGTCCTCCGGCCTGTCAAATCGCCAGGATGATCCCAAGGTAGCGTCAGCTTCGGACATGGAGGGCTTTCCACTGGGTGGATCGGTTGACGTCATCCTATCTATGCCAGGGCTCAACATTATGCAATAGGCTATATTTCATTGTATGTGCTTCCTGTTGCGCCGACCGGCAGGCCGGCAGGGGATCGCAAACGCCGGTTGCGCCTGCCATGGAATGGAAATAAACGGCTGGAACAGTTAAGCCCGTGCTATGAATGGCAAAGGGCGATTGCTTTGCCCAAAGCCGATTCTTGTCAAAAGATAGGAAGGAGCGCGTGTTGGCGCTGAAGCACAGACCGGTTGGACGCGAGGAGCCGCTGCCGGACGCCGAGATTCATTCGAAAGGGTTCCGGCAGCAGCGCGAAGCGCGCCGCGGCGCGCTGGTCGAGGATTATGTCGAGCTGATCGCCGACCTGATCGAGGACGGCAATGAGGCGCGTCAGGTCGATATTGCTGCGCGGCTGGGTGTCGCCCAGCCTACGGTGGCCAAGATGCTGACCAGGCTGTGCGCCGACGGGCTCGTTTCCAGAAAACCCTATCGCGGTGTGTTCCTGACCGACGCCGGGCGCAAGGTGGCGGAAGAGAGCCGCATCCGCCACCAGACGGTAGAAGCGTTTTTGCGTTCGCTCGGTGTCAGCGCCGAGACGGCGCGCATCGATGCCGAGGGCATCGAGCATCATGTCAGCGCCGAGACGCTGGAAGCCTTTCGCAAGGCGATGATCGCGCCGCGCTGAGGGGTGCCGGGGCCGCACCACTGGAACCTCCGCACGTCAGGCTCGTTGCTCCTGACGTTGCGCGTGATTGTTGCGCGCCAAGGAGGAAAACATGGGCGTCGAACAGGCACCGACCGCGAAGGGCAAGCAGGCGGCCGAGGGTTTGAGGCAGGCAGCGGCAAAGGACGAACGCAAGACCGAGGTCGAAACCGGCCATGCGCTGAAAAAGGGCGCCGCGCGTTTCGAGGAACGCTCCAAAAGCTCCGACGGCAAGAGCGCCGGCGCCAAGCAGAAGAGCTGAGTTCTTTTCGCAGTGGCAAAGTGCAGCTTATTCTTCGCTCACATCCTGTACCCAGCTGCGCGGATGGCCGTCGACGCGGAACTGGAAGATGAAATAGGGCGGAATGCAGGAGCCCTTGCCAGGCTTGGCTGCGGCCAGATCGTCGTAGCCGGCGGTGCAGATATAGTCCTCGCGGCAGGGATGCGCCTTGTCGCAGGCGCGCAGGCCGGCGGTCTTGGTGAATTCCTTGGTGCAGAATTTGTGGTCCTTGCCCGACGCGATGCAGTCGTTGAAACCGGTCTTGGCCAGGCGGCCGCAAGTCGCCTCGTCGGGAAGCTTGTCGCAGCTTGCCTTGCGCAGCATGCCCCCGGGAAAGCCACCGGTCTTCTGCTGGGGGTTGTCATAGCGTTGGCGCGCCGCGCCATAGCCGGCGAGCTTGATTACCGGTTTCTTGTCGCGCGCCGGATCGATGGCGCAGGCTTTTGCGGTGGCCGGCGACAGGCGGCAATATTTGTCGCTGCCCCAGCTCGACATCTTGATCTCGCCGAACTCGACGGGGTCGCCGACTGCGGTGGCCGCCTCGCTGACGCAGGTGCCGAAGCCCGGATGGATGTCGCTTTCATGGACGCCGGCGCAGCGCAGGCCTTCGCCGCATCTCCAGTCCTTGAAGCTTGCATCCCCGCCGCTGTAGCAGATCGAGCCCCAGCCATTGTAGAGATCGGTGCCTTTCAGCGCCTCGGCGAGTTTGGCGTCCGGACGGGCGGCGAAGCCGCGTGAGAAATCCGGATGGCCGCCGGCGGCGAAGTCCTCGACGATGGCGCGGCGACGCGGCAAATCGGCGAAGAACACCGCCGAGCCGGGGACGAACACGGCGTTGCGACGCGGCTCGCTGGCCGGATCGGCGCCTGTATAGTGGAAGCCGGCAATGCCGTGCGTCTGGTGGCAACCGGTACAGGTCATCTCGTTGAGGCGCAGATTGAAGCCGGCCACCGATTTCACGTTGCGCAGCTCGTTGCCCTTGGCGACATAGTCCTGCAGTGCCTTGTCGATGTCGGCATCGTCGAGCAGCCCATAGGCGATGTTGTTTTGCGATCTGGCCATGCCGCCGGGCGCGACCGAGACGGCGCTGGTCGCCAGGAATTTGTCGTCGATCACCAGCCGGCCGCGATCGAGGTCGTAGAGGTTTCGGTCGGTCAGCAGCCATTTGGCGAAGGCGGGCCGGTCGGCCAGCACCACCTTCCGATCGATCTGGTTCTCCATCTTCGATTCCTGAAACGTCGAAGTCGCCGGGTCCCATTTGAAAATCTTCAGGAGATATTCGGCGTGGCCGCCGAAATCGCGCCGGCTCGAGGCCGATAGCCGGAGGACCTGCATGTTCAGCTCAAGCCGCATGATCTGCGACGAATTCAGCATGGCGTCGGAGAGCGGCCCTTCATCGGAACGCAGCCAAGCTGCCAGTTGCTCAGGCGCAAGGTCCTTCTGGCCGGCGGCCAGCCAGCGTTTGGCGATTTCGGCACAGGAAACGGCGGTGGCGCTCGGACGGTCCCTCGAAGCGCGGGCGTGAGCCTCACCGGGCCTGGCGTTGAAGACCAGGCTCATGGTCAGCGGCAGCCGCGACGAGATTCGTTGCGCTGTCTTTCCCTTCGTGGGCTTCTCGGCCACCGAATAATGGAAGCGGTAGATCAGCCTGATCTCGCCGCATTCGGTGTGGCCGAGATAGCCCCGGTCCATGCGGTTGACGACGCCGGTCAGGTCGAGCGTCGAGCCGTCATCGTCGATGTATTTCGGGTTGAATTTCTGGCTTGGATCCTTCGTCTTCGCCAGCGCGGCGACATAGGGATCGGGGCTATTGGCAGGCTCTTCGGCGATCTCCTGCTTGACGGCGTTGCGCACCGGGGTCAGCGCGCGCACCGAAAACAGGCTGCGATTGTCGACTTCGCGGGTGAGACCTAGCGCCGGGCCGAGCAGGCGGCTGATCGACAGGCCGCCACGTTCGAGCGCTTGCAATGTCTCGGGGTCGGTCACGGCGACGCTGGAATCGAGCGTCACGGCAGCGGCAGACCCGACACCCAGGCAGGTCAATGCCGCCAGCAACAGCAGGAATTGGCCGATCGATCGCAAGCGCCCCTCGCTCCCCAGAGAAGCGACACTAACGGTCTTCCATTGTCTCGGCCATGGGGTCGATTGCAATGCCCGCCGAACTTGGCCGCTCAAGATCTGTGTGCTTCAATCGCAGCCATGAACGAAACCATCGTCACCCTTCGCGACGTCACGGCGGACACGGTCGTTGCCGTCTGCGACCTAGAGACAAACGAAGACCAGAAGCACTTCGTCGCTCCCAATGCGTTCTCGATCGCGCAGGCGCATTTTTCGCCGATAGCGCGATTTCAGGCGGTCTTTTCCGGCGAAACGCCTGTCGGCTTCCTTATGTGGCGGCCGCAGGACGACGGCAGCGTCTGTTATCTCTGGAGGTTTATGATCGACAGGCATCATCAGGGCCGGGGCTATGGGCGGGCGGCGTTGACGCTGCTGTTTGCCAGCGCCCGCAGCGATGGCTTCAAACGGATGCTGACGAGCTATGTGGTTGGCGACGCCGGGCCTCACAAGTTCTATGTCAAGCTCGGCTTCAGGGACACGGGCGAAAGCCGTCCCAACGGCGAGCGGCTCATGGATCTGGCGTTGTAGCCGCTCGCCGGTTTGCATCACCCTGAGGCCGTCGAAAAATACTGTGACTTGGCGCAACCATTGCGATAATTGTCTGTTGGGTCGGACTGGGCCACGACAATCGGCCAGGCCAGCCGAAAATTTGCATACGGGGAGTTGCCATGCTCTGGAAGGGCCGCCGTCAGAGTGACAATGTCGAGGACGAGCGCAGCGACAGCGGCGGTGGTGGTTTCGGTGGCGGCAGCCCTGGCCAGTTCCGCGTCCCGATCGGCGGCCGCACCGGTGGCGGCGGCAGCATCCTGCTCGTCATCCTCGTGGTGCTGGCCGGATGGTATTTCGGCTTCGATCCGTCGCAGATCCTGGGCAGCGGCGACAGCGGCGGCGTGTTGCCGGGTGGTGGCGGCCAGATCACCGACAACAGTGGCGGCCAGGACGAGGGCGCGGGCACGCCTGCTTCCGACGAGATGAAGCAATTCGTGTCGACGGTGCTGGCCGAGACCGAAGAGACCTGGACCGGCATCTTCCAGTCACAGGGCCTGAAATATGAGGACCCGAAGCTGGTGCTGTTCAGCGGGCAGATCCGCTCGGCCTGCGGCTCCGCCTCGACGGCAGCCGGACCGTTCTATTGTCCCGGCGACCACAAGGTCTATCTCGACACCACCTTCTTCCAGCAGCTCGACCAGCAGTTCGGCGCCTCGGGCGATTTCGCCCAGGCCTATGTGATCGCGCATGAGGTCGGTCACCATGTGCAGAACCTCACCGGCATCCTGCCCAAGTTCAACCAGATGCGGCAGTCCATGGGTGAGGCGGAAGCCAACCAGATGTCGGTGCGCATCGAGCTGCAGGCCGACTGCTTCGCCGGCGTGTGGGCGCACTTCACCGCGCAGAAGGGCATTCTCGAACAGGGCGACATCGAAGAGGCGCTGAACGCCGCCAAGCAGATCGGCGACGACACGCTGCAGAAGAAGATGCAGGGCTATGTCGTGCCGGAAAGCTTTAACCACGGGACGTCGCAGCAGCGGCAGACCTGGCTGGCGCGCGGCTACAAGAGCGGCAAGCTGTCGGATTGCAATACGCTGACCGGTCCGATCTGAGGCGCTCAAGTTTCAGCCGACAGCGGTTGAAAGCGCATCCGTCGACGGACCGATTCATCACCGGCAACAGATGTCAGGAGGAGAACGCCTGAGGCGTTCTCCTATTGTTCCAGAATGATGCCTCGCTTATAACGAGCGCCCGCCCAAGGGCGGTCCAGGGAGCAGAGGCCATCATGATCGACCCCAAAACCGCTAGGCGGGGCCTTGCGCTCGTCTTCACCACGCTGCTGCTCGACATTATCGGCTTCGGCATGATCATGCCGGTGCTGCCCGCCTTCCTCAGGGAGTTGAGCGGCGTTGGCATCAGCGAAGCGGCGATCGAAGGCGGTTGGCTGTTCTTCGTCTATGCGGCGATGCAGTTCTTCTTCGCGCCAATTATGGGCGGGTTGAGCGACCGCTTCGGACGGCGGCCGATCCTGCTTGCCTCCGTGCTCACCTTCTCGATCGACAATCTGATCTGCGCCATCGCCTGGTCATACCCGATGCTGTTCATCGGCCGTGTGCTTGCCGGCATTTCGGGCGCCAGCTATTCGACGACGTCGGCCTTCATCGCCGACATTTCGAACGACGAGAACCGGGCGAAGAATTTCGGTCTGCTCGGCACCGCCTTTGGCGTCGGCTTCGTCATCGGGCCGGTGCTGGGCGGGCTGCTCGGCACGTTCGGGCCGCGGGTGCCGTTCTATTTCGCCGCCGGACTTGCCTTCGTGAACTTCCTCATCGCGATGTTCTTCCTGCCTGAAACGCTCGATGACAAGCACCGCCGCCGCTTCGAGTGGAAACGCGCCAATCCGGTCGGCACGCTGCTGCAGATGCGCCAATACCAGGGCATCGGCTGGATCGGGCTCGCCTTCTTCCTGATGACGCTCGGCCACATGATGTACCCGGCGGTGTGGTCGTTCGTTTCCAACTATCGCTATGGCTGGAGCGAGCAGCAGATCGGCTTCTCGCTCGGTGCCTTCGGTCTGTGCGGGGCGATCGTCATGGCGACGGTGCTGCCGCGCGTGATCCCCAAACTTGGCGAATGGCGGACGGCGGTGATCGGCCTGACATTTACCGCGGCCAGCGCCTTCGGCTATGCCTTCGCCTCGCAAGGCTGGATGATCTATGCGGTGATCGTCGTCGGCTGCCTCGAAGCATTGGCCGATCCGCCGCTGAGGAGCCTCGCCGCCGCCAAGGTGCCGCCATCGGCGCAAGGCGAATTGCAGGGCGCGATGACGTCGATCTTCTCGATCACATCGATCATCTCGCCGCTGCTCTACACCGCGATCTTTTCCTGGTTCACCGGGCCGAACGCGCCCGTGACATTCGGCGGCGCGCCCTATCTGGTTGGGGCATGCTTCCTGACACTTGCAGTCATCGTCTTCGTGACGAAAGTGGCGCGGCCGGCGGCGGTGAGAAGCGCCGCCACCGGCGTCGCTGAAGATGGAGCACAGCTATGAGCCATGACAGCCGCATAAAGCTGACCAAGGACGGCTTGTCGCTTTCGCGGCTGGTGTTCGGCGCCTGGCGCCTGCTCGACAGCGCCGCGCGCCCGGATGCCGATCAGGTCGCGCGGTTGATCGGCAGCGCGGTCGACCTTGGCCTGACCAGTTTCGACCATGCCGATATCTATGGCAATTACGAGGTCGAAGCGGCGTTCGGCGCTGGCTTGTCGCGCTGGAAGGGCAAGCGCGAGAGCATCGAATTGATCTCGAAATGCGACATCATGCTGGCATCGGCAACCCGGCCGCTGAACCGGCTGAAGCACTACGACACCAGTGCCGCCCATATCGTCGCCTCGGTCGACCGTTCGCTCGCCAATCTCGGCACCGACTATCTCGACCTGTTGTTGCTGCACCGGCCGGATCCGCTGATGGATGCCGACGAGACGGCGGCCGCCCTTGCCGGCCTGGTCAAATCAGGAAAGGTGCGGGCAGTCGGCGTTTCGAATTTCACGCCCTCGCAGTTCGACCTTCTGGCTTCGCGGCTGCCATTTGCCTTGGCCACCAATCAGATCGAGATGTCGGTGCTGAAAACCAATGCGCTGACCGATGGCAGCCTCGATCATGCGCAGCGCCTCGGCTATGCGCCGATGATCTGGTCGCCGCTTGGCGGCGGCTTGCTGTTCACCGGCAAGGAAGGGCGTGAGGCGCGGGTCAGGGCGGCAATCGCGGCGGTGGCTGCCGAGATCGGCGCCGGCGATCTCGCCGCTGTCGCCATCGCCTGGTTGCTGCGCCATCCGGCCCGGCTGGTGCCGGTGCTGGGCACGATGAAGCCCGAGCGGCTGGCCGCCATGGTCAAGGCACTCGATATCGCGCTCGACCGCCAGCAATGGTTCGCCATTTTGGAAGCCAGCGAAGGCCGGCCGGTGCCGTAAGGTTCAGGGACTAGGATTCAATCCATTCGCCAGGCACATCCAATGCCTTCGCCAGCATGGCGCTGGTCTGCGCCGATGGTTTGCGGCGATTAGATTCAAGGTCCGACAGGAAGCCCTGGCTGACACCGATGGCATCAGCCAATTCGGCTTGCGTCAGCTTGCGCCAGTTGCGCAGCGCCTTGAGCCGGCTGGAACCTCGCAAAATATCCATGGTCACCTCGGCGGGCAGGAGCTTTTCCGTTTTGAGCTCGGCCTTCCGCTCATCGTAGATCGCCACATCCGCAGCGTCTTCTCTGGCTTCTTCGGCGGCATGCAGCAATGCCTCGTAGTCAGCCTTCGGGATGACGACCAGTTCTTCCCCGGTTGAAGTCCTTATGATTTGCGGAGCGTTCATGATGTGCTGTCCTATGGCCGGCTGTAGGTCGTCGTTTGGCGCTTGCCGATGTAGATCGCGAGGATTGTCGTGCGATCTTCATCAATATAACGCGGTAGCGACCGATCCGAAGTCTGTAACCGTCTCGGTCGGCAAGACGTTTTACCTCCCCGCGCCCGCTGATGGCATAAGTGTTCAAACCCTCAGAGACCTGCTCGCGGACATCGGCCGGCAGGTTGTCGAGATCGCGAGCTGCCGACACCGAGAGGATGATCGTCTTCACTCGCGCAATATCGCAGATTTATCGCTCGAGGCTAAGCGATATTATCGCTGCTACATAGAGGGCTCAGGCCCGTTCGGCCAGCAGTTCCTCGCCGCGCTTTTCGCGGATCAGGTTGACGAAGCGGCGGAACAGATAGTGCGAGTCCTGCGGGCCGGGCGAGGCCTCGGGGTGGTGCTGGACCGAGAACACCGGACGTCCGGTCAGCGCGATGCCGCAGTTCGAGCCGTCGAACAGCGAGACATGGGTTTCCTCGACGCCCTCGGGCAAGGAGTCGGCATCGACGGCAAAGCCGTGGTTCATCGAGACGATCTCGACCTTGCCGGTGGTATGGTCCTTGACCGGGTGGTTGGCGCCGTGATGACCCTGATGCATCTTGGCGGTCTTGCCGCCGAGCGCCAGGGCCAGCATCTGGTGGCCGAGGCAGATGCCGAATACCGGGATGTCGGTCTTGAGCAGGTCCTGGATGACCGGCACGGCGTAGTCGCCGGTGGCTTCCGGGTCGCCGGGGCCGTTGGAGAGGAAGATGCCGTCGGGCTGCATGGCCAGGATCTCTTCCGAGCCGGTGCCGGCCGGAACCACGGTGACCTTGGCGCCGAGGCCGGAAAGCAGGCGAAGGATGTTACGCTTGACGCCGTAGTCGATGGCGACGACGTGCATCGACGGCTCGGCCTGGTCGCCAAAGCCTTCGTTCCACACCCAGGGCGTTTCACGCCAGACCGAGGACTGGCCCGAGGTGACTTCCTTGGCGAGGTCAAGCCCGATCAGGCCCGACCAGGCGGCGGCGCGCCGCTTCAAATCGTCGATGTCGAAGATGCTGTCGGGCGCGTGCGCAATGACGGCATTGGGCATGCCCTTTTCGCGGATCAGCGCGGTCAGCGCCCTTGTGTCGATGCCCGACAGCGCGACGATGCCGCGCTTCTTCAGCCACTGGTCGAGGCCGGTTCCGGCGCGGTAGTTGGACGGGTTGGTGACATCGGCCTTGAACACCGCACCGACGGCGCCGGCACGGGCGACCGGGTTCAAGTCCTCGATGTCCTCGTCATTGGTGCCGATATTGCCGATATGCGGGAAGGTGAAGGTGACGATCTGGCCGGCATAGGACGGGTCGGTGAGGATTTCCTGGTAGCCGGTGAGCGCGGTGTTGAAGCAGACTTCGGCAACGGCGGAACCGGTGGCGCCGAGGCCGCGACCCTCGATGACGGTGCCGTCGGCCAGCACCAGGACGGCGGTCGGCTTTTCGGTTGCCCAAGGCGGGGTCAGTTCGGGGGTCATCTCGGCCATGGCGACGCTCCTGTCACGCTGCGCGCTTCGATGGCGGGCCATCTGCGCAGCAAACGGCGCGGCCGATCTCTCGAGCCTGCGCGCATCAATTCTTTGTCTTATGCAAGGCCGAGTACATAGGGGAAGGCGCCAGAGCGGTCAATGATGCCGTGCCAAAACGGCGAGCATTTGTTTCGTCAAACGATATCAGGGCTTTGGCGCGTTTGCTTTGCGGATGGGCCGCGGTTATTGTCCGCGCCGTTCGAAGGAGAAAGCATCATGCGCGCAAAAATCGCCGAATCCCTGAAAAGCGCGATGAAGGCGCAGGACAAGCACCGGCTGCCGACGCTCAGGCTGATCCAGGCCGCCATCCACGACCGCGACATCGCCAATCGCGGCTCGACCAAGGACCCCGCCAGCGACGAGGAGATCCTGCAGATCCTGGCCAAGATGGTGAAGCAGCGCGAGGAATCGGCCAAGGCGTTCGAGGACGGCAAGCGCCCGGATCTGGCCGCGCAGGAGCGTGGCGAGATGGAGATCATCCGCGGCTTCCTGCCGACGCAGCTGGATGACGCCGCCGTAACAGCTGTGGCGCGCGAGGCGATCGCTGCGACCGGTGCCGCCAGCCAAAAGGACATGGGCAAGGTGATCGCCGCGCTGAAGCAGAAATATGCCGGCCAGATGGATTTCGGCAAGGCCAGCGGCATCGTCAAAGGCCTGCTGCAGTAAGAGCCGACACCGCTTCAGTGGCGAAGGAGAGCAGGGGGCGGGACATCACCTCTGGGCAAGAAACGGTCCGCACCGGCTTAAGCGAGCCAAGCCTTGACCTGCCGGAGAGCCCCACCATAATCGAAATCGTCAAACCCACGCTCGAACATCTGCCCTCCTACAAGGCGGCGCTCGAGCGTGGCTGGTCGCCGGACAATGTCCGGCTGATGGAAGCGACGCGCGAGCAACTTGCGGCGATCGACGAGGATCCCGCGGCGTTCCTTGCCAGCCTCGACGATCCCGAGGCCAAAGGAGGCCCGATTACCTTGCCGGACGGCACGACCGTGCCGCGGCTGCCGGGCTTCCGGCGCTGGATCTGGGACGGCGAGGCCGCCGGCTCGATCGGCTTTCGCTGGCAGCCGGGTACGGCCGCGCTGCCGTCGCATGTGCTCGGCCATATCGGCTATGCCGTGGTGCCGTGGAAGCGCGGACGAGGCTATGCGACCGAGGCGCTGCGGCTGATGCTGGACGAGGCGAGGGCTGTTGGTTTGCCATATGTCGAGATCACCACCGACCTCGACAATCCGGCCTCGCAGAAGGTGGTGCTGGCCAATGGCGGCCGTGTGGTCGTCCGTTCATCAAGGACGCCGCGTATGGCGGCGCCGAGAGTTTGTTGTTCCGGATCGATTTGTAGTCCGACGCTATTCGGCCGCTGCTTGCAGCGGCGGCGCTGCCCGGCTGCGCCCCTCCCACATGTAGGAGGCAAGTGCCACCACCACCGCCACCAGCATGGCGGCAGCGCCCACAACCGGCAGGCTGCGATAGCCGTAGCCGGCATTGAGCATGGCAGCGCCCAGCGACGCGGCGAGCGCGATGCCGACATTGAAGCCGGAGGGGATGAGCGAGGAGGCGAGGTTGGAGGCGTCCGCCGTCCAGGCCAGGATGCGGGTCTGGATCGGCGTGCCGATGGCGAAGTTGAGGCCGCCCCAGACGACGATGGCGATGACCATCGGCACGGGGTAGGGGCTGACGGCATAGATCACGCCCAACATCACCGCCTGCAGCGCAAGCATGGTGATCAACGACGGCATCAGCTTCCAGTCTGAAAGCTTGCCGCCGAGAAAGACGCCGACGGTGGCGCCGACACCGTTGAGCAGCAGCACCCAGGGGATCAGGCTCTCGTCGAGATGGGTCACCTCAAGCAGTGTCGGGGTGATGTAAGTGAACAGGCCGAACTGGCCGATCATCAACATCAGCATCAGGATCAGCGAGGTCCAGACTTGCTGGCGCGCCAGCACGCGAACCTCGCTGCCAAGGCTGGTGGATGGGCTCGATGCACCCGTTTTGCGCGGCAACAGAGCGGCCATGGCGGCAAACGCCACCACGCCCAGCGCGCACATCACCCAGAAGGTGGCGCGCCAGCCCCAGAGATTGCCGATTGCGGTGCCGGCCGGCACGCCGAGGACATTGGATACGGTGAGGCCGGAGAGGATCACAGCCACGGCCATGCCGCGCTTGTCCTCGGGCACGAGGCCGACAGCCACCACCATGGCGACGCCGAAATAGGCGCCGTGTGCGACGGCGACCGCAATGCGCAAGAGCAGCATCGAGGTAAAATCGGGCGCCAGCGCGCAAGCGGCCTGGCCGATGGTGAAGGCGACGGTCAGGCAAAGCAGCAGCGTCTTGCGGGAAATGCCCTTGGTGGCGAGCGCCAGCAATGGCCCGCCAACCGCGATGCCGCCGGCATAGCCTGAGACGAGATAGCCGGAGGTCGGGATCGAAACGCCAAGGCCGTCGGCCACTTGCGGCAGCACGCCGGCAATGACGAATTCGGTGGTGCCGAAAGCGAAGGCGGCGATGAACAGGGCAATGAGCGGAAGCATGGCGCGGAAGCGATCCTTGAACGAGTTGGCCTCAAATCATGGATGGCGCTTGCCGGCAATGCAGAAATTTTTGCGGCCGGTTTAGGTTTTCTTGATCAGCTCGCCTTCAACCTGGAGCCGCCGAGCAGGCCGCGCTCTTCCAGCACCGGGTAGGCCATCGACGCCAGCAGCGAGTTGATCTGCTTCAGGTCGCGGATGGTGTCGAGGTGGATGGAACTTGTCTCGACGCTCTTGGCGGTGCCGTCGCGCAGCCGCACGAAATGGCTGGCGCTGGTTTCCTTTTCGCGGTCGCGCAGCCGGTCCTTTTCCAGCACCAGCTGGCGGGCGGTCTCAGGATCGCGCGACACCAGCACGTTGAAGGCAAGCCTGGCATTGGCCAGCACCGAGCTGTGAAAGGCGAGCAGCTCGCTCCAGCCCTCGGGCGTGAACTCCAGCCCGCGCTCGAACTTCTTCTTCACATGCACCAGCATGTTGCGCACGATGATGTCGCCGACCTGCTCAAGTTTGACGCAGGCGCCTATCAGCTCCTGGCAGCGCAGCGCCTCGCCCTCTGTGAGCGAGTTCCTGGTCAATTTGGCCAGATAGAGCTTGATCGCCGCGTGCTTCCTGTCGACGCGGTCGTCAAGGGCGGCCAGCGCCTGGATCTTGTCGCTGTCGGCGCTTTCATACAGCTCGATGATACGCTTGAGCATGATCTCGACCGTCTCGCAGACGCGCACCACCTCGCGGGTGGCGTTGGCCAGCGCCTGGCTCGGAACGTCGAGCGCGCCGTCGTTGAGGGCGGAGAGTTCGACCACATCGAGCTCTGTAGCCGGCGCCGGCTTGGTGCCCATTGCGACGATCTTCTCAGAAGCCCGATAGATCAGGCTGGCAAGCGGCAGGCCGGCGAGCAGGATCAGCACATTGAACAGTATGTGGGCATTGACGATCTGGTCGGGCACGGTGGCGCCGAGGAAGGCGACCGGTGGCTTCAGCGTCATGAACAGGATCAGCATCACCAGCGAGCCCATGCCGCGCATCAACAGATTGCCGATCGGCACGACGCGCACGCCAGGTTCGGCACTTCGGGTGAGCAGCGGCGCGATGATCGACGAGCCGAGATTGACGCCGAGCACCAGCACGATGCCGAGTTCGGGCGGGATGAAGCCGCGGCCGGCCAGCGTGACCATCAAAAGCACGGCGGCGATCGAGGAGTGGAACAGCCAGGTGACGAGCGCGGCGAGCAGATAGGCGGTGACGTAGTCGCTGGAGAAATATTCGATGATGAGCGGCATCAGCGTGCTCTGGCGCAGCGGCTCCGAGGCTTGGCCGATCATCTCCAGCGACAGTACCAGAAGGCCGATGCCGACCAGGATGCGGCCGAACTGGCGCCAGTCGCGCCGCTCGGTGGCCATGAACATGACCGTGCCGGCGACGAGGCAGATCGGCACCAGCAGCGTCAGATCGAAGGTCAGGAGCTTGACCACCAGCGCCGAGCCGATCTCGGCGCCGCGCACCGCCAATTGGCCCGACATGCCCGAGACGATGCCGGCGCCGGCGAAGGAGCCGACGAGAAGCGTGACGGCGGTCGAGCTCTGCAGTGCGATCGACAGGCCGCAGCCAGCCAGCACCGCCATGATCGGATTGCGCATGGTGGAGCGCAGCCGGTGACGCAGCACGTCGCCATAGGCGCGCTCGACGCCTGTCTTGACCATGCGGGTGGCAAACAGCATCAGCGCCACCGAGCCCGCCAGATGCAGCAGGACGACGGAGCCGCTCACTTCGAAACCCGCACGCAGACAGCTACCGCGACGCGGAGGGCGCGCAGTGCAGGGAGGAAAACGGGGCTGCGAATCATGGTCATGACAGTCTTGAACAATATCCGGAATATTTTAGCCGGGTAATAAAATCTTGTCGATTTCAAGAGCCGTCGCGGCGCGACAGGGCGTGTCGGAAAATGGACGGATGCGCAAATGGTTGCATGGCGGATCCCTGGTGATGGCAGCGGATCGTCCCGGTTTGCCGGACTCCCGGCAATCGCCTTTGCGATGATGTTCAAATATCCAGGATAAGCACCGGATTTCATTACGTAAATGTAATGCTAGTGTTCAGTTTCGGTTCATCCTTCGGGCGCTATTCCCTAGGCATCGACAACCAAGGAGCCCCGCTATGAAACGTATTGTTCTTTCCGCCCTCGCTTTCTCGATGCTGGCCGCCACTTCGCTTACCGGCCAGGCCGCACCGGTGAACGCACCGGTCGCACCGCAGTCGAATTACACGCAGGTCGACTGGCAGAGGCCCGGCAAGCATGTCGATATCAGGAAGCGCGTCGTGAAGAAGACGGTAGTCGTCAAGCGCAGCCATTGGCGCAATGGCCAGAAATATTCCAGCTGGAAGCGGCACCAGCCGATCCGCGATTATGGCCGCTATGGCCTGCATCGCCCCGGCCGCGGCCAGGAATGGATCCGCGTCGGCAACGACTATGTGCTGGTCAGCGTCCTGTCCGGCATCATCTTCGGCGCCATTGCCGCGCATTAAGCCCGGCCTCGCCGGCGCAATGCCGAGACTTGAAAGGAGGCGGCCCGAAACGGCCGCCTTTCTTTTGGCTGTAGAAACCGGGCTTTTTGGCTGTGGAAACCGGGTATGGTCCGCAATAAGGGTCGTCGGATTCCGCGCGCATGATTATATGAGGGACAAACGAGTTCCCCAATGCGCTTTCCGCCCGCCTTTGTCGATGAGATACGCGACCGTGTGCCGATTTCATCGGTCATCGGCCAGCGCGTCGCATGGGACAGGAAGAAGACCAACGCCTCGCGCGGCGACTATTGGGCCTGTTGTCCGTTCCATGGCGAAAAGAGCCCCTCCTTCCACTGCGAGGACAAGAAGGGCCGCTATCACTGTTTCGGCTGTTCGGTGTCGGGCGATCATTTCAAGTTCCTGACCGAGCTCGACGGATTAAGCTTTCCCGAAGCGGTCGAGAAGATCGCCGACATGGCCGGCGTGCCGATGCCGGTGCGCGACGAGCGGGAAGAACAGCGTGAGAAGGAACGCGCCAGCCTGACCGATGTCATGGAAATGGCGACTGCCTTCTTCCAGGAGCGGCTGCAAGGACCGGAGGGTGCAAAAGCCCGCGCCTATCTCAGGGATCGCGGGCTAACGCCGGCGACGCAGCAATCGTTCCGGCTGGGCTTTGCGCCCGACAGCCGCAATGCGCTGAAGGAACATCTTGCCGCCAAGGGTGTGCCCAAGGCCGACATCGAGGCCTGCGGGCTGGTGCGTCATGGCGACGACATCCCGGTCTCCTATGACTGGTTCCGCGATCGCATCATGTTCCCGATCCCGGATTCGCGCGGCAAGATCATCGCCTTTGGCGGCCGCGCACTGGCGCCCGATGCGCTGGCCAAATACATGAATTCGCCCGATACGGAGC
The DNA here is from genome assembly GCF_040323735.1 of Mesorhizobium sp. M0029. Taxonomy (NCBI): domain Bacteria; kingdom Pseudomonadati; phylum Pseudomonadota; class Alphaproteobacteria; order Hyphomicrobiales; family Phyllobacteriaceae; genus Mesorhizobium; species Mesorhizobium sp. M0029. The sequence continues at coordinate 477,591 of NZ_JAMYVF010000001.1, forward strand.
TCTTCCACAAGGGCAACGTGCTCTACAATTTCGCCCGCGCCCGCAAAGCGCTGGCGAAAGGCGGCACGGTGATTGCCGTCGAAGGCTATATGGACGTGATTGCGCTGGCGCAGGCCGGCTTCGAGAATGCCGTGGCGCCGCTCGGCACCGCGCTCACCGAAAACCAACTCGAACTTCTGTGGCGCATGGCGCCTGAGCCGATGCTGTGCTTCGACGGCGACCAGGCCGGGCTGAAGGCGGCGTGGCGCGCCGCGGATCTCGCGCTGCCGTCGGTGCAGGCCGGGCGGTCGGTGCGCTTTGCGCTGTTGCCGGAGGGCAAGGATCCCGACGATCTGGTCAAGGCAGAAGGGCCGGACGCGTTTCGTGCCGTGCTGGCGGAAGCGCGGCCTCTCGCTGATTTGTTGTGGATGCGTGAGACATCCGGTGGCGTCTTCGACACGCCGGAGCGGCGGGCGGGGCTGACAAAGACGCTGCGCGAACTGACCAGCCGCATCCGCGATGAGAGCCAGCGCTACCACTACCAGCAGTGGATGCGCGAGCGGGAGCTGACCTTCTTCAGCGCCCAGCGCGAAGTGCGGCAAGGTCGCCAGGACTGGAAACCGGGGCAGGGCAAAACGCCCGCACCCGGCGGACAGTTCGCCAAAGGCAGCGGGGCAGGCGCGCGCGCCGCGATCACTGAAAGCCTCGGCCGCTCCGCCATGGTCAAGCGCGGTGGCGAGATGATGTCGGTGCGCGAGGCGACGATCATCGTAGCTCTCGTCAACCATCCGGCGCTGATCGACGAGAACTTCGCCCATGTCGAGTTCCTCGATCTCGCCAACACCGATCTGCAGCGGCTGCACGCCGCCATCCTCGATGCGATGGCGCATGACATGGCCAATGACCGTAGCGCAGTGATCGCCACCATCGAACGTGCCGGCTGCAGCGATATCTGGGCGCGCGCCGTGGCGCTGATCCAACGGACCAGGCAATGGCCCGCGTTGGAAACCACAGCGCTTGACGATGCCCGCGGCGCCTTCAACCAGGCGCTGCACTTGCAGCGCAGCGCGCGCACCTTACATAAGGAGCTGAAACAGGCGGAAGCAGCGCTCGCCAGCGATCCCACTGACGAAAACTACCGGCACCTCATCGAGATCCAGGCGCAATTCCGTGATGTACAAGCAACGGAAGCGCTGATCGAAGGGTTCGGTGTGTCCTCGGGCAGGGGTGGGCGCGTCTAGTTTCGAAATGAATGTTGTACGTGCTGCGCGTCGAATCGACGCCTCTAAGTCGGGTAATTGATTCGCTTTTTTGATGCGAATCATGCGAGAGGCGCTTGACCTTCTGGCAGAATGACGGAATCAGGACGATTCGAAACCTTAACCCGCGCCGGCGTCGATGGAAATGCACTGACGCGAGGTGCTGATCACTGGACAGGCTGTCAGCCTGCCACAGATATCAGGGTTAATCTGGACTTAATGCATATCGCCCAAAAGTGAAAACCGGTTTTGGGGCACGATATGAACAAACAAAAGAGTTGATTCGGTTACCGGCCCGGTTAAGCGCCACCAGCGCATGTAGTTTGACCGGTGCGGCAGCTACGCGGCTTCGATGCTCGGCCGCTAGGAGAAGATAAAGACTATGGCGACAAAGGAAAAGGAAGAGGTCGAGACCGAACGTGAAGGCGCAACCGATGGGCCTCTGCTCGACCTTTCCGATGATGCTGTCAAGAAGATGATCAAGGCCGCCAAGAAGCGCGGCTATGTGACTCTCGACGAACTGAACGCGGTTCTGCCGTCGGAAGAGACCGATCCGGATCGCATCGAAGACATCAATGCGATGCTGTCCGACATGGGCATCAACGTGGTCGAGGACGACGATCAGAGCGAGGAGCCCGAGGCCGCCGACAGCAATGCCGACGCCGAGGAAGACGCCAACGAACTGGCCGAGCAGACCGGCACCGCCGTCGCGGCCACGACCACCAAGAAAGAGCCGACCGACCGCACCGATGACCCGGTGCGCATGTATCTGCGCGAGATGGGCTCGGTCGAGCTCCTGTCGCGCGAGGGCGAAATCGCGATCGCCAAGCGCATCGAGGCCGGCCGCGAAACGATGATCGCGGGCCTCTGCGAAAGCCCGCTGACCTTCCAGGCCATCATCATCTGGCGTGACGAGCTCAACGAATCCAAGATCCTGCTGCGCGAGATCATCGACCTCGAAGCCACCTATGCCGGCCCCGAAGCCAAGCAGGCGCCGGTGGTCGAGCGCATCGAGGAGGCGCCCAAGGCCGAGGACAAGCCGAGGCGTGGACGCGACGAGGAAGACGACATCACCAATGTCGGCGCCGACACGCGCGGCCTGGTCGATGACGACGAGGAAGACGAGGACGAGGCGAGCCTGTCGCTGGCGGCGATGGAAGCGGAATTGCGCCCGCAGGTGATGGAGACGCTCGACGTCATCGCCGACACCTACAAGAAGCTGCGCAAGCTGCAGGACCAGCAGGTCGAAAACCGTCTGGCCGCGACGGGCACGCTGTCGCCCAGCCAGGACCGCCGCCTGAAGGAGCTGAAGGACCAGCTGATCAAGGCGGTGAAGTCGCTGTCGCTCAACACGGCGCGCATCGAGGCGCTGGTCGAGCAGCTTTACGACATCAACAAGCGCCTGGTGCAGAACGAAGGCAAGCTGCTGCGCCTGGCCGAAAGCTATGGCGTGCGCCGCGAGGAGTTCCTCAAGGAATATCAGGGATCCGAGCTCGACCCGAACTGGACGCGCTCGATCGGCAACCTGACCTCGCGCGGTTGGAAGGAATTCACCAAGAACGAGAAGGACGCGATCAAGGATCTGCGTTCGGAAATCCAGAACCTCGCCACCGAGACGGCGATCTCGATCCTGGAATTCCGCAAGATCGTCAACCAGGTGCAGAAGGGCGAGCGCGAAGCCGCGATCGCCAAGAAGGAAATGGTCGAGGCCAATCTGCGCCTTGTCATCTCCATCGCCAAGAAATACACCAATCGCGGCCTGCAGTTCCTTGACCTGATCCAGGAAGGCAATATCGGCCTGATGAAGGCGGTCGACAAATTCGAATACCGCCGCGGCTACAAGTTCTCGACCTACGCGACATGGTGGATCCGGCAGGCGATCACGCGTTCGATCGCGGACCAGGCGCGCACCATCCGCATTCCGGTGCACATGATCGAGACGATCAACAAGATCGTGCGCACGTCGCGCCAGATGCTGCACGAGATCGGCCGCGAGCCGACGCCGGAGGAACTGGCAGAAAAGCTCGCAATGCCGCTCGAAAAAGTGCGCAAGGTGTTGAAGATCGCCAAGGAGCCGATCTCGCTCGAAACGCCGGTCGGCGACGAGGAGGATTCGCATCTGGGCGATTTCATCGAGGACAAGATGGCCATCCTGCCGATCGATGCGGCGATCCAGGCCAATCTGCGCGAGACCACCACACGCGTTCTGGCCTCACTGACGCCGCGCGAGGAGCGGGTGCTGCGCATGCGCTTCGGCATCGGCATGAACACCGACCACACGCTGGAAGAAGTCGGCCAGCAGTTTTCGGTCACCCGCGAACGGATCCGCCAGATCGAGGCCAAGGCGCTGCGCAAGCTCAAGCACCCGAGCCGGAGCCGCAAGCTGAGGAGCTTCCTCGACAGCTGATAGCGGCAACAGACCAGCATTCGAAAAGGGCGCCGACGGCGCCCTTTTTGTTGCCCGGGGAGGGCTCTTGTCGCCCATCTCCGTCGGGAGGATACTTGCCTGGTCGGATGCATGTTCTGGGCGACAAACCGGATGCTCGCCCCGGCGAAGGTTGACAACCTGAGCCGTGCTCTGTGGCGCCGGAGGGAGGTGTGTGATGACAACCTATATCCTGCTGATGAACTGGACGGAACAGGGCGCCAGAAATATCCGAGAGTCGCCGAAGCGGCTCGATGCCGCCAAGAAGCAACTGGCCGACATGGGCGGCTCGTTCAAGGCGTTTTACCTGACTATGGGCGAATATGACATGGTGGCGATTATCGAGGCGCCCGACGATGCTGTGCTTGCTCGTTTCGCCTTGATGCTGGCAACGGGTGGCAGCGTCAAGACGCGAACGCTCAAGGCTTTCCCGGAATTTGCCTATCGCGAGATCGTCGCCTCGCTTGGATAGCGCTGGGCGTGGGTCCGTGCGGCTCGGCGTCATATTGCGGGGCCGTGCCGTCAGGGTGATAGTCGCGCCATGTCCAAGCCTGCGCTGACCGTCTGGTACAACACACGCTGCCCGGTTTGCGATGGCGGCATCACCCGGCAGAAACGGCGGCTGATCGAGGCGATCAAGGCCGGGCGGATCGAATTCCGCGACATCAACCTCGAACCGGCGGCGCTGGCCGGCTACGGCGCCTCGCTGGAGGACATACGCCGCCGGCTGCATGCCACCGATGCCGAAGGCAGGCTGCTGGTCGGCGCCGATGTCGCGGTTGCCGTCTGGCGGGCGACGCCGGGCGAGGGCTGGCTGGCGACGCTCTTCGGCAATCCGGTCGCGCTGCCGCTGACACGCTGGGCCTATGATCGTTTCGCCGATCTTCTCTATGCCTGGAACCGGCGCAAGGCTCGCTGGTAGGGAGGCAAGGCCCGAAGATATCTGCGGGCCTTGCCGTCATGGGCGTTACCGGGACGCTGGCTCGCAAAGCCAGCCGACGATGCGGCGCACCGCCGGCAGCACCATGAGCAACGTTGGGAACGCTACCAGCCAGGACAGGCCCCAGGCAGTGAGCCAGACAGCCGGCAAATCAGGTTGCAGTCCAAGGCTTTTCAGCGTCGATATGAACGAGACGATGAAGGTCATCAGCAGCGACAGCACCAGCGGGCTGACGATCGCGGCATAGCGCGCCGGCAGCTTGCCGCGCTTACGGGTCGTGGTCATTTTTGGATTTTCCTGAACATCCGGTCCGTCGCATTTGGCATCCATTGCGCCGGGTTTCCGGCGGAACTGCCCGGAAAGACCGGGGTGGATGCGTTGCTTGACGTCAGACGCTTACGGAGAGGTTTTGGCCCTCACGCGCTTTCTAGCTGCCGGCGGCGGCGAAATCAACCTTCTGGCGCCGCCTTTAGATACATCGTAAGATATATCTTGACTCGTCGGCGGGGCGAGCCTAATTGAGATGTATCGTAAGATATAATTCAAGGAGTAATTCATGCACAGACATCATCCCTTTGGCGAGCGCGCCGAGCGCGCATTCCTGCACATGGCAGGCAAATTTGGTGGAAGAGGGGGCAGCGGCTTTGGTCCGTTCGGCCACGGCGGACGTGGCGGTGGACGCGGTGGCCCGGGCGACATGTTTCGCGCCGGGCGCATGCTGGCCGACGGCGATCTCAAGCTGATCACGCTGTCGCTGCTGGCCGAGGCGCCTCGCCACGGCTACGACATCATCAAGGCGCTGGAAGAGCGCACCAGCGGCATCTACAGCCCGAGCCCGGGCGTCGTCTATCCGACGCTGACCTTCCTGGAAGAGGCCGGCTATGCGGCTTCAGCCGCCGACGGCAACAAGAAGGTGTTTTCGATCACCGAGGCGGGCCAGGCGCATCTCGCCGAGAACCGCGAGATGATCGACGGCGTGCTCGAGCATCTGGAGCGCTTCGGCCGCAAGATGGCGAAAGCGCGGGACTGGTTCGGCTGGAACGACGACGGCGAGGAAGGCGGACGGCGTGGTGGTCGCTCGGAAGCCCGCGACGAGTTCCGCGCCGTGCGCCACCGGCTGCGTGCCGCGCTCGGCGATCTCGTCGACGCGCCGGCTGAAAAGCAGGCCGAGGCGATTGCAGTCCTGGAAGCCGCCGCTGAAGCCCTGGAAGCGCTATCGCGCGGTTGACCCCTGGCGAGAACGCTTGCCCGTTCGACTGAGGAACGGTACTGAAAATCATCCTGCACCGCGAGACGTGGTGCAGGATGATTGCCGTTGGAGGAAGCCCCATGTCTTTTCTGAAGCGTCTTTTCGGTGGTGGCGGTGAGGGGGGCGAGCCCAAGAGCGCAGCACCGGCAAAGCAGGTTGAGCACAAGGGATTTTTGATCAGCGCCACGCCCTACAAGGCGGAGGGGGGCCAATACCAGACCTGCGGCGTGGTTTCGAAGGAAGTCGACGGCGTGATGAAGGAACACAAATTCATCCGCGCCGATCGCTTTGCCGGACTGGACGACGCCGTCGACATCTCGATCAAGAAGGGCATGCAACTGGTCGACGAGCAAGGCGAGAGGATGTTCGGGTAAGGGCCGAACTGGTCGAGGCGCCGAACATAGGTTTTGCGCCGGTCATCCGTCGCCAGAATCTCGAATAATGGCAGTGGGCCGCAAGCAGAAAGTATCGACAATTGAGCGTAGCGTTTGCCAAGGAGGAAAGCGCCGAGGCAGCATCGGAAACCATCCTGCCGGCTCGCCCTGTCTCCGATCGGGTCAACCTTGTCACGGAAGCGGGCCTCAAGACGCTGCAGGTTGAATTGGCTCGCGCCCAGCAAGCTCTTGAGGCCGCTAGCGTGCTGGAAGATGTCAATGAGCGGCGACGCCAGTCAGCGATTCCGGTTCGAGATATGCGTTACTATGCCGAGCGCGTGCGTACGGCTCAGCTTATGCCGGTGCCCACCTCTAATGAGGTGATCGCCTTCGGGCACACCGTTACCTTCAAGCGTGATGATGGTCGCACTCAGACCTTCCGCATCGTCGGAGAGGATGAGGCCAACCCGTCTGAAGCTTCCATATCGCATGGTTCGCCGGTTGCCATCGCGCTGACCGGAAAAACCGTTGGCGACTTTGTCCAACTAGGGCCGCGCGAACTTGAGATCCTGTCCATTTCCTAGGACGCAGGTATGATGCGCGACCGAGGCCGGTGCACCTTGAGACGTGATCAGATGCCCGCAATTGCCAAAAGCCAAGCCAGGATGTCGAGCAGCAGAAAAACCAGCGCAATCTGCAACGCCAGCCGGAGCCGCTGGATAATTCGCCAGTTGCCGGCCATGTCCGCCTTGATCCGAAGGGCAAGCGCGCGGCGCATGGCCGACATTGTCGTCGGCCTGTCGCCGTCGACATATTGATCAAGCAGATCTTCCGGATCGAAGCGGAATGTATATTGGTGATAGGGCCAAAGCATGAAGACGATCAGCCCGCCGATGCCGAACAACAGGGCCACTGCGGTCCAATCCCAAAGCCCAAGCCCGTTGGAAAGCGCCGCACCGCCGAGTAGCGAGTTGGCAAATGCGGTGGCAAAGACAAGGCTGCCGGCGGGTGCTCATGTTCTCCACAAGCGTCTGCTGTTGAGTGAGACCTCTCACCGCCTCCTGATAGATGAACGCGAGACGCGGATCGTCGTCGGCAACAGCGCTTGCGACAATTCCGTTGTTCTCTCCTCCACTCGGACATTCGGCCATAAGTTGCCTCTCTGTTTTGACAGGGATGCACGAGTCTAGCCCGATCCGTCGGTGCAAAAACAGATTGGCCGTGGACCAACGGCAAATCCGATGGCGATGCCGGGGGCTTCCAAACCTATGAGGGCCAGCTGATGAACGGGCAAGAATAGTTGGCAGCCATCGAAAACCCCGCCACGAACACCACGCCATCTGCCGGTGTACCCTGCTCTCGGCCCCGGACAGCAAGAAGGCAGGCACCGAAGCGCCTGCCTTTTCAATGCGAATGACGGGGTGTGCTTACGCGGCGATTTGCGCGCTCGCGGTCTTGGCCACGACGGCATCGACCTTGGCGGTCGCCTTGGCAAGTGCGGCGGTGACGGCATCAGGGCCCATGCCGACGCCTTCGATGCGGATGACGTCGACATCGGTCATGCCGAGAAAGCCGAGCACGCCGCGCAGATAGGGGATCGCGTGATCGAACTGCACGGCCGCACCTTCGGAATAGATGCCGCCCGAGGCGAGTACGATATAGACCTTCTTGCCGGTGACGAGGCCCTTGGGACCACCCTCGCCATAAGAGAAGCTCTTGCCGGAGCGGGAGATGTGATCGACCCAGGACTTCAGGGTCGAGGAGATGTTGAAGTTGATGAAGCCGGTGGCCAGGATCACGGTGTCGGCTGCGAACAGTTCGTCAAGCACGATGTCGGAGACGCCGACGACTTCCGCCTGGCGCGGCGTGCGGGCTTCAACGGGGGTGTAGATGCCGGTTGCATAATCGGTGTCGATATGCGGCAGCGGGTTGGCCACGAGGTCGCGTACGACGAGCGTATTCGACGGGTCGGCGGCGACGAGCTTTTCAGCGAATTCGGTAGCGATACGGGTCGAGTGCGAGGCAGCGCCGCGCGGGCTCGAGGTTACAAGCAGGATAGACATAGCGGTTCTCTCAAGTGGGAATTGATTTCTCCCGCTTGATATGGACCTACCGACCAATTCAAAAAACTGGTATATTATCTATATGATCCATCCATAAAGTAGGTATGCCGTGCAGCCCAATCCGACGCTCGACCAATTGCAGATCCTGGTTGCGGTCGCCGACACCGGCAGCTTCTCAGCCGCCGGCCGCAAGCTTAACCGCGCGCAGTCCGTCATCAGCTACGGCATCGCCAATCTAGAAGCGCAGCTTGGCCTGAAACTGTTCGAGCGCGAGGGCACGCGCGAGCCGCAGCTGACCGAAATCGGCCGGGCGATGCTGGAGGACGCCCGGCGCATGGTCGGCGTGCTGCAGCGCATGCGTTCGCGTGTCGACGGTCACCATCAGGGGCTGGAGGCTGAAGTTGCGCTATCGGTTGACGCGGCGCTGCCCTCGCCAGTGCTGGTGCGGGTGCTGAAGGCATTCGAGGCGCAGTTCCCGACCGTGATGATGCGACTGCATATCGGCACGCTCGGTCTGATCCCCGACCATGTCGTCAGCGGGCAGTCGGATCTTGGCATCGGTGGCCTGCTGGGCGAGGTCGACGTGCATCTCGTGCGCATCGGCTTCATGTCGATCGTGCTGGCTGCCGCCCCCACCCACCCTCTGGCACTGCTGCCGAAACCGGTGGCGCTCGAGGATGCGCGCGAGCACACCCAGCTGGTTGTCACCGACCAGTCGGAACGCACCAAGGGACGCGACTTCGGCGTCTTTGCCTATCGTACATGGCGGCTGACAGATGTGCGTATCAAGCATACGTTGATGCGCGAGGGGCTGGGCTGGGGCGGGTTGCCGCGCTGGCTGATCGCGGACGATTTGGCCAGCGGCAGGCTGGTCGAACTCGACCTTGAACCTTTTAGCGAGGTGCGCTCATCGCTCTATGCCATGCACCGCGCCGACCGCAGCCCGAAACCGGCGGCGGCCTGGCTGATCGACCAGTTCAAACGCCAGCTCGGCTGCTTCAACGAGTTCGACCCGGACGACCTGCCTGAGGATGAGCCGGAGACAGCCCATCGATCAGAGCAATGAGCACGGCGCGATAGTCTTCGGCCGAGGCGCCGGCCTCGACGGCAAGTGCTGCGCGGTCGAAGGCAGCGGCGAGCAAAGCGGTCAGCGCATCGGCCGGCAGTCTGGTCATCGACTGTTCGCGCATTGCCGCAACCAGGCCTTCGCGCAGCGACCGGTTGCCGTGGCGATTGTCGATCGCATCCATGGCGGCGCGGCCAAGCACGGCCGGCCCGTCGAGCAGCAAAAGCCGCGTCCGGCCGGGCGCGCGCATGGCGGCGAGATAGGCGTCCGAGCCGGCAATCAGCGCATTACGGGCAAACAAAGAAGGCGGCGAGGCGCGCTCGATCTCTTGCGCCACCGCCGCCGCCTCCTGCTCGACCACGGCGGCAAACAGCGCCTGCTTGTCGGCAAAGTGGTGATAGAGCGCGCCGCGGGTGACGCCGGCGGCCGCAACGATCTCCGGCGTGCCGGTCTCGGCATAGGACTTTTCGATGAACAGTTTGCGCGCCGCAGCGATCAGGTCGGCGCGCGTCGCTTCGGTGCGGTCGCGGTTGGAGCGGCGCGGGGTTTCTCGTTGCATACATGCAGCCTGTATGTTATTTCGAATTACATGCAAACTGTATGTTGGCTGACGGGAGAAAGAAAGATGAAGACGACGAGCTATTATCCGGTGCTGATGACGGGCGACGTAGCCGGCACAAAAGCCTTCTATATCAATCACTTCGGCTTCAAGCCGCTGTTTGCGAGCGACTGGTATGTGCATCTGCAGTCTGCCGAGGATCGCCGGGTCAATCTCGGTATCGTCCAGGGCGACCACGAGACGATCCCCGAGGGGGGGCGCGGCCGCACATCGGGGCTGCTGATCAATTTCGAGGTGAGGGATCCTGGTGCTGTCTATGAACGGATCGTTGCGGCCGGCCTGCCGATCCTGTGCCCGCTGCGCGACGAACTCTTCGGCCAGCGCCATTTCATCACCAGGGATCCCAATGGCGTGCTGATCGACGTCATCAAGCCGATCCCGCTCAGCCCGGAATTTCAGGCGCAATTCGCGGCGGGCGCGGCGGGCGCCTGAACAATGGCAGCAAATGTCGGCAGCGGCTCCGGCCGCTGTGGCCGGACCCGCACCATGCGGTCTATGTTGGTGATGTTGAAGCTGGCCTGCCGCATGCGTGACATCTGCCTTGTTCGTGCGCCATCCAATCTCGGCCTTCGGCCCTTGGAGCCGGGCCATGTGCCCGGCACCTGGCGTGCGCCGCAGGCGCTGAGCGAAGCTGGTTTGATCGAGTCGCTGGCGCCGGGGCGGGTGGTCGATCTCGACAGACCCGCCTACAGTACCGAACCGCAACCGGGCACTAGGCTGCGTAATGGTCCGGCGATCCGCTGCTTCAACCTCGATCTTGCCGAGATCGTCACCGGTGCGCTTGGGCAAGGCGAGTTCCCGCTGATCATCGGCGGCGACTGCTCGATCCTGCTTGGCGCACTGGTCGCCGCGCGGCGCTCGGGCGCGGTCGCCCTGGTCCATGTCGATGGCCACAGCGATTTCCGCCATCCCGGCAACTACGATGTCAATGCCTCACTCGGCTCGGCTGCCGGCATGGATCTGGCACTTGCCACCGGACGCGGCGAGGCTTTGCTGGCGCAATGGCCAGGTGTTGTCGGTCCGCTCGTCGCCGACGAGGCGGTGGTTCAGATCGGCGAACGCGAGAGCCGCGATTTTGCCTGGCCCGACATCAATGCGACCGCCGTGACGCGCATCGACGTCTTTGCCGCGCAGGAACTCGGCGCGGCTGGAGTGTTGCAAAAGACAAGAGCGACGCTGGCGCGCGCCGACTTTCCCTACTGGCTGCATCTCGATGTCGATGTGCTCGACCAGACGGTGATGCCGGCGGTGGATTCGCCCGGCAGCCCCGGCATCGACCCCGATGAACTCGTTGCCATTCTGTCGGCGCTGGCAGCGGACCAGCGCTGCACCGGCTTGGACATGACGATCTACGATCCCGACCTCGACCCGACTGGTGACCTTGCGCGACTGCTGGTGTCGCTGCTCGGGCGGGTGCTCTAGCTTCGATAAAGGCTCAGCTCGCCCTTGCTACCGGCGTCACCGTCACCTGGCTGACGCCGGTGCGGCGCACCACTGTGCACAGCGTCTCGCGGCCGATGCGTTCGGCGTCGAGCATGCGCACGAGGTCGTCGACGCCGGTGACCGGGCGACCGTCTATCGCCGCGATGATGTCGCCTTCCCTGAGGCCGGCCTTCGCCGCGGGTCCGTCTTTCTCGACGCTGCGCAGCCGCACCGCAGTACTGGTGGTCACCTGCGACAGGAGCGCTGCGCGGCGCGGCAAACTGGTGGTGTCGGCCGAGATGCCGATGAAGGCGCGCCGCACGCGGCCGAAGCGGATGATCTCCGAAATGACGAAGTTGGCGGTGTTGGAAGCGACCGCAAAGGCGATGCCTTGCGCGCCGTGGATCATGGCGGTGTTGACGCCGATGACTTCGCCTGCCGACGACACCAGCGGTCCGCCGGAATTGCCGGGATTGAGCGCGGCATCGGTCTGGATGACATCGTCGATCAGCCGCCCGGTCGAGGCGCGCATCGAACGGCCAAGTGCGGAGACCACGCCTGACGTTACGGTCCATTCGAAGCCGAGCGGATTGCCGACGGCAATGGCGATCTGGCCGCGCCGCAGCCGCTTGGAATCGCCGAGCGGCGCGACTTCGGTGAAGCTGCCATCGGCGCGCACCAGCGCGATGTCGGTGTCAGGGTCGCGGCCTAGCACGCGGCCTTCGCTGGAGGCGCCGTCGGGCATAGAGACGCGCACCGTTTTGGCATCGCCAACGACATGGAAATTGGTAACGACCAGCCCGTCCGGCGCGATGACGAAGCCGGAGCCATGGCCACCTTGGCCACCGACGCGCTCGATGCGGCAGACGGCTGGGCCGATCCGGTCGACGGCGTCCGCGACTGTCGTCGAATAGGCGTCGAGCAGTGTGTCGTCGGTTTCGAATTTGTGGGCGGCGAGGGCCATTGGCGGGGCTCCGTGTTTTCAGGCGCGATGATGACTATATGTGCGGAGCGGCTCGAACTGCCGCGACCTGACCAGATGGCCAGTCACACCAGTAACTAGCCGTCAGACGAGTACCTCCGGGCGCACTGCCGAGCGATATCTGGGGCATGAGAAAACTCAGGAGATCATCATGAGTGACTTCAACCTTAATGCATTTTCCGACGCCATCGCCGATCTCGCCGCCAAGGCTGCGCCGGCAACGGCAAGTTTCACCACCGATCACCATCGCACCGCCAGCGCCTTCCACTGGCGTGACGGCTATTTCGTCACCGCCGAGGAAGCTGTCGAGGCCGGTGAGGAGATCGAATTGACATTGGCTTCGGGCGAAGCGGTGAAGGCCGAACTGGTCGGTCGCGATCCGTCGACCGGCGTAGCGCTTCTGAAGCCGGCCGGCGCGGCCGCGGCGCCTGCGCTCGCCAAGGCGGATGGGGTGCGGCCGGGCAACGTCGCCATCGCTGTCGGCAGCAGTCAGGGCTCGGCGCTGGCTGTCTCGGGCTCGGTCGGCGAGGTCGGCCCCGCCTGGCGCTCGATGCGCGGCGGCACCATCGATCGGCGCATCAATCTCGCCGTCAATGCCGGCGGCCGTTTCGAGGGCGGGCCGGTGCTTGACGCCAAGGGCGCGCTGATCGGCATGCTGCTGTTTGGGCCACATGGTCGTGCGCTGGTCATGCCTTATGAGACGATCGAGCGGGCCGTGGCGACGCTGCGTGAAAAGGGCCATGTCGCGCGCGGCTATCTCGGCGCCGGCCTGCACCCGATCCGTGACGGCGCGGCGCGCGGCGCCATGGTCATGAGCCTCGACGACAATGGTCCGGCCAAGGCCGCCGGCCTTGCGCTGGGCGACATCATCGTGGCGTGGAATGGCGAGGCCGTGCACGGCCCGCGCGAACTGATCCGAAAGCTTGGGCCGGATAGCGCGGGCGCTGCGGTGACGCTCGGCGTGGTGCGCGGCGGCGAGCAGCGCGACGTCGCGCTGACCGTCGGTGAAAAACCGCTGAGCTGAGAGGGCCGATGGAAAGCGACACGCTGACAAGGCCGGAGGCGGGTGGGCCGGAGGTGGGTGGGCCGGAGGTGGCGGGCGGCGGACGCCAGCTCGTGGTGCTGATCGCGCTGCACGATGCCGCGCGTGCCGAGCGCCTGTCAGCTTCGCTTGCCATGGCGGACGATCTGCTTCCGGTCGTAGCCGGCAGCGGGATTGCCGACGTCGCTGTCTTCGATGACGCTGTTGCGAACAGTGCGGCCTGGCTCGATCGAGCCGATGGTGGCAACAGCGCAATCCCACGGGTGCTGCTATCCGCGAGCGCTGGCCGGCCGGAAAACCGGGTGCTTGCCGTGCTGCCTTTGGCGTCGGATGCGAATCTGATCGCGGCTGCCGTCAGACTGGCGGCGGCCGGCTACCGGGTGTCCAGGGATGGGCGTTCGACGCCCGCTCGCCACGACGATTTCGATGGCGCCGCCAACGGCGGAAGCCATAGCGGGCTGTTCGGCGAGGAGCCGTTGGACGATGGCGCTACCGCCCGTCCGGCGCTGTCGCCGCGCGAGGCCGAAGTGCTGGCGCTGCTGGCCGAAGGCGCGCCCAACAAGGTGATCGCGCGGCGGCTGAACATCTCCGTGCACACGGCAAAGTTCCACGTCGCCGCGATCCTGATCAAGCTGGGTGCTGCGAACCGCACGGATGCCATCGCGATCGCGATGCGGCAGGGCCTGGTGCTGGTCTAACCCCCTTTTCCGTTTGAGCCTACGTTGCGTAACCCGTTGCAGGCTGCCGAGGCCTTGCGCAGTGCATTGCCGCCGCGCAATGGTTCGCGTCAGTGATGTAGCAAGGGAGGTGCCAAGACATGTCGCTCAAGGGAAAGACGCTGTTCATCTCCGGCGGGTCGCGCGGCATCGGGCTGGCGATAGCGTTGCGGGCGGCGCGCGACGGCGCCAATGTGACGATCGCGGCCAAGACCGCCGAGCCGCATCCGAAGCTGCCGGGCACGATCTACTCGGCAGCTGAGGAGATCGAGCAGGCCGGCGGCAAGGCGCTGCCTGTTTTGTGCGACATCCGCGAGGAGGCGCAGGTGGCCGAGGCGGTTGCCAAGACCCTCGAAAAGTTCGGCGGCATCGATATCTGCGTCAACAATGCCAGCGCCATCCAGCTCACCGGCACGCTGGAGACCGACATGAAGCGCTACGATCTGATGCACCAGATCAACACGCGCGGCACTTTCCTGGTGTCGAAAATGTGCGTTCCCCACCTGAAGTTGGCTGAGAATCCTCACATTCTGAATCTGGCACCGCCGCTCGATATGAAGGCCAAATGGTTCAAGAACCACGTCGCCTACACCATGGCCAAGTTCGGCATGTCGATGTGCACGCTGGGAATGAGCGCCGAGTTTGCCAAGGACGGCATCGCGGTCAATTCGCTGTGGCCGATCTCGACCATCGACACGGCTGCGGTGCGCAATCTGCTCGGTGGCGCGACGGTCGCGGCGATGAGCCGCTTGCCCGACATCATGGCCGATGCCGCACACGCCATCTTCCTGCGGCCATCGCGCGAGACATCAGGCAATTTCTACATTGATGAAGAGGTGCTGCGGGCCGAGGGCGTGACCGATTTCGCGGCCTACGCGCCGGGCGCGACCGGGCCGCTGGCCGGAGACTTTTTCGTGCCGGACGCGGTATTTGCCAATTCGCCGACGAACGTCAAAAGCATCTACTGACGGAAATCACGGGCCGACGGCGTTGCTTCCTCATCCACCCGCCGGCGTTGTTCGAAAGACCAAGCAATTGGCTTTTCGCCCGCTGTGCGGACCAGCCTCACCTCCCCATGAATGGGGAGAAAAAGGGGTTCATCACTCCTCGCCCTTCTTGCCTTTGCTCAGTCCCATCAGCCGGTCGATATAGGCCAGCATCAGCGCCGAGACGACGAAAGCGAGGTGGATGATGGTCAGCCACATCAGCTGGTCGATCATATAGGAAGACGAATTCAGGAACACCTGCAGCAGGTGGATCGAGGAAATAGCGACGATGGTCGAGGCGACCTTGACCTTCAGCGAACCGACATCGATCGTACCCAGCCAGTGCACGCCGCCATCCTGGTCGTCGAAGCGGCTGACGAAATTCTCGTAGCCGGAGATGATCACCATCACCACCAGCGAGGCGACAAGTGCGGCGTCGATGAGGCCGAGCATCTTCAGGATGGTGTCGGTGTCGTCGAGTGTGAAGGCGACCATGACGAACTCGTAGAGTTTTTTGCCGAAGGACAGCGCATAGACGGCGAGCGCTAGGGCCAGCCCGATGTAGAAAACCACCAGCAGCCAGCGTGAGGCGAGGATGATCGATTCGATGGCGAGTTCGAGACGTTTCATGCAGCGGTTCCGGTCAGCTTTCTGAGGTCGACTGGGGTATTTCGATCAGCTTGCCGCAGTTTGCAAGGCAAATTGCGACGCAAAAAAACCCCGCCGGGAGGGCCGGCGGGGTTCAATGCATCCCGCTGGAGTCGGGACGGGGCAGGGAACGCCCAGGCTTGAATCTGGGGAGGGCGGCCGCTCTATTCAATGAGCCGGTTCTAATACCAGTACAATTCTTGCTGAACCGGGATTGCTGTCCGCAGCTCGACCCATCCCGATCTGCCGGGATGGGTCCTTGTTGTCGATCTGATTCCAGAAAGCTGCTCAAGCCATTGGAAAGCAGATCAATTGTTACTCGCCACCGGTGCCACCAGCGAGGTGATGCGACGGATGCCGACACGGCGGTTCTCGCGGTTGGGCGCCGTGGTGTTGACCTTCAGGTATTCCTCGCCATAGCCCTGAGTGGTCAGGTTTTCCGGCGGGATCCCGAAGGCATTGGTCAGCGCTTCGGCGACAGACTCAGCGCGCCGGTCGGACAGAGCAAGGTTTGCTTCCGGCGTGCCAACCGCATCGGTGTGGCCTTCGATCAGGAAGGTTTCGGCCGGGTTCTTCTTCAACAGTTTCTCCATGGCCGTGGCGACGCCTTCCAGTTTCTGCACTTCGGTGTCGGATATCGAGGCCGAGCCGAACTCGAAGTTCAATGTATCGAGGTCGACGCGACGGGCAATGTCGCGCACGCGCGCCGAACGCTTCACTTCGTCGATGGAATAGAGGCGCTGGACCTTCTCCACCGGCGGTTGTTCGAGGAACTCGTAATAATCGTCCGGGCTTTCGACATCTTCCGAATCGAGGATGTACTCGCGGCGCGGGATGGTGAGCCGCATCGGCGGCAGGTCGTCACCGGGATCGCGCCAGTCATTGTCGTCGTCATAGCTGCGCTCGTCGACATAGCTCAGCACATATTCGTGCCCATCCGGCGTGATGCGCGATCGCCTGATGACGTCGCCATTGCGGTTGCGGATGGTGACGATCTGGATGCCATTGTCGCGCTCGACGATTTCCCGAGAGCGATCGCCCGACAGTTCCTCATAGTAAACATTCCTGGCGCCGCGGTGCATGCGCGGAGCGTCATTGCTTTCCACGATCGTCTGGTTGTTGAACTGCAGGATGACGCGGTCGCCGAGTTCCTTGACGACGTCGACGCCTTTCGGACGCCGGCGGTCGCGGACGTTCTCATCGGGTGCACGCTCGACGCGTTTGCCTTTTTCCTCCGTCACCGGGGCGATCTTTTCTGGCTGAATTGCCTGCTGAGCCGACTTGTCGTCGGTGGGCGGCGGTCCCTGGTCGACCGGAGCCGGCTTCGGGGCTTGCGCCTCGGTGCCGCCCTGCGCGGGCTGCTCGCCCGTCTGCCCCCCAGCATTCTGGCCGTTCCCATTTTGGCCCTCGCCATTCTGGCTGTTGCCGCCCTGGTCCTTGCGGTGCTTGCGCCTGGCATCCTTCTGGCTGTCCAGAATGGGTGCTTCGTCGGGGTTGGCCGTGGCTTCGCCCTGCGCCGGCGTCTCACCTTGCGCGGGCTGCTCGGCATTGGCCGGTTGCTCCGCAGGCTGTTGTTCACCGGTCGCAGGCTGCTGTTCGCCCGTCACCGGCTGTTCGCTGACAGTTTTTTTGCCGTGCTTTTTCGCCTGATCCTTCGGCTGTTCACCTTCGGCGGGAGCCGCTTGCTGATCGGCCGGGGGCTGAATCGGCTCGGCCTGCGGCGCGGGCTCTCCGGCAGGCGCAACTTTGACGTCTGGCGCTTTGTCGGCAGGCGCGGCCTCAATCTGCTGATCCTGCTTGCGCTTTTTCTTGCCCGACTTGTTGTCGTTTGCCGGCGCCACCTGTTCGGTGGGCGCTGCCTGCTCGGCAGGCTGCTGGGCCGGCTGTTCAGCGGGCGCCGCTTCGATCTGCTGTTGGTCGCGCTTCTTCTTGCGTGGCTTTAGCGGCTGTTCTTCATTTGCCGGAGCTACCTGTTCGGCCGGTTGTTCAGCCGGTGCTGCCTCGATCTGCTGCTGGTCACGCTTCTTCTTGCGTGGCTTGAGCGGCTGCTCATCGGTCGCCGGCGCTGCCTGGGCGCCGCCCTCATCCGCAGGCGCCGCCTCGATCTGCTGCTGTTGATTGCGCTTCTTTTTGCGCGGCTGCTGTTCCTCGGCGGCAGGTGCGGCCTGTTCGGCCGGGGCCTGCTCGGTCTGCTGCTGATCCCGCTTCTTCCTGCGCGGCTGTTGTTCCTCGGCGGCAGGGGCGGGTTGCTCTGCAGCCGGTGCAGGCTGCTCGGCGGCCGGCGCTGCCTGTTCGGCCTGCTGGCGTTTCTTTTTGCGCGGCAGTTCCTGGTCGGTCTGCTGACCATCTGCAGCAGGGTCGTCCTGGACCAGGATCAGTGGCGCGGCCGTGTGCTGCAAGGGGCCGAAAACGGCGTTGCCGTGCAACGGGGATGCGCCCAACGGCGCGGATGCCATAAGCAGGCCAAGTGCCGTACCTGCCAGTACCCGTGGTTGGCGTTTCATCTTAAATTCTCCTTGTGGGGTCCCATCCCTGCCCAAACTGTCCTTGACCGGATTGGTTCCGGTTTGCAGGCATTACCCGCACCCAAGGACGATTGACCGGCGTTTTGAAGGCAACTTCATGTTTTTCCTATGGTGCGGCCGGAATTTGAAGTCACACAACAGCTTGACCTTGCCGCATGCGGAGGCCACATCTCAGCCCATAATGGAAACGCCGTTCTGGAAGACCAAGACGCTGGAAGCGATGACGCCCACCGAGTGGGAATCGCTGTGCGACGGCTGCGGCAAGTGCTGCCTGTCTAAACTCGAGGACGAGGATACCGGCGAGATCTACTGGACATCAGTCGGCTGCCGGCTGTTCGATGGGCAAAGCTGCCGCTGTTCGGACTATGCCAACCGGCTGGCGCGCGTGCCGGACTGTGTCGGGCTGACGCCGCAGAATGTGCGCACCATCACCTGGCTGCCGAAAACCTGCGCCTACCGGCTGGTTGCCGAGGGGCACGACCTCTACTGGTGGCACAGGCTGGTGTCGGGAAGTGCCGAGACCGTTCATGATGCCGGCATCTCCATGCGCGGCCGCGTCCGCGCCAGTGAGACCGATCTGGCCGAGCCGGACGACTATTTCGACTATATGCTCGACGACGAGCCCTGAGCATTCTGGAACGGACCTTGCCATAGGGCGTTCTGCGCCATTGGACGTTTTTGACGGTCAGGATCGTTTGCAGCGGTGGAAGGGGCGGTTGCTTTCAACCTGTCGGGCAGATTAACCGAAAATGAACGGCCGGTTCGCGAAGAGTTCAGATTGCAAGGAGCATTCTCCCCCCATCGGTTCGACCAAGACGGGCGCAAGCCCTCAACAAGGAGAGAAGACAATGTTCAACTCATTCAAGACGGCAGCCCTTTCGGGTCTCGTAGCTCTCGGCACCCTTGCCGCAGTGCCCGCTCAGGCGGACTCGATCTATCTCGGCTTCGGCAACAACCACGACCGCCGCGTCGGCGTCTACACCGGCGACGATGAGGACGGCTTTCGCCGTGACCGCAATTGGCGCCGCTGCTCGCCGGATCGCGCCCTCGACAAGGCCGAGCGTATGGGCCTGCACCGCGTCCGCATCGTCGATGTCAATCGCCGCGTGGTGAAGGTCGCCGGCCGCCAGTATGGCGATCGAGTAGTGGTCGTGTTCGCCAATGAGCGCGGCTGCCCGGTTATCTATCGCTAAGAGAACCAGACTGATCTTCTGCGAAGATCAGTCTGAGATACGACCTTCTGCGAAGGTCGATCCGGAGGCATGTTCCTCTGCGAGGATCAGCCTGGAGTAGCGGCATGACCCTTCTAGGGTTAGCCAGGAGCCCCTTTCCCTCCGCGGAAAGGTGCGGCTCGAAAAAACCCCGGAGGCCAGCCCTCCGGGGTTTTTCATGTCGGAAATCTGCGGTTCCGGCCGACGGGTTCAGCAGAACCGCGGCCGGCCCGGCGGCCTGCTACTTGAGCTCGAATATCACTGTTACCTGCACGGCGTAGGCATTCTCGCCGGCCTGCACGGGAACCGCGGCGCCTGCCGCATCGAAGGCCTTGGCATTGATCGGCATCGGCGCCGGCGCAACGTTCTGGTCGGTGATTTCCAGCACCCGGCCTATGCTGACGCCGGCGGCTTCGGCCAGCGTCTTGGCCTTGGCCATGGCATCGGCGACCGCCTTCTTGCGGGCTTCGGTGACGGCAGCTTTCGGATCCTCGTTGGAGAACGAAATGCCTCCGCCCTGGTTAACGCCGAGCGACACAGCCTTGTCGAGAATCTCACCTGTTTTGTCGATGTCACGGATGCGCACCGAGAGTGTGTTGGTCACCTGGTAGGCGACAAGCTCGGCTTCCTGGCTGCCGTCGGGCTTGTTGGTGTAGTTGTAACGCGGGTTAATCTGGATGCCGGCGGTCTGCAGGTCGCGGTCCTTGATCCCTGCCGATTTCATTGCCGCGATCACGGCGGCCATGGCGTCGTTGTTGGCGTCGAGTGCCGCGCGTGCGGTCTTGGCCTCGCGCATGACGCTGAGCGTCAGCAGCGCCAGGTCAGGCGCCACGGTCGACTGGCCTTCGCCCGACACGATGATGCGGGGCGGGGGCAGCGAATCGGCAGCGCTTGCCATCGCCGGAAAAGCGATCGCGGCGGCAAGTGCGAGCGGCAAAATATGTCTGGTCATGAAAAATCTCCTCGGTGTGCGGTCCAGTCGCGCCTGTCGACTAGGGCGCGAATATGGGCTGATTTGGGCGATCTCGGCCAGCCCGTCCGGAAAGCCTTGTGCCGCGCAAGGAAAAACACTAATCCAGCGCGCGTGGGGCCTGTAGCTCAATGGTTAGAGCCGGCGGCTCATAACCGCTTGGTTGGGGGTTCGAGTCCCTCCGGGCCCACCATTATCGTTATTTATCAATGTGGTTATAGGGTGATTCGCCACGAGGTTCGCCAACAGGTTCGCCAAGCATCGGCTTGCGCGTGACCAGCCGCACGACTCGATCCCCTGGACCGCCAGCCGTACCTGCTATGCTCGCGCGAATAGAGCTCCGCATGATCGATATCGTCGTGACCGAGGACGTCCATCATCTGCCTGGTGGAGGCCTCGGCCTCCGCCAGATAAACACCGAGCGATTTCCTCAAACCATGCAGGGTAAGGCCCTTCGGAAGACCGGCAAGCTTGCACCAATGCGCCATCATTCCAGTCAAGGACTTGGCGGAGAAGGGCTCCCCATAGGCGTTGACCAAGACGGTCTCGCCGCGCCTGTCAGCCGCATCCAGGATCTCGGACAGCATCGGCGTGATCGGCACGAAAAGCCGTTTGCCGCCTGTTCGTCCCTTGTTCTTCCCCTGAACGATATCAAACCCGTCAAAGTGACGCTCGACGCCATCGATGAAGACACGGCGGGTGACCCTCTGGTCCCAGCGCAGGCCCGCGACGTCGCCGCGGCGGTTGCCGAGCCAAAGCCCCAAACCATAGCAAGTGCGTGCTGCGGTGCCCAAGTGCCAACGGTTTTCAAATTGCGCCATCGCTTCGCGCGACCAGGCTTTCCAACCGACATAGGCCGGGCGCCACTCGACCGCTGCTGTGGGATCGATTTGATCCAATCTTGTCGCAGTGCTACATAGACCAGCTTGCGTATGCCCACCAGCAGGTGCTTGGGGGGTGTGGCGATGAAGCGGCCAAGAAGCTCTTCAATATGGATACGCCTAAGGTTCTTAACCGGTACGTCGCGCCAAATCAGTGCGTGATCTGGGACCACCCGCAGTTCCAGAAATTCTTCAATCAGCCGCGTGTTCTTGCGCTTGCTGGCTTCGTCAAGCGCCAACCACTTGACTGAGATCTTCAACCGTTGAAAGGCCGCTCCAAATGTGCCTGGCAGGGCGGCACCAGGCATTTGGACGACGGGTGGCTTGGGGACTTTCGGCCTTCGACCGCTGCCTGGTATGCGTCCTTAAATCCCGGTTGATTGGGAGCAGGCAGACTGACCAAACGCTCCTTCGTCCGATAGCGCCAGGGCGCAGCTGGATCTGGTTGCTGAGCGAGCCTTGCGTGAGCCCGGCGTTCTTGCGGGCGCGGCGCAGGATGGCCCCGAGTTGTTTTTCGTTGCGAGCGATCTGGTCTGTCATGATGGGCCTCCATGCTCGCAATATACGCGATCGCGTATTGATCGTAATATACGGAGTTGCGCATAAAATTGATGTATACGCGATCGCGTATGACGCCGATCGGTCAGCTGGCAAGCGGCGGTCTTATGCCGCCAGCCCGGCGGGCTGTCGCGGAGCGCGAAGGCGAGCGTCTGCGGCTTGGTCGCCTGCAGCGACGCATAGACGCCTTCCTCGGTCGAGAAAGCGACGCCGTTATCCAGGAACGCCTGCTCCTCGACAGAATCGGCGGCGATCCCGGACCGGTCCCTGGGCGGAAGCTGCCGGGAATGTAGTTCAGGTGAATCCCAAACAGGCTCCCCGGGTGGCCGCGCGCCAGCCACACGCTTGTGGGAGTTGCGCGAGGCGAGTTGCTCACGCTCAGCTAACGCGGCTCTCCCGAGGAGTTAGGCATCTTGCTGTGGTATCAGTGGTCGATGACGGTACCTCTGCGGCATGCATCGGGCAGTTACTCGCAAATGCGCCGAAGGCGTCGTAGCGTTTGGTCGGGGATGATGGTTTTGAAAAGCCCAGCCGAGTCGATTGGATGCATCGTCCGTTTTTTCACAGGATGGACAACGCCTGGGATCAGTTTTACGAGTCAGCCCAACTAGCGGAGATGTTCGCGTCCCCAAATGAACAAGATGGACACCCAAAACAGCAAGGGCGGCGACGAGCGCTCGACCGCCACCAGCCTTCTGCGGCTCGGCATACGGTTGAAACTCTCCCGGCAGACGCGTGGGCTGACCTTGAAGGCGCTAGCTGCCGCCGCGAACTGCTCTGAAAGCCTGCTTTCCAAGGTCGAGAACGGCAAGGTCTCGCCCTCGCTTCCCATGCTGCACCGGCTTGTCGAGGTGCTTGGCACCAACATTGGCTGGATGTTCGAGGAATCCGATGGTGAGGAAGGCATCGTCTTTCGGGCTGGATCGCGGCCGTTGATCGCGCTCGATCCGCTTCGGCGCGGCGAAGGCATTTCGCTCGAGCGCGTCATTCCGTATTCGCCCGGCCATCTCCTGCAGTGCAACATCCATCACATCGAGGCGGGAGGTGAGAGCGCCGGCCCGATCCAGCACGCTGGCGAGGAAGTCGGCTACCTCCTGGCAGGTGCGATCGAATTGATGGTCGGCGAAAAGACGTTTCGCCTGTCGGCCGGCGATTCCTTCGTCTTCAATTCCGAACTGCCGCACTGGTACCGCAATGTCGGCGACGAACGCGCCAGCATTTTCTGGGTGAACACGCCGGCAACATTCTGATCGGGCGAGCCCCTCATTTGTCTTCGTTGATGCCAATTCAAGTCACTTGACAAGAAATCAAGCATCTTGAAATATGCTCTGCGCTCAGGCGCCAGGTGAGCCCGATCAAGGGCCTTTTCGAGAAAACCAAGGGGAACCGGAATGCGTCTTACCAAGATCCTTTCAGGCTGCGCCGCAGCCCTCGCCATGACCCTCGCCCTCGGCTCTGCTTCCGCCATGGCCGAGACCTATGCGCTGGTGACCATCAACCAGCAGGCCCTGTTCTTCAACCAGATCAATGACGGCGCAACGGCTGCCGCAAAGGCTGCCGGCGTGGACCTCGTCATCTTCAACGCCAACAATGTACCAAGCGCGCAGAACGACGCCATCGAGAACTACATCACCCAGAAGGTCGACGGCATCATTCTCGTCGCCATCGATGTCAACGGTGTGAAGCCGGCGATCACCGCGGCCAAAGCCGCCGGCATTCCGGTCATCGCCATTGACGCGCAGATCCCAAATGGCGACAACGTCGCCTTCGTCGGCGTTGACAACACCAAGGCAGGCGAGGATATCGGCAAGTTCTACGCCGAATACGTCAAGACCAAGCTGAGCGGCACCGCCAAGATCGGCGTCGTTGGCGCGCTCAATTCGTTTATCCAGAACCAGCGCCTCGACGGCTTCAAGAAGGCTGTCACCGACAGCGGCCAGAAGGTCACCTTCCTCGACACGGTCGACGGCCAGAACGTCCAGGACGTCGCCCTGTCCGCCTCCGAAAACCTGATGACCGCCAATCCTGACATGACGACGCTTTACGCGACCGGCGAGCCGGCTCTGCTCGGCGCGGTTTCCGCCGTCTCCAGCCAGGCCCGTACGGGCGACGTCAAGGTGTTCGGCTGGGACCTGACCAAGTCGGCGGTGCAGGGTCTCGAAGAGGGCTGGGTGGTCGCTGTCGTCCAGCAGGATCCGGCCGGTGAAGGCAAGGCTGCCATCGAAGCTTTCGTCAAGCTCAAGAAGGGCGAGAAGATCGACCCGATCATCAACGTTCCGATCACCATCGTGACCAAGGAAAATGTCGGCCAGTTCAAGGACATGTTCAAGTAGTATCCTCCCCGGACCGCTGGGCTGCGCATTGACCCGAGGGTTGCCTGCGCAGCCCCGCGACCAATTGAACATGTCGCGCCCAGAGAATTGGAACCATGATGAGCGATGGCGAGACCTACCGCGTCAGGATGACCGGTATTTCCAAACGGTACGGCCCTATCCAGACGCTGGACGATGTCTCGCTGAACCTGAAGCCTGGCGAAGTGCTCGGTCTGGTCGGCGACAATGGCGCCGGCAAATCCACCTTGAGCAAGGTGCTGTCCGGTGCGGTCATTCCTGATGCCGGCACCATCGAGATCAATGGCAAGGCGGTGTCTTTCTCGTCGCCGGCCGATGCCCGCGCCGCGCGGGTGGAGATGGTCTACCAGGACCTTTCGCTCTGCGACACGGTGGATGTGGCGGGCAATCTCTTCCTCGGCCGCGAGCCGCGTCGCCGCGTTCTCGGCGTCCCCTTTCTCGACAACAAGCGCATGCATGGCGAGACGCGACAGATGCTCGACCGGCTCGGCATCGTCATTGCCGACACCAAGCTCAAGGTCGAAAACCTCTCCGGCGGCCAGCGCCAGTCGATCGCCATCGGCCGCGCGGCTTCTTTCGACCCCTCGGTGCTGATCATGGACGAGCCGACGGCCGCCCTTGCGGTGGCGGAAGTCGAGGCGGTTCTGGAACTCATCCGCGCCGTCAGCGCCCGGGGCGTCAGCGTCATCCTCATCACCCATCGCCTGCAGGACCTGTTCCTGGTCTGCGATCGTATCCAGGTCATGTACGAAGGCCGCAATGTCGCCGAGCGCAAGATCGGCGAGACCAGCATCGAGGAGGTCGTCAACCTGATCGTCGGCCGCAAATTCACCGCGCGCTCGGCCCGCGCAAGCCGCGATGAGGGGGTCCAACCATGAACGTTACCTCCGCCGGTGTTGGCGCCTCGCCCAAACGCGCTCACAACAGAACGTGGAAGGATGTGGCGTTAGCCAATGGCAGCGTCGTCTCGATTGCGCTGTTCTTCATCGTCGTCTGCGTGGTCTTCTCGCTGATCACCGGTTCATTCCTGACGACGCCCAATCTGCTCAACATCGCGCGCCAGTCGGCGCCGCTGCTGATCGTTGCGGCCGCGATGACCTTCGTCATCACCACCGGCGGCATCGACCTCTCGGTCGGCTCCGTGCTGGCGCTGACGGCAACGCTGTCGGCGGTTTTCCTGCAGGCCGACCTGCCATGGCCGCTGGTCGTGATCGCCATGCTGGCGCTTGGTGCTGCGATCGGCGCCTTGCACGGCTTCTTCATCGCCTATGAGCGGATACCGGCCTTCATCGTCACGCTTGCCGGTCTCTCGGTCATCCGCGGCGTAGCGCTGCTGATCACCGGCGGCTATTCGATCCCGGTCGAACCGACCAGCTTCTTCGTCAACATCGGCAGGGCCTGGTTTCTCGGTGTGCCGGTGCCGGCGCTGCTCGCCCTTGTCGTGCTGATCATTGCCTATCTCGCCTTCAACCAGACGCCGTTCGGCCGCTATGTCACCGGCATCGGCGCCAATACAGAAGCCGTGCGCCGCGCCGGTGTCGATACGCGCTTCATGACGCTCTTCGTCTACATCCTGTCGGGCATGGCGGCGGCGGTGGCCGGCATCATCCTCGCCGCCAGGCTCGGTTCCGGCTCGTCGAATGCCGGCCAGGGTTTCGAGCTCGATGTCATCGCCGCCGTGGTGCTTGGCGGCACCAGTCTGTTCGGCGGGCGCGGTACGATCGTCGGCACTGTGCTCGGCGCGTTGACCGTCGCGGTCATCGGCAACGGCCTGATCCTGGCGCACATGTCGCCCTTCCTGACGCCGATCGTTACCGGCACAATCATCCTCGTTGCCATCTGGCTGAATTTCCGCCTGTTCAAGGGCGCAACGCGGAGCCGCTGACATGGATCATCTGTTCGACGACAAGCCAAGGGAACGGGCGCCGATCGGCGTTGCCTCCGGCACCGTTATGACCGTTACCGGCCCGGTTGCGATCGCCGATATGGGCGTGACGCTGATGCACGAGCATATCCTGCTCGATGGCGCGACATCGTGGAAATGCCCTTGCCATCCCGACGAGAAGAAGCTCGCCGAGCAGCCGGTCAGCATGGAGATCATCGGCGAGTTGCGGATGAACCCCTACATGAACCGCGACAACGTCTCGCTCGACGACGGCGACCTGGCGCTGTCGGAACTGGCGAAGTACCGGGCGCTCGGCGGCCATACCGTGGTCGATGCGACCAACATTGGCATTGGCCGCGATCCGGTGAAGCTGGCGCGCATCGCCCGTGCCTCGGGACTGCGGATTGTCATGGGGACGGGCTTCTATCTGCAGCACACCCACCCCGACTGGCTGAAGGCGATGGACGTCGACGACGTCACCGAATTCCTCGTCAACGATGTCGGCGGCGGGTCGACGCAGCCCGAGGTGATGGCCGGCATCATCGGTGAGGTCGGCGTCAGCAAGGATTTCACCGACGAGGAGCGCAAGTCGCTGCGGGCTTCGGCTCGTGCGGCGAAAATCACCGGCGTGCCGCTGACCATCCATCTGCCCGGCTGGGAACGGCTGGCGCATGAGGTGCTTGACGTTGTGGAAGCGGAAGGCGCCGATCTCCGGCATACGGTGCTTTGCCACATGAACCCCAGCCACAACGATCTCACCTACCAGAAAAGCCTGGCCGCACGCGGCGCCTTCCTGGAATACGACATGATCGGCATGGATTTCTATTATGCCGACCAGGACGCGCAATCGCCCTCCGACGAGCAGAATGCGCAGGCGATCCGTTCGCTGATCGACATGGGTCTGGTCGACCGGATTCTGCTGTCGCAGGACGTCTTTCTCAAGATCATGCTGACCCGCTTCGGCGGTTTCGGCTACGGCTTCATCCTCAAGCATTTCGTGCCGAGACTGAAACGCCATGGTGTCGAGCAGTCGGCAATCGACACGATGCTCATCGACAATCCAAAGACTGTGTTCGCCGAGGGCCTCAGCCGCGGCTCCAAAACAAGATAGGGAGACTACATGTCCAGGAGGAAGGTTCTTCTCGCAGGCGAGTCCTGGGTCTCGACCGCGACCCACATCAAAGGCTTCGATCAGTTTCCCACCGTGACCTATCACACCGGTGCCGATGAGTTGCTGGCCGCGCTGAAGGACAGCCTGTTCGACGTCACCTTCATGCCGGCGCATGAGGCACAGCGGAATTTCCCGCAGACCATGGAAGCGCTTTCGGCCTTCGACGCGGTCGTGCTCTCCGATCTTGGAGCCAACACGCTGCTGCTTCACCCCGATACCTGGATCCACTCCAAACCGACGCCGAACCGGCTGCGCCTGTTGCGCGACTATGTCGGCAATGGCGGCGGCCTGTTGATGTTCGGCGGCTATTACAGCTTCCAAGGCATCAATGGCGGCGCGCGCTATCACAAGACGCCGGTTGAGGACGTTTTGCCGGTCATCTGCCTGCCGGTGGACGACCGTGTCGAGGTTCCAGAAGGCTATGCGCCGGTCGTCGTCGGCCCGCAGACCCATCCGATCCTCAAGGGCCTCGGCAAGGATTGGCCAATCCTGCTTGGCTTCAACGAGGTCACGGTCAAGGACGGCGCGGAAGTTCTCGCCACCGTCTCTTCCGACTACCGTTCGCTGCCGCTGCTGGCGACCGGCAAATATGGCCAAGGCCGCACCGTCGCCTGGACGTCGGATGTCGGCCCGCACTGGCTGCCGCCGGGCTTCATCGCCTGGAATGGCTACAAGACGTTGTTCGAACAGATGCTAGGCTGGGCAACGGCCAGGGATTAGCCATGCGCGTCCATGTCGTCGGCAATGTCTGTGTCGATACAACGTTTCGGCTGGAGCGGTTTCCCCAGCCGGGCGAGACGCTGAACGCATCGGAACATGCTGACGGACTTGGCGGCAAGGGTGCGAACCAGGCGGTGGCCGCGGCGCGCATCGGAGCCGATGTTCGCTTCCGTGCCGCGATCGGCAACGATCCCGCCGGAGCCTGGATCGCAGAGCAGTTGAGCCGCGATCTCGATGCCAGCCATCTGGCGGTACTGCCACTGCCCAGCGATCGGTCAACGATCATGGTCGATGCGCGGGGCGAGAACCTGATCGTCACCGGAGCCAGTTGCGCCGCCGCGTACAATCCTATGGCCGACAGCGGTTTTACCCGAGCGATCGAACGCGGCGATATCGTGGTATTTCAGGGCAATCTGGCTCCGGATATGACGGCCACTTGCCTGAAGGTGGCGCGCGGCGCGGGAGCGATGACGATCTTCAATCCGAGCCCGCTTGCGGCCGACCACACACCGGGCTTGAGCGACGTCAGCGTCGTCATCGCCAACGCGGGCGAAGCGGCGCAACTGACCGGGGCTGGCGACCCTGCCATGGCGGCCCGCGACTTGATCCGTCAGGGCGCCGGCGCTGCCATCGTGACGCTTGGCGCACTCGGCTGCCTTGTCGCCGATGGCGAAGGACGGATCGACCGGATCGCGGCGCCCAGGGTGGCCGTGCTAGACACCAGCGGCGCGGGCGACGTCTTTTGCGGTTGCCTCGCTGGTTGCCTTGCGGCCGGCATGGAGCTCCCCGCGGCAGCGCGGATTGCGGTCCGCGCCGCAGCCATCTCGGTCGGGCGCGCCGGCACCCTCGGTTCCTGCCCCGACAGACGGGAAATGAAAGTGCTTATGGAAACGACGGAAGCGAAAACCGCATGACAAATTCCCCTAACTCCAAACCCATTGGCCAGGTCGCGGATGATGTGCTGCAGTCGATCTTCGGCAGGAGCAAGGTGGTGATCGGCGTTGTTCACCTTGCACCCTTGCCGGGTGCGCCGCGCTACGATGGCGAGGCGGTCGAGGCCATATATCAACGCGGCCTCGACGATGCGAAAGCCTATCTGCATGGCGGTTGCGACGGCGTGATCGTCGAAAACCACGGCGACGTGCCTTTTGCCAAGCCGGATGACATTGGGCCGGAGACTTCAGCCTATATGTCCGTCGTCTCCGACCGCATCCGCCGCGAACTCGGCCGGCCGATCGGCATCAATGTGCTTGCCAATGCCTCCATTCCCGCGCTGTCGATCGCCAGTGCCTCCGGTGCAGCCTTCGTGCGCGTCAACCAATGGGCCAACGCCTATGTCGCCAATGAGGGCCTTATCGAAGGCGAAGCGGCGCGCGCCATGCGTTTCCGCGCTAAACTTCGGGCCAACGGCATCCGCATCTTCGCCGACGCGCATGTCAAGCATGGCGCCCATGCGATCGTCGGCGACCGGCCGATCGAGGAGCAGGTCAAGGACCTCGTGTTCTTCGATGCCGACGCGGTGATCGCCACCGGCCAGCGCACTGGCCACGCCGCCGACCTCAGCTACATCAGGATGATCAAGGACGCCGCCGGACTGCCGACGCTTGTCGGCAGCGGGGTGACACCCGACAACGCCAACGATATCTTGGACATCGTCGACGGCGTCATTGTCGCCAGCTCGCTGAAACATGATGGAGTGTGGTGGAATCAGGTCGATCCGCAACGGGTAAAGGCCTTCATCCGCGGCCTCAAGCGGTGACTTCAGTGCCGGAGATCGACGGCGAGCGGCTGCTGGGCCGGCTCGATGCCTTCGCCCGGATCGGCGCGACGCCAGCCGGTGGCGTAAACCGACAGGCGTTCAGCATCGAGGATCGCGGCGCCCGGCGCCTGTTGGCGGAATTGGCGCTCGCGCGCGGCTTCGCGGTTTTCCAGGACGCCATGGCAAACCTTTTCATCCGCCGCGAGGGCACGGATGCCACCCTGCCGCCGCTGCTTATCGGCAGCCACCTCGACAGCCAGCCGACCGGCGGGCGCTTCGATGGAGCGCTCGGCACGCTTTCCGCCTTCGAGGCGCTCGAAGCGCTGGAGGACGCGAGGGCCGAGACTCGGATGTCGATCGAGGTCGTCGCCTGGGCCAATGAAGAGGGCAGCCGGTTTACGCCGGGTGTCATGGGCTCCATGGCCTTCACCGGAGCCGACATTTGCGCATGGCGGTCCATAGTCGGTAGCGACGGTGCGTCCCTCGCAGAGGAGCTCGGGGCAACGATCTCCGCCTTGCCAGAGGCAACCCTTCGCCCCCTCGGCATGCCGATATCCGGCTACATCGAGCTGCATATCGAACAGGGACCATCGCTGGAAAAGGAGCGGTTGCCGATCGGTATCGTCACAGCCGTGCAAGGTACGCGCTGGCTGGAGGTCTGCATTGAGGGCGCCGCCGGTCACGCCGGTACAACCGGCCTCGCCTACCGTAGGGATCCGATGGTCGCGGCCGTTGCCGCGATTCACAGGCTCCAGACGACGATCATGCCGTTCGACAGCAGGGCAAGGCTGACGGTGGGCCGGGTGACCGCCCAGCCGGGATCGATCAACGCCATACCGCAGTCTGTGGTCTTCGCCGTCGATATCAGGCATCCGCGGGTAGAGCGGCTCGATGCCATCGAAGCAGAACTGCGCCAGGTGTGCGCGGCGGAGGCAGAAGCTCAGCATTGCACGGTAACGATCAGTCGGTCGTTCGACATGCCGGGGGCGGCATTCTCTCCCGATATGGTCAAAACCGTCGAGGAGGCCGCCAATAGCCTAAAGCTGCCGCACAAACAGATGATCTCGGGTGCATTCCATGACGCGCTGTTCCTCGCCCGGGTGGCGCCTGCCGTGATGATCTTTGTGCCGTGCCGTGACGGGCTGAGCCACAACGAGGCGGAATATGTGGAGCCTGCCCACGCGGTTACCGGCGCGCGGGTTCTGCTTCAAGCGGCCACCGTCGCCGCCTCTTAGGCAGCGACGGTGGCACAGGCGTGCTGGCGTGAAGAGGCAACCCGTGGGACTTCCTGGTGCCCGTCCGTCATTTCGTGACGTCGGCGGGCTGCAACGGGTGGTCAAGGCCGCCGAGCTGCGGCGGATTGATCGCGGACGTACGATCGGCCCACATTCAACACCTGACCCAGCAGAAAAGCCCACCAGATCCCTGGGCCGTCATTGACGCCGTGGGCGATATAGGCGGTGACGAATCTGCTAGGCTATCGCCTCGGCCACCGGCAGGAAATCCCCACGCCCGCCATAGAGCTTGCCCGTGTCGATCGCGAGCAACTGGCGCCGTCCAGCCGTCCAGCGCTGCTGGACGTTGTCGCACTCGAGGCGTCCACAAGGATGCGTGTGTCCCAACTGTCGCTGCGGTTAATCCTAAAGCCAATGTCGCGCACCATGGAAAGAGACAATCCCGATTGGGCACCCAGAAACTGGTGATGTCGCCGGCAAGGGAGGCCGCTTCGTAGTATTGCGCGACGGCGACGCCAGGCATCATGGCAACGAACCTTATTGCCCAAAGGCATCGGCGCTTTCAAAAATGTCGATAGATGACTGCGAGCCGTTTTGATCCTTCCCGGCCATCGCCAGATGGACGTTGCTACCGCACATTAGCAGAACCGGATTTTTCTCGCCAAAGGCGAAAAATCGAAACGTCGTTCCTTATCTCTATAGATTTTGTCGAATATCGTCTGCCCCGGTTTGGAAATGACCGATGCGCATGCAGGGTCTGGGAGATTGACGAGTTGGCAAGGCTATCGGTTCTCGGAATATCCGGCGGCGTAAGCACGCCATCGCGCACAACCGCGGTGGTGAACGCGCTGGTCAAGGACGTCGCGCTGCGCGTCCCGGCAGACACGGGCCTGATCGAAATCACCGAGGCGGCGCCTTCGCTTTTCGTCGGACTGTCCCGTGGCGCCCTCGGCGCGTCCGGCGAAGCGATTATCCAGCGTGTCGAGAAGGCCGATCTGCTCGTGGTCGGAACGCCTGTCTATCGGGCTTCCTACACCGGCGCCCTCAAGCACCTGTTCGACCTCGTCGACTATCGCGCGCTCGCCGGCAAGACCGTGCTTCTCGCGGCGACAGGCGGAAGTCCATACCATGGCCTGGTTCTCGAACATCAGTTGCGGCCATTATTCGGCTTTTTCGGCGCCGTCACCGTACCGACCGGCGTCTATGGGGCGCCCGACGATTTCATCGGCGCCGAAATCGTCGGCGAGGCGATACGCGAACGCATTTCACGGGCCGCATCCGAAGCGGTTTCACTGCTCAATTCCAACCATGCAAATGCCGCCGCCGCAGCGCGCGTCGGCTGAGCCAACCAAAAAGGGAACAACGACATGACGTCTCATTCCGACGGCCTGAAATTCGCCTACTGGGTTCCGAACGTCTCCGGCGGCCTGGTCATCTCCAACATCGAGCAGCGGACCGGTTGGGACATCGACTACAACCGCAAGCTCGCCCAGATCGCAGAGGCCAACGGCTTCGACTACGCACTGAGCCAGATCCGCTTCACCGCCGGCTACGGCGCCGACAACCAGCACGAATCCGTGTCGTTCAGCCACGCGCTGCTGGCCGCCACCACAACGCTGAAAGTGATTGCCGCCGTGTTGCCCGGTCCATGGAACCCGGCGCTGGCGGCCAAGCAGATCGCCACCATCAACCACCTGACCAATGGCCGCGTGGCCGTCAATGTCGTCAGCGGCTGGTTCCGTGGCGAGTTCGCCGCCATCGGCGAGCTGTGGCTCGACCATGACGAGCGCTACCGCCGCTCGGAGGAGTTCATCCGTGCGTTGCGCGGCATCTGGACCGAGGACAATTTCACGCTGAAGGGCGACTTCTATCGCTTCACCAACTACTCGATGAAGCCGAAGCCGATCGATCCGCAGCCCGAGATTTTCCAGGGCGGCTCGTCGCGCGCCGCGCGTGACATGGCTTCGCGGGTGTCCGACTGGTATTTCACCAACGGCAACACACCCGAAGAGATCAGGAAGCAGGTCGACGACATCCAGGCCAAGGCGAAGGCCAATGGCCACAAGGTGAAGATCGGCGTCAACGCCTTTGCCATTGCTCGCGAAACCGAGGCAGAAGCACGCGCGGTGCTGGACGAGATCGTCGCCCAGGCCAATCCCGAAGCGGTGCAGGGCTTCGCCGACCAGGTCAAGAACGCCGGCAAGGCCTCGCCGGAAGGCGAGGGCAACTGGGCGAAATCGTCCCTTGAGGATCTGGTGCAATACAATGACGGCTTCCGCAGCAATCTGATTGGCACGCCGGAACAGATCGCCGAACGCATCCTCAAGCTGAAGGACGCCGGCGCCGACCTGATCCTGCTCGGCTTCCTGCATTTCCAGGAAGAGGTCGAGTTCTTCGGCAAGCGCATCATCCCGCTGGTGCGCGAACTGGAAGCGGCGCGCGACAGGGAGCTTGTCGCCGCCGAATAGGTCAGGGCGCGGCCTTCGGACCGCGCACTCCTTCAAAAATTAGGAACGTGTCATGATTGGTGCTTCGCTGGGAGCAGCCGCATACGAGCGTGCACCCGAAATTTCCGGCATTCTTGCTGTCGCTGCTTCCGTCGAGGAGGCGCGCCCGGCGCGCCTGTCGGCAAAGGTCAATGCAATCCTGGCCCTGAGCAGGGTAGGCATTTCCTTTGGCGGTGTCACGGCGCTGAGCGATGTCGACCTCGAGGTCAAGAGCGGCGAAATCCGCGCCGTGATCGGCCCCAACGGCGCAGGCAAATCCTCGCTGATCAACATCATCAGCGGCCTCTATCACGCCGACCACGGCAAGATCGCGATCGCCGGCCAGTCATTCTCCCGTGTGCCCGCGAACCGTCTGGCACGTCTGGGCGTCGCGCGCACCTTCCAGAACCTGGCGCTCTTTCCCGGGCTTTCCGTGCACGACAACATCGCGTCGGGCCGCGTCCACACCAGGCGCGCCAGTTTCGTCGAACATATTGCCGGCCTGCCACGCGCCAGGCGCGAAGACGCTGCGATTGCCGAAAAGGTCGACCAGACAATCGCCTTCCTGCATCTGGAAACGGTCGCCGATCGGCTGGTCGCGACGCTGCCCTACGGCTTGCAGAAGCGGGTCGAACTGGCGCGAGCGCTGGTTGCCGAGCCGAAGATCCTGCTGCTCGACGAACCGATGGCGGGCATGACGGCGACCGAGAAAGCCGAGATGGCCGGGTTCGTGCGCGCCGCGCGCGACCGGCATGGCGTCACCATCATCCTAATCGAGCACGACATCGGGGTCGTCATGGGCCTATCCGACCGCGTCGCCGTGCTCGATTACGGCCGCAAGATCGCCGACGGCACGCCGGCCGAAGTGCGCGCCGATCCGGACGTGGTCCGGGCCTATCTCGGCACCGCCGAGGGCGAGGATGGCGAGGGCATCTGATGAGCTACTATGATTTTCTCTTCGTCGTCGAAGTGCTGGTCGGCGGCCTGTTGTCGGGAGTCATGTATTCGCTCGTCGCCATCGGCTTCGTGCTGATCTACAAGACGTCGGGTGTGCTGAACTTCGCGCAAGGGTCGATGGTGCTGTTTGCGGCACTCACCTTCGTCAGCCTGGTCGAACGCGGCATCCCGTTTGCGCTTGCGCTGCTCATCACCTTCGCAGTCATGGTCGCGCTGGGTTTCACAATTGAGCGAACCGTGCTCAGGCCGCTGGTGAACCGCTCGCCGATGACAATGTTCATGGCCACGCTTGGCCTGTCCTACATCATTGAGGGCGCTGCCCAACTGATCTGGGGCACGCAGGTGCACGGGCTTGATCTCGGCATCGACGACACGCCCTTCGAGGTCGGCGGCATCCTGATCTCGTCGTTCGACCTTCTGGCAGCTGGCATCGCCGCAGCGATGGTGGCGGGCTTGAGCGCCTTCTTCTACTGGACGCGGATCGGGCTGGCGTTTCGCGCCGTCGCCGACGACCAGTTCGCGGCCCTTGCCGTCGGACTGCGGCTGCCGCGGATCTGGGGAACGGTGTGGACGGCCGCGGGCTTCGTGGCGCTGGTCGCGGGACTGCTGTGGGGTGCCCGCCTCGGCGTCCAGTTCTCGCTGTCACTGATCGTGTTGAAGGCGCTGCCGGTGCTGGTGCTTGGCGGCTTCGATTCCATCCTTGGCGCCATCGTCGGCGGCCTGATCATCGGCGCCAGCGAAAAGCTCGCCGAGGTCTATCTCGGCCCCTTCGTCGGCGGCGGCATCGAAGGCTGGTTCGCCTATGCGCTGGCGCTGGTCGTGCTGCTGGTGCGTCCCTCCGGCCTGTTTGGCCAGAAAACCGTCGAAAGGGTCTGACCGATGGCCGTGCAAGCGCTCGATGCCGCAAGGGCTCCAATCGACTGGCTGAGGTTCGCCCGGAAATTAGCTTTGCCGGCCGTGGCGATCGTCGTCGTCTACGGCCTGGTCCCGGCCTTTGCGTCGAGCTATCTGGTCGAGGCGATCCTGCTGCCGTTCCTTGCGCTCTGCCTGGCGGCAGTCGGCCTCAACCTCCTGACCGGCTATTGCGGCCAGCTTTCGCTTGGCTCCTCCGCTTTCATGGCGGTAGGCGCCTTCGCCGCATACAATTTCAACCTGCGAGTCGAAGGACTGCCGCTGCCTGCCACCATGATCCTGGCCGGGATTTCGGCCGCCGGAATCGGCGTCATCTTCGGATTGCCGAGCCTGCGCCTGCGCGGCTTCTATCTCGCCGTTTCGACGCTCGCCGCCCAGTTTTTCGTGCAGTGGGCGCTGACCAAGTTCGGCTGGTTCTCCAACGACAATCCGTCCGGGGTAATTTCTGCACCGCACCTTGCCGTTGCCGGGTTTTCGCTCGACGGTGCCGCCGGACGCTATTTACTTTCCGTCACCACCGTCGCCTTGCTGACGGCACTGGTCTGGCGGCTGGTCAGCAGCGCCACCGGCCGCAACTTCATTGCCGTGCGCGACAATGAAACCGCCGCGCGCGTCATTGGCGTGCCGGTGCTGCGGACCAAGCTGCTGGCGTTCGCCATTTCGTCCTTCATCATCGGCATCGCCGGCGTGCTGTGGGCCTTCACCTATCTGCGCACGGTCGAGCCGGCCGGCTTCAATCTAGACCGCTCGTTCCAGATCCTGTTCATCATCATCATCGGCGGGCTGGCTTCGATACGCGGTGCGTTTCTGGGCGCCGCATTCATCGTCGTCTTCCCGCTCGTTCTGTCTCGGCTCGGCGCCTTCGTGTTCGGCGGCCTGTTCGATTCTGGTGTGCTCGATATGAGCCAGCGCATCGTGCTTGGCGCGCTCATCATCATTTTCCTCATCGCGGAACCGAACGGGCTGTCGGCCCTCTTCGACCGCCTGAAACGACGGATCGGCTCAAGGTCCAGCTGAGCGCCGCTCGACATTCTCTCACGGACCCAAAACCTCAGGAGACGCAACTCATGACCTTCTTCAGTCACCTCAAGAAAGCGGCGATCGCCACCGCTTTCGTGCTCGGCGCGACAGCCGTGCATGCCGACGAACAATATTTCCCGCTGCAGAGCTACCGCGTTGGCCCATATGCCGCCGGCGGCACCGGCTTCTTTGGGGGCTTCATCGACTATCTCAACCTGATCAACATCCGCGACGGCGGCGTCAATGGCGTCAAGCTGACCTGGAGCGAGGGCGAAACCCAGTATGAGGTCGAGAAGGGCGTCGAGGTCTATGAGCGCTTGAAGAGCAATCCCGGCATCGCTGCCTGGAACCCGCTCTCGGTCGGCATCGCCTACGCCATGATCGACCGCATCACCGACGACAAGGTGCCCCTTATCACCATCAATCACGGCCGCACCGACACCACCGACGGCCGGGTATTCCCTTACGTCTTCCCCCTGCTGCTCAACCCCTACAGCGAAACATCGGGCATCGTGAACTACATCGCCTCCAAGGAAGGCGGCCTCGACAAGCTCAAGGGCAAGAAGATCGTCGTGCTCTATCACGGCTCGCCCTACGGCAAGGAGACGATCCCTATCTATGAGCTGCTGTCGCAGAAATACGGCTTCGAGCTGTCGCAGATTGAAGTTCCGCATCCGGGCAACGAGCAGCAGGCGCAGTGGCTAACCATCCGTCGCGAGCACCCCGACTATGTCGTGTTGCGCGGCTGGGGCGTGATGAACCCGGTTGCGCTGAAGACCGCGCAGAAGACCGGTTTCCCGGCCGATCATATCGTCGGCAATGTTTGGTCCAACTCCGAAGAGGACGTCATCCCCGCCGGCGACGCCGCCAAGGGCTACACTGCCATCACCACCCAGGCGTCGGGCGCCGACTATCCGGTCGTCAAGGAGATCGTCAAGACGGTCTACGATGCCGGCAAGGGCAATCTCGAGGACAAGAGCCGCATCGGCTCGGTCTACCACAATCTCGGCATCGTCAACGGCATCCTCAATGTCGAAGCCATCCGCATCGCGCAGGCCAAGTTCGGCAATCGCACGCTGACCGGCGACGAGGTTCGCTGGGGCTTCGAACATCTCAAGCTCGACCCGGCGCGCGTTGAGGCACTCGGTGCCAAGGACCTGTTCCATTCGATCAACGTCTCCTGGGACAATCACGAGGGTGACGGCTACGTGACCTTCCAGCAGTGGGACGGCAAGAAGTGGAACGTCGTGTCCGACTGGATCGCGCCCGACTGGAAGCTGCTGCGCCCGATCATCGAGAAGTCGTCCGAGGCCTATGCCAAGGAAAAGGGCCTCAAGATCCGCACGGCCGAAGACGCCGATGCTGTGGTCAGCAACTGAGTTTGAAGAGCTCACGGCCGGCCCGCGGGCCGGCCGTGCCATCCATCTTCGCAGCGGAGTTATCGATGTCCAGCCCGGAAAATCCGATCCTGTCGATCAGCCGCGTCGAGGCCGTCTACAACGGCGCCATCGCCGCCCTGCATGGCGTCGACCTCTCGGTCGGCAAGGGCGAGATCGTGGCGTTGCTCGGCTCCAACGGCGCCGGCAAGACGACGCTGTTGCGCGCCGCATCCAATCTTCTGCCGGCAGAGCGCGGCTCCGTCACTGCCGGCCGGATCATTTTCGATGGCGAGGATGTTTCTAGGGCAAGTCCCTCGCACCTCGTCCGCAAGGGCCTGGTCCAGGTTCTCGAGGGCCGGCACTGCTTTCGCTCGCTGACGGTCGAGGAGAACCTTCTGACCGGGGCGCTCGGGCGTTCATCCTCGCGCGTTGGCGTGAAGGCCGACCTTGAGCGTGTCTACGCGCTGTTTCCGAGGCTTCTCGAGAAACGGCGCACGCGGTCCGGCCTCACCTCCGGCGGCGAGCAGCAGATGACGGCGATCGGTCGCGGACTGATGTCGCGGCCGAAACTCTTCGTGCTCGACGAGCCCTCGATGGGGCTCGCGCCGCTGATCGTCGACGAGATCTTCAGCGCCTTGAAGCGGCTCAATCGGGACGAGGGTCTTTCGATCCTTGTCGCCGAGCAGAATTCGGCGGTGGCGCTGAAATATGCCGACCGCGCCACCGTGCTCGAAAACGGTAAAAGCGTGCTGGAAGGGTCGGCTGCCGACCTGCGCCAGCGCGACGACATCAAGATCTACTATCTCGGCGGCGCGCCGCTTCCATCGCAACACTTTCCCCAGGAGACTGCAGCATGACCATCCAATCCAAGCAGCCGTCCGACGCGCGCGTCGCCGTGCCTCCGGTCGAGCGCCCGTCGGCCAAGGCACATATCATCAAGACCGATGCCGAGGCGGTCGCCATCGCCGAAAAACTTGCCATTGAATTCGCTAGGGAAGCCTCGAAGCGGGACCGCGAGCGCATCTGGCCGAAGGAAGAGCTCGATGCTTTTTCGCAGAGCGGCTTGTGGTCGATCAATGTGCCGAAGGCCTATGGCGGGCCGGAGGTTTCCTATGTGACGCTGTCGAAGGTGATCACCATCATCTCGGCGGCTGATCCCTCGCTTGGCCAGATTCCGCAAAACCATCTCGGCGTGGTCGCCGCCATCCGCACGGTTTCGGACGAGGCGCAGAAAAAGCTGCTCTTCGCCGAGGCACTGTCCGGCACGCGCTTTGGCAACGCGTTTTCCGAGTTCGGCTCCAGGCGTGCCGCCGACTTCGAGACCAAGTTTGTCGATGCCGGTGACCATGTCGTGGTCAACGGCCAGAAATTCTATTCAAGCGGCGCCCTGCTCGCCCATCTGGTGCCGATTGTGGCGCTCGATGACGAGGGGCGCGCCTGGTATGCCATCGCCGATCGCGGCGCGCCCGGACTGACCGTCATCGATGACTGGTCGAGCTTCGGCCAGAAGACGACGCTCTCCGGCACGGTCCTGCTCGACAATGTGAAGGTGGCGAAGACGCATCTCGTCCCCGGCTACAAGGGGTACGACAAACCGACAGCCGACGGACCCGTCTTCCAGATCATCCAGGCGGCGGTCGATCTCGGCATTGCCAAGGCGGCGATCGACGAGACGGTCAGCTTCGTGCGCACCAGGTCGCGCGCGTGGATCGACAGCGGCGTCGATAATGCCTGGCAGGATCCCTATACGATCCAGGCGATCGGCGACCTTCGCCTGCGCGCCAATGCGGCCGAGGCTATTCTGGAAAAGGCCGGCCTTGCGGTCGACCGCGCCGTGGCCGATCCTAACGAGAAGACGGTCGCGGAGGCGCAGATCGCGGTCGCCGAATCCAAGATCCTCACCACCGAGATCGCCATCACCGCCACCAACAAACTGTTCGAACTCGCCGGCACGCGGTCCACGCTGGCCGAGCACAATCTCGACCGCCACTGGCGCAATGCGCGCACCCACACCCTGCACGATCCCGTCCGCTGGAAATACGCGATCCTCGGCAACTATTACCTGAACGAGGTCAACCCGCCCCTCCACGCCTGGAGCTGAGCGGGAACGCCGTAAAGTCACAAAGGACTATTCATGAGCACTGCCACCCCCGACAGGATCAAGGTCCTGTGGTTCTTGCCCACCCATGGCGACAGCCGCTATCTCGGCACCTCCGAGGGCGGCAGGGCGGTCGACCTGCCCTATCTCACCCAGGTCGCCAAGGCGGCCGACGCCATCGGCTATTATGGCGCGCTGCTGCCGACCGGGCGCAGTTGCGAAGACAGCTGGGTGGTGGCGTCGGCGTTGGCGCCGCTGACGCAACGACTTCGCTTTCTCGTTGCGGTCCGTCCAGGGCTGCAGTCGCCGACGCTCGCCGCGCGCATGACCTCGACGCTCGACCGCATTTCGGGCGGGCGCTTGCTGATCAACGTGGTCACGGGCGGCGATCCGGTCGAGAACAAGGGC
Source organism: Mesorhizobium sp. M0029 (assembly GCF_040323735.1). Taxonomy (NCBI): domain Bacteria; kingdom Pseudomonadati; phylum Pseudomonadota; class Alphaproteobacteria; order Hyphomicrobiales; family Phyllobacteriaceae; genus Mesorhizobium; species Mesorhizobium sp. M0029. The sequence continues at coordinate 517,887 of NZ_JAMYVF010000001.1, forward strand.
GATGGCATATTCCTCAGCCATGACGAGCGTTATGAGGTGACGCGGGAATTTCTCGACATCTACAAGGCCGTGCTCAGCGGCGAAACCGTAGCCTTCGAAGGCAAGCATTTCCGCATCGAAGATGGCAGGTTGCTGTTCCCGCCGGTGCAGACGCCGCACCCGCCGCTCTATTTCGGCGGCTCGTCGGACGCGGCCAATGCGGTCGCCGCCGAGCAGATCGACAAATACCTCACCTGGGGCGAGCCGCCGGCGGACGTCGCCGCCAAGGTCGAGCATGTGCGCGGCCTTGCCGAAAAGGCCGGCCGCGAAGTGAGCTTTGGCATCCGATTGCATGTCATCGTTCGCGAGACCAATGACGAGGCCTGGGCCGATGCCGATCGGCTGATCAGCCGCCTCGACGACAAGACGATCGCCGAGGCACAGAAGGTTTTCGCCCGCATGGATTCGGTTGGCCAGTCGCGCATGAGCCGGTTGCATGGCGGCAGCCGCGACAAGCTCGAAATCAGCCCGAACCTTTGGGCCGGCGTTGGCCTCGTGCGCGGCGGCGCCGGCTCCGCCTTGGTCGGTGACGCGGCGACCGTGGCAGAACGGATCGACGAATACCGAAGGATTGGCATCGATACCTTCATCCTGTCCGGCTATCCGCATCTGGAGGAAGCCTATCGCTTCGGCGAACTGGTGCTGCCGCTGCTGCCGCTCGATCACGAAATCTCGACCCGGCCGACGACGGTGAACATGGGACCGTTCGGCGAAACGGTGGCCGGAGATCATCGACCATCGGCGCTGCGCGCGAGCCAGTCTTGAGCGCTTCCCGCAGGGCTGGGAAACTGACGGTCGCCATCATTGGCGGCGGCTTTTCCGGCGCCGCAACCGCGTTTCACCTGGCGCGGCTGCTGCCCGCCGATGCAGCCGATATCGTGGTCGTCGAACCGCGCGAGGCGCTCGGCTATGGTCTGGCCTATTCGACGGCCGATCCCTCGCACCGCATCAACGTGCGGGCGTCCAGGATGACGCTGATCTCAGGTGAGGAGGGCCATTTTTCCGACTGGCTGGAGCAGACCGGCGCTATTCTGGACGATACGCAGGCCATTGCCGCCAGCGGCGCGATTTACCCGCAGCGTCGAGTCTTCGGCCGCTATGTCGAATCCCACCTGCAGCCCTTCCTGCAAAGCAAGGCGATCCGCCATGTCAGGGCCGAAGTTGCTTGGGTCGAGCGCAGTGGCGAGGGCTACCGGCTTGTCCTGTCCGATGGCGCAACGCTTTCCGCCGATGCTGTGGTGATCGCGGCGACGCATCCATTGCCGGCCCTCCCGGCGCCGCTGCGCAGCGTGGCCTCAGTCGCCGGATTGGTGGCCAATCCCTACGATCTCGAACGGCTGCAGGCGATCGGCCGCGACGACCGTGTTCTCATTGTTGGCACCGGTCTGACCTCGGCCGACGTCATTGCAGCCCTCGACCGTAGAGGTCATCGCGGCCGCATCACGGCACTGTCGCGCCATGGCTATCGCTCGCATGTGCAGGCCGCCATGCAGGGCGACCCGATAGGCGACTTCACCAGCCTGCCTTTACGCAGCGCCACGGTGCTGCTCAGGCGCATCCGGGCCACGATCGCGGCAGCGACGCGACAGGGCGAAGACTGGTATCCGGTCCTCGACGCTGTCCGGCGTCAGGGGCAGTTGATCTGGCAGGCCTTGCCGCTCGCCGAGCAGCGCCGCGTGGTGCGCCATCTTCGCGCGCTCTGGGACGTGCATCGTTTCCGCATCGCGCCACAGGTAGCAGTCGTGCTGGATCGCCGCCTTGACGAGGGGACGCTCGCTTATCGCGCCGGATCGATTGTCGAGGCCGAAGAGGCCGACGGACGTATCCGCGTCACGCAGCGGTCAAGGCGCCGACACGACCTCATCGTTGAGACGTTCGACAGCGTGATCGTGACGACCGGGCCGGCGCATGCGGACATTCTTCGCACCAACACGGCGATTGCCGCCCTTGGACATCTGGGCCTGGTCCGTCTTGACCCAACCGGCCTTGGTCTCGACACCGACAGCCACGGCCGCGCGGTCGGTAAGTCAGGTCACCCGGCCGACAATATTTTCATCAGCGGACCGCTGGCGCGCGGCAGCGTCGGCGAGCTGATGGGCATCCCTGAAGTCACCGCCCATGCCGAGAGCATGGCCACCGAAATTCACCAATGGTTGGGTTACCAGACGGCGTTGCGTCGCAGGGCGTCGTGAATGTGCAAACACGATGAGGCTATCCAGATGACACTAGCCGAACGCATTCTGCCGGATGAAACCCGGATTCCCCTGAAATTTGCGATGCGACACCTGGCCGGAGCCGTGTCCGTGGTCACCGCAGGCATCGGCGACGAGCGGACGGGCGCAACAATTACCACAGCCCATTCCTTGTCGGTCGAACCGGAGGTGATGGTCGTCAGCATCAACCTGAGCTCGTCGACATGGAGCCATCAGCCGGCATCGGCACTTCTGCGTGAATGTGCTACGCGCCGACCAGATCGCGGTTGCCGACCGTTTTGCTGGTCGAGGCGGCCTCAAGGGGCAGGCTCGCTACGAGGGTGCACGCTGGTCCACCCTTGCAAGCGGCGCATTGGCGCTCGAAGGTGCGCTTGCCGCGGTCGATTGCACCGTCGAGGATACCATAGTTCGCCACAGCCATGCGCTAATACTCGGCAGCGTCCGGCATGTGGTGAGCGGAGAGCCCGGTCCGGCACTGATCTATCATCACGGCGCCTATGGATCGTCGTGAGCGGGTTGATACGTGTCGTTTTCTGACAGCCATGAAATTCTTGGTCTCATTCAAGGCGGCGAAAGGAACGAAATACGAATTCTCCATAGCCCTTCGCCGAGACGCGCCGCACACACCCAAAATGCGAAAACGCGACCGAGATGGCGCGGGAGCACTATGTGCGATTGTTTGGATGTGAGCCAATACGGGCTTTGCGCGTTGTTGTTGAACTTGCGGAAGCCCTTTTCCAGCCAAGAGGCTTGAGAGGAACAATTCTTCCGTGGCGCGTAGCGGCCAGGCACTGCCGTTGGGCAGCCGATTGCGATTGCTACGGCAACGAAGAAGTCATGCCCGCGCGCATGCGGTGCTTGCCGTTGAAGGCCACGACCGATCTGCCACTGGCGCCCGGCGCCGTCGGTCGCTGCGGTCCAGAGTTGCCGACCAGTAAGGACAAGGCAAAATCTGGTGTTCTCGCGAAAAATGGCGACAAGGCGCGGGTCGCAGGACATCACGCCGAAGCCGAAGAAACGCTAGATTCGCGCCGGCAGCCCTAACTAGCGCTGGCGAGACTGGCATGTCCCGCAGCGGCTTCTTGCGCTTCGGCGGCACATAGGCATCGCTCCGATCTTCTGCTCGAGTGACTTAAACTAGGATTTGCAGTCGCCGTGTTTCTACGTTGTGGTTTCGGCGACATCTGTCGTTCGCAACATCAGTAAGTAAACCAGCTAAACGAAATCAATGAGAAAGATCAGGAAATTGCCCGGTCATTCAATCAGGAATCGTTCGCGTTGTCCTTTGCAGAAGGCCAGCGGATACGCCTATGGCTAGCGAAGGTCGTGCGCCTGTAGGGCGCTGTGGGGCGGCATTGTAGGCATCCAAGCATGAGCGGAACCTAATTTGCAGCCGCAAATTAATGTCCAATGAATGAACTCCCAAACCGGAAAAAACTCGTGCCTGACCCTCAACCTCGGCGGGGCTCCAACAAAGGTGTGTTGCTAGCGGCTGCAGCGCTGCTGTTTGCCTTTCTCGCTCTTATTCTGTTTGGGTTTTTTCAGTAAGTGCGCGCGGCGCCGGCTTCCCAGAGAGGGCAGAGCACCTGCCGACGTGATCTTCGATCCGCTCGCGTCCTTGCGGCGGGGCGACTATCCAAGCCGGCTCGGTTCGTCGCTCCTGACGGGTTCGGCGGTCCCACCACAGCAGGATGATCATTCGGCAATTCTTGGCAGCGCCGGTATTCAACTCACGCCCAAAGCGATTGAACTGAAGCTGGCCGTCGATGTCGTGACTGACGCAGCATGAGCCGAACAGGCGAGGCAAGCGCAAGCCTTGGGGCCCAACCTCAGACAGACGAAGCACGCTCGTGCAGTCTGGAGACAGCGCAACGAGTTATTCATTCGGGCGCCTTCGCATCACCAGCGGAACGAAAGAGTTAATTGGCGGTTTACTAGGGAAGGATTGCAGGACGGAAAACATTGAGGATTTCTGCCATGACAATGTTGTTCGAACCACTCGACTCTGAAGGTTACAAGCGCAGCGTGGTCTACCATGCCGCACGCTTGTCCATGCTCCACAATCGAATGCTGAAGCGTTTCGACAAGGTCGATAAAGCGGCTGAAAAGGTTGAAGCCGAGGTGGAGCTGTTTGATGAAGCTGTTCGCACTCTTTACGAATGAGCGGCATGTTGAACGCCGACGTTCCTGCTAGCGCGTATACTGGCGCGGGTCACCGTTGCCCACCAGGGATGTCGCGCCGCGGATTTGGGCTTGATAAGCATGATCTAATGTATACGATTCACCCAGCCGGCCTGGCTCCCCCGCCATCGGGCCGGTCAGGCCCGACGGTTCAACGCACCACCCCAAACGACTGTCGGGCCGCCAGCACGCTCACTGCGCAGCCGGGTTCATGCTTTGCCTTTTTTTCTCGAAAAGCGCGAGCTTGGTCATATAACCAATTCTGATTTTTGCATGGCATTGGGTGCAGTTGAAGTTGGATATCACCTTCAACCACGATCCCTTTTTTATGATGACATGAGAACAGTTTGGACATTCCAGTTCCAGGTGCTCGTCCCCCATATCGTTTGAAATCGGCACTAGGCGACACTCCCCAACAGTTGCCCGTGAAACTTGCGCTTCGAGATCGGCCGGCACCTCCGTGCTCAAACCCCGAACGTGGGTCCTTGGCAGATGTTCCGCAATCCGACCTCTGGCGACCGGGATCGGACCTAAGTCCAAATCGCCGCCAACAGGCCGAGAAGTGGAACCCCGGCGGATGCTTTTTGAACGCTGAATTTCCGTCCTCGCCGGTCGTAGTCCGCCGTCCTCATGGCCAAAGCGCCAATGTTGCCCTTTGTGAGACTGACCTCGTCCGGCCTACCAGGTCGCCAGGGCGCAACTCCGGTAATAATGCGGCGGAGCGAATGTCAGCGCGAAGCTGTGCGCAGGGACGCCAACTCGCTGACAGCAGCAAGGATGACAGCATCGGTTGCCGGCTTCGGCAGGAATCTGCAGTCGCGGAAAGCCGCGGGAACGTCGGCGGGGCCAAATCCCGACAAGAAGGCAAAGGGGATGCCTCGCGCCTGCAATATCCTCGCCACCGGCAGACCCGTTTCACCGTTCAGCTGGATGTCTAGCAACGCCACGTCAATCTTGTCCGATTCGACAAGACGCAGAGCGGCGGATACCGACGGCACAGGTCCGACCACCTGATAACCGGCGCGACGCAGCCGCGCGGCAGTGTCCTGCGCGACTAGCCATTGATCCTCAACAATCAGAACACTCACGCTTTCGCTCACGGCCCCTCTCTGCGATTGACCGGAAATGAGATGTCGATCCGAGACCTTCGGACAGTTGTTTCGACATGTCCGCAAACCTATAGGTAACCTCTCCATGCAGCAAGGTGAGGCTGATGCTGGAGCGGAGGCGCTTCCACCGACCACTTGCTGAATTACTGGAGCCGAAGATTAGCGCGTCAATGGAGCTGCGGTCCGCCTCCGCTCCATCAGAGTTGGATAGGCGTTTACCCTCTCCACGATCCGCAAAATCTAAAAGCCTCCGTACCACGCCATTGGCTCTTCAAAGCATCAGCAGCACCTCTCTCTCTCTCTCCATCTTGGGCGACCTGAGATTGCGATCGGTCAATGAGCGTCAGAAGTGCGATGCACCGAGTTTGTGCCTGCAGTTTTTCGAAGGAAAGGCTTGAGAATTCATGATTTCGGAGCAGGTTTGGCTGGCGCATGAGCGCCGCAGATCTATACTGGGGAGATCAAGCGATGGGGTCGGCCATGAGCAAAGAGTTCAGTGTAGCTGATGCCTATGGCGCCGGCCGCGCCATCTTCATGGGACTTGAACTTCTGGTTTCGCCCGGTGCGCTCGTCCCCAGACCTGAGACCGAGTTGCTCGGCAAGACCGCGCTTGGTGTGTTGCATCAGATGAACCTGCCGGCTCCGCGCATAGTTGATATGTGCTGCGGCACTGGGAATCTGGCGTGCGCGATCGCCTACCATGTGCCCAGCGCCCTTGTCTGGGCAAGCGATCTCACCGATGAATGCGTCGAAACGGCACGCCGCAACACCTCACATCACGGCATGGCTGAGCGTCTTTCGGTGCTTCAGGGCGACTTGTTCGACTCTCTCATAGGCCTTGGGTTAGACGGAACTATCGACGTAATCGTCTGCAATCCGCCTTACATTTCTGAAAAGCGGCTCGAGGGCGACCGCGCCCATCTGATCGAGCTTGAGCCGCGCGAGGCGTTCGCAGCCGGCCCTTACGGCCTGAGCATTCATATGCGCGTACTGAAAGACGCACCGCGATACCTGCGGCGTGGCGGCATCCTGCTCTTCGAGGTCGGGCTTGGCCAAGACCGACAGGTAGCGGGTCTGCTGGAACGCAGCAAGGCATTCGAGAACATCCGTTCGGTCTCGAACGAAGCGGGCGAGGGCCGGGTGGTTCTGGGGCAAGTCAAGACGCAGGCATGAATCCTGCGACAGTCAGACCAAATACGGGGCTGCTCTGGGCGTTACGCTCACCCATCAGTTCATTTTGCGGATGATGTATTGCTCGATCCCCTGGATGGAATCGAGGTTTTCAGGCAGAAGTTCGCTGTCCTCGACGGTAATGCCAAAGGTCTCCTCGATGAAGCCGATAATCTCAAGCACACCCGTCGAGTCGACAATGCCTTGATCGAGCAAGGATGCGTCATCCAGCAATGCCTTGACGTCGCTGACGTAGAAATTTGAAACCAAGAAACTACGAATCTGCTCGCTGTAGATTCCGGTGCGTTCCTTGATGGTCAACATGAATTCGTCCTCCGTGGCGTCATCATTAAATCAGCGACTTGGTTCTGGCCCCGCATCATGACAGCGCCGTTTTCTTGAGTTTTCCCGTGTCCGTCATCGGCAGGTTCGCCACAACGACGATGGATTTCGGGACCATGAAGTTTTCCAGACGCTTCTGGCACTCCTTCTGCAGTTCCCTTTCGCCAATGGCTCTTCCATGCTCCATCACCACAAAGGCTTTCACCGCTTGCCCGAGGAGCTCGTCGGGAACACCGATGACAGCCGCTTCTCGGACTCCTGGAATGTCCATGAGTACGTTTTCCACTTCCCTTGGCGCCACCTTCTCGCCTCGCGACTTTATGATCTCATCCCCACGGCCAACGAAGTAGAGGTAACCCTCCGTATCCATCCGGCAGTAGTCGCCGGTGTATAGGACCTGCTCGCCGGGCAGCGGGCCGGGTTTGAGCTTCCTGGCCGTTGCCTCGGGCTTGCCCCAATACCCCTTCATCACCGTTGCGCCGCGAATGACGAGTTGGCCGACAACGCCTGGGCCTATCCGCCTGTCATGCTCGTCAACGATCCACATCTCCGTATTCGGGATTGCGATCCCTACGCTCAATGGCTTTCGCTCGAGGTCCTCTGGCGGCAAATAGGTGCAACGTTTGCATTCGGTGAGACCGTACATCGAATAGATGCGTGCACCCGAAAACAGCTCGCGAAGCATGAAAATATGCTTGAGGGGTAGGGCTGCCGCAGTGTTTGTGACGTAGCGGATGTTCGAGAAATCCTGGTCTTTGAGGGACCTGAGTTCGGAGAGCGCGGCAAAGATTGTGGGCACGCCGGGAAAGCCAGTAACCCCCTCCTGCCTGATCAACCCCAGGACCTGAGCCGGGAAAGCGAACGAGCGTTCCAGCACCAGCCGGGCGCCGGTACGAAAAGCCATGATCATCTGGTAAAGTCCATAATCGAAGGCGAGGGGTAGGACATTGAGGATCACCTCGTCCTCGGCAATCGCGAGGTAGGAAGCGATAGACGCGCACGCGGTCATCATGTTTCTGTGCGTCAGCATCACGCCCTTGGGTTCGCCCGTCGACCCGGACGTGTAGATGATGGCTGCCAGATCAACATCGATGCACTGCCGTGCCGGCGGCGTATCCGCGCCATTGGCGAGGGCGGCGTCCCAGCGCACGGCAAACGGCAGCTGGGCGAGTTCGACGTCGTCGATCGGTCCCGATACGATCACTCGCAGAAGTGACGGGCAGCCGCGCGCCGGCTCGCGGAAGATCGCGTGCAGATGGCCGTCCGTGATGAGCGCCGTCGGCCGGCAGTCGTTGAGCAGATAATCGAGCTTGTCGCTCTTGGTGAGCGGGTTGACGATGCACACCACCGCATTTGCCTTTAGCACCGCCCAGAAGCTAACCACCGTCTCGACGGTGTTGTCGGCGAAGATCATCACGCGATCACCGCGAACGACTCCGGATGCGGCCAGGTCCCGGGCGATCGCGTTGGCTCGCGTTTCGAGTTCGAGGTAGGTGACACGCTGCCTGTTGCACACCAGCGCCACCTTACTTCCGTGTCGGACGGCTGAATGGGCGAGGTAGTCATGCAGCAATGGTACGGCATCATGCAACATGCAGGCGCTCTTCCCGATGTTCGCAGTCGACGTCGACGCTGAGTGTGCATTCGAGCGTTGCACTGGGACAACCCGCGACGAACTGCTGATGAAGAAGTTGGGTCGACAACACGCCGACCAGCGCCATGTTGTCGGCATTGGACAGGTCGCCATCGCCAGTTCTGGCCTGGCATTTGGCAAGCAGGTGCGTGACCGCCTTTGGATCGAAGACATTCGCCTCGCGCAGGGCCGCCTGCGAAACCGCCTCGCGTGCGTAATCCGGAGCGTCTGCGCCGACGAAGCAAAGCGCGTTGGGCGCACGGAAGGGCTGCTTCTTGCGGGCTATGATCTCGGAGGGCAGGATGGGTGCCGCCATGCGCTTCAGCACGTGCTTCTCGTCGAGGCCGCGGAGTTTGAAGGAGGGTGGCAGCGAATTCGCGAGCCTCACAAGTTCATCGTCCAGGAACGGGAAGCGCCCCTCGACGGAGTGAGCCATCAGCATCCTGTCGCCTTGCGAGGAGAGCAGATAGCCCGACATCAGTGTTTGCACCTCGAGATACTGGTCCTGCGCAAGAGGGCTCCAACGGGCAAACTGCGCGGGCAGACGGGCGAGCAACTCGGACACGGCGTCGCGGCCCTGCGTTCGAGCCCGCATATCGGCCGTAAACAAGCGCTTGATGGCACTGGTGGTTCGCCAGCGTGTTTCATGGGCAAAGCCCGGCGCGTCGTAAGCGTGAATATTTCGCCCGAAGAACTGACGCGCCATCGCCTGCTGTTGCACCGGCGAGCGGGTGAGATAGGGGTAAAGGCGTTCCAGGAGCCGAGAGCGTCGTGTCGAAGTCGGGTGGCGCCCCCAGAAGCGGCGGACCTTGCCTTCGCGGAACAGGTCGTAGCCGGCGAACATTTCGTCAGCGCCTTCGCCGGTCAGCACGACCTTGATGCCACGCTCGCGCACCAGGTGCGAGAGCAGGAAGAGTGGCGCCGGGGCAGTCCTCAGGATCGGGCGTTCGGTGTGTTGGATTACCTCCGGAAAGATTCCGGCTATATCTCTGCGCGAAACGACCACTTCATGGTGCTCACTGCCGATCGTCTCGGCAACCATTCGCTGGAAGCGGGTCTCGTCATATTCGGCGTCGGCAAAACGCAAGGAGAAGGTTTGGAAGCGATCGCCCGCGAAGCGCCTTGCGAGCGCGGCCACAAGCGAACTGTCCAGCCCTCCGGAGAGGTAGCACCCGACAGGCACGTCGGCGCGCACCATTCTGAGCGCCGTCGCGGACTCAAGAGCGCTAGACACGCGGTCCACCGCGTCGTTGGAGGACCCGGGGAACTCGCCCTGCCGCGATCCGAAATCGTCGGGATAGGAAGGCTGCCAAAAAATCCGCTCACGAACGGTGCCATCCTGATAGATGCGGACACGACCCGGCTCGAGTTCGTTGATTCCGTGGAAAACTCCTTGCGGCGGAACGACCGTCCAGAGCGTGAACGTCTGATCGATGCCGGCGGGATCAAAGGCGCGAGGGATGGTTCGATCGGCCGCGAAAATGGCTTTCACTTCGCTGGCGAAATAAAGCCGGTGCGCATGCTCGCTGAAATACAGCGGGCAAATGCCGAAGCGGTCGCGCGACAATACGAGACGATTGGCCACTGAATCCCAGATTGCAATTGCCCATTGGCCGTTCATCCGCTCGAAGGCCGCTTCTCCCCACTCACGATAGGCGTGCAGCGCGACCTCCGTGTCGCTGCGGGTTCGGAAGCGGTGGCCGAGCGCCGTGAGTTTTTCACGCAATTCGACGTAGTTGAAGATCTCGCCGTTGAACACGATCCACGTCGTATCGCCTGTATCCGCCATCGGCTGCTGGCCACTGGAGAGATCGACGATGGACAGGCGCACATGCGCCAGCCCCGCGCGTCTGTCCCGGTAGAGACCGCGCCCGTCGGGCCCGCGATGCGCCAGCGCGCCCATCATCTGCATCAGCGCCTGCCGCGAAGGAGAAGCCGCTGTGGCATTCAGCGCCACGATTCCAGCGATGCCGCACATGCTCGGTCAATCTCCGCCTTCGGCGGACAGCAAAGGCCGCGCGTGGAGATAGTGGGCCGCCCTTCGTTTCGCTTCGATGTCCTTGAACACTTTCTGAAGCTGGGGCTCGGTGAGGCCAGCAACCGCCGCGAGCTCATTGCTGGCGACCCCGTGGTTCAGGCCGTAGAGGCATAGATCCATCAGGTGATAGGGCAGCGCGAAATAGAATTCTTCCTGGCTTTGGGCCATGGAAAAAGTGTCGGTGGTCGGTGGCCGCCGCCGGATTTCATCATCCACCTCGAGATATTCCGCGAGTTGATAAACCTGGGTTTTGTAAAGGTGAACGATCGGCATCACGTCAGCGGCTCCGTCGCCCTGCTTGACAAAAAAGCCCTGGTCGTACTCGAGGCGATTTGGAGTGCCGACAACCGCGTATTTGAGGCGGTCGGCGTGATAGTATTCCGTCATTTTGCGCAGGCGCTGCTTGTAGTTTGTCGCAGCAACGATCTGCAGATAGGCAGCTGGCGGCAGACGCACGGTATCTACTTTACCCTGCGGATCCTGGACCGTGAGGCGGGTTATATTGAGCCCGCTGCTCTCCAGAACCGACGCGATCACCAGCTTGCATTTCCACCCTTCCCCATAGTCGGGAACGACGGTCTGGATCGCATCGATCTGCCGGCGGTAGGCGCCGATGGCCTCCAGTGCCGGTGCTATGTCCTCAAGGACGCTTTCAATGCCAAGCTGTGCCGCGACGCGGCGGCCAAGTCTCAGGGAGTCGCCGGAAGAATCCCGCTCCGGCATGAACAGTCCCAGGACCTTGTCTTTCCCGAACGCGCGCATGCACAAGGTCGCGACGACGGAGCTGTCGATACCGCCGGAAAGACCGACAACCACGCCGCGACGATGCAGGGTGCCGAGAACCTGAGTGCGCAAGGTGTCAACGATGCGATCGACCTCCGCGCCGGCATCGAGCGCCAGCATGTCCTTGCTGAATTCCGGAATTATGTCGATGACAAGTCCTCCCTTTTGCGAGATTCGGCGGGGGAATAGGTCTGCACGATGGCCGTCTTGATAAGCGGACGGTTGGTGGCAAGGTTTGGTTCGACGACAAGGTCGATGTGGCTGCCCTTGATCGAAATGACGTCCAGGTGTGCCAAGACGCTGTCCCAGCCCAAGGCCCGCGGCATTCCCTCCCTGCGACATCGGAACAAGGTACCGGAGAGGGGCAGAGCCGGTTTCGGTGCCTCAAGCCACTGGAAGAATGACTTCGCCCTTAAAACCTCCTGCAGTTCCAGTTTGGTCCTGAAGATCGTCGGGTTGAACTCTCCATTGGCAAATCTGTCTAGAATCCTGGCCAGACGCGCTTCGCCGCCCACGGCGACGGTGATCTTCGCAAGGGCTCTGCAAGCCATCCGGTGCGCGGATATGCGGTTGGTGCGAATACGATAGAACGTACGGGTAAGTGTCTCCCAGTGGTTGCTCGGCTCGTGCAGGAGGCTCGTGTCGAGGATGCCCAGGAACCGCACCGTTCGCCCGGCCTTCATGAGCCGTGCGGCAACCTCGAATGCAACCGCGCCACCCAGAGAATGGCCGAGAAGTCGCACGGGGCCCGCAGGTTGGATGCGGCTTATCTGCTCGAGTGCGGCGCCAGCCATGGCGCTTAGGCTGTTGTGTCCGTCCAGTATCGCCGCAAGGCTCGGATATCGGATCGGGTTTACACGGGCGACTTTCGCCATGGCGGCTGCGAACGCAGCCAGGCTCGGACCATAGCCAACGGACCCTGGAAACAGGAAAAGAACCGGGGGGTGGTGCTTCTTTTCGCGCCCTTCGCCCAACCGTGCAGAGACGACCGCCTCAACCATCTCGTCCAAGCTCATGCCCACGGTGAATGCCTCGAGGCCTAGCTCTTGCCCGATGGCGTTTTCGATCGCCATGACGCAGTGCAGCAGCTGCAGCGAATCTCCTCCAGCATCATCCCAGTTTCCCGTGGCAGTGCCTGTGTTGAGAACCTGCGTCCACGCGTGCTGCACTATTTGACGCGTGTCCTTTGCTCCTCCGGCGGGCCGAGCATCGAGAGTGGACGACCGGGCGGCTCGCGCCCTCCTTCCGTGCGAACGATCTATCTCGGCCAGTGTTGCCAAATCGACCTTACCTCCCGACAGGCGTGGGATTGCGTCAACGGTGTGCAATCGCAAGGGACGCAATGGTGCCGGCAAGGTCATTCTGAGGAGCTGGCGAAGGTCGTCTGCAAAAGCGCCGCCTGCGAAGCGCTGGGGAACCGCGAAGGCGATGAGTTCCTGCGCGGCCGTTACCATCACCACGGCATCCGCCACCGAAGGCGCGCAACGCAAGACCCGTTCGAGTTCGGCGGGCTCGATGCGTCGACCATTGATCTTGATCTGGCGCCCTTTGCGGCCGACGATCCTCAAGATGCCATCATCGTCGAGCCGAACGAGGTCCCCGGTGGAAAAAAGCCGAGCCTCGGGATCGTCGGGGTCCGGCTGCGCGGGAACGACCACACCGTTCTCCCAATGACCGAGCAGGACATAGCGGCTTTTGATCAGAAGCTCTCCACTTTCGCCTGGCCCTACATTGCGCTCCGCTTCGTCGACGATAGCGAATGCCATACCAGGGAGCAGCCTGCCGACGGGAACCGACGCGTCTTGCTCGGGCCAGTCAGGCGGCAAGAACCATTGCGAACCGATGGTTTCAGTCGATGAGTAGCCGATCTGGATCAGGCACTGGTCCGAAACGGCTTTGCGCAGCAAAGCGATGTCCGTCCATGACACTTTCTCCCCACCGATCCGGGCCACTCTGAGCGGCCAGGAAGCGTCGGCGGGCGCCTCAGCCAGGAGGGCTCGAAGCAGTGCCGGCACAAGATAGGCGATCGTCACACCTTCGGACTGCAATCGAGCGCGCGTAGCGCGCAGGCCGACAGCCTCCACCTCGAGAAGATGCAAAGTGGCGCCCGTCAGCAGCGCCGCAAAGATCTCCCGGCAACCGGCGATCGTGGCTGGCCCGGTCAGCGGCAGGAAAACGTCATCCGCGCTGATATGGCACGCATCGACATATTGCCGGACCCGCCATAGCAGGCTTCGTTGGCTGTTGACGATTCCCTTGGGGCGCCCGGTGCTACCTGAAGTGTAAAGCACCAATGCAGGCGCATCGACCGAAACGATAGGGTGCTTATGCTGCTGTTCCGGGTGTTGATCGTTGGGCGCCACGGCGGCGGCAATATCGATCCAGACGATCTCCTGGGCCAATTCGACCGGGCGAACATTTTCGGCGCCTATAATTGCGCCGAGCCGCGCGGCACTGACTATATCGAAAATGCGAGAGGCGGGATCTCTTGTGTTGAGCGGAACCGAAGGCCGTCCCGCCGTCATGGTCGCCAAGATCGCCACAGGATACCAAGCGGAGTTTGCTTGCAGGATGCCGATGGCCTGCCCTTCGGGGACGACGGCACCGATATGAGTTGCCAGCGTCTCGACCGCCCGGAAAAGCTCAGAAAAAGTCAGGCGGTTGGCGCCGTCGCTGATTGCGAGCTTGTCAGGATACCGCCTGGCGACATCTCCAAGGTGATCGAAGATTGGAATGTCCGCAAATTTGGCACCCATCTGTCGGTAACGGCGCCAGACTGGCCCCCCTTGGTCAAGCTCATATTCGGGAACGACTGACCACCTTCGGGTGGGTCGCAGATCCACCTGTAGGTTTTGATTTGCCACTTCCGAATGCAAACACACTGAGGACATTCAGGGCCCCGCCAAGCTGACGGTCGAACATCGCTCGCCGCGGAGATCTTTTCATCAATCATTCGGATGATGCCTCGATCTTGCCTAGCCAGCGCTTCCCGAGCGTCCTTCAGATGTTTTGCCATTTGTGTCCAGCACCGGTCGTTTTTCCTTGCAAGCTCCGTGGAGCGCAAGACGGCTTGCCCAGGCGAACGGATGCGATCGGTATCTCCGCTAGAATCCGGGCTCGGTGCCCAGATTCACTGATTGGAACAATCATTCAAATGAACGTTGGTGTGATCTGAAATCCGGCTAAGCTTGATCGGTAGGGGAATGACTGCTCGTTCGGAGACGAGAGCATATGATCATCGAGTTGTTTGGGCCGCCTGGCGCGGGTAAAACCACGCTGCTTCGCGGCCTCTGCCACGGGCTGGCGAGACACGGCATCAATGTGAAGACAGTAAATGGGTATCGCCTGATTGAACCTGGATCGGCTCAGGATGACGCTCCGGAAATCCGCCACGGCATAGGGCGAATTGGCAAGAAGATTGCCACATCCGGTCCTATCTTGCTGTCGACCTTGCCAAAGGACAGTGTCGCGGCCCGGCTTCTGGCATCGATCCCTCTTCGAAGCCGCGTGTGGTCATGGCGCATGAAGGTCGACATCGCCCAACTGTGCCAGTCCTGGCGCCAAGCGCGGGAGTCGCCCGGTTGCTTCATCTTCGAAGAGGGCATGATTCAGGCTTTGTGTGCGCTGGGTGTGCTGGCTAGAACTCCAAGCCTGGAGGCGGTCCGCAAGTGCCTGGCGTTCCTGCCGCGGCCGGATCTCGTTGTGCAACTCGACGCGCCGCAGGAAACGCTACGCCGCCGTCTTGTGGATAGGCATGCGCAGCAACCGCTCCTCGAGGTTATGCTGTTCGAACTTGGCGTGGACAAAGGATTAAGGCAGGCCGAAATCTCAAGAGAGGTCGGAGAGTGCCTGCGCCAGGACCGATGGCCGTTGATACAAGTCAATGGTGCTGAACCTCACGACGTGGACGGGGTCGTCGCGCGCGTTCTGGGCGAGCATGTTGGTCATGCTGTCTAGGCTGGCCCATAACCTATGATCCATGACACATTTTATGCATTTGGCGCCAAGCCGGGCAGCATCTGCCGCCAAGCGCGCAATCATGTCGAATCGTGCTGATCGAGCACTTCGAGCATGGTCGTCAACATGCTTCCGACTTCCTCAGAAATTTCCTCGGGGCGGATTCCCGCTCTGATGGCATCCGCCGTTGCTTGGTCCGCAAGTTTCGCCGCAAGAGCCGGATCGGCCTTGGTGTAGAGCGGGATCTTATCCTCTATCCATTTCTGCAGGAATTCGATGCCGCGCGCGCTCATACCAACTACAAGCTCGGCGGGGCTTGTTGGTTCCGTCAGCCATATTCAAGAACGTCAGACCATCTTGCTCAGGCTGACGTTCCCGCGGTCACGTCACGATGAACGAGGACGCCGTCAGAGCCAAGTGTGGCGATAGAGTGGCAAATTGGATCTGATGTGCGCCGCCGGAGCCGTCGCTGTCAAAGGAAAGCGCGCCGGTCGTGCTGTTATAGACGATGTGATCGCCGCTGTCGTGCGCGGCCCTGCCGGCGTAGAACGCCGAAGAGGGGAGGGCGCCGGTATGCAGGCCGGCAAACACAGTGTGGTCGAGTTGGATCTTGTCGTGGCCCACTTTGAAATCGGTGACCTTGTCGATATTGCCGACCTTGAGAGCCGAATCGAAGACAAAGACGTCGTTGCCGCCATGTCCCGTCAGAACGTCTCTCCCGCCACCGCCGTTGATAGTGTTGCTCCCGGAATTGCCATCAATGGTTTGGGCGAATTCGTTTCCCGTGAGCTTGATGGCGGCAGTTCCCAATTTGCTGGTGGTCGCAAGATGCTCGACCTGCGAACCGGCCGACAGCGCGTAGCTGACCGATGCCAGCACGCTATCGTTGCCGCTGTGCCGCAGTTCCACCACCTTGTCGCCGGCGTTGTTGACATAGTAGGTGTCGTTGTAGCCGCGGCCCATCATCGTGTCCGCGCCAGCGGTGCCGCGAAGCACATCCGCGCTACCCGTGCCGTAGAAAATGTGATCGCCGGTGCTGGTCGGAGGGACACTTGTGGGCGGAGGCACTGTGCTGGTAGGCGGCGGCGTCGGTTCGCTGGCCGAAGGACCGCTTGCGGTGCTCTGGTTGTGTTGAAGGAACAGAGCCTGCAGCGTCGGCGAGCTCTCAAGCGCCGTGTCGCCCTGTTGAGAACCCCAAGCATAGGCATAGTCGAAGGCGGGCGAAGGCGCTACCTTGGCCCAGTGGTCCAACATAGTCTTTTCCTGAGCAACGCTGGGCAGGACATAGCGACCGCCCGTGTCGGTCGTCCAGTCGCCGCCGCCGAAGGTCTGATACACGGGAACGACCTGACTGAGCGGGATGCCCGAGGCGACGGCCGCCGCCACAGTCCTGTCGATCATGTTGTAGTCAATCGTGCTTGTTCCGGTCCGTACCGGGTAGGGATCCAAGCCGTAATAGTCGATATGCGTGTTGGCAGGATTGAATGTGTTTGAAAAGTCGGGGTTAGCGGAAGACCCCATGTTCATCATGGTTATGAAGGTCTTGGCGCCGGGCAGGTGGCTGTGGATCCAGTCTGACTCCGCCTTCAGATCAGCGGCGGTGGCATAAGTTCCCCATTTGCCGGTCGGGTCCGGCTCATCGACGAGGAAGAAGCCAAACACTTTCGGGTTGCCGATGAAGGGCGTGACCTTCTGGATAAAGGAGGAGGTTGCACCATCGGCTTCATTGAGCCACACTAGGCCTTTCTGGCCGGCCGGCAAGGCGTTGAGCTGGTCCAAGGAAGATACATCAACAAGATTGAATCCGGCTTTCGCGACCTCGGAGGCCGACCCGCCCGAGGCGTAATGGAGTGTTGTCATTGACATACCCTTCGTCCGATTCGGTAGGCGCCCCACACCTGCCTAGGGAAAGGATCCATTAGCGACAAATCAAATACCGGCGCCCCTTGATAGAATCTTTGATCAGCGTCCGAAAAACACAACAGCCTCGATGCTACGCTTGCCTCAGAGGTATGTAGATGATCCAAGTATGGGGTGCTCAAGCCTGCAACGAAAGCATTGCAGCGAAGTCTGCCGGAGCGCCTTGTGCGTTTGCAGTGGCGGCAATCGGCCAATGAACGTTCGGTTGAGCCACCGCCAAATGCGCGCTTCCGCAGGATTTCTTCGAGCTCAGACCGCAAAGGGATCGCGTCCTGACGAAGCCCTCCCATTGCAGCCGCTCAATGCTCCTCGTGAAAAGCCTCGGCGCCAAAATGAGCAAGGCAGTACTCCAAAAGGTCATGCGAGACGCGCGCCGCTGGCAATTGCGGAGAGGCACTGAACTGGATCCCACCGGGTTCAACGGAAAGGCGGGCGTGCCGGTCCGAATGACGGCGAGCATGGCAACGCGGTCGCCCATCCGCGGGAAGAGGCGGCTGGTGGTCCGACCATATCCAGAGACCGGGTGAAAGCCTGTTCCAGACGAAGCGGTCGGGAGAACTGGCGGTGCGAGTCATCACACCATCTGGGGTGCGATGTTGATCCGGCGTGAGAAGGCGGGCGGAAGTTGCTTTGAACGCGGCGCGCGGACCTTTCGAACACAGCCCTTTTTTATATCCGGCCCGCCGTGTCGTACGCGAAGGTGCGGTCCTTGCACCGTCAGACCGGATGAATCCAACTCACTGACCGAGGTGACAGCGATTGTGGCTGCATTGCCGCATCGTTGATCAGCTTGCTTCATGCAAACAGACGAGGACAGCACGAAAGCCTGCTCCTAGCGTGGGACTGGCTGTTGTGTGTTCAGGGGCGATGAAACCGGCCATGGAAACCGCGGATAGGGTCAGCTGTTTTAAGCGATTGGTATCGCATCCAGGAGCGACAGGATGAGTCCGCATCTGGTTTGCGTTGGAGGCGAGGATCATAGACTAAGAATCCCGTTTCTTTTGGCGCTTCGCGAAAGGGGTTTTCAAGTCACTGCCGTTTCGAGTGATCTCGGAGCCGCCTTCTCACCCCACGGCATTGCCCATCGCCGATTTGGGTTCGACCGCTTTGGCAGCGGCGGTGCAGAATGGGGTGCTGTCAGCGCGATCCGTGAACTGATGTCCGAACTGCGTCCGGACATCATTCAAAGTTTCGACACCAAGCCCAATATCCTAACTCCACTGGCGGTGCGCGGGCACGTTCCCGTCGTTCGCACCATCAACGGGCTTGGTTGGACATTCTCGTCGCGGGAGCCGCGGGCCCTGGCATTGCGTCCTTTCTTTTGCGGCCTTCAGGGGGTGGCGTCTCGTTGGACAGCCATGACCGTCTTCCAGAATAGTGATGATCAGGCCTTCTTCGAGCGCTACCGGCTGGTGGCTCGCGGCAAAGGGCGACTGATCCGGAGTTCTGGCATCGACCCCGATGCATTCTCGATGGCAAGGTATCGTGGTCCTTCGGCTGCCACGATGCGCGAGGAACTTGGCCTACAATCAGCCCAGGTCATAATATTTGTCGGCCGGCTCACGCGGCAGAAGGGGATTCCAACCCTCATCGAGGCGGTTCCTCGCGTTATCCGCGAGAGGCCCAACGCGCGTTTCGTACTTGTCGGCCCGCAAGACTCCGAAGGTCCGTTTGCCGTCAGCAGAGCCGATATCGAGCGCCATGTTCCCCACGTTGTCGCATTGGGGCCAAGGCGCGACATTCCAGCCCTCCTTGGGATGGCGGATCTGTTTGCATTTCCGACGCAATATCGCGAGGGAATTCCGCGTGTCCTGCTGGAGGCGGGATTGTCCGGATTACCGATCGTCGCCTCGAATATGCCGGGCTGCAACGATGTGGTTGAGGATGGCTGGAACGGCTATCTCGTGGCGCCGCGCGATGCGGATGGCTTGGCCTCCCGGATAGTCGATCTTCTTTCCGACCCCGCCCGTGGCAAGACCATGGGCAGCCGTTCCGTCGGATTCGTGCGGGAGCGGTTCTCGTTGTCGTGGGTCATCGACCAGTATTGCGACCTGTACAAGACAATCCTGGGTGGCAGATATCGCAGCAGGCTTGTTCAAGTTGCGCAGGCGAATCCGAGGGAAGAGGCGGTGCCGAGCCCCCATCGACTAGGCGAGGCGCGGCAATGATGCGTGATGCGCTTCTGGCCTTCGGCGTCGCGATGTCCTACGCGGCGCAACTCAGCATCCCAGGGCTGCCCTTCGGCTACAGCGAACTATGCCTCACGCTCTGGATAATGCTGTCGATGACGCGAATCCTTGCTGGCGGCCAACTGGAGGTTACGCCGGCCCTGGCCAAGCTTGGGCTTTTCTGGCTGATCCTGGCGCTTGCCATGGGCGTGGGTTACATCATCGGTTTTCTGACAACCACGTTGTTCCTGGATCCGTTGTTGCACGACACGCTGGCCTATGTGCTGTTGGCGTGCGTCACCTGTCTGGCCGCTGCGGAGCCCAACGCGTCTTTCCGTTTGCGTCGTATCGCCTGGTGGATGGTTGCTATCGCGAATGCGGGCTTCATCATTCAGGTAGGGCTTGGCTTCGGCTGGCTCCATCAGGCTGGGGTCGAGCCCTGGTACTGGGACCGCTTCTGCGGATGGTCCGACAATCCGAACCAGCTTGCGCTCTACTGCGCCCTACTCGGTCCACTGGCCTTGCATCTTGCCACAACCACCAGCAATAAATGGGGAAGATGCCTTGCCCTATGCAGCCTCATATTCACCGTTTACGTCGGAAGGCTGACAAAAAGCGATACCTACCTTTATACCACGGTCCTGGCTTGTCTGATCCTTCTCGGGCTGCGGGTCCGGGCCTGGCTGACGAGCGACGGCAATAAGGCGAGCCTTTCAAGGCAGCTTGCCGTCCTGATGGCCGTTGGCTTCCTGCCGCTGGCCCTGTCTATAGCGCCCTATGCCCTCAGCGAGGCCTCCAGCGCCGAAGACTTCGCCAAGAGCCTGACCAAAGACAAGGGCGGGGAAGCGACTGCCCAAACCGCGGCGCTTCGCCTCTACCTCTGGAATGCAGCCTTGGAGAAGGGGGCACGATCGGGATCGCTTGGACTGGGTCCGGGCCCGCACCTAGATAGTCCGCCCGTGGTCAATCAACAGTTTTTGCCGCGGCCCTTCGAGGCGCACAGCACCATCCTGGATCTCTACACTCAGGGCGGCCTGATTTCGGTTCTAGCCCTGATGTGGATCTTCGGCTCGGCTGCGTGGTCCGCCTGGCGGGCGAAGCTGGACGCTCTGGTGGCGCTCGTGGCATCGATCGCCGTTTTCAGTGCTCCGCATTTGGTCATCCGCCATCCGATCGTGTGGTTCTGTCTGACCCTCTGCCTTGCCGCTGGGACGCCGGAAGCGATCCCCGCGATTGTTCGCCAGAGGAGATGCTAGAATGTGTGGGATCGCCGGAATTTTGTTGGCGCCCGATGCAGCCAACGCAAGTGCGCTCAGGGCCATCGGACCGATGGCGACGGCGCTTCGTCATCGCGGACCTGACGGTGAGGCCTTCTGGGTGAGCCGTGAAGGGGGAGTAGCCTTCGGCCACCGGCGACTGGCCATCGTCGACCTGTCCGAAGCGGGTCGCCAGCCAATGCTCTCCGCGAGCGGTCGGTATGTCATCACCTTCAATGGCGAGATATACAATTTTCGCGATCTGCGCCGTGAACTGGAAGGGGCGGGCCATCATTTCCGCGGCGCCAGCGACACGGAGGTCATGCTGTGCGCAATCGAAAGCTGGGGCCTTGATTCAGCCCTCGCGCGCTTCGCTGGCATGTTTGCTTTTGGGCTGTGGGACCTGAAGAACCGAACGCTTCAGCTTGCCCGCGACCGGATGGGGAAGAAGCCACTCTATGTCGCCTTGACACGTGATGCGCTCGTCTTCGCCTCGGAGTTGAAGGCGATCACTTGCTTCCCAGGCTTCACCCCGGAACTCGATGTCGATGCGGCGACGACAATGGTTTCCAAAGGCTGGGTGCCGGATGACCGTTGCATTTGGCAGGGCGTGTTCAAGCTGCCACCTGGATCAGTCCTGTCGGTCACTGCGGCGCAATTCGCCAACGCCCGAGGCACCGGTTCGCTTGCGCATCGCATTCACCCTTGGTGGTCGCTGGCCGATGTCGCCTGCAAGGGACAGCGCGATCCGATAGCTGCCAGCGACGAGGACCTCGCAACCGAGCTCGACAGCCTGCTCCGCCTGGCCGTCAAGGAACGAATGATTGCAGATGTGCCGCTGGGCGCCTTTCTGTCGGGCGGAATCGACAGCTCGACTGTCGTCGCGCTGATGCAGGCACAGTCCCGAAACCCCGTTCGTACGTTCACCATAGCGTTCGGCGAAGGTGGGTTTGATGAAGCTCCCCATGCGGCCGCGGTGGCTCGGCATCTGGGCACCGATCATACGGAACTTCATCTCTCGCCGGCCGCCGCGCTTGAGGTCATTCCGGAGCTGCCCCGGATTTGGGACGAGCCGTTTGCCGATGAATCGCAGATACCGACGCTGCTGGTGTCGCGGCTCGCGCGGCAACATGTAACCGTGGCGCTTTCAGGCGATGGTGGCGACGAGTGCTTCGCAGGCTATTCTCGACACTTCCTGGCAGCCCGCCTCACAAAGCAGCATGAGCTGCCATTGTCATTTCGCCGGCTGTTGGCATCGGGGGCTGGGTTGCTGGCCCAAGCCTCTCAGAAAGATATCTTCGGCAATCTGCCGCTTTCATCGAATATGCGGCATGGCTTGCGCGGTGACCGCCTGGCTCGCCTTGCCCGCCTGCTCGCGGCGCGAGATGAGGACGAACTCCTTCTGCAACTGACCAAATCTTCAGCCAACGACCTTGTTCATCGCAAGCCGTCGACAGCACCTACCGACACGACAAAGCTCGACGGCCTGCTCTCGCGTCTCCTATTCGCCGACATGACAGGCTACCTACCGGGCGACATTTTGGTGAAGCTCGATCGAGCCACTATGGCCAACAGCCTCGAGGGGCGATGCCCGATCCTGGACCATCGCGTCGTTGAATTCGCCTGGCGCTTGCCAGCCCGTGCCAAAGTCCGAAACGGGAAGGGCAAATGGTTGCTTCGCCGACTGCTTGATCGTTATGTACCACGCCGACTGGTCGACCGGCCCAAGCAAGGTTTCGACGTTCCGGTCGGGACTTGGTTGAAAGGGCCCTTGCGCGGCTGGGCAACCGATATCATTGCCACGATCGGCCGCTCCGGGGACGGGGTCATCGACCGTGAGAAGGTCGACGCATGCTGGCGCAATCATCTGCATGGAAGCCAAGATAATTTCCGCGACCTGTGGCCGGTGCTCATGTTTCAGGCGTGGCGCAACGAAGCCATGCGGCCATCGACGGTCGCCACGCACCCTTCTTACCATATCGAACTGACAGGGGATTGAGATGGAAGGTTCCATAGCCAACCGCGCCCGGCGTCCGCGCGCCAAGCAGATGGAAGCTGGGACACTTGAAACCAATCTGCGCTTGATGCGGCCGCCACGCGAGACAACGCAATCGTCACCCTTCCACCAGCTCGTCATCATCCTGACGACGCGAAAATGGTTCTTGCTTGCCATGGCCCTTCTGGGCGGCATCCTGGCCGGACTGGCAGGCTTCACCCGCCCGGTGCTGTTCGAGGCAACGACGCAGGTCATTATCGACGCCCCGAGCAGCAGTGCTTCGGGTGGCGTGGCATCCGCCCAGGACTCGCTGGAATCGAACATCGATGATCATCTGACGATGCTCTCCTCGCAAGGCCACCTGCGTCGGGTCCTGGCAGCACTGCGCAAAGCCCAACCAGTCGACGGTACCGGAAAGAGCGTCGTCAATGCCGTCCCGCCCGCGGCTGGCTCGTTCCTCATCGACCTCCTGAACAGGGCCTGGAGACAGGATAAGACAGTGGCGGAAAATCCGGACGCAGCGGACGCGCCCGAGCTGAAGGCGCTACGCAAGGGAATGAGGGTCGGACAAGAGCTGCGATCGCGCGTCATCACCATCGGGTTCACCGATCCAAGTCCGGCGCGTGCGGCACTTGTCGCGAACACGTTCGCCCAAGTCTACATTCAAGATCTGGTACAAAAAAGCCGAGCATCGGATCAGGTTCATCTGGATTCGATAGTCGCCAGCCTTCCGCAAGTACAAAGGGATCTTGTCGAAGCGACAGATCGGCTGGAGACATACCGGCTCACGCATGGCGCCGTCGATCAGACTGCGGCCAACAACGCAGCCAGTGAGACAGCGGAACTCGGCCGGCAGATATTCCTATCGAAAGCCAGTCTTTCCGCGTCGGAAGCGCGCCTTCGCCGTATTGAGGACCTGCGCAAGGCGGGCGCCCCGGTCACGGCCATCGCTGAAGAAATCGGGTCGCCCGTGTTGACGGACCTGGTGACACGCCAGTCGGGTGCCGCCGCCGACGGCGATCTGCGGAACGCGATCGCCCGCGAAATGGAGCAAAGCGTTGCCCGAATCGCTGCCGAGGCAAATGTTTACCGGTCCCAGGCTACGGCTCTTGAAAGTCGCAAAGCGATGCTCGACGCGGCCGTGGCCGACACGGCGAGCCAACTTTCGGGGCTGCGTTCCCTTGAGCCTCGGGTAGCCATCGTGACGCAGCATTACAACGAACTCCTGAGCCGGCAGCAGGACTTGACACGTCGCATCGCCGCTCCTTCGCCAGGCGTAGCGGTCCTTTCGACCGCCTGGCCGCCGTCGACCCCCATGACATTGTCGCCAATTTTCCTGATTCCCCCCGGCATGGTCGTCTTTGGTCTCATGGGGGCGGTCATTGTCCTGGTCCGCAACGGTTTCAACCAAACCTTGCGCAGTGAAGCCGAAGCCGAAGCCGAGCTTGGGGTCCCGTGCGTAGGACTGCTTCCCAGGGTTGCGGGACTTAACGCCAGAAAGCTACGGCATCTGGTTCTGAGCCAGCAGAACTTGCCGTTCAGCCGCGCCGTGACTTCGCTGCTCGTCACTGCGGCGCCAACTCAGGGGAAGGGGCAGCCGCCGCATATCATTCTCGTGACGTCCAGCATCCAGGACGATGCCAAGACCGAGTTGGCATGGAGCCTGGCGCTGGCGGCAACGCGGCTGGGAGGAAGAGTGCTTTTCCTCGATCTCGATCGCAAGGATGTACGGCTCACGAACGGGTTTCGTGGTGAATTCAGCACCGACAAGGCCCGGAACTCCTTCGGCGACTATGTGAATGAACGTTGCGTGCTGAAGGATGCAATCACGAGGATGCCGGAAATCGGTATCGACCTCATGGCCGCTCCAGCACCTTCCGATGATCTCCTGACGCTTCTGTCCACCGTCGACAAATGCCAGTTCACCGAGGAGCTGCGTTCGGCCTACGACGTGGTCATCATGAACGGTCCCCTGGGCCTCGGGGGGCCTGAAACCAGGCTGCTTAAGCGCTGGGCCGATTCGGTGCTTTTTGCCGTTCGCTGGGCAAGGACGAGGCGCAGCATTGCCCGTGGTGCTCTGGATGCAATAGGGGCCGGCGGATCCGCCACCGTTCCAGTAGGGAGTGTGCTCACCCGGGTGAACCTGAAGAGGCTAGCCGGCTCCAGGCTCGGAGACAACGCCGATCTTCTGTTGGAGAGGGTTTGAAGATGCGTCTGCGATCTTCAACAGAATCTCCAGGGAGCGATCGCGTCCCTAAATCGAGCCAGCTACACGATGATCATTGAATTTTTCGGACCTCCAGGATCCGGCAAAACAACCTTCGCACATGCGCTTGCGCAGCAGCTGCGCGGGAAAGGCTATCACGCCAAGGTCGCCCTCAGCTACAAGCCAAGCACCAGGGCCGCCAAATATGATCTCGGAATCTTTCTGTTCATATCACGGATCGTATCGGCGATATTTTCAACAGCCAGAATATTGCTTTTTTCGGCAGGGCGAGCCGATGATATTTCCAATTCCTTTGCAATGGTGAGGATGATACCGCCAAAAAACCGAATATGGCGCGCGCGAATCTGGCGATACATCCTGCACCTTTCGCGTTGCTGGAAGTCTGCGGAGCAATCGCCCGAAATTACGATTTTCGATCAAGGATATGTTCAAGCGATTGGTTCGCTTGCGATGTTCAATGGGAGCACCAACCCCAGAACGCTGGAAAAGGCGCTCAGCCTCGCACCGGCGGCCGATCTCACCGTCAGGCTCTTGGTGCCAGCTGCGGTCGTGGAAAGTCGCCTTCGTAGGCGGATGGAGCTTGAGCCGCCGGCGGAACGGATTTTCGAGGCCGACTTGAACGTGAACATGCGCTCGTTCGCCGTTTTTGAAGCGATGCATGACCTCCTGACAACATCTGGCCGGGAAATCATCTCCGTCGAATACACCGATGGTCCATCGACCTTTAAAAGTATTTGTCGGATTGAGAGACAAATACTTTCTGCATTGTCGCGCTTCAATAGGGCGGTCGGCGAAAAGCAAATTGAGTTGCCATCTCATCGCGCAGACGTAACAACTGGTTCAGCAACCACACCGCCGCGCAACAAGGACATGGGATCGCGGCTCGCTTGGGCAAGCATCTTCGCCTTGTTGATCTATATTGGTGGCGCTGGTTTGACCAGTCTTGCCCAGTTGGCAATTGCACGCCTTATCGGACCTCACAACTACGGCATCTATTCCTACGTTCAGGCTTGGACGTCAGTGCTCGCCTATCTGGCAACGCTTGGCTTTAATGTATCATTGTTGCGTTTTCTCCCGGCCTATAGGGCCAGTGGCAGGCTTGATCTGGCCCGCGGGGTGATAAGATTTGCGCTGCAGAGATCGCTGATAGCGGCAACCTTGTTCGGGATGATCGGCGCTGCGTCAGTCCTGTTCCTTTCAGATCCAACGGAAAGAGGGCTTGAGACAAGCATCGTGCTCGGCATGATGGCTGTGCCCTTGGTTACCGCCTATGCTCTCGGAGCCACGCTTGTGCGTGCTTTCGGCGGCGTTGTCTCGGCGTTGTTGCCGGAGCGCATCATGCGAGACGGGCTCCTGCTCGTGTTGGTAGCCCTCCTGGCATTGTCGGGATTTCGAACAGTGGATGCGCCCTCGGTGACGCTGGCGGTGCTTGTGAGTTCCGCTTTCACAGCGGCCCTGGTGTTCATCATCGCGAGGAGGTTTGAACCACCCGACCTGGGACACGCCAAGCCAAGTTATGCCTCGAGGGAATGGTGGCTTGCCGTCCCCCCGCTCATGCTCATCACCGGGCTCGATGTTTTCGTCAGTCGGGCAGGAGTCCTGGTTTTGGGCTGGACAAGCCATATTGCTGAAGCGGGTATTTTCGCGCTGGCCTTGAATGTCGCGATGCTCGTGGGCCTGTCCCGTATCGCCGTGGCAACCATGTTTTCGCCAACAGCAGCCGATCTCTACGTCAGAGGCGATCGCAGAGGCCTACAACAGCTGTTCGCGCGCGCAACCCTGCTTTCTGCTGGCGGTGCCATCCTGGTGGCCGTCCCGATGATGGTGATCGTCGAGCCGTTCTTGAGCTATTTCGGTGAGGGTTATAGCGCGGGAGCGCCGATCGCACGGGTTCTGATTTTGGGATATGTCTTTGTCGCGCTGTGCGGGCCCCAACAGAATCTCCTGACCATGACTGGAAATGAATGGGCTGCGGCAACGACGATGATAGCGGGTGCTGTGGCCAATATCATTGCCTGTGCAGCCGGAGTTGCGATGTACGGCCTGCTTGGCGCTGCGGTGGGTGTCGCACTTGCACTGAGCATCTGGAGCATTGCCATGGCCGTCTATATCCGCAAGCGACTGAAAATCATGCCAGGCTTGGTTTTTGCCTTGCTGTCGATCAGGCCGAGCGCGGTCGATGCCCGTCAATGGCATTGGTTCTTGAGGGCAAGCAAATGAGAGCACTGTTTTGGCTACGGTGATTGCCGTCCTTCGGGCAGGAAGTCACGAAGCCCGGATCGCACAAAGGCCATAGGGCTGCACAGACGCTTCGGCGTATCTCTGTTCCGGACACCCGCGCGGGCAGCCGATACTTCGCGGGCTGTGTCCGTCATTTGAAGGATGCATCAGTTTCGGAGGCGCCCCAGGGTGTGCTCACAATCTGCGGAGCATCCATGGAACAAGCCCGAATGGCGAGCGCCTCGGCGCCTGCAGTGCGCCGTCGCTCGGAGAGATCGACGCCTGTCGAGCGCAGCCAACGCGAAACCCTCACCCAAGTTCAGGTCCTGCGCGCCCTCGCGGCTAGTTCGGTCGCGCTGCGACACGCCCAGCATGATGCGGCCACCCTGGAATTACAGGCCGGCCGCACCTTTCAGAGCTGGAATCCGGTACCATGGAGCGCTGGAGTCGATATTTTCTTCGTGATTTCCGGCCTTATCATGGTGCATACGTCGCGACAGCTGTTCGCAAAGCCCGGGGGCGCGCGTCTCTTCATTTCCCGCCGGATCGCGCGAATTGTCCCGCTATATTGGGCGCTCACCTCGCTCTACATTGCGGTAGCGGTGGCCGCCCCAAATTTTCTCAACCAGAGCTACGTCGATTTCAGGTTTGTAGTCGAATCCTATTTATTCGTTCCGGCCAGTCGCCCTGACGGCGTCGTTCAGCCGGTCTACGAGTTGGGTTGGACGCTCAATTATGAGATGCAGTTTTACGTGTTGTTCACGGCGACGATCGTGCTGCCCATGCGGTGGGCAGTTACGGTCCTGCTCACGATCCTGGTTGGGATGGTGCTCTCGGGCGCTCTTGCGGCTCCTTTGCCAGAGCCCTGGGGTTTCTGGACCAATCCGATCATCCTCGAATTTGCTTTCGGCGCGATGATCGGGGTCATTTGCGCCTCGGGCCTGCGGCCTTCCGGCCCAATCAGGGCCTGTGTCGCCGCAACGGGACTGGGTGCCCTGATGCTTGCGGCGGCGTTTCCCGATATCTCGTCCGGCCTTGGTCGCCCTGTCGTGTATGGCATTCCGGCGTCTCTAATAGTTTGGAGTGCTGCCCTGGCACCGCCGGGCAAACTGAGGCATGACAGCCTGGCGGCGAGGTGGGCCGCTGGCGTTGGCGATGCGTCATACGCTCTTTACCTCATGCATCCATTCGTGATCCGCGCCATGCGCATAATTTTCTGGCGTACAGGCTTGATCTTTGTGCTCGGCCCGTGGGCTTTCATCGGTTCGGCCTTGGCGATAACCCTGGGCGTGGCATTTATCACCCACCGTCTGTTCGAGAAGCCGCTCACCCGCTATGCGCGGCGCCTTTTGGGGGTCGGGCACGGCACAGGACGGCAGCTTGGGTCCCTTCCAGTGCCGGCGTATCCCAAGACAGATTGAAGGCGAGCCGCGACCCCGCCACACCTAGGAAACGGCGGCGTTGTGCTCACTATGCCGTTGCCGGAAGGCCAGCTGGTCGCACCTGTCCAACAGGGCGTGCATGGAATTCCCGATACCATTCCACGAAACGTTGCACGCCGTCCTCCAGTGTTGTCGCCGGTGCGAAGCCAACGGCGCGGCGGAGGTCCCTGACGTCGGCGCGGGTTTCCAAGACGTCACCTGGCGGTAAAGGTACGTTGACGCGAACGGCGCGGCGACCAAGGGCCGTCTCGATGAGCGCGATCAGATGGTTGATTTCTTCCGGCCGATCATTGCCGATATTGTAGAGCCTATATGGCGCCGAACTGGTGGCAGGATCGGCAGCGCGACCGTCCCAACCGGGATCCTGACACGGTGGTTTGGCGAGCACGCGAACAACCCCCTCTACGATGTCGTCGATATAGGTGAAATCCCGCCATACGCGCCCGGCATTGGCGATTTCGATCGTTCGGCCCTCGGCGATGGCATGGGTGAAAGTATAGACTGCCATGTCGGGCCTGCCCCAGGGACCATAGACGGTGAAGAAGCGCAGTCCGGTTACGGGCAAGCCGAACAGATGGCTGTAGGAATGCGCCATGCATTCGTTGGCGGCCTTGGTGGCGGCGTAAAAGCTCACCGGATGATTGGCACCATGATGCTCAGAAAAGGGTATGCGTCGATTGGCGCCGTATACGGAGCTCGACGAGGCATAAACGAGATGGCTGACGCCCGCGTGTCGGCAGCCCTCCAGAACGTTGAGAAATGCGACTATGTTTGACTCCACATAGGCATGCGGGTCGACGAGCGAATGACGCACCCCGGCCTGGGCGGCCAGATGCACGAAGTGCGATGGCTGGAATTCGCAGAACAGCGCTTTCACCAGCGACCGGTCCGCCAGGTCGAAGCGCATCGGCGTGAACCTCGGCTCGGCGCAGAGCCGTGTAAATCGCGCCTCCTTCAGCTTCAGGTCGTAGTAAGGCGTGAAGTTGTCGACGCCGATGACCTCGGCGCCGAGCCGCAAAAGGCGTGACGCAACATGAAATCCGATGAACCCAGCGGTGCCCGTGACGATGATCGGCCCCGTGTGCGTAAGGTTCGACGCAGCACCATCCTGCAGCGCGTGAACGATATCCGCCAGCTTGTTGACCTTCGAATCTGCTTCGGCCATGGCAAGTCACTCCCGTTTCCAGGTTCCGCGTTCTGCGCTATCTCGGTAGCGCCTTGAACGATCGGAAATGGCGCCGCCGGCCTTGTGATCTACGCGACAGCGCGCTCAATGCGGGCCGCCGCTGTCTGAATCAAAGCGGATGCAGACAGCAGTCGATTTCTCATGGCAAAACCGAAATGCGCCCCAAAAGAGCCACTAGTTCCGCCTGACGCCTCGTGTCGGTCTTGGCGAATAGTGAGGCAAGCTGAGAGCGGATAGTCGTGCGACTGAGATGCCAACTGCGGGCGATCTCCAGGGGCGCGTCGCCATGGGCGAGGCGTAGCGCCAACTGCGTTTCCGCGCTGGTCAAACCGAACATCCTTTGCAACGTGCGAGGGTTGGCCGCCGATTTGTTATCCCGGTCCAGCAATGCGACGACGGTTGTCCCGTCCGGTGTAACGACGCCCGTCTCGTTCATGGTCACCGGCCTGTCGCCTCTGCTGTGGATCACTACCCATGAGAGTGAGCCCGGCTGGAGGTGGACCGGAACATTCGCGACCAGCCGCCTCAACCCGGCGGCAAGCTCGACGGCTGTATCAGTTGCTTCGCCCTGGCGTGCGAGGGTGTCCCGAGCGGCAGCGTTCCATTCTATTACTTTCTTGTCTCGGTCCAGGACGAGATAGCCGCAACCCATACGATCAAGCATGCCGGTGATGGATTCCAGGCTGCGTCGTCGAGATCCGCCGACCCTTGCGTCCGGTCGGTCCACAAGGCTTATCGGCCGTTCGTGGCGGGTATCGTTCAATACAATGTATTGCCTGCCTGCGAGCGTATCGTTTCGCGTTTCAATCAGTGTCATCGCTTCCACCCAACCCATTGCTACTGACGCAAATAAAATCGGTTGAAGTTGCTGCTTCAACTTGAATTTCCACATACTGCGAGAAATCTGCGAATGGTTTTTCCGCAGCGTCTCTTGGATATACCTTTCTGAAGAGCGCTCCTGACACATGATTTTATTCGCCGGCAAAGTCATGGCAATCGGGCATTGGGATTAGGTGCCACCCCTTCGGCCTAGTCTCGACGGACTAGACCGAAAGTTGTAGTCTTTGCGCATGGGTTCGGACCTGCGCTGGCTCAAATCGAATGTGTCGAGCACTACGTTGGCTCATCTAGCTTCGCTGTTGGTGTTTGCAGCATCGATAGCATTCGAGGCGATAAGTACGGTATATGGCGGCCAGCCGTTGCCGCTTGTTGCGTTTATCCCCATAACCGTTGTCATCGTGTATCTTGAGGGCCGTTTTGTTGCCATCGCAGCAACGCTTCTGATGGCGGTCGCCGGCTTGTGGATGCGACACCTGCTGGACGGTCACCTCACTGGTGGAGACTGGACCGGGGCCGTCTTCCTCCTGGGTTCGGGTAGCCTGATCGCAGCTGTGTTCCACCGCCTGCGACAAGATCTGCACGGTGCGCTCAGGGTGGCAGAAGCGAGGCTCGCTGCCATCGACGCTGCCGCCTTGGGCTTTGCTAATACCAATCGCCATGGCGAACTGCTGCAGTCGAACAGACGGCTTTTGGAGATGACCGGCTACGCGCACAAGGAACTTGCCCAACTCAAGTTGCAGGAACTCATTGTCCCCGACGATCGAGGTACTGTGCGGAAACTTTTGGAAGATTTGGGCAATGGGACCGCGTCTGCGACGGATATCCGCGTTTTGCGCAAGGATGGCACGGCATTCTGGGCTCACCTGGCCCTGTCTTCGTCGCGGCCGGACGAGGCGCCAAATGAGAGCGTATTCGTGGTGGTTGACGATATTTCCGAGCGACAAGCGGCACGCGAGGCCCTTCGGGCTCAGAAGGAATGGCTTGATCTCGCCGTGTCTGCCGGGCGCCTGGGAACATGGCAAATAGACATTGACGATGGGACAGTCGCCGGCTCGAGCAAGTTCTGGGACATTCTTGGTCTGCCTCCGGCCCCAGTCCGCGGCTTGGAAGAACTCTCGGCTGTAATCCATCCCGTCGACTGGCCGAAGCTGTCCGCCTCGGCAAAGCCTTCATCGGCATTGAACTATGACGTCGAGATCCGTGTCCGGCAAGTGGATGGTCACACACGCTGGATTGCTTTGCGTGGACGGCAGGAAGAGCACGGCGACCGCAAAATGCGCATCGGGGTGGCGGCGGATCTGACCGAACGTCGACAAACAACTTTGCTTCGCGCCGCCGTAAAGAGACGCGAGCGCATAATGCGCGAAGAGCGCCATCGGTTCAGCAATGTGTTTCCAGTGATCAGAGCTCTGGTCAACATGATCGATATTCCCGACAATGACGTTGCCAAATACAAGGAGATGTTGATCGATTGGATTCGAACGCTGGAGGCGACCCATCGCATCCTTTCTCGTCACGCCAACCTGTCAGGGATGCTCCATGAGCTCGTGGACCGGGAATTGCAGCCCTTCAAGGAGACACGCGACATAACGATCAGTGGACCTTCCCTCACTGTGCCAAGCGGCGCCGCCGAAGGCTTGGCGATGATCCTTCACGAGTTGACGACAAACTCGGTGAAACATGGTGCGCTGGGTGACCCGAATGGCAGGGTCGAAGTTAAGTGGCGATTTGCATCCGAGGACGAAGGTGACGACCTCGTGTTCGATTGGGTGGAATCGGGCCGACGGAAGAGTTCAAAAGTCGTACGCCGCGGGTTCGGGTCACTGATAATCGGTGTGGACAGCACGCCGCTTGTCGGTCATTCCCCGAATATGGAAATAACCGAAGATGGCCTTCGATATTCGCTGCGTGTATCGCGCAAAGAAATTGAGGAATTTGGATTGCAATAGAGCCCCTCCAAGTCGAAGCCGAATTGGCCAATTAACGGATGGTGTGGGCCCTTTGCTGCGATTTCCTGCAAGCAAACTCGGGCCGGTTCGAGGGGCATACGTCAACTCGCCTGTCTCGTCAGCCAGCTTTGGAGCAACACAGCTGCTTCGGTACGGTTTCTAACCCCAAGCTCACGCAGCACGGCTGCGGCATGGATTTTCGTTGTCGCCTCGGCAATGTCCAGATTGCGGGCAATCTCCTTATTCGAGTACCCCTCTGCCATCAGCTTGAGGACGTCCTTCTGTCTAGATGTCAGCCTAGCGACGTCGCCCGAGCCCTCGTGCCGGCGGCTGGCATTTTGTACCGGAGGTGGGGGGGCATGCGATCTCTGGTCGGCAGACGTTCGAGATAGGAGAGATGGCACATAGATCCGGCCAGCGAGGATTTCGTTTACAGCCAGCACGACTTCTTCGTCGCTCTGCGATTTGACGATATACCCGTGAAGTCCGATCGAAAGCGCGGTCAGTATCTCCGAGCGGGAATCATCCCCGGAAACGATCGCAAAGCGAGTGTCAGGATAGGCAGCCATAAAGTCGCTGAGCACTTCCTGATGGAACAGCCCAGGCATGTTCAGATCGAGGATCGCAAGATCGATGGACGCCTGCTCCTCTAGAAGATTGACCGCGGCATCGAAACACGAAGCTTCGAATATTTCGGCGCTTGGAATTCCAGCCATGAGTGCCAGCCGGAGACCACGCCGATATAAGCCGTGATCGTCGGCAATGACGATCCGAGCCATGCAACTACCCCAACGCGTTACTCGGTTCCCGACGAGAAAACCCGCTGGAACCTCCCATTCGCCTATGATCGACAATCCGTGGTGGTCCTAAAATGGCGGCCATCCACTGGTCAACGCATCACAGTGATGTCCGCAGCGTCCCATCCACGCACATCCAGAACGTCTAATATAATACTAAATTGCGAAGCTCATCCATAGATTTTTAACCCTGGCGTGCGGTGCCTGTCCGCAAAACGATGCCGGTTCCCCATTTGTGGGTCCAAAGCCAGCTGTTCAGGACCATTTCTGTTATGTCGCCACCCGCTGTCGCTGGACCTGTAGGCCGGCCCGGCCCGGGCGGATCGCAGCTTTTTTGAAAGCAACTGCTTTCGTTTTATCGCCGTCATGATCAGTGCCCAATCGCGCTTCTATCGGCTGTTGATCTCGTGGCCATCTAATACCTTGAACGTTTTGAATCCCTACCATTCGAATGCACGACGACAGCCGCCCCGGCTGTCACATACCTTTTCACATATGATGTTCGGATTGCCGCCGAGGTTTGGCCGGATTTGAGGGTATGCCCTGGCCGGACAATGGAACACCGATCCCGAACAAAGCCAACTGCAGATCAGGAGGATCGAATGAAAGCGGTGATTCAATGTGGTGGGATGGGTACGCGCCTTCGACCGTTTACATCGGTCCTGCCGAAACCATTAATGCCGATAGGGGCCCGGCCTGTTCTTGAGTTGCTTTTGAAGTGGCTGCGGCGCAACGGCATTGAAGACGTGTATATTACGACAGGGTATCTAGGGCATTTGATCCGTAGCGTCTGCGGCGACGGATCGCAATGGAACTTGAAGATCAAATATACCCAGGAAATGGAGCCACTCGGCACCGTCGGACCTCTCTCTCTGATTAGGGATGAACTGAACGAAACATTTGTCGTTCTGAACGGCGATGTCCTCACAGATCTAAGCCTGAGCCGGTTTGTAACCGCGCACCGCTTGCATAGGGATCCCGTTACGATTGCCACGGCGTGCCGTCATATCAAGATGGACTTCGGGGTCATCGACGAGATCGACAATACCGTCCAGCTCTTCCGGGAAAAGCCGACGCTTTCCCATCTCGTCAGCATGGGGATTTACTGCATGAACCCAGATGTCCTGCGGTTCATTCCGTCCGGGATCCCATTTGGGTTCGATGACCTGATGCTGCAGATGATGCAGGGCGGCACGACCGTGCATGTTTACAAGCATGACGGTCTTTGGCTCGACATCGGTCGTGTCGATGACTTCCAGAATGCACAGGCAATTGCCTGGGAAGATCAGTCGTCCTCAATCGAGGTCGCGGCTGCCGCCGCAGCCGCATGAAAGTCTGATGCAGAGGTCTAGCCACTAACAAGGCTTTCAGGAGGTCAAGATGCTCTTGGTGAGCGCCCCGATCCTAGGCGTGCCAGAGAAGGCAGCCCTGTCGCAGGTGATTGATAGCGGCTGGCTTACGATGGGGGACAGGGTACGAGAGTTCGAACAGGCCTTTGCCAGCATGCATGGCGCGCGAGATTGCGTTGCGGTTGGTTCCTGCACC
Organism: Mesorhizobium sp. M0029; assembly: GCF_040323735.1. Classification (NCBI taxonomy): domain Bacteria; kingdom Pseudomonadati; phylum Pseudomonadota; class Alphaproteobacteria; order Hyphomicrobiales; family Phyllobacteriaceae; genus Mesorhizobium; species Mesorhizobium sp. M0029. The sequence goes on from NZ_JAMYVF010000001.1 coordinate 552,898, forward strand.
GCAGCGCTCCATCTTCTCCTCCATGCTTTGGGCATCGGCCCTGGCGACGAAGTACTGGTTCCTTCGCTGACGTTCGTGGCGACGGCGAATGCGGTGCTGTATGTAGGGGCGACGCCGGTCTTCGTCGATATCGAGTCCGTCGACGTGCCGTTGATCTCGGTTGCGGAAGCCGAAGCGCGGTGCACGACGCGCACGAAAGCGGTCATTCTCGTTCACTTCGCCGGGTATCTCCCCGATCGGGAACAATGGCAGCGGTTCGCCCGGCTTCGCGGGCTGCATATCATCGAGGACGCTGCGCACGCGCCCGGGCTTAGGGAAGTCGGGACCTTCGGCGCCGCGGCCGCGTTCAGCTTCTATGGCAACAAGAACATGACAACGGCCGAAGGGGGCGCCGTGATTGCACGTGACCCCGATCTGCTCGACAGGGTTCGCCTGGCCCGCGGGCACGGAATGACCACGGGGACGCATCAGCGGCTGAACAGTCGTACGCCGCAATATGATGTCACGATGCTCGGGTTCAACTACCGAATGGACGAGATGCGAGCGGCAATAGGGCTGGTTCAGTTGCAGAACCTGCAAGAGTGGAACGAAATCAGGCGTATCATAGCTGTCTTGTACCGACGCCTGATCGCGGACCGTTGCCCAGCCATTGTCATTCCATTTAGCGAACCCCGGACGTCGGCTTACCACATCATGCCGATCGTCCTGCCGCGCTACGTGAGCCGGCAGGATGTCATCGACGAGCTGCGGACACAGGGCATACAGACCACCATCCACTACCCGCCGGTGCACCAAATGACGTTCTACCGCGAGCGCTTTCCCGGCGTGAGTTTGCCCCGAACAGAGGATTTCGCTGAGCGAGAGCTCACAATTCCGCTGCACCCCCAGATCACTTCCGCCGCCGCCGAATCAGTCGTGGCTGCCCTGGCAGCCGCGCTCAAAACAGGCGCGCTCAAAGCAGGCGCCCAAAGAGGAACTGCTGCATGAATGCGTTAGACCCTGCCTTTCACCGGATGTTCGTTCCGAATCCTGATCACGGCTTTGCGAGACGCGCAATCGATCTTGCGGTGGCGGGCATCGCTACCGTCGCATTGGCGCCATTGATGCTGCTGATCGCCGGAGCGCTTCTGCTCGAGGGCGGTGGCTCGATCTTGTTCGCTCAGACCCGCATCGGGGCCGGCGGCCGAACCTTCCGCATGTACAAATTTCGCAAATTCGGTGTGAACTGCGGCTCTCAAGGCCTTGCGCTGACGGTCGTGGGCGATACACGCATGACCACCGTTGGCCGCTTTCTCGCAGCGACGAAGCTGGACGAACTACCGCAGCTGTGGAATGTCCTCAAAGGCGAAATGGCGATCGTCGGCCCACGGCCCGAGAGCCTGGCTTTCGCCGATTGTTTCCGGGGCGAGCTTAGGGCCGTGCTGCAATACAAGCCAGGCCTGCTGGGACCAGCCCAGGTCGTTTTTCGGCACGAAGCGCATTACTTCCCCCAATCCGTAGATCCGATCGTGTTCTACCGGGAAGTCATGTTCCCCGCCAAGGCAACACTGGACCTCTCATATTATCCGCGACGCACCATCGTCTCCGACCTCGCGTGGATGGTGCGGGGAGTGCTGGCAGTGGTCGGTTGGGTTCCGGTACCGCCGATCGACGTTTGAATATCCAAGGGAAGCGTTCCAAACAGCCAAGGGAATGCGCAGTGATGAGCTACAATGGAAAGAAAGTCCTGGTGACCGGCGCGGACGGATTCATCGGTTCGCATGTCACGGAGGCGCTTGTTCGCAACGGGGCAGATGTCACAGCCCTTGCCCTTTACAATTCCTTCGACAGCCATGGATGGCTAGACGATCTGCCGGACACCATCCGCAGCCAGTTGAGGCTCGTCCGTGGTGACGTCCGCGACAGTGCGTTCCTTAACCGGATCATGCGCGGCCAAGTCGCGGTTTTTCATCTGGCGGCGCTTATTGCGATTCCATATTCCTACGCCGCTGCCCAGTCCTATGTGGAAACCAACATCCTAGGCACGGTGAACGTCCTCGAAGCGGCGCGCCTATGGGAGACGGAGCGGGTGATCCATACCTCCACGAGCGAGGTCTACGGAACTGCCCAAACCATGCCGATCGTCGAAACACACCCCCTGCAGGGACAGTCACCATATTCGGCATCCAAAATCGGCGCTGACATGATGGCGGAGTCTTACGCCAGGTCGTTCGATGTCCCTGTGGTCATCATGCGACCCTTCAACACGTATGGCCCGCGCCAGAGTGAGCGCGCCATCGTGCCGACCATTATCCGGCAAGTCCTCGACCCGAAATGTCCTGCGATCATGGTCGGCGATACCAGCCCGATCCGCGACCTGACCTATGTCGAAGACACCGCGACAGCGTTCCTGACCGCAGGTCTCGCCCAGCTCGAGTTCGGCCACGCCTACAACGCTGGCAGCCAACGCGCTGCGACCGTCTCGGACGTATTGGCCATTGTTCTTGAGTTGACCGATTGCAAAAAGCCGGTCCGTCGTGATGAAAGGCGCCTGAGGCCGCAAAATTCCGAAGTTCGCGCCTTGCTCGCCGACTCCTCGCGCTTTGAACGCGAGACTGGATGGCGGACACAGACCAGCCTGCGCGATGGGCTGGAGCGAACAATCACGTGGTGGCGCGAGCGCCTTAGTGAAGGCCGGGTACGGCGCGAAGTGGGTTACATGACATGACCCTGGGCGGCCGTCATGCGTTGGCGCTGTTGCTGGCTGCCGGTGCCATATCTCCCAACATCTACGTTGCCGGTGGCCGTCAAAGCAAGGCAGCGGAGGCGGCGGCCACCGCGGTTGTGGACAACCTGCCGGGCCATGTGCGCCAAACAAGGGATCCTTGGTCTCGCATGGTTTTCGCACGGATCACCAGACCGGGCGTTCTCGGCCGGGCGGGTGTATGCGGGAAGAAGTACTGCACCCACCGTTACTCAAGCGCACAGGCTTGGAATGCCGACCAGAGCCTGCTCCTGATCGCCAATGGCTGCGGTGGCCTGTGCTTTCTCGACGGACAAACCTACTTGCCTTTGTTCCACCGCAACCGCGCGACCGAATGCGAATGGCATCCCACTGATCCCGAGTTGATGATCTGTGTCGGGGGCCGGCAGATTGCGACATGGGCCCCACGTACCGATCATGAGGACGTCGTGTTCGCCTCCGGAGCGTACTCCAACCTCAAATTTGGACCCAACAAAGGCAATCCGAGCCGCGACGGCAGCCGGATTGCGGTGCGTGCAACGAACAATGACGGCCGAGCGGTGGTTTTTGGCTACGATCTCAAGCAACGGCGGAAATTCCCGGATATCGATCTTGCCGAATTCCCGGGAACGACCGGCTCCTGCTCGATCTCACCACTCGGAATCAACATAGTGTGTTCCCAGCAATTACCGGACGGAATCGAAGCGAGTTTCGTCTTCTCCATCGACGGCATATTGCGCCAGAAGTGGATGGAGCACCATCGACCGGGCCATGGCGACATGACGGTCGATTCCGACGGAAGCGAAATCTATGTCGGGATCAGCAAATCGGATCCTGACAAATATCAGGTGATCAAGCGCCGCTTGGCTGATGGCAAGGCTACCTCGCTGATGAAATATGGCGAGGCCATGCATGCGTCACTCAGGTCGCTCGGCAGGCCCGGCTGGGTGTTTCTGAGTTATGGCGGCACGCCAGCCGAACTATCGCAGCACCCGGATTGGGCGCCTTACGCTCAGCAAGTCATTGCTCTGCGTCTAGACGGCAGTGGAGAGGTCCGCCGTGTCGCAGACACGCACAACGCGCCCTTCGACTACTGGAGCGAGACGCATGCCTCTCCCTCTCCGGACGGCTCCCAGGTGGTCTGGTCCAGCAACTGGGGCGTGCCCGGTGGCCCGGTATACGATTTCGTTAGTCGTGTTGAATGGCCTTTGAAGCCGGTGTTTGACCGGAAGGAGATTGTCGCAAATGACCTTCAGTAGACGATACGTTCTTGGCGCAGTCGTGATGATGTCGCTAACCTCGATGGCTTGCGCAGGCGAGGTCGAGCCCTATCAACTCTCACCTGGCGATACGGTCGAGATAGGAATAGCGCCGATCCCTGATCGGACGCAGCGCGCCGTAGTCCAGATGGATGGCAATATCGCCCTTCCGGAGGCTGGAATGATCATGGTCGCAGGCCTGACGGCGTCCCAACTGCAAAGGCGCATGCAAGAGGTCTTGCCAAGCAAGATTTTTCACGTGCGTCTGACTGATGGGCGGGAGCAGACAGTTACTGTCGAGCCCGACGATGTCACAGCGATCATAGCGGACTATCGCCCGATCTATGTAACGGGCGATGTGCTCACCCCGGGACAACAGGCCTACCGTCCGCTCATGACTGTACGGCAGGCGCTGGCCGTTTCCGGCGGCTTCAGTTTCTTGCGATCACGGGCGGGCCAGGCCGGGCCTGATCCGGTCGATCTCAAGCGCGATTACGAAATGCTCTGGGGAGATTACACGAAAGAATACCTTCACGCTGCCCGCATTCGCGCCGAGCTTCAGGGCCAGGCGGATTTCGACAAGAAGACACCACAGGGATCACCTCTTTCGCCGAGCGTTGTAGCCGCGATGGCACAGGCTGAAGCAGAGGCGCTGAAGGTTGCGCTGAGTGATTTCCGGCAAGAGCAGGATTTTCTGGAGAAGGGCCGGACGGACGCTGCCGAGCAAATTGGCGTTTTGCAGAAACGCGAACGAGTCGAGGGCGAGAGCGTGAAGGCGGATGAGCAAGATTTGGCGCGAGTGACGAAGGCATTCGATGCAGGCAATCTGACCAACACCCGGCTCGCGGATGTCAGGCGCGCGTTGCTTTTATCTTCAAGCGGCGCGCTTCAAACCTCGGTCGAACTGATGAGGGCGCGGCGCCAGCAGGAGGACTTTGTCAGACAGCACGAACGCAACGACAATCAAAGGAGGATTGGCCTGCTGACGGATCTGAAGGACACCAACGCCCGGCTGGCGGATGTCACCGCCAGGCTCCATGCCGCCAGCGAGAAGCTGCAGCCGACCGGAGCATCCACACAGCCATTGCCGATTGCCGGCGAAACGGTACGGGCCCAGGTGACCATCGTACGCAAGATCGGCAATGAATGGCGCAAGCTGTTGGTTGACGAAGATGCGATTGTGCTGCCGGGGGATACTGTCGAAGCCAGATTCAGCAGTGAACTGCAAAGTGTGGCAGTCCAATAGGGCGTCAGCCGCAGTCCGTGCGGAGCTTACTGTTCTATCGGGGGGGCGAACCCAACTGAACGGAGATCCAAGGTGAGGCGCATTTTCAACCAGGGAGCGACCCTGACACCCTCAACGAACGCGGATCAGGTGACGCAGTCGTCAAGTTATGCTTTCCATATGCCGTCAGCGCGAATTGTGCGGTCCAGGTCGCGCGCCGGTGAGTCCGGAAATTGGCAGGAATTTACGTCTAGCAAGGAGAGCAATGCGCAGGGCGGCTTCGTGTCGGACGGCTACAGGACCAGCCATTGCGCGCCCGGCTACGGCCTACATTACAACAAAACGCACAGTTCCGGCTATTATGGCGCGCTTTGGGAGAACATCGAAAAGCCGCTGATCCTCGACGTTCTTCGCCCCTTGAGCGGAGCGAGCCGAAACTGCCTTGATTTCGCATGCGGAACAGGCCGCATCGCCGAGGTAGCCGCCGGCCTCTTCAGCGAGGTGGTTGGCGCCGACGTTTCCAGAACTATGCTCGACAGCGCTCAAGTACCGCCCAATGTGAGTTTGCGTCACGTCGACGTGACAAGGGAGCAGTTGGGTATGACGTTCGATGTGGTAACCGCATTTCGTTTTTTCCTGAACGCAGAGGATGAACTGAAATGGCATGCACTGAAAGCGATCAATGAGCACCTTAAAGATGGCGGGCGGCTTGTGTGCAACGTTCACATGAATGCGACGTCGCCCGTCGGCCTGGCGTGCCGGCTGCTCAATCGAGTGTCTCGACGCACCATTCGCAACACGCTGAGCGCAGCGAGGTTCAAGGCCCTCCTGACTGCCTCGGGATTCACCGTCGAGCAGACGATACCGTACGGTTACCTGCCTCGGCCGGGAAACCTGTTGCCAGGGTTCTGTGAAATGATGATGCAGCCTGTCGAGAAGGCCTGCAGAAGGCTTCGCGTTCCTGGCCAGCTGGCGCAACACTTCCTGGTTGTTGCGAGGAAGCGCTAAATCCCGAGAAAGCCCCGAAAACGGCAGGCAGCGGTTTTCTTGGGTGGCTCGCCCGGCATGAAGCCCGTCTAAATACGGTGGAACGGCAGTTTTCCCCCGATTTAATATGTGGGTTCCGGGTTTCTCGGGTCAGCGCCACGATTTTGCTACATTTTGACTAAAGTCCAATCATGTTAGTGGGGCGTAATATTAGAAGGCTAAGGGGATACGCTCCTGAACAGCAAGAGATTGTCCGTGCCCAGTGGGGCCATTGAGCTTGCGCAACGATCTCTCACGGGAGGTCGAAACCCATGAACCCTGGTGGAAGGAGTTCGTCGGATCTGCGAGGCGCAATGCTTGGGACCGTGCCTGGCCTGGTAGGCGTCGGCGTCTTCTCGGCAGTCATAAACCTTCTCGCCCTGACCGGCTCGGTCTATATGCTGCAAATTTACGATCGCGTTTTACCTTCGCAGAGCGTTCCGACGCTTGTCGGGTTCACGATCGGAATGCTGGGTCTTTACGCTGTCTACGGGCTGCTGGATTTCGTGCGGCTGCGCCTGCTGGTTCGAGTGGGCAATCGTGTCCATAGGAATTTGAAGCAGAGGGTGTTCGGCCTCTCACTGTCCTTGCCGCTCATTGGCGGGCAGGATGCGAACCGGATACAGCCCCTCCGTGATCTCGATCAGTTACGCGGCTTCCTTTCCGGAATGGGGCCGACTGTTATATTCGACGCTCCGTGGATTCCATTTTACCTGCTGATCATCTATTTCCTGCATCCTGCGCTCGGTCTGTTGTCCACAAGCGGTGCGATCATTGTCGTGCTGCTCACGGTCATGGCGGAAGTTCTTGGCCGCACATCGGTGACACGCGCGTCCGAGACGCTGGTGTCGCAACGCAATCTCGCCGAATCCGGACGCCGCAACGCGGAAGTCGTACGCGCGATGGGCCTTTCCGCACGGCTTGCCCACCGCTGGGGCGAGATCAATAACGCATATCTGCGGCACCAAGAGAGGCTTTCCGACGTCGTCGGCGCCACCGGGGCACTCTCTAGGGCACTGCGTTTGGCCTTGCAGTCCTGCGTTCTTGGACTGGGTGCCTACCTGGTGATAGGAGGCGAAGCCTCGCCAGGCGTGATCATCGCATCCTCCATCTTGCTGGGCCGCTCATTGGCTCCTGTTGACGCCGCTATCGCGAACTGGCGAGGCTTCGCCGCGTTCCGGCAAAGCTATTCGCAACTGGCAACGGCCCTGGCCGCTTTTCCTGACCGGGACGAACATATGGAACTTCCGCGCCCCCAAGCGGAGCTTGCGGTCGAGGACCTGACTATAGCGCCACCGGGCCAGCAAAAACCGACGGTAGCCAATGTCAGCTTCCGCCTGGCCGCAGGGACGGGAATGGCCGTTGTCGGCCCGAGCGGTTCTGGCAAAAGCACGCTTGTGCGCGCGCTGGTGGGCGTCTGGCAGCCACTTCGCGGCACGGTGAGGCTGGACGACGCCTCGCTTGACCAATGGGACCAAGAACACCTTGGCGCACATATTGGCTACCTGCCCCAGGACGTCGAACTGTTTGATGGAACGGTTGCCGATAACATTTCGCGATTTGGCGGGAAGGGCGACGCCAAGGGCGTGCTTGCTGCTGCCAAGGCAGCGGGCGTCGACAAAATGATCCTGCGATTGCCGAACGGTTTTCAAACACGCATGGGCGAGGGAGGAACAGCCTTGTCGGCTGGACAGCGGCAACTCGTAGGGCTTGCCAGGGCACTTTACGGCGATCCGTTTCTCGTCGTTCTGGACGAGCCGAATTCAAATCTGGACGTCGATGGCGATACCGCCTTGGCCGGCGCGATCCTGGCAGTGCGCAGACGTGGAGGCATCGTCATCGTAGTTGCGCACCGTCCTTCTGCCCTTACCAACATCGACAGGGTACTCGTAATGTCCAATGGGATGCTTCACGCCTTCGGCTCACGCGAGGAGGTCCTGGCCAACGTCATCCGCCCCTTTGCTGCGCCTGTTGAACGCCCGGCAGCGGCCGTCGCGATGCACAAAGGGGTGAGCGGTCACGCATGAGGAATATTTTTTTGTCTGAGGCGACGATGGCTCCATCGGCCCCGATCGGCAATGGGAGCCGGCGCAACGCGATGATTTCGGGCACGCGCGATGGAATCGGGGCCAACCTGATCCTGGGTGCGGCGGTCACGGTTATGTTGCTTGCCGGCGGCGGGCTCTGGCTCGGACTGACCAAGATTGCTGGCGCGGTAATTGCGCCGGCGACCGTGGTGATCGAGAGCAACATAAAGAAGGTCCAGCATCTGACGGGCGGCACGATAGGGGGCATCTTCGCGCAAGATGGGGATCATGTACGGGCCGGCGATGTGATGGCACGATTGGACGACACGCTGACACGGGCCAATCTGCAGATAATTAGCAAGGATCTTGATCGGGCAACGGTTCGGCTTGTGCGGCTGGAGGCAGAGCGGCAAGGCCTGTCGGAGATGCAGCTTCCGTTCAGCCTTCAAGCGCGAATGGGCGAGCCGGAGCTGGCTGCGCTGGTGGACGGTGAGCGCACGCTGTTCGACAGCCGCGCTACGGCCCTCAACGGGCAGAAGGCACAGTTGCAAAGCCGCTCAAAGCAACTCGAACGCCAAGTTGAGGGCCTCAAGGCGCAACAGACCGCGGAAGAACAATCCGTGGTCCTGCTGGATGGCGATCTTGTCGATGTACAGGCGCTTTTTACAAAGAAACTGGTGTCCAAAGAGCGACTTAGCAACATCAGACTGGATGCCACCCGGGCGCACGGAGAATCAGGGCGCCTCGCGGCGGCAGTTGCCGAGGCGCAGGCCCGGATCAGCGAGACCGAATTGCAGATTCTTCAGCTCGATGAACAAAGGCGTAGTGACGTGACGAGCGAACTTCGTGAAACGGAAGCCAAGCAAACCGAACTCAGCGAGCGCAAGGTTGTGGCACAGGACGAACTGGCCAAAACCACCATCCGCGCTCCGCAATCGGGAACGGTACAGGAATCTTCCATTCACACGATCGGCGGCGTGATTGCCGCGGGCGAGGTTCTCATGATGATTGTCCCTGACACCGGCAACCTTGTCGTCGACGCGCTGATTGCGCCGTCGCGCATAGATGACGTTCGTCCAGGTCAGCGGGTCTCGATCCGGTTTCCGGCTTTCGACGCCGGCACTACGCCTGCCTGCCAAGGGTCTGTCAAGCGCATCTCGGCGGACCTGATAAAAGATCAACAGCGCCAGCTTTCTTATTTCTCGGCGCGCATCAATGTCGAAGACAAGTCCACCTGTCTGACCGATGCCAAAGTGCTCAAACCCGGTATGCCAGCGGAGGTTCACATAAGTACGGACGAACACAGCGTCTGGTCTTATCTGCTGAAGCCGCTTACCGACCAGATGTCGAGGGCTTTCCGGGAATGACATGGCGGCTGTGAGCGGTCGACCGCGGGAACACGGCAGGCGTGCTTGCTGACATATTAGGGTAGGCGACGTGATGCCACAGGGGTGACGCCTGCGGCCGACGCGCGAGGCTCGTCTGGGACATTGTCCCGGCTACAAGGATGCCCCAACAGGATTTTCCTGGCCGCCTCACCAAGTCCTGCCCCGACAACAGCGTTAGTGTCCTGTCATCTTTTGCGCAACAAACAGCGCATACCGTTCCACGATCATCGAGATGAGCAATTGCCTCACGAGGAGAGGTTCTTTGCTCCTACGACGCGGCGAGGGCCCTGCGGCGGACACGGCGTGCGGCATGCACCGTTCGGTCTGCAGTCACCGCTACATTTGCCACGTCAGATGTATGCGGCAAGGCGTTCGCGCTTCCATGCGACCTCTTGTAGGGCAGCAATTCCCTGACCCGAGCATTGACCGAGGCAATTTCGACCCGCAGGTCCTCGCATTCCTGCCGTCTCACATCGAGTTCAATCTGATCGGACGCCTGCTGCATGGACAGCTGTGCAAAATCTGCGGCGATCTTCGAAAGGTTCACCTTGTTGGTTTCGGCCTCCTCGGTGAGTGCGGCCAACCTTTCGTCGGTCACCTGTTTTTCGGCCAGGGCGTCGCTCCATTGTAGCTGGAGCCTGGCGATCTCGGCCGCGGCCTCGTTGTTTGCGTTTGAGGCGAGTTCGAAGCGCGATTGGAGACTTTGAATTTCTGAGCGCAATCCTCGGTTCTCAGCCTGGCAGCGTTTAAGCTCGCCATCCATGTCCGCCTGCATAATCCTGGCTGCTTCGGTCACCTCCCATAGCTTCGCCTGCGCAACCTCGAGTGAGGTGTGCAATTTGATTGCCTCTTTTTCGCTCTTGCCGAGCGCACTCAGCATTTCGGAATTTCGCGCAGCTTCGTTGGCATGGATCGTGGAGAAGGCATCCAGCCTATGCCGTGCCTCTTCCTCCCGCTTCATGGCCTTTTCCAGGTCAATAGACAGGCTCACATTCTTTTCACGCAGCTGTTTGTTCTCTCGGGAGCGCCTGTCGGCCTCGACATTTGCGGCGGCAAGCATGTTCGTGAGGTCGCCAAATTCCGCTTCGTTCTTTGTGGTGGTGTTCGCCGCTTCGACCAGCTCCAGCCTTGCCGCGGCCAACGCGCCACGGAGCACTTCACACTCCTGAACAAGGCTTGCCTGGCGCTGCTGCAATGTCTCGATGGTGCCTTGACGCTCACAGTACCGTCTGTTCAGGTCATTGAGTGTTTCCGACAAGTTCCTTTGATCTGCGATCAGATTTTGATTCGCCAGCTCCAGTTCGTTCGCACGGAGAATGTCCGCGTGAAGGATGTGAAAAAACTCGAACGTCAGTTGACATGTGCCCGTAATTTCGGAGATTTTTGCGTTGATCTCCTCGAAATGGAGCTTGGCATCATGGAACAAGCCGTTGAACGAGCTCACGGCAGCAATTCGGCTCTGCGTGTGTGAGGTCAGCCGATGCGCTGGTATCGGCGAGCTATCATCGTCGTCGCCGGCACCGCCCTCACTCCGTACGCTGTCATCCTGTTCGTTGTTGTCGCCTGCCATGTTTGGCACGTCGGCCCCATCCTCCAAATCGAGGCACTGGTCGACAGCGTTAGCCAAGTCAGCTTCGAGATCGTCGAACGACCTCTCCACATTGTCCTCGGCGCGTCTGATCAAATCCCTGAACTTCATGACTTCATCCCCTGCAGCCGCATGCCCGGAACCATTGAGGCACGAGGACTGAGATGCTTTTGTATCGAGAGCTCAACTCAGCGTCTTCGTTCAATCAAACGATGCCAGGGCGCCGGCGTCGCGAGGAGCCGAGAGCTGCGATTGGAAGGCCCTACATCGGTCTAGGTGCCTGCTGACTTATTCTTGAGGACTGCGCGACTCCCCTTCTTGCCATCGTCTTGGCGTCAATGGTGTGTTGCCTGGGCACATTAACGCTCAGGTGCAGAAGCCCCGACGAACGGCCCGGCACAGCCTCTTGTGGGGCGCATCAGGCGGCCGGGCCTAACCGGCGGTTGAGTGTTTTGGTTTGCCGGCTGACTCACCATGCGACCTTGGCGAGGCAAGCGCATCATTCGAACGAATTGGGGACCGGCCGCCTGGCCGCCCAATCACACTAAGCTTCCGTTGCCGGAGCTGGCGACGAGGTGCTTTGCCTTGAGCCTTGGTATCTACATACGAAGCGGCAATACGCGCCGGTGGAGCAGTGGTCCGACCCGTCAAACAATCGCTGCAAAATGCACGACAGAAAATATCCGAGTACATTCTCAGTGCAGCGGTAGGAGATCGAACGCGGGCGATCTTGCTGAATTCCCCAAACAATTTCGGCGGATATGAGTTCGGCAGGGACGATCTGGAAACAATTGCCACATTTGCCGAGCGGCACAATCTATGGATCATCAGCGATGAGGTTTACCGCAGCACAGTGTTCGACGGCGAGTTCCCTCAATAGCATCCATTCCCGGAATGAGAGAGCGGACGATAATTGTGAACAGCCTGTCGAAGTCTCATGCAATGACCGGCTGGAGGCTAGGGTGGACGTTGGGCCGGTCTCGGCATCAGGTCATTTGGAAAATCTTGCGCAATGCATGCTCTTCGGATCGCCGACCTTTATTCAAGATGCCGCAGCGGTGACTCTCGATGAGGCGGTGACGCAGATAGGCGTTTCTTTTCGGACGCCCTTCTGCCGTTGATGTTGACCATTGCTGTGCGGATGTTCGCCGGGATATGCGTGAACCTTATCGTCCGCTGCGGCGCTCAATTTGCTTGGGGTTCTTGGAACCGTTCCGAACTTTCTCCTTGCGCCTCCGATCGAGTTGCGCGTGCTCATGCGGGGCGCTGAGGTGTCTCGATCCGCAGTGGCGCGGCCATTATGCGACGAAGCCTATTAGCTTAGTTGAAATTTGTCCCCAGCGGACGGGAACGACGCTTGGCCGTGTTAGTTGATGTGAATGGAGCAGCTAAGAAAAGATCTGGCATTGCTTACGCGACCCGGCTTCTGGATAGCTTTCGGCATTTTGTTGCTGCTTTACGGGATTCAGGTCTTTTTTCTAATTCGGGCATGCCAATGCCTTTAGCCTGGAACATCGATCGCCCTAGCTGGAACGCGGTCTGTCCATCTCCCGGCGGCTGCGCCGATAGCGTTGATCAACGATATATTTATTTATAAGCCTGCTATTCCCGGGGATGCCGAGGTTGGCAGCGCCTGCATCGTTGATTACGCACGTGGCGCTCCCCTCAAGGTAGGTGGTTACCATTCTCGCGCTGCCGGTGAGCATTGGAGCCCCGCACTGTGTTCGACGTGCGCTCATGCGTCGGGAAATTTCTTATAGACAGGGGAGGGTCTGTCAGGCTGGAAAATCACAAGCTGCCCCGCGAATGAGGAAGCAAAAAAGGTGCAAGACCAGATCGATTTCTTCCGGGCAACTCGGTCCTCGCATCATCGCCGATCAGCGGCCGTGCCGTCGAGAACCAAAATGCGCACGATCTCAGCCGGTCGGCTTCGACAAAACATGCGGACTACCGGACGGGACAGTCGGTGCCGCGTCCCGTTCTGTGGCCGGCGCTATGCTGACGCTCCTACGGTATCCCGTTCACCGCCCGCGGCAGGAAGGCGAATTTCCTCCGTCCTGCGCGCGACAACCGTCCACTGTTGCGGCCGCACGCAGGACTGCGGCTTATACGCCGTTCTTCCTTTGAGCGGCGTCCAGTTCGCAGGGCTAAATCACCATTGGTATGCAGACGAGCCTCTCGGCGTCTGGACAGAGATCAATTGCGCTTTGCACCAGGGTTCCTGGATCGTAAGCTCCAAACACGCTGCAGTCGCCTGATATGGTCCACTACGTTGGCCGGCTCATACGGCTTCGCAAGGTGCGGGCCTTCCTGACAACGGTCGCCCGCCGCGATCGCAGTTCGTTCTACTGCGGCAGAAAGCACTATTTTGACCTCGGGCTTGTTCTCGCGAACCCACTTCGACAGTTGGAACCCGTCCATGTTGCCCGGCAGGTCAACGTCACACAAGACGGTGTCCACACCGAACTCCGCATAGTTCAACGCTTGTTGCGCCTCACGTGCGAAATGGGCCTCAATCACCCTGTAGCCACAGTGGCGGAGATAGTCCGCGATGACGCATCGGGCGATGACGTCGCCGTCAACCACGAGGATCGTTTGGCTCTGTTGGTTCGGGGCTTCCATTGACGGAGAACGGTCAGCAACCGGCAGGGTTCCACGCATCATGACCTGCGCGGGATGCCGACCGAAGATCGCGGCGAGATCCTGCACGAAATGATCCCTGCCGGCGGGCGCATTCAATTCAGAGGAGCGATGCCGCACTGGTGACGCCGTTTGCCACCTGGTCGACGAGACGGGCTAGAAGGCATGGTCTCGAAGCTCAAGGGGCAGTCCATATCGCAGCGGCAAACGAGCGCTTGGCGCAAGATCAAGTGCTTTGAGGAAAAGGAAATGCAAATCATCGGTGCACAGCGCGAGCGCGGCAAAGCTACCCAGGTGATCATGGCTGAAAAGGGCCTCTACAAAGGCGGCGCACTCGTCAACTTCAATGCCGCTGAGCGGCAAGCGCTTTGGGATCGTGTCCAGGGCAAGGTTGGCGGCCCGGTCCCGAAGGGACATAAAAAGGAAAAGGCCGAGTGGCTGAAGCCCGGACTGGTTGGCTGGGTCGAGACCCTCAAAGGCGAAGAGAAGCTGCGGCACGCAAGGCTGCTGGATTTCCGGGAGAAGAACGGAAATGGCCGTAGCTAAAAAGGACCAGGAGCGCGTCACCTATGCATGGATGTACGGTGCGCAGTCGCGCAAGGATGGCAAGGAGCGTGAGGTGCCATTACTGGCAGGAATATGCGGAAGCATGGCTGCAGGGCTTTGACGGTGTGGCGATGGACGGTTTTGGCAAGACCAAAACCGTCAACGACGAGATGGAGGCCGAGGTCGACGAAGCCGCCGTCGAGCGGCCCGACGAATAGCCATTTTGCCATGTGCCGTATGTTCGTTTTTGATTGAAGAAAGGGTTTCGGCGGGCCTATAAAGATTGCGTTTACCATTGCCTTTTTTGGGAGGATGCGATGGTTGCAACGCCCATAGATATCGCTCAAGCGGCCACTGCGACTACGGCTACCTTGCTGAAGTGGCAGAAGTCCATGGAGGAACGCGCCACGTTTCGCCAGAAATGGATCAATCGCGCAGGGCGATTCAAGCCTCACGCGATTTGCTGAAGCGCCTTCGCCAACGTCATCGCGACGACATGGCGGAAAGTTCGGAAAATGCCGACCCGTCTACTGCGCCGATATCGCAACGCGCCGGCAGCTAGCGGGAGGCGACCAGAGCCGATGTGATGGGGAAAGTTTCACTGGCCGTTCCTTGGGGGGCAGGCAAGTTAAACTTTGTCAACGAGCGGCCTTTTTCGCGCTCGCGGAAGCGCCACGTGGCTTTCGACCAGGCGCACGTGCTCGGCCTCGACAGTCACCAATGGCCGGAGGCTGACGGTTACCTTGTTCCCGTCGATGCGTGTATAGGGCCGATCAATTCCATATGCTGGCCAATCACAGCCTTCGAAGCCGAATCGACAACAGAATGCGGGAAGTCGTAGGAGGGGATCGTGACGCTTATGCGATCGGGCGTCACCCGGCCGCGCACAATCGCCGTGACTGCGACCTCGTCGCCAACTTTGATACTTCCCCGAGCCATGCCCAAGACTTTGGAGCAGCCGGCACCGGCGTCAAGATGAGGGGGAGCTAATAAAACCCCTCCGCGCCGCGATTGTGACGCGAGGCGATCCGATCGCTGCCAGCGACTTAGCAGACCAATTGACGACGGCGGCCGAGAAGCCTGGCATCCCTGCCGACCAAATCAACGGCGAAATCGAAAGCGTCTTCGAACTGCTCTTAGAGGTGATGCGGCGCGAGAGTTGCGCGAGGACAACCAGCCCGGAGGCTTCTCCGGGGTTGTGCCGGTCCTGTCCCGTTCCAGCGGATGAACTGCGCCTTCTGGCCGGTGACCGTCTCAATCGACTTCAACAGGGGTCCATGGGCCTCAGGTAGAGCTTGGCAGTGCTCCCTGTGGTACGCCAGGAGCGGCCCGGCGATGCTCTTGTGCAGCGCTTCGGCTGCCGCCAGGAAGCGCTCGATTTCAGCCCGGGAAAGCTGTTCGGAAGGTTTGTTCTGGCCATTGGCGCTCTCCATTGAGGGCGTCGCCGCGACGAGGACCATAATCCTACATGCCAGGCCGTCTGACAAGCGCCTCGCCGGCCTTACCTGAAGGAAGACGCAGGGCCACGGCGCCAAGCGGAGCCATCAGGAGCAACCCGCAAAGATGAGCAACGGCAGGCCCGGCGACCTCCTTTGGCACATGGGACAAACAAGAAGGGCGCCGAGCCTTACCGGCGCTGCTTTGTGAGGGTGACGACGCCGGATGATGAGAGTATGCGATAATGCTAATGTCTGCGAACCATGCGAATGAAGGAAAGCCGCGTGGCAGTGCCAATCAACGACATTGAGACCAAGGTCGGCGGGTGCGATCAGGTTCGGACCATGATGACGGGCTGGTGGGCCTGCACATGGTGGTGGCTACCGCGCTACCGCCTTGCTTTGCGCCAGCCGGCGGCCCATGCCTAGCCTCGCTGCACAACCAGCGCTCGCTGTACTGAAACTGATCGTCGTCTGGCAGTAATGCTCCTGCCCTGGAACGTGATAAATCGCTCGTCGGTACTGGTGGAAATGTTGCCCTTGATATCGCAGCTCCCCGCGCCGGCCGTGCGGGTGCCACTCAGCCAGCCAGCTGGGATGAGCCCGACGAGCTTGTCGAGAGCTTGGGTTCACTTTGAAAACCGGTCAGGGAACCATCACCAGCGCCGGCAGATATTGCCGTCGCCACATCCACCGCCCCTTTGCGTTCTTGCGCCAGCGGTCGGCCTGATCCGCACCTTGATGACGCTGGACTTTGCCCACGCCCTCTCCCCCGAGTGCAGAATGCTTCCAAAGCGGTAGCGAGTCCAGACCGAAACATTAGCGCCGACTAACGGTTATTTCGGCAGTGTTCCGAACCGTGATTGGTAGAGCGTTGGTGGCGCCCTCCTAAAATATGTGGTCGGACGTGCTTTAGAAAGCTTCGCCCCAGCAGGGGCGTGCTTGACGATTTCGGCGAACAGAAAAAGTCGCCGGCTCCGCCCGACCAGGCCGGGAGGCGGTCTTCATGGACAAGCCTAAGGCCATGCGCGAAATGATCTTGCGCGAATGCAATGACGCGGCAATGAGCAAGCCCTACGCCGAGTTCTGCGCCGACGTGAATTCCCTCCGCGGAATGCAGTAGGTCATTCACGGCGCCGCGCAGTTTGACGACGATGGTGGGCAAATTGCCCTCATCACAATGACTGTCAGCTTCCGCAGGCAACAGCGTAGCCAGCGGTGACCGACGCCGGCCCAGAGACTCCCCAGGCCGCTCCTCGCCAGCCTACAGGCGAGCAGGCCGGCATCGGTCAGTAAGGTCCCGTAGGTGTGCAATATATCGTTCACGCCACGAATTGCGGACGTTCGAAACCGGTGATTGGCCATTTCGTGTGACCAAATTCCGCGACTGTTTACTTGCGATCACAAGGCCCCGCAACCTGGAGGTTCCGAAGCGCCATACTGGAGTACCATTGGCGTGGTCACGCGATTTGAACCCGACAACGGTGCTTGAACCAGACCAGGTTAAACATCCGTTATCGTTTTGCGCCAGAAGCGGCCAGTCAGCTTCCGGCCAAATGCGGCAGCGCTCATATTACCATGGTCAAATACAGCTCGCATGAAACTAGTTGTCTTCTTGGTCCTTTGGTTCGCCAGACCATACGAGAGAATACGAGAGAAACGGCTTGGCGAACTATGAAATCCAACGGATCTACGCTCCCCGTCATTTCCTTCGCGAGCGTCAGACGCTCCTCCAGGCGCTGCTCACGCTCCGTTCGTGCACTTGAGGCGCTCATGCGCGTCTGCGAAAAGGCACTCTGCCGTCAAAGCCTTTCCCCACTCTCGATAATTTCCGCAAGCTGCCGCTGGCTATCGGCGGTTCGTTGATGCGCAAACTGTGACGGCGGTCGTTACCGTGGCTCGAGTGTCAGCAGATGTGGTAAGGCTGATTGTCGACGAGTAGCAGAGGGGTCCAGCAACAATGACTTTGAGACGAACCAGAGCTTACGGCGGATCCGGCTTGGTTCTGGCGGTTTGCACTGTATTGGCTTGGCAAAACGCCTCCGCCGCTCAAGATTGCTACGCAGCCGCGACGCCTGGCGTCAATTGGCAGGAGTGTGACAAAAAGCTTCTCATCCTAGAAGGACAGGACCTGAGCGGGGCAAACCTGTTCGGTGTTGATTTCACTTCGACCGACCTCAGGAACAGCAATCTCCTTGCGGCAAATTTTGAGAAGGCAACGCTTGTGCGCGCTTCCCTGGCCGGCTCGACCGCCAAAGGCGCCCGGTTCGACAAAATCGAGGCTTACAGGACCGACTTCAGCCATATGGACGCGCAGGGCGCTGTGTTTGCGGGCGCGGAAGTGCAGCGCTCGAATTTCCAGGACGCCAATCTGGTCAATGTTGATTTCACAAAGGCGGAATTGGGGCGTGCACAGTTCCATGACGCCGATGTCAGCGGCAGCCACTTTTCGTTTGCCAATCTCGCGCGGGCGGACTTCCGAGGAGCGAAGTTCACCGCACCGATAGACTTTGACGGCGCTTTTTTCTTTCTGACCCGTATCGAGGGCCTCGATCTGTCCAATTCGGCGGGTCTGTCCCAGTGGCAGCTCAACATGGCTTGCGGAGACGCCCGGACCGAGTTGCCTTCTGGCATGACGAGGCCAGAAGATTGGCCCTGTCAATTCCAGCAGGAATAGCCTGCCCGTCCGCTTCCGGCCCAAAGGCTGCCGGGCGGCAATGCGCCTCAATGCAGTCCTCGGCCGCGGGTCAAAGCACGACACTGCGGGACATTTCCGGCAATCTCATTTACCGGCGAACGACAACGACCAAATGGAGGACGGATGCCCAAGGTCAAAGGTGATACCGCTCTGGACAAGGAGCGCGCCAAAACAGAGAAGCTCCTCAAAAAGGTTGGATATACAGCCTTGAAGGAGGCCGGTGTGTTATCCAAGCGACCCGACCTCCCAGATCTAAAGATTGAAAAGCGAGGGAAATAGCGCGGACACTCGCGTGCTGACCTGACCGAAGGCACGCCCAAAATGTAGACGTCTGCTTTGCCTTCTCAAGCTAGGAGGGTGCAGGCGGCGCTTGCGAGAACCACAAGGCGGACTGCTGGGCCGGAAGAAGCTGTCGTATTTCCGCCCCGGTGCGATCCGACACTTCACAACTTTTTCACTTTCAATTGGGGGGCCATATCATATGAACGAAGAGACCGGCGTTCAGAAGTTGGTGCGCACGCTGCGTGCTCGAGCACCTGATGACGCAGCTGAATTGCTCGCTAGAGAGTCTCCCGAGTTCATCCGCGACACACTAAAACTGTTGCCTGACGGGCACGCCCGTAAGGTGGCCGAGCATTTGCCACTGCATATGCGGCCCATCAGCTCTCATGATGGTGACATGGGTTTCGCGATCCCCGAGTCGCTCGTCGAGGTGATGGACCCGATCCCCGCCAGCGTTCCTGTCGGGACGACGGTTGCTGCCGCGGTGGAAGCCGTCAGAGGCGCCCAAGTGCCGACCGAGCTCACTTATCTCTACGTCACGGACGAGGGTAATAAACTGGTTGGCCTGGCGGTCCTGCGGGATCTGATGCTGAGCGAACCGGACGCGGTTGTCGATCACATCATGCTGCCCAGGCCGTTCGCTCTTGATGTCGGTCTCTCTTTGAGTAACGCATGCAAGGCGGCGGTACGGCGTCACTATCCTGTCTATCCGGTGGTGGATGCGGAGAACCGGCTGCTCGGGCAGGTTCGCGGCTGGCGCTTGTTCGAGCAGCAAATCATCGAGATTTCCGCCCAGTCTGGCCAGATGGTCGGCCTCCAGAAGGAGGAGCGCTCTTTTACGCCGCTGTTTTCAGCCTTCCTGAAGCGCCATCCGTGGCTGCAGTTGAATCTCCTGACGGCCTTCATGGCCGCATTCGTGGTCAGTTCGTTCACAGGCACGATCGAGAAGATCGTCGCCCTGGCGGCGTTCCTCCCGGTCTTGGCCGGGCAGAGCGGAAACACCGGCTGCCAGGCACTGGCTATGACGCTGCGTGGCCTTGCCCTGGGGGATGTGGACAAACGACCGAAGCTGCACTTGGTGATGAGAGAGGGCGCGCTCGCGGCCGCCAACGGCGCGCTCGTCGGCGTTGTTGCGGCTGCGGCGATGTGGTTCTATGCCTCGAGGCAACCGGCGTCGGCGGCGCAGGCGCCGATGCTGGCACTTGTGATCCTGCTTGCCATGTCCGGATCGTGCCTCATGTCCGGCATCTCCGGCGTGCTGATCCCGTTGGGCCTGCGCCGGGTAGGCGCCGATCCGGCGGTCGCCTCGGCGATCTTCCTCACCACCGTGACCGATATTGTAGGCATGGGCCTGATGCTGGGGCTGGCAACCATGCTCGTGCTCTAGCAAGCTGCGTGCGGTGACGCGTCCCTGGGAGTTGGGCAATGAGCTGACCTCGCGTTCAAAGAAATTGCAAGACCCGGGCCGAATCGCACACGCGTCGTGAGAAGCACCTTCCGGCAGCTCTCCGGCCCCTTGCGAAACGCGACGGAAGGCCTTTGGAGACCGTGGGTGACCTTGAAGCCTGGTGACCAGATACGCAGAATCGCCCACCCAATATTAATCTTGTCGGCTGTGCGATCCACTACTGATGAGATTTGAGTTTGTTAAGCCTTGGGCCAAATACTTCAATCACGTGCAGCAATGTCGAGAAGAGTTTTTGACAATCAGCGCAGCCGAAATAGGAATAAACCCGATATCTTGTTGCGCAGCTGCAACAGCTGCTGAGGACTCGCATAAGTCCGGCGACCGTTCAGTCGCCTTTTTCTTGCAGTCCTGCTAAATCCCTCGCACTAGTCGGGTTTGGGGTGGGTTCTCGGCATGCAATCTTCGTTTCGAACGATCTTCGGCGTCGCCGCAGCGCTGCTTTGTGCCGGCGTGTTGCCGGCCGGCGCACAAGGTCTTTTTGGGGCCTATGACGATGCGTTTGCGGCCCGCATCGCCAGTCCGGCCGACAACGGAACGCTCGCCCAATTCGTCACGGTTGCGGTCAATGCTGGGCAATACGATCAGGCGATCTCCTCGATCGAGCAGTATCTGATCCAATACCCGCGCGATGCGCGCGCCCGGCTTGCGGCCAGCCGGTTGTATTATCATGTAGGGTCCTATGAATTGGCCCGGCGGCAGGTGCAGTACGGCATCGAAGTCGGAGGTCTGACCGCAAGTGAGCAACAGGAAGCTGTTCGCCTGCTCGCCCGCATCGAGCGCGCGTTGCGTGGCGTCACCTGGGAACTCGCCCTGACCGGCGGCGTATTCAGCGCATTCACCGATTTTGAGCCAGGCGGGGCGCAGGACGACGACAGCTTCGTCTCGCCTTACGGGCAGGCGGAAGGTTTTGTGCGGTGGGACCTCGGCACGCCAAGTGCCGACGCGCTCGTTCTTTCGGGGTCGTTGGCCGCGAGTGAGCGTCTTTTCACGGAAGACCTGTCGGTTCCGGGTGGCGAGAAGACTTTTATCCACGGCAACGCAGCGATAACCTGGGACAAGGGACTGCCCAACAGCGGGATCGATTCGCTGCGCCTGCTGCTTTCCGCGTTCACCGTTACGGATCGTTTCGACAGCGACATTTACGAAACCGGTATCGGCCTCAGTGGACGTTTCGTCGTTCGCCCGACGGTCGAGACGACGCTCTTCGCCGGTGGCGGCTACATCGATCTAAGCGCCTCGCAAGGCATTTTCGCCGATAGCAGGGTCTTCTATGAGGCAGGCGGCAGCTACCGCTTCCGCAATGGCCAGGCGCTCGGCTTGCGCTTTGTCGGCTCGAATGACTTCGCTTCCGGATCGGGCGAAATCAGCCGCAGCTATACGGGCGAGGTCCGCTATGGCGGCCTGTTGATGAACGTACCGGATTTTTTCGCATGGTCGCACCAGATCGCCTTATCGGCCGGCCACAGCGACACTCCCGATCTGTCCGTCGGCATCGGCACAAATATCAAGAGCGACTTCTGGCGCATTGCCTCGGAAAGCGATTTTCAGCTGACGGAAGCGCAGAAGATCAGCGTCGATCTCGCCTACCGCAAAACCAACTTCGCCCTCGCCAACCGCGACCGAAAATCGTTCGAAATGCTCATGAGCTATACGTTGACGCTCAATTGAAAGAGGCCGCGATGAGGTATCATCAGATCGTCATTTTTATCGCCTGCCTCGCCTTCGCGGCACCATCCGCTGCTGAGACGGTCGGGTCGATGACGGCCTATCAGACCATCATCGTCCGCAATAACGGCGGGACGATGAACGTTGGCGCCGGCGTCGAACTCGGCGACCAGTTGCGCAGCAATCCCACCGGTCTCGGAATGCTGGTGTTCCGGGATGAATCGAGCGCCAAGATTGGTCCGAACACCAGCCTGACGATCGATGAGTTCGTCTACAATCCGGGCTCCGGGTCGGGAAAGATCGACATCGGGATGAACAGCGGCCTGGCCCGTTTTTATGGCGGCCAGGTTTCGAAAGGGGGCGTCATGCAGGTTGCGACGCCGCACATGGTGCTCGGAGCGAGAGGCGGCATTATCGAAGTGCTGGTGGCAGCCGGCCAGACCGCCGGCATATTGCGCGCCGGCCGCATGACCTGCACGATCAATGGCAAACGGCTGGTCATCACGAACCCGGGCTACGCCTGCACGTCGGACGATGGCAAGCTTCTGGCCGGCTACGGCGGCATCGACGCCTTCCCGATCTTGGACAGTATCGACCGGATAGCGGGAACCGGCCTGCCGGGCGCACCGGGTCCTGGGTTGGACGTAAGCGCAATTTGTGCGTCGGCTCTAGGCTCCTCGCTCAAAGTCTGCGGGTCCAGGGACGGCGCACTGCCAGGAGTGGTCATGGAATTCCCTGACAGCCCAACGCCACCTGCGGGCAGCGGGGGGCGGCGGGGCGAGTGTGAGGGTGAGGGTTGCTGCTACTACTACAACTGCGATTAGGCCTGGCTGCACGAGATGAGCCACTCGGTCGGTAGGCGCTGGGCTGATTGGCGGCAAGCCGGCAGGCGCAAAATATCCGGCCTTTTGGTCGTGCTCCTGCTGCTCGCTTGCCATTTGGCTTTTGACGGGCCGTTGTCGCGCCTGCGTGAGCGGACGTACGACTTTTATCAGTTTCTCGCCCCACGCCAGGCGACGAGCAATCCTGTCGTGATCGTCTCGATAGACGACGACAGCCTCAAGGCACATGGGCGATGGCCCTGGAACCGTGGCCTCTTGGCCGATCTGGTCGATGGCATCACGCAATCCGGCGCGGCGGTGGTCGGGCTTGCGCTGGTACTCCCCGAGGCTGACACCTCGCCTGAGGGCATGGCCGGAGACAAGCGCCTGGCAGCGGCGCTGTCCAAAAATCGAACGGCGCTTGCCGTCAGCCTGGGCAATGAAGCGACGGTTTCAGAAGCAGAACCCAAAGCCGGCTGGTCGATCGTCGGGCAAGTACCCGATACACTTCCCGGCTTCACCGGTCTTACCGGGTCGCTTGCCGAATTCTCGAACGCCGCCGCAGGCCTAGGCGTGATTCGCACCTTGCCCGATCCCGACGGCGTACTGCGCCATGTGCCGCTGCTCTGGCTTCGCAACACCCCTCAACGCGCGCAGCTGTGGCCGTCTTTCGCACTCGAGCTCCTGCGCCTTTACGCTGGACAGGACGGTTACACAGCCCGGATGAATGCAGCCGGGTTCGACGCACTCAGGATGGCAGGCGCCATTGTGCCGCTCGAGCCGGAGGGGAGCATCCGCCTCTGGGAAACCGCCACCGACACGCCTCGCCTGTCTGCCAGCACTATCCTTTCGGGCCATGGCGATCCGCGGCTGCGGGACGCCATCGCCATTGTCGACCTGTCGGCTGTGGGCCTGACGCAGTACCTGCCCACGCCGACGAGTCCAGCGCGACCAGGAGCGGAGATCCACGCCGATGCGATCGGCCAGATGCTTGCCGGGCGCTTCCTGGCAGAGCCAGCGCACGCGCGTATGCTCGAGCGGCTCTGGTTTCTCCTCAGTGCCGTCGTTTTCATCGGGGTTTCCGGAGTGCTCGCCGGGCGTGTCGTGCTTGGTGCCCTCTCCCTGGCGCTGCTGGCCGTCACGCCGTTCGTGTTCGGCGCTCTCGAGTACAGCCTGCAGGGTGCACTCTATGACCCGCTGCAGCCGGCGCTTGCAACCATCATGGTTGCGGGCTTCGAAGGCTATGTCCTCTACAGGCGCAGCGAGCAGCGCCGGTCCACCCTGACGCGACAGTTCTCCCAATATCTGTCGCCCTCCGTGGTGCAGCGCCTCGCAAGCTCGGACACCGAGGCAATCCTGTCCGGCGAGAAGCGCGAGATCACCATTTTGATCAGCGACATACGTGGCTTCACGACCATGAGCGAACAGCTCGACACCCAAGAGATCGCCAAGGTGGTCAACCATTTCCTCGGCATTGCGACCGATGAGATCCTCAAGCGCGACGGCACCATCGACAAGTTCATGGGCGATGCGGTGCTGGCCTTCTGGAACGCACCGCTAGATCAACCCGATCATCGTGAGCGTGCGCTCGACGCGGGCCTGGCCCTTATCGAGCGGGTGAGGCGCGAAGACGCCGCCTTCACCGCGGATGGCCATCGCTCCATCGAAATCGGCGTCGCCATCGAGACCGGCATCTGCTCGGTAGGCAATTTCGGCTCCGAACGGCGCTTCGATTACACCGCGATCGGCTCCCCCGTGAACCGCGCGGCACGGCTCGAATCGACGACCAAGAAGTTGGGCATCCCCCTGGTGCTTGGACCCGGCTTTGCGGCAGGAGCATCGATGCCGGTCGTCCAGGCGGGCGCCTTTGAGCTCCAGGGTTTCAAGGGCGAGGTGCCGGTTTTCACCGTTCCGGAGATGCAAGCTGCTCAACAAGGTATGAGCCGCGAAGTAGAGAGCCAACGTGGTGAGCAATCTGGCGCCCCCGTCATGGTGGTTGGTTCGCCGCCATCCGTGCAAATGGCGCCGCTGACCTGACACCCCGAACCCGGAGCATCCGCTGATCGGATCCAGCGGATCGCAAGATGCGATTGTCACGGGCACAGACGGACATCTCGTTTCGGCGACCATCGAGGGATGCGACGGCTTGCGTCACTCGTCCTTGAAAGTCACCTTCATATGTTTGTGCACCATTGAGGCGAGGTCCTCGGCATCCCAGTTCGTTAGCCTAATGCAGCCGTGAGAGAAGGTCTTCCCGATCTTGCCGGGTTCGGGCGTGCCGTGAATGCCGTAGCTTTCGATGGAGAGGTCGATCCAGATTGATCCCACGGGATTGTTAGGGCCGGCAGCAATGGTGAAGGGCCGCTTGGTTTTGACTCCCTTGAATGCAAAATCGGGATCGTAGTGATAGGTCGGGTTGTGCACCACCCTTTGGATCTCTGCCTGCCCACTTGGTGCCGGCTTCTCGTCGCTCCCGATCGAGGCAGGGTAGACGGCAAGCGCTTTATTGGAGGGGTCGAGCACGCGCACCTGATGAGCGCCTTTGTCGACTTCGACGCCGGCAATGGTGGCGGGAGGTTCACCCCGGCCAACATCTGGTACCAGCAGCGTGGTTCCAGCTTTCCTGAATCCGGTGCCTGGGTTTAGCCTCCTGAGCAATGGTTCGCTCACATGGAAGCGCTCCGCCAGCTTCTCGATCGAGTCGTGATAGCCAAGCCTTCTCAGGCGAGCCATCCTCTCCATGCGCCCCGGAATGCGTTTGGTGAAGGGGCCGCGTACATCTTTGCGGGTCAGTTCATAGGTGATCAGAGCTGGGCTGGTGGAGGTTGCCATCAGCTTGTCCCAAGTCGCCTGGGTGAGCTTGCCATCTGGCGCCAGTCCGTTGGACGCCTGGAAGGCCTTGACCGCCTTGGCGAAGTTCTCTCCAAGGCGGCCGTCGATGAGCCCCGGTGAGAAGCGCGCACGATCCAAAAAAATTTGCGCCTTCAGCACGGCAGGATCGAGCCCTTTCGGATCGCCGGTGGAGAATTGCGCCTGATTTACCGCGGCTAGGTCCAGCTTGGCCGCCTCCGTCCCGCCGCATGCGAAGGCGAGTGCAATGGCGAGGAGGAGAAGGAGCCTGATCATCGATTTCACTCCTTACGTTAAATCGCACCTGATCTGCTTCTATGACGCGCTGTGGCAGATCTGGTTCCATTCGCCGGTAGGGGATCATAGGCAACCAGCCTTACGCTGCCGACCGGTCCGAGACGTTTGATGCCCATGCCTTGCCCCTCACGAGAGGCGTTGCTGGCCGCGCAGATCGGCAGTGTAAAAATGGTCTGGCCATGTTGACGTGAGCTTCTACCTTCAAACTGCCCACTACCTGGACCGGCAGTCAAATGGTCTCAGGGCAGCAAGTGAGGAGATGCGCTGGGAACCGGCTTATCGGGCGGGTATTCTATTGATCTTCGGTATCGATAGATCCATGTTCCGTCGTCACTGTGATCGCGTTGTCGCCCGCGATTGCTCTAGCGTATTCGAAGCGCTCCAACTTCTGTTCTGCCGATAGGCCTTTGAACATCGCGGTGGCCGAGTTCGTGATTTTGAAGTCGCCGCAACTCGGACAGCGAAACTCCCGGATGTCACCAACTGTCTCCGAATTAACGAGCGCCTGCTCATCTGTAATCGGGCAAATTGCGGCCATCCAAGCCATCATGGTCCTCCGTCCTAAGGCCGTCCCCGATTACCCAAAAGGCATCGTCGAGTGCAAAATCCATTTCTGCCGACGCTCACCCCACCTGGAGTACTCCACCGAGTAGATTGCGCTCTCCACTCTCCAACCCAGAATGTGGATTAAAGCCAGTTCCTCGGCGAGCGATTTGCTGGTGAGCGGTAGGCGCTCTCGCTCTGGAGCCTCTCCCAAACGATCGGAGATGTTCATGTAGCGTCGGGCAGGACCGAAGGGCCGGAACGTGGCGTTTTCATCTCTTCGGCAATCACCAGTAGCGCCTCCAGAGCGACGGCGATCCCCGACATCACCGTACTTATGTCTGCGCTGCCGCCGAGCGTCGAAAGTTCGGCCGCTCGCGTTTGCATGCTTTGGCTCAGCTCTTGTAACTTCAGGCGCAGCTCGTCATCCATGGTATGTTCTCCAAGCTTGACGCTGGAGGAACGCGCCTGCTTACAACCCGTTCCGCCGGTGGCCGCAGAGAACCAGAGACACCGCAGATGCTACAATTTGCGCTTTGGCGGCGCTTAGGATGGGCGGTGGATTGAGCCTCAGCGACTGACCGTCGGCAAATAGCGGATGCTTCAGTCTCGAAAAGGTGCTGGACGGCTCGATATGCACCGCCCCTTGGCCCTGGGTGCTGGTCCCATGCACAGTAAGGCCGTGCAAGTGCGCGCGGCCTCTGGGCTCAACATTCCAGTCGTCATGGTCCAAAGTTGTCCCAAGGTGGGTTCTCACCAAAGTGGGCGGCGAGAAGCGTCACGAAGCTTTGAACTTTGGCGGAAAGATGCCTTCTTGACGGGTACATCGCGTAGATCGACCGGCTTACCGGCTTGAACTGGGGCATCACTGTCTCCAGTTGGCCCGAACGAATGGCTTCTCCAACAAGGAAAGTGGGGCAAAGTACTATGCCTGCTCCACCCAGCGCCGCATCGCGCAGGAGCTGCCCGTTCGTTGCCGTCATCCGTGCAGTGATTTTTACCGCCACTTCCCCCTTTGGTCCGTCGAACCGCCATTTTCCGCGGCTGGCGCGCAACGCGTAGTCCAGACAATCATGGTCGTGGAGATCCGACGGCTTTGTGGGACGCCCGCGTCTGTCCAGATAATCGCGCGAAGCGCAGACCACCTCGCGTGACGGCGCGATTCGGCGAGCAACCAGATTGGAAACCGTGAGTGGAGCGATGCGTACCGCGACATCCAGGCCCTCTTCCACGATGTCAACCACACGGTCGTCCAACACCAACTCAACCGACACCTCCGGGTAGACCGCGAGATATTCTGCAACGACTCTCCCAAGGTGCATCGCGCCGAAGGAGATCGGCGCGCTGACACGCAGTGAGCCGGTCGGACGTGTCTTGCTCTCGGCCGCGCTCGTACGAACTTCCTCGACATCCTCGATTATGCGCAGACTGCGCTCGTAGACGGAGGCGCCGAGCTCTGTCAGGCTGATGCGCCGGGTCGTCCGGTTGAGAAGGCGTGCGCCAAGCCACTCTTCCAGCATTTGGACATGCTTGCTCACGGCCGCTGGCGATAGTCGCATCCGCTTGGCCGCTCCAGCGAAGCTGCCTTCACCGACGACGTTGGCAAACACGGTCATGCTGGTCAGCCGGTCCAACTGCAATCACCTCTTTCATTCACGTTTCGTGAATTCACCATCCATATCTCCCTCGATTATCAATCCGCAGTGGACAGATTATCTGAAACTAGGCCGGGATCAATTGCCCGATCCGTCTCTCTAACGTTTGCCCGAAACGTTGGCGTCGAGTGCCTTCTCGCGGGCTGGAGGTGATCATGTCTCTGACCAAAGCAGCCCTTCGGGAGAAACAGGGAGCCACTTTTCGCATGTGGCTCTCCGTGTTCACTGTATCGCTGGGTATTTTTTCGATGATCACTGCGGAGCAACTCCCTGTGGGGCTGATTCCGGCAATTTCTTCCGAGTTGAATGTCTCTATTGGGAGTGGCGGTCTCACGGTGACGATACCCGGCGTAATTGCGGCGTTCGCTTCTATCGGTTTGCCGTTGGCAGTGGGGAGGCTCGACCGGCGTATTCTGATGGCGGGCCTGCTCGCGGTAATGGCTGCAGCGAGCGTGATTTCAGCGCTCGCAACGAACTTTCCCGTTCTGCTCGCGTCCAGGCTGCTCGTCGGGATCACCATCGGTGGCTTTTGGGCGATAGCCGGGAGCATCGCAGTACGCCTTGTTCCTGGACCGTCCGTGCCGCGCGCCATGACTATTGTCTTCGGCGGTGTAAGTGCCGCTGCGGTGCTGGGCGTGCCGGCCGGCACGATCATCGGTGATCTAGTCGGCTGGCGCGGCGCGTTCTGGTCTCTCGCCGGCCTGAGCTTTGCCACACTGCTCGCCGCCCTGCTTGTGCTTCCGAAGCTGGAGGCGGCGCAGCCTGTGGAGGTGAAAGCCCTGCGTGCGCAATTGCGCAATCCCGCCCTTCTGGCGGGCGTGGTTGCGACCGCACTGCTGGTGGCTGCCCACTACGGTGCCTACACCTTCGTGAGCCCGGTGTTGCTGGAGGTCTCGGGCGTCACTGCAGGGAGCATAGGCTGGCTACTGTTGGGGTATGGCATTCTCGGAATGATTGGCAACGCCGTCGCAGGCGTCTGGGCCGCAAAATCCGTCGGTCGCACATTGGCCTGCGTCGTCATTGGGCTCGGGGCCACGCTGGCTCTTTTCCCGTTGCTCGGGGTCACGCCGCTCACAGGAACCATCCTGCTGCTGGTGTGGGGCTTCGCGTATGGCGCGGCGCCCATTACGCTGCAGACGTGGGTGCTGAGTGCAGCATCAGAAAGCGCGGAGACCGCGACGGCCATCTACTGCTTCACTTTCAATCTTGCCATCTCCGTGGGTACCCTAGCGACCAGTCAGATCGTCGACACGATGGGCGTGAACAGGGTCCTCTGGGTCGATTCCGCCATTATCCTGCTGGTGCTGCTGCCGGTGTGCCGCGCATCCATGCTTAACCGGAACATCGGAAACCGTAGACAGCAAGCCATCCTGTGCCGCCCATCTGGCAATGATGTGATAGGTTGAAGTAGATCTTCGTTTCCTCTGTCTTGAAAGTCACGCGCGTCACATCAAACGCGGGTTCCGCCGCACCGTGCGGGTGCCGATGCTTTGCGCCCCCGGAGGACAACTGGCTATTTGAAAAAGGACTTGATCCCCTCGTCGATATGTGTGCTGATATGAGATCGATCTCATGCCGCGCTCTCAATTGCTGTTTCTCTACGGGAGCGCGCTCTGGGAAGCATATGTCTGAATGACGATGAAGAGGGAGGTTCAAGTGAGGAAATTGATCGCGTGGCTGGCCTTGGCCACTACCACGCTCGCGTTCGCGTCTGCGGCCTCGGCGGGTGAAACCATCAACCGGGTTACCTCGAAGAAGGCAATGGTGGTCGCCACAAACAGCGGTTGGCCGCCGCAGAGTTTCCTGGACGACAGCAATCAGTTGGTCGGCTTCGACATAGACGTCTCGAAAGAGATCGCAAGGCGCCTCGGTGTCGAGGTCAGTTTCGATACGCCGGACTGGGCGACGATGACGGGCGGCCATTGGCAGGGACGTTACGATCTGGGTGTCGGCTCGGTGACGCCGACCAAAGCGCGGGCCAAGGTGATCGATTTCGAAGGCATCTATTATTATAGCCCCTACGTTTACGTGGTTCACAAGGACAGCCCGGCCAAATCGGTCGCCGACCTGAACGGAAAGATCATCGGCGTCGAGACCGCCACCACGTCGGAGGATTTCATCCGTAGACAACTCGAGATCGATGCTCCCGGCCTGCCGCCCATCGAATACAAGCTGGAGCCCGGTGAGATCAGGACTTTCGCTGACTCAATGCTGCCGTTCGACGATTTGAGGCTCGGCGACGGCGTGCGCCTCAACGCGGTCATCGCACCAGAACAGACGGCTCAGAACGCGATAAAGAACGGCTACCCGTTGCGTGTCCTGGAAGGCGGCTATGCCTTCCGTGAGCCACTGGTGGTGATCGCGGAAAAAGGTGATGCCGAGTGGAATGCCAAGATCGGCGGCATTCTCGACGAGATGAAGAAGGACGGTACCCTCGCGAAACTGACCACCAAGTGGTACGGCAAGGATTACAGCTCTGACTGAGAGGCATCGTGGATAAAGCTTGAGCGGGGTGCATTCAATTGAACATCCCGCTCCATCTGTTTTGTTTCAGCCGCATTTCCACGACACCGGGCGGCTCCGCCTGCCTGCAAAATGCTCTAGTGCCGCCACCTTATCGTATTGATCATGACATGTCCTGACACCTATTACCGACGCACGCTTGCCGACAACACCATCAGGCCGCCGCTGAGCGGCGTTTCCGAGTGCGAGACAGTCGTTGTCGGCGGCGGACTGGCCGGCCTGACGACGGCGTTGCAACTGGCTCGCGCCGGCCAGCAGGTCGTCGTGCTTGAGGCGCAGCGGATAGGATTCGGCGCTTCCGGTGGCAATGGCGGCTTCGTCAATCCCGGTTTCGCCACCGGCACCGACAACATCGCCGCGATGGCCGGCGTCGACGCGGCACAAAAACTGCACCGCCTGTCCATCGAAGGCGTCGACTTCGTGCGGCAGACGATCCGCGATCTCGACATCAAGGCGGCAGAGCCGCGCTCCGGTATATTGAGCGTGCTTCGCCACGATGGTGGCGCCGCGCTCAAGGCATATGCCGAGCAACTGGCGCGGGATTTCGACTATCGGCTCGACTATCTCGATCGCGACCAGGTGCGAGCGGTGCTGCATTCGGATCGCTACCACCAAGGCCTGCGCGATCCCAGCGCCTTCCACATGCATCCGCTTAACTATCTGCGCGCCGTTGCTGGCGAGATCGAGCGGCTGGGCGGCAGGATATACGAGAGAACGGCTGCCGTTGAAGCCAACCTTGACGGCGCCGAAAAGATCTTGCGTACCGACAGCGGCGAAGTGCGCGCCCGCCAGGCCGTAGTTGCCACCGGCGGATATACGGGGCCACTGGTCAGTCGGCTGCAGCGGGCATTCCTGCCGATCGCCACCTACGTTATGGTGAGCGAGGAGGCGCCTGACCTCATCGCCAAGGCGATTACGACGACCGACGCCGTCGGCGATAACCGTCGCGCAGGCGATTATTACCGTGTTGTCGAAGACGGCAGGCGGCTGCTCTGGGGAGGGCGCATCACCACCCGGGCAGCCTCATCGGGCGTGTTGGGGAGGCAATTGCGCCGTGAGATGGTCACCACTTATCCGCAGCTCGAACACCTCAAGACCGAACTCGCCTGGTCCGGGCTCATGTCTTATGCCCGGCACATGATGCCCCAAATAGGCCCGTTGCAGCCGGGCGTCTGGTACCTCACGGCTTTTGGTGGCCATGGCATCAACACCACGGCGATCGCCGGCAAGTTGATCGCCGAAGCCATACTGGGACAATCGGACCGCTACCGGCTGTTCACACCCTTCGGCCTTGCCTGGGCGGGCGGCCCGGCTGGACTTGCGGTTGCGCAACTCACCTACTGGAAGCTGCAGGCGCAGGATTGGTGGCGCGAGCGGGCCCGCTGACCGCAGGGAGATCGAAGACGTGATCGGCCGACTATTGCTCAACCACCCGGACGCGGCGCGCCGCGTTGGCGTGTTCTTCGTGCTCGCCGCCATCGCCGCCGGCCTGTATGGGCTCGGCATCAAAGCCAGTTGGCTCGGCAAGCTCGTTCCGTGGTCCGTCGAGTGGCTCGCCGCCAACCCGGACGTCGGGCGGGCGGTCTCGGCGGTGCTGATCGCATTGATCTTGGTGGCGAACTGGAACGCGCTGCGGTATCTCAGCCGCAAACAGCAGATTGTGGCAGTCTGGATAGAGCTGTTCGTGTTGCTAATGTTGTTTTTCTATTCCTTCGACTTGTCCTTCGCGTTCATCGCCAAGAAGATCGGCTTCCTCGTCTCGAAGGGTGTGGTGACGACCCTCTACATTTCGGCCATTTCGATCGCCATTGCCACCCTCATCGCCTTCGTTGGCGCCATCGCCAAACTTTCCCGCAACGGCGTGGTCTATGGCTTGGCGACCTTCTATACCTCTCTGTTTCGTGGCTTGCCGTTGCTGATGCAGATCTACATCATCTATCTCGGCCTGCCGCAGATTGGCTACGTGATCGGCGCCGTGCCGGCCGGTATCATGGCGCTGTCGCTCTGCTACGGCGCGTACATGACCGAGATCTTCCGCGCCGGCATCGAAAGCATCTCGCGCGGCCAGACCGAGGGTGCTACGGCACTCGGCCTTAGCGCTAACCAGACGATGTTCCTGGTCATCCTGCCGCAGGCGATGCGCGTCATCGTGCCGCCGACCGGCAACCAGTTCATTGCGATGCTGAAGGATTCTTCGCTGGTCTCGGTGGTCGGGGTCTGGGAGATCATGTATCTCGCACGCACGCAGGGCCAGACCGAGTTCCGCCACATCGAGATGCTCATCACCGCCTCGATGATCTATTGGCTGCTCTCGATGGGGCTCGAGTTCCTTCAGTCGCGGATCGAGGACCGGTTCGGGCGCTCACTCAAGCGCTGATCGTCATCCGTGATCTTCGCCAAAGCGAGTTGCACAGCACCGCAACAGCCAGCTTCGGAGAGCAGCTGCAGATTGTACGCGACAGCATGCCTTTCGGCGACGTCGTGAGGGGTAAATCAACCCGGTATTTCATCGGCTTAGCCCGATCGGAGGGCAGAATAGAGCAAGTGCTGGACGAGCATGTTCGTTGGCCGACTGCCCGGCAACTACGACCGATTGCTGGATTTCACCCGCGCCAATAAGTTAACAAAATTAACGACTTTAACATGTCTCCGGGCCAACCATTATCGCTATGTATCGATGGAGCCGAGTTCGCCACGTGGTTCGCCAATAGGCTTGTCAGGCAGTGGTTTGCGCGTTACCAGCCGCACGACTCGGTCCATACCCTGCACAGCCAAACGCACCGGCGAGGCTTCCCGGGAATGAAGCTCGGCATGGTGTTTCGTTCCTTTGAAGTGGGCGTGTTTGGGGGAAGACCGTAGTCGGCGTGTTCGCGCCCGGTGGAATTTTCGAAGAGTTGTTTCCAACGGCGGGAACGAACCAAACTTCCATGCATTTAGCTCTGGCTTCGTTCATTCACTCTTTCTTCTGGGAGCTGGACCATTGTCATCCGGAGGCTATCTCTTGGCCGACCAACAAACCAATGACGTTTCCATCGTTGATCTGATACCTGCCCTGCGGGCTTTCGCGCGCACCTTCTGCCGCGTTCCAGACGATGCCGACGATCTGGTGCAGGAAACGTTGACCAAAGGGCTCGC
The DNA here is from genome assembly GCF_040323735.1 of Mesorhizobium sp. M0029. NCBI lineage: Bacteria > Pseudomonadati > Pseudomonadota > Alphaproteobacteria > Hyphomicrobiales > Phyllobacteriaceae > Mesorhizobium > Mesorhizobium sp. M0029. The sequence continues at coordinate 586,692 of NZ_JAMYVF010000001.1, forward strand.
CAACATCGACAAGTTCGAACCCGGTACACGCATGAAGTCGTGGCTCTTCACCATCATGCGCAACACCTATTACACCCGGATCAAGATCGCTGCACGGGAAGCGCCAGGCCTTCTCGACTGCGCGTCTTCGAGACCGATTTCGGAAGCTACCCAGGAATGGACCGTTCAGAGCAAGGAAGTTCACGGCGCCATCCAAAAGCTGCCCGAACATCAGCGCGAGGTGCTGATGCTGATTGGCGTTTTAGGAGTGGGCTACGAGGAAACCGCCGAAATCTGCGGCTGCGCGGTAGGGACGGTCAAGAGCCGGCTGAACCGTGCCCGCGCCAACATCCTTGAGCTACTCGGGGAGAGCTCGTTGCAGACATTGATAGAAAGGCGAAATCAGCTGTCGGATGGTCAGCTCGATATAGAGGTCGACAGCCGCAGATAATCAGCTCTTCACGTCTCGCCGACGCTTCTCGACGAGAGCGTTTTGCAATTCGATCGCCAGCTTGGACAGGCGGTCCGGTATCTTTTCCTGCTCTATGGCGGCCAGCAGGGAAGCAATCTCCCGATCCACTGCCATCTCGACAAGCAGATCCGTGGTATCGTCGCTCGAATGAGACATCACGTTCTCTTGATAGCATCCCTAGATCCAAGTCTGATGATGAGCGCTCGGCACTACAAGGCGTTGTCGACCGCCGAGAGGCTCACCGGCGGCCCTTGCACAGTTTTTCCTCCGTGCCGCGGCAAGACGCGGCGCGGTGGCGTCAGTCCTTCAGCAACCGGTTTGCGGCGTGATCCTGAAATTGATCGGACTTGATTCGATTGCCGTCCAGCCCGCGCTCTCGGCTATGTTGCTTCCTGTCGCGGTTGGACAAAACCGCGTTTTCTTCGATCTTGTCCTTGTCCAAGGTGGTCATTGCGCCGGCGCCGGCACCTTTGCCTTGGCTGCCTTGCCGCCGGATGCCATGATCTCCTCCTTCGAATCCAGGACACCGATCGGTGCCGACGCCCGAACCGGCATCGCGCTGTAATGTTCCGTCTCACCCAGCAAGCAGGAAGGCGTCGCCATCCCATGACCGAAACGGCTTCTCGCCGTCGATGATGACCCGCAATTGGTGAGCTTGCGCAAGACGGCCGATGTCGGCCCGGTCCAAAGAAAGCGATCCGCGATAAGAATAGTTCAGCAATGCGAGCCGGCCCGGCCGTTTGAGAACGCGCGCAATTTCATCGAAAAGCCGCTCAGCCATGCCGGCCAGGACCAGGTAGGGAAAGCTGTCGACCGCCAACACGCAATCGAAACTGTCGTCGTCGAAGTCGGCCAGATCGAGACCGGAGGTTTGGCGCAGTTCGACATTGCCGAGCGCTGCGCATTGCTCGGAGGCGATAGAGATCATCCGCGAAGATATGTCGATGCCGACCATCCGCTTGAAGGAATTGAACAGCGCGCGCTCGAAACGTCCGATGCCGCAACCGATGTCGAGAATGTCTCGTTGAATTCCGGTGAATTCTCGCGCCTCGAGCCATTCAACGATTTCGTCGGTCATGGCTGTCAGCCGCTCGTCATCGCCAAGGGATCCTAACTGGACACTTGCCGCGGTCGAAATTGCTGCCGCGGCATCAAAACTCGAGGCCAGCCTCCTGACCACGGCGATATCCGTCTCGCCGTTACCGCGTTCATGCCGAACGGCGCCGCCTGTCGCTCGCAAAGTGGCAAGGACGCCCGGTTTGTGGCGCAGCAGTCCAGCGACCTTTCGCAGTCTTTCAGCATCGCCGGTATTCGCCGGACGGACTTTCAGCACGACCTCCGCCAATTCCGCCGCTTCAATTGTGGGCGGCAGGTGAAGCGCCAGCCTGACGAGAACAGCTTCGGCGCAGGCACCATCGGCCACACAACCTTCGACCGCCCGTCTGACCGATGTCCGGCGCTGCGCGTGCACACTCATGACATCAACTCCGCGTCCAGATCCTCCGCATCGTCCACCTGTCGACGGCGCCCCAGCCATATTTGTAGGCTTCCTGGCCGCGCAGGAAGTCGAACTCGCGCGCATCCTCGCGGATCGACTCCGCGATCGCGTGGCCGATCAGGATCGCACCTGGGCTCTCCTCGGCATAAGCAGGATCGAGGCCGCCGAGATAGGCATAGGCGCGGCCGCGGTGGTGAAATCCGTAATAGGCGGCGACAGTCGTGCCATCGATCGCGAGCAACCAGCATCGGACCAGACCGTGAGCATCGAGCAAGGGAAGTGAAAGCCCATGGAAGTGCTGCACGGCGGGGTCGGCCAATACACCACCTCCATGTCCAACCCAGCGTGCATGGTGCAGGCGGATCAATTGGTCCAGGAAGTTCTGATCGCCCCGGGCTGACGCCAACGCGAGCCGGCCGCGTCTGGACGCCGCTTGACGCGCCCGGCGCAACTGGCGCCTGCGCCGAGCGGGAACGCAGCCGGCCAACGTTTCGTCGCCGGCAACAGCAAGCACGGGGCAGGCTGCATGAATTGCCGGCCTCTCGACCGTTAAACCGGGATGCGCGATCGTAAGACCGGCACTGTTTTGCGGCAGATCAGACAAGATCCATTGTGACCACCCGACCGAGCAGATCGTTTCGGCAATGGTGGCGACAACCGCCGCCTCGATATCCTGGACAGCCAGGATGTCCAGATAATCACTGAGCGAAATGCCGACCGGAAGCAGCTTCGAACCGGCCGTTCCATGCTCGAGATAGAGTGGCGCCAGCCCGACCAGATCGCCGCCACGCCAGACCGCGACTGTCGCCAGTTCACCGGGTGCGAATGCGCGCCACCATGGCACCAGCCAGGCGGGGGATTGGAACGGCGTCGCAGAGGAACTCTGCTCCCACAGTTTCCACCAGTGCGGTGTCAAGGCATCGAATTTTACGGGGTCATCGATGATTTCGCTGCGCAACACTGCTTTTCTCACGGTGCCGCAGCGAAGCGCCTGCGATCGGTGCCAAGTTGTGCCAGGGCCTGATAGGCAGCCATATACGACGAGATCATCCGTTCCAGCGAAAACCGCCGCCGCGCTTCAACCCGGCACGCCTCGGCGTCCAGGCTGGGCGCCGCAAGAATGGCTTGGGCCATCTCGTCGACTGTGTTGACGAGAAAGCCCGTCCTGCCGTGCTCGATGACATCCGCAAGCGCACCATTCGGGAATGCGACCACCGGGGTACCGCAGGCGAGGGCCTCCATGGCGACAAGCGAGCTTGTCTCGGCGGCGAGGCTTGGAATGACCAGACAGCGGGCTGCGTTGAGAAAGCGCCTCTTGGCGTTAAAACCGAGCGGGCCCAGGAAGCGGCGGCGAGCATCAAGACGGGATTGGACCTCGTCGCGAAAGTAGCGCGTATGTGTTTCGTAGGGATAGACCTTGCCGCCGATGACCAGGGGCACGCCCGCCTGTTTGGCCGCGTCCAGGGCCAGGTGAATGCCCTTTTCCGGGCAGACCCGGCTGAGAACCAGGGCAAAGTCTCGCTTCGGCTGCACCAGGTTCAATGATTCGATGTCAACGCCGTTGGGAATCGGCGCCACCAGTCTGGCCCCTGGTGGCGCCGTTTGCTGCTGGGTGGACGAGACCGCATGGAGCCACAGGTCGTCGCGCGTCGGTCGCAGAGCCTCGGCCGGATACCAGTCCAAGGGCAGGTGGAGGCTCACCAGGGTCGGGCCATCGTCGGGCAGATAGGCATCGAAATCGATTCCGTGCAGATGGACCACATCGACCGGCCATCGGGCGCGGGCAGCGACGATCGCTTTGCGATGAGCCTGCTGCGCGCGGCTCTTCGCCGCCTCGTCGAGCACGCCGTCTTCAGCCGGTATTTCCACAAGGGTACCGCTCGCGCTGGAGCCGTGGCAGCCAATGACGATAGAGCGGTGGCCGGCGCGAACCAGTGCCCGATCGAGCATCGACAGAACCTGTTCGGCACCGCCGACAGCATCGGGTCCGACGGGCGCGAGAGGGTAGGCGACATTGAGGACAGTGAGCGCCGCGGCTGGTTGCGCCTCGGTCCCGTATGCCGCACCACCTGTCGATGATGCCGCTAATTCGTCCAATGTGTCAGGCGTCTGATGCATGGCAGCATGACACTTTCACGTTGCCGAGGCCCGCCGCGTCGGGAGCGAAGCGGACGTCATGCCGGGCGCATAGCGGCGGATCATGGTTGCGCAGAATTCCGCGAACTCCTCCGGCGCCAGTGGCGGGCTGGTGTGGTGGGGCATCATTCCCCGATGCTGCGGTGTAAAGCAAAAGGTGACCGTCACGTCGAAATCGGCGAGTGCCTCCATCTGCCGGTCGAACCAGTCCAGCGCGTTCGGCCGGAAGCTGTCTGCCCAGGAAAGCCCCGTTCGCATATTGGTGACGCCCAGCCGCTTCATCCAGGCGACGGCATCGTCCAGCCGGGGGTCCTCGAAATGAAACCACTGCACCAGCCCCATTGCGGGCGTGTAGCGCAGGAACTCCTCCAGCGCAGGTTTTGGCGTACCGTCCTGGCGCAGCAGCCCCATGTGGAAATGTCGATAGTAAGAAGAGCCCTCCGCCTCGCGATGCCGCGTCGTTGCTTCCCATTCGCGCGGAAGATCGTAGAGGCTGTACCACTGGATGCGTGGTGCGTTGCCGATCAGCAACTCGGCGGTGCGCTTGAGCCCCCAGACCTGGATTTCTTCCGCGCCGAAGGTCGATACGCCGACTTCGCTGACCCAGATGGGAAGGTTGGTGACGGTCGCGATCTCGCCGATCTTCTGTGGCCATTCGTGGATCTGCCACAGGTTCCAGTCGAGCGGAAAGCCGTGCACGGCGACGGCATCGACATGGTCCAGCACGCCGAATTCCTTCATGCGGGTGATAAAGCTCGGATCTATCGGCGAGATGCCACCGAGTACTTTCGTCAAAGACGGGTTCTCCGACGCGATTGCGTCAGCCGACAAGATCGCCATCCTGGCAAAGCGGCTCCAATCGGGATCGAGCTCTGGGTCCCAATGCGATTTGTTGTTGGGCTCGTTCCAGATCATGGCGGCTTCAATCATGGAGCTGTCCTTTCGAGGGGTAGATGGCGCCGCCGCCGGCCGGGTCCCCGGCTGCGCGGCAGAAATAGACCTCCTGCTCGGGGTGCAGAACGATCTCGAAACCGGCGCTGCGCAGCATCGCTTCGGTGCAGGCGCGGTTTGGAATCCACCAGTTGGTGGGATCGTCGGCATAGCGGTGCTCGATGAAATGCAGCTTGGGAAACTGCGGCTGGTCGAACAGGTCATGCGTCCAGAAATGATAGTTTTCTTCCAACTCGGGCAGATCCGCGCTGCCGCGCTGCATGGACTGGAAGATCATCAGGTCACGGGCGACATGTTCGCGGATCAGGTCGAGCGCGAGCAAGGGGTGGCGCAAATGGTAAAGCACCCCCATGAACAGCACGACATCGAACGTCTCGCGCAGCGACCCGACGTCGTAGACCGAAAGCTTCTGGAATTCGATCTCGCAATCGGCAACCTCGGCGGCAAAGCGAGCTTGGGCCAGATAGGCGTCATCGAAATCGATGCCGAGGACACGGTCAGCACCTCGCCGCTTCATCTCGATGGAGTAAAATCCTGCATTGCAGCCGATATCGAGTACCGCCTTGCCCGTCAGATCAGCAGGAATGGCATTGGCAAATTTGCGCCATTTTATCAGCGGGTAGTTGCCCAGAAAATGGTTGGGAGCGGTTTCGACGCCAGCAAGTTCCATGTTGTGGAACCACGGGCCGAGCGCATCGATGCGGCGGCGGATTTCGGCATGGGAATGCAGCATGGCTCAGGCTCCTTCGCCAGGAACGACGGGTACATGCGACTGCGCGCCGGGCATGATCATGGTGGGCCCGCGGTGCGCGGATGGGGCGTCGTTTTCAAGCAACCGCAGAGCTGTTCGATAGCCGTTGAAAGTGCCGACATCGACATAGTCCGACCCAGCCCTGACACCAAAAGCTGTACCGCCGGCCGCGATATAGGCGTTGACCAAAGTGCCGATATATTCGTCACTGCGCTCGCGCTCACGCCAGAGTGCCGCAAGCTGATGCAGGATATGGCCCGGCATCTTGAACGCACCCCAAACCCAGTTCGTGGCGGCATCCTGTCGCTTGACCTGGATTTCGATCACGCGCTCTTGGACGTCGATGACGACGGCGTCGAAGAATTCCGGCTGATCCACCGGGAAAAGCAGAAATGAGAGCTGATCGTCGGGCAAATGGCGGAAACCGTCCTCGGGAAACCAGATCGTATCGGGAAGGCCGACCAGGACGACCTCGTCGGGCGCGACGAGGGGCGCCGCCCGGAAGATCGCATCGCACAGACCGACGGGGTTCGGCTGCACCACGAAGAGAGCCGCCGCGTCACCGTAGCCGGCGGCGTAGTATTCAAGGATGTCGGATTTGCCCGATCCGATGATGAAGCAAATCTTGTCGACGCCGGCCTGCACCATGCGCCGTACCAGATACTCGCTCACGGCGCATGGACGCTCGGTCTGTCCATCGATCCGGCTACCGACCGGCAGCAGCTCTTTCGAGAAGCCGAGCGGCTGAATGCGGCTGCCGCGCCCGGCAGCGGGTACGATGCCCAACATCAGACCGCTTCCCTCATCGGTTCGCCGGGAGATCTTTGAAAGGCCTCGTTCAGGATGCGATCCAGTTCCGCCGCGCGCCGTGCGGAAGTGTGTTCGCCCAAGACCCGGTCGCGGGCACGCCTTCGAATGCCGTCGAGCTCGCGCTCCGGCAATCGCAATGCGGCGACCACATCATCGGTGTCATGCGCCAACAAGATTTCGCGGCCGGGTTCGAAAAATTCGGCCAGGCCCGGCCATGCATCGGTGACGATGGCAGCCCCACACGCGGCCGCTTCGAAGAGCCGTCCCGACGGGCACCAGCCCTTTTGCGCCATCGCCTCCCGGGTGACGTTCAGTGTCAGGCGAGATGATGAGAAGAAAGCCGGATGGTCGGCTGGCGGAAGATGCCTGACAAAGAAGATGTTGTCGCTCCATGGGAATTCCTGCGGATATTGCGCGCCGCCAATGATGAAACGGTGGTCGGGCAGGCGCGCGGCCGGGCGGACCAGCAGCTTTTCGACGCCGGCCTGGCGATCCGCCGCGTAAGTTCCGAGATAGGACAGATCACCGGCGAATTCGGCCCGCTTCTCTGCCGGCCGGTGTTGGTCGGGATCGACATGCCCATAGAGAGGCACCACGTGACGCGCGCCTAAAACCGACTTAAGCGCCTCGATCGCAGAGCCGCCGGTGTAACTCAAAACGAGGTCGAAATCGGCAAGACCCTCAGGTCCGAAATAGGGCGGACGCTCGCCTTGCTCGATGCGGGCAAGCGTGACCGGAGTGTCGAGATCGTAGAAGACACGCAATCCGCGACCTGTCTGCTGCGCCAGCCGCGAGGCCTCCACGGCGTCGGCACAGTAGGAGGTAACGACGACGACATCCGCTTGCTTCATTGCCCGCTCCGCAACGCGACGGATGTCTTCCCAGTCCGGATAAATGACGACGTTGCCGCCATCGAGCCGATCGAGATCACGCGTCCCGGCATAGTAGGGGGTATCGCGTTCGAAGAAGGTGATGGACCATCCCAGCCGACCCAAGGCGCGGATCAGTCCGCGCCAGAGCGTGGCATGGCCGTTGCCCCATGATGATGTAACGGTGAGACCGAAAATGACCATCTGCATCCGGAAAGTCCTCGTCAGGCAGCTTCGTTCATTCGCAGGAGCTTGGAGCCCCAGTCACCCGACACGATCGTCGTGATCGAGGCTGGATCGATGTCGAAGCGGAAGCAGTCGCCGACCGGCAAGCCAAGCACCTTGCAGACGGCGGCCTTGATGACGTCGGCGTGGCTGACCAGGGCGACACACTGGTTCGGATGCCGCTCGCGCACTGCGTTCATCAGTGCGACGATCCGCTCCTGGACATCCAGCATGGTCTCGCCGCTCGGTGTCCTGGCCTCCTGCCGCTGGTCGTTCCACGCCCGCCAGCCGGCGTCGCCGTTCAACTCGTCGAAGGTCTTTCCCGACCAATCGCCGAAATCGATCTCGTCGAGTTCGGCGCAGATCGCGATTTCACCGACGCCGCAGGCAAGCGCGATCGGCACGGCCGTCTCTTGCGTACGCTCACGCGGGCTGCACAAGATGGCTTCAATCGGCTCCCGGGCCATGCGGCCACCAAGATGCGCGGCCTGCGCCTTCCCAGCCTCGCCAAGGCAAACGCCGTCCATTCGTCCTGCAAGATAGGAGCCGACATTGTCGTGCGCTGCATGACGGATCAAAAAGAACGTTGTCGTCATTCCGCGGCATCCAGCAAAGGCTCGTCCTTGCCGGCGATGAAGGCGAGCGTGCGCTGCCGCGCTTCGGCGTCGGTGAACTGTTCGGGAGGCGACTTCATGAAATAGCTGCAGGGGCCGGTCAGTGCTCCCGCTATGCCGCGATCGAGCGCAAGCTTGGCGCAGCGTATCGCATCGATCACCACGCCGGCTGAATTTGGAGAATCCCAGACTTCCAGCTTGAGCTCGGCGTTGAGCGGCACGCCGCCGAAGGTCGTCCCTTCCACCCGGATATAGGCCCATTTGCGATCAGTCAGCCACGGTACGTGGTCGCTGGGTCCGACATGAATATTGCCCGGCTCCAGGGGGACATCGAACTGGCTGGCCACGGACTGGGTCTTGGAAATTTTCTTTGATTCCAGCCGCTCGCGTTCCAGCATGTTGAGGAAATCGGTGTTGCCGCCGAAATTCAGCTGATAAGTGCGATCGATGCGCACGCCGCGCTCGCGGAAGAGATTGGCCAGCAAGCGGTGAACGATGGTCGCGCCGACCTGGCTCTTGATATCATCGCCGACCAGCGGCAGCCCTCGCTGCTCGAAGCGCCGGCGCCATTCCGGACGTGAGGCGATGAAAACGGGTATGCAGTTGACGAAGGCGCAGCCGGCCTCGAGCGCGCATTCGGCGTAGAAGCGCGTCGCCTCCTCGGAACCCACCGGCAGGTAAGAGACCAGCACGTCGGCGCCGCTGTTGCGCAGGATTTCGCTGACGTCGGCAACCGGCTCCGGCGCCTCCTCGATTTCGTCGCGCAAGTATTTTCCGATGCCGTCAAGTGTCGGTCCGCGCTCGACGCGAACGCCGTTTGCCGCCGCATCGGCAAAGCGGAACGTGTTGTTGGGGGCGGCGTAGATCGCTTCAGCGACGTCGAGGCCAACCTTGCCCCTGGCGACGTCGAATGCGCAGACAATCTCGATGTCGTCGACATGGTAACCGCCGAGGTCGGCATGCATCAGCCCTGGGATTGGTTCGTTGCTTTTTGCGTGACGATAATAGGAGAGGCCCTGCACCAGGGAGGATGCGCAATTGCCGACCCCGACGATACCGACACGAACCTTTTTCGATCCCACGAAACTGCCGCCCTATGCTGTTCAAAGGTAAGTTCCTGCCGCCGAACCACCAGCGTGCCGGAATGTTCCTTGGCCTGCCGAAAAATTGCGCAAGACAGCATGGATCGAAGCAGCGCTGGCTGCGTTGCCGCAAGGCAAAGCATTGGAAAAACCGGTCGATGATCGTTTACGGCGACCAGAAGCGGAGGCAGAGCGCAGAACGGCTTCGCGATGCTGCGAGCGAAATTGCTCAAAGTCTGGACCGCATGGCTCATGGCGTCCGACGCCATGCCGCGTTGGTCGGCCTATTCATCAGCGTATCGGAACTGGTTCGCGCGCTTGCCGATGTCGATTTCGAGAACAGGGGCATCGACATCTTTTCGCCGCGGCAACAGCAAGGCGCCAGATTGCTGGTTGGTCTTGCGGCAGAGGTGGCGAAGTCGTGGCGAAGCGGTTTCGCCGTGGGCGGTGGCATCGAGCCGGGACTTCTCCAACTGCTGGACGGGTTGGATTGCGAGGCTGAGGTTCTGACCGGTTCTGCCGAGGGTTACGCGCATTACGCGCTTTATCCCGAAAGCTATTTGGGAGCGGCGCAGGAGTCAGGTCTCGATGCGAACACATGCGTGATCGGCATCCGCAGCATCGGCCTGGGGCTTGCCGCCATAGTGGCTGCCGCGATTGGCGCGCCGGCGCCTTTCAGCGTTCGTCCGGTCGGCCATCCTTTCCGCAGGCACATCAATGCCGATCCGCGCTCGATCTCTTCCTGGAAGAACAATCCATCGGCACGCTTCGCCGTTGTAGACGAAGGTCCCGGTCTGTCCGGCAGTTCGATGCACGCCGTCGTCGCGTGGCTGCGGGAACTGGGTATTGGTATGGACCGCATTCACCTGTTTCCCAGCCATCCTGGCAACCCGGGCATCGAAGCGTCACGGGAGGCCAGGGAGACATGGTCGCGCTGTCCGAAACATGTGGCGACGGCGCTCGAATGCACCTTCCCCGAAAGCTCGAACATTCCCACGCTGCGCGACTGGGTGGCCGAGGCGGTCGGCAGCCCCGAATTACGCCTGACCGAACTGTCTGGTGGCGAATGGAGGAGCGTCCACTACGTCGACGAAAAGCATTGGCCGCCGAGCCCGCGCGGCATCGAGCGGCGCAAATTCCTGGCGTCCGCGGGGTGTGGTCGCTGGCTCGTCAAATTCGCCGGCCTCGGCGAAACCGGACGGCGTAAGAGACGAGCCGCGGAAATGTTGGGGAAAGCCGGGTTCGGATCGCAAGTGGTCGGGCTTTGCCACGGCTTTCTGGTCGAACGGTGGATTGACGGCACCACGATGGACCAGGCGCCGCTGCCCAGAGGAAGGCTGCTCGCGGAGTTGGCGCGCTATCTAACCTGGCGGGCGCTCAATCTCCGAACCTGCGAACCGGGTGCATCATTGCTCGCACTCGCGGAAATGGCTGTTTCCAATACATCTGAAGCCCTGGGCGAGAACCGAGCGGCGACGTTGCGCGGTTGGCTCTCGAAAAAAGCCCCTGCGCATGTTCTGCAGCCGGTGGAAATCGACGGAAAGCTTCACGCGTGGGAGTTTCTCGTTTGTGCCGACGGCACGGTGCTCAAGACAGATGCCGTCGACCATTGCCGGGCACACGATTTGATTGGCTGCCAGCCGATAGAGTGGGACATTGCCGGCGCCCGTGTCGAATATGGACTATCCGACAGCGATGTGACGACATTGGTCGAGGGGATGGGGCTCGACATTGACAATGGCCACATCGATTTTTTCGAACCCTGCTATTTGGCGTTCCAAATCGGGCTCTGGAGCACGGCTGCGCAATCCGAAAATGGCCAGGAAAAAGCAAGGCTGGCCGCGACGGCAGACCGATACAGGGCGGGGTTGATACGGTTCCTGGACGACTCTCAGTTGTAACGTTTCGATCAATCCAGCCTTCGCAGCATGTCTGCTTCCTGCTCGAGAATAGCGGCCACTTCCTCGCGCTGCAGATGCGTCATCATCAGGCTGACGCAGCACTCGAGATAGGTAATGGAGGAGCGCCGCAGATAGGCAGCCGCCTCGCGTTCGGCAATCTTGTCGACATCCTTCGCGGGTCGCTTGGGTTGCATGAGGATGATCCTCCGTATCGGGTCCCTCCCGCCAAACTACAAGGTTGGATGGATGTTCCGCACGATCTCCGGGCAGGTCCGCCCGCGGCCCACGTCATGCAGGAAGGTTCTGCAGCCCGCCTGCGGGTCTCCTTTTGGCAAGGCCTGTCATCTGATCGCCGATGCCGGTGCCTTCGAGCGCCGCGAAATAATCGATCGTCAGCTTGAGCCCTTCGTTGAGCGGCACTCTCGGCGACCAGCCGAGCAGCGTTTTCGCACGCGAAATATCAGGCTGCCTGCGCCGAGGATCGTCTTGCGGCAGGGGCAGAAATTTCAGATCCGACTTGGTGCCGGTCATCGCCTTCACCAATGCCGCCAGTCGCACGATGGTGAATTCTCCGGGATTGCCCAGATTGACCGGCTTGCCCGGATTGGGGTCGATGTTCATCAGGCGCATCAATCCATCAATCAAGTCGGAGACATAGCAGAAGGATCGCGTCTGCTGGCCGTCGCCGAATATCGTCAGCGGACGCTTCTCGAGCGCCTGCATGATCAAATTCGAGACGATGCGACCGTCGGCCGGATCCATTCTCGGACCGTAGGTGTTGAAGATGCGCGCGACGCGGACGTCGGCCTTGCCGGCCCTTAGATAGTCGAAGCAAAGCGTTTCGGCGGTGCGCTTGCCCTCGTCGTAGCAGGCGCGTGGGCCGGTGCAGTTCACATGACCGACATAATCCTCCCTTTGCGGGTGTTGTTCCGGATCGCCATACACTTCGCTCGTCGAGGCCTGCAGCAGTCGCGCGTCATTGCGGACAGCGAGTTCGAGCAGGTTGAGGGTTCCGATCACGCAGGTACGCGTGGTGTGTATCGGGTCGGCCTGATAACGCGGCGGTGAGGCGGCGCAGGCCAGGTTGAAGATGTGATCCACGGGCTCGCCGAGATCCAATGGCCGGCAGATGTCCTGCTCGATCAACCGGAAACCCGGCCGGTCCATGATCGAGATGATGTTTTCCATGCGCCCGGTCAGAAAATTGTCAACGCAGATCACGCGCCAGCCGTTGCGGAGCAATACTTCGCAAAGATGCGAACCGAGGAAACCCGCGCCGCCGGCAACAAGCACCGTCTTTGCCCTGTGCGCCTTTCTTGTCTGTCGCATCGCTGTTTTCTCCTGTCTGCCGTTCATGCTGCACTTCCAATGTCGAGATCGAGGGCCGTCGCCCTTGGTTGGGTCAGCGCCGCCACGAATTCGCGAGCCCTGGCCCCACCGGTGTGGGAAGCGAGGACGAGTTTGCGAGCCCGGCCGGCCATGGCCAGGCGTGCGCGCTCGGACTCGCCAACGAGGATATCGATGACTTCGTCCGTCTCCGCGGCGGTGTGGATCGCCGATGCGGGAAAGAAGCTGTCGAGCCCTGGCCAGCGGTCGCTGACGATGGGCGTGCCGCAAGCCGCCGCTTCGAACAGGCGCACGCTGGGCGACCATCCTGCGGTGATCATGGAACTGCGTGTGACATTCAGCGTGTAGCGCTGACGGCTATAGAACGCGGCGTGATCGGCTGGCGGCAAATGTTCGATGCGTTCGACATTGTCCGGCCAGATGATGTCGGATGGATATTGGGAGCCGGCCACGACGAAACGGAGGTTCGGCATATGCCGTGCGGGCTCGAGCAGCAGAGCGTTCAGCGTTGTCTGCCGGTCCATGCTGTAGGTGCCGAGATAGCCGAGATCCCAGCGGATCGGATCTCCTGTCGGGTGATGCCGTTCTGGATCGACCGAACAATAGAGAGGTTCGGCATGGCGCGCGCCGAAGTCTTGCGCCAGATGGCTGAGCGTTGGTCCGCCGGTGAAGGAGAAATAGACATCGAAATACGGAATTTGCCGCGAACTCAGATAATCGCAATCGTCGGCTGAAAGCTTGGCCAGGGTCACCGGGGTGTCGATGTCGTAAAAGCAGAGCTGCCCCTTGCAAAGCGAGGCGACGATGTCGATGACCTGGCGTCCTTCTGGAACAAAGGATCCGATGACAATGATGTCGGCCTGCTCCAGGCACTGTGCGTAGTCGCGTTGCAGCTCCGCAGTGGTTTCGTAGTAGCGCAAGGCGCAGAACTCCGGATCGCGCAGATCGCGGTGATTGGCGTACCAGGGCACGTTGCGCTCCAGAAAAGTCACCCGGTGACCGAGTCCGTGCAAGCCTTTCAAAAGACCCCGGAAAGTCGTGGCGTGGCCGTTTCCCCAGGATGAGGACAGCGACAGGCCGAGAAAGACGATGTCCAGTTTCTTGGTCATTCCGCTGCCTCCACGGCCCCGTGCTCGAAATGACGTTTGAAGACGGCATCCGCCACATCCGCCCGAAGCGCGTAGGTATGGTCCGCCAGCACGCGGTGAAGTGCGGCTTGGCCGATTGCCTTGGCCCGCCCGGGGGTCAGCGAGCGCATTATTTCGGCGACATCGCCGCCGTCACGCGCGACCAGGATCTCCTCGCCTGGTTTCAGGAACAGTTCCACGCCCAGCCATGCATCCGTGATGAGACAGGTGCCCGCGCCGGCCGCCTCGAACACTCGCGTGGCCGGTGAAAAACCGTTGGCGGCCATGCTGTCGCGGCTGATGTTCAACACGGCTTTTGGGGTGACATTGAAGGCGTTGTGATCGCGGGTGCCGACATGGCCGAGCCAGCCTACATTGGTGGGGAGCGGCTTGTCGCCCCAACCCGAGCCTCCGAGCAGGAAACGCTGTTTCGGCAGCTGGCTGGCGGGATCGAGGAAAAACGATTCGACACGCGCTTCACGGTCCGGCAGCCGGTTTCCGAGGAACGCCAGGTCGCAGGCAAAACGCGCTTTGCTGGCGACCGGATGGTGCGTTTCGGGATCGAGCGCATTGTAGATGGGCACGCACTCCTTGGCACCCATGGCACGATAGGCCCAGACAACGGGATCGCCGCCACCATAGGTCAGCACGAGGTCGATCTCCTGCAGTGCACGATGGAGCGGGTGGTCCGGCTCGTCGCGCAACTGGGCAAGCGTGGCTGGCGCATCCACGTCCCAGAATACGACAAGCGCGTCGCTGCGGGCGTGGTCGAGAACGGCGCGAAGCAGCGCCTCGTCTTCGAAACCGACGCCACTCGCCTTGACGACGATGTCGGCGCCGGCGGCACGTGCCGCGACCTGCATCAGCGCATGCTGGGTCGCCTCGTAAACGACGACAGTGCACCAGTCGGGAGCTTCGATGTCGCGGTTCTTCTGCCGGTCGTAGACATCGGGTTCGTAGAACGTGATCTCGTAACCCAATTGCGAAAGTGCCTTGAGCAAACCGCGATAGTACGTCGCGGCACCGTTCCAGTAGGACGACAAAAGGCTCGATCCATAGAATGCGATCTTCATGCGACGGCTTCCTTTGCGGCTGTCGGGACGGCGGTGTGTCGGTTCGCGCATTGCGTGAGCACGCCGAGCAACTCGTTGACGCGGTGGCGGCAGGTGTGCCGCGAGCGGATGGTCTCGAGACCCGAGGTCACCAGGGAGGCCGCAAAGTCCTCGTCGGACAACACCGTCCGAAGCTGTTGCCGCATTTGCGAGCCATTCTCGGCAAACAGGAAGTCGACACCGGGCCTGAAAAGCTGCTCGACATCGGACCATGGCGCTGAAATCAGCGGAATGCCGCAGGCGAGTGCCTCGAACATGCGGATCGTCGGGATTCCGGGCAACCTCTCGCGATAGGGGCGCCGTGGGATGTGAACGGTGACACGATGCGCGGCGAAGGCCTTCGGCACGTCGGCATTGGCGATCCACCCCTCATAGCGCAGTCCTGCGGTGGCCAGATCCGAAAGTGCGGTCTTGGGGTAGCGTACGCCGTGAACAGCGGCATCAAGGCGGAGATCGTGCACCGGCTCGATCAGAAACTCCTTGAGTTCGGCGGTCCGCTCATCATCGCCCCAGTTGCCGATCCAGACCAGATCGGAGGTGGGGTGGATCTCCGGGTGCGGCTTGAACAGGCGATCGTCCGCCGCTTCATGCCAAGTGAAGACGCGCTTGCCCCAGCCGGCGCGCAGATAGCTCTCGCGCAAGGTTTCGCCAAAGGCGAGAACGCCGTCATAGTGCTCCAGCCGGAGCGCCGAGAGTGCCTCGGTCGCAGACACGGCCCGGTGGTGGGTGTCGTGAAAAAGAAGGATGAAGTTGCCGCCGGCGGCCCGGGCACGGCCAATACGTGCGACAAGCTCCGGATCCGTCCACTCATGAACGATCACAACGTCGGCCTCGGCAATCCAGGCTTCGTGATCAAATCCGGCATCGTAGGTCACCGGCATCAGTTCGGGAAAATCCTTGCGGAAGCGTTCGATGGCGAACGACCCCTTCTCAGCCAGCAGATTCGACCGGCTCCAGCCATTCGCCGGCTCCAGCGCAATCGCCTGATGCCGGCGCTGGACCAGCTCTCGCATGACACCGCGCAGGAAATGGGCATTGCCATGGTTCCAGTCGGAAACGACCGAGTGGGTGTAGAACACAAAGCGCATGATCAGCGCTCCGCCATCGCTAAGGCCGCTTTGTCGTACACGCCGCGCATAGCCGCTGTCTGCTTTGTCAGCCTAAACCTGCGGCTGCGTCGGATGGCTGCCTGGCCAAGCTCTCGCCGGAGCTCGGCATCGCTGGAGAGACGGTTGAGGCAGGCAGCGAGATCGTGCGGATCGCGCGCGTCAAAGAATATCGCGGCCCCGTCCCATAGTTCGCGATAGGTGGCGATATCGGAAAGCACCAGGGGCGTAGCCGACATGGCGGCTTCCAGCGCGGCCAGGCCGAATGGCTCGTAGAGCGATGGCGATACGAAAATACCCGCGCGAGCCATCAACGAACGCACCTCATCGGACGGCACTGCTCCCAGAGGAACAGCATGGCTGAAGCTGACATGCTCGCCGTTTGGGCCGTTCGTCGAACCGGCGGCAAACAGAGGCCATCGCGTCAGGGACGCCGCCTGATCGACCACCGCCGCATTTTTGCCCTCGTCCCACCAGCGGGCAGCGGCGAAGACGAGCGGTTGATGCTTTTCGGCCTTCGGCAGAGGACGGGCACCATTTGTGACCACACTCAAGCGCGCGATCGGGCCGTAGCAGGTCTCTAGCATGTCGGCATGGCTGCGGCTCGGCGCGATGACCGCGTCGGCCCGATCCATGCCGCGTCTGTTGCGCTCCTTCTGCCAGGCCCATGCCCCATCCGCCGCCTGTCCTCTGACCGCATGGAACCAAGTCGTCACGCAGGAATGGGAGACCACCACGACCGGGCATGGCGCGTCGAATCCCGCCGCCTGCGAAGGCGCGTTGAAATGGACAAGGTCGATGGCGTGGTCGCGCATGGGCGCATGCAACTCCCGAGGCAGCGCGTCGAGATCACCGCCGTTCCGGGTCATCCAATCCGGCGGCGTGTTGAGCCAGATCAGCTTCGCGAAAGCCTCCGCCTCGTCGGCCTGCTGCCTGGACGGTGGCGGACCGAGACCGGCAAGCACCACGCTATCGCCGCCATTGACAAGTTCCCTGGCCAGGTCGAGCGCATAGCGCCACACGCCGCCCACGGCGTCGACCGTCATCAGGATGCGCCGCGAGCGCGGCGTCAGTGTCCGCAACATGTCGCCTCCAGTTCCGCCAGCGGACGCGGGCGCCTTTCCTGGATGTCGCTGAACTTCTGGAATGATGCGAGATAGTGATCATGGGCGCGCTCCCAGGCGAGGTCGTCGGGTTCGCCCCAAAGCTCGCGATAGCTTGGCGAACTCGGATATGGATAAAGCGGTACGGGTTCATTGGCCCACACGCCGTTGTCGATCAGGTGCGTTCGCCAGTAGTCCACAAGGGCAGGGTCATCCTCGACGACGCCGATCAGATTGGCCTGTACGAACGGAACGTGACGCCTGGCATTGACGAGCAGCGCGGCAAGTTCCTCGGTACCCAGCCGGCAGCGTTTCGCCAGCATCGCTCGACCTTCCACGGTCAGGCTTTCGAGGCCGGCCTCGATGGAGACGCAGCCAGCCGCACCGAGCAGTTCCAGCAGATCGGGTTTCCAAAGGTCGATGCGGGTCTGCACACCGAACTTCACGTCGCGATCGATCAACGCTTCCAGCAGCGCTTTCTGCGGCAGGAAGATTTCATCGATGAAATAAATGTAGCCGACGCCCTGGGCAATCAGCCCATCGATTTCCGCTATGACCGCCTCGTGGTTTCGGCGGCGATAGGCATCGCGGAAATCGATCTTGGCGCAGAAGCTGCAATTGTAGGGACAACCGCGCGATGCTTCGACCTCCGCGCCGAACCCAACCTGATTGTCATCGAACCTGTGATGGTGATGCGAATGGGCAGCGATCCAGTCTGATGGCCATTGGAGTGGCGGATGATCGACAAACGAGCTGGCGTGGACGCCGCCGGTCAAAACCACCTTGGCCTCGCGCAGGTAAGCGGTCGAGGGCACCGCGCTCCAGTCGTCGCGCCGGGCAAGTTCCGCGACGATTTCCTCGCATTCGCCGCGCACAACAATGTCGACGCCAAGCTTGCGCAAGGTTGGCGCGGGCGTAGCCGAGCCATGCGGCCCGACCGCGACTGTGCGTCCACCGCGCCCGGCGAGACGGTTGAGGAAATCGGCCGGCACGCGCAACTCGGGTGGTGCGCAGCGCCAGAACAGATAAGTCGGGGCGGTACTGACGACCGTCATTGCAGGCGCGAAATCAGCCACACGCTCGGAGAGGTCCGAGTTGTCGAGCTTCTGCAATTGCCCATCCAGCATCAACACCTCATGGCCGGCTGTTTCGAGCAGGGATTTCGAATAGCCGAGTTCCAGCGGGAGATGTGGTTGGCGGCAGCCGAAATAAATGCTGTCGTCGTAGGTCCAGAACGGGTTTACCAGGGCGATTTTCATGCGACGTACCTCACGACTTCGGGGCGAGGCTGGAGCCGGTGTTGTTGCAGCCAGTCTGCGAGATCGCGAATGCCTTCGCGCCATGAAACACGAGCTTTCCAGCCAAGCATCGCTTTGATCTTGCGGGTGTCGGCGACGAAGAAGGGCTGATCGCCGGTGCGTTCGCCATCATGGCGGATCGAAAGCTCACGGCCGGTCAAGCTACGGATCTCGCTCAACAGCATGCGCAGGCTGATCGCATTATCGGGGCCGCCGCCAAGATTGAATGCCTGGCCTTTGGTCGTCTCGATACGATCGAGCGTGGCCCTGTAGGCGGCGACCGCATCGGAGACGTGCAGTATGTCGCGCACTTGTCTGCCGTCGCCGTAAATGGTGATTGGACGTCCCGTCAGCGCACTCAGCAGGAAGTGCGCGACCCAGCCTTGATCCTCGGTTCCGAACTGGCGCGGCCCGTAAATGCAGCTCATCCGCAGCACCGCCGTCGGCATGCCGTAGGATTTGGCATAGTCGAGCACATATTGGTCCGCCGCGCCTTTGGAGCAGCCATAGGGCGTGCAGAAATCCAGGCCGTGGGTCTCGTCGATGCCATTCGCTTGGATGATGCCGTCGCAAGGCAGGTAACGATCGCCGTCCTCGCGAACCGCGACGTCTGGCAGGCTGCCATAGACCTTGTTGGTGCTGGCGAAGACCACCGGAACAAACTCACTGCTCAGCCGCGCCGCCTCGAGGACATTGAACGTTCCTCGAAGGTTGATGTCGAAATCCTCGTCCGGTTGGACCAGGCTCGTTGTGACGGCGGTTTGCGCGGCCAGGTGGAAGATCGCCTTGGAACTCTTCAGAACGGGCGCAAGCGCGTTGGCGTCGCGCACGTCAATCGTTTCGACCATGAGGCGGCTTCCGTGTTTCTGCGCCAGCCATTCAAGGTTCTGTTCGACGCCGGGGCGGCTGAGATTGTCGATCACCAGCACCGGCTCGCCATCCGACAACAGGCTGTCGGCCAGGTTCGATCCTATGAAGCCGCTGCCGCCGACAATGGCGACGGGCGCGTCGCGTCGATTGCGCGTATTCATGACACCAGCCCACGTTCTTCAAGCTCGCGTTTCATGTCGGCGCCGCGGTCGATGGCGGACGAGTTGCGCACCCAGGAAACGAAATCGGCGAGCGAATTCTCCAGTTGTTGCCTCGGCTCGAAACCGAGCAGCTCACGGGCCTTGGAAATATCGGCGAAGCAGTTGCGGATATCCCCGGAGCGCGCCTTGCCGAGCAACTCTGGCGAGCGGTCCGGCGTTCCCATGGCCTCGGCAAGTACCCGCGCGACGTCGCTGATAGCATAGGCTCGGCCGCTGCCGATGTTGATGACGTGACCCCTTGCCTGGCGTTGCTGCAGCGCAAGACGAAAGGCGCGGGCGACGTCATCCACATGGACGAAATCGCGTTTCTGTTCGCCATCCTCGAAGATCATTGGACGTTGGCCGTTGGCGAGACGCGAAGCAAAATTGGCCAACACGCCGGTATAGGGGTTCGATAACGCCTGGCCGGCGCCGAAGACGTTGAACAGGCGCAGCGCGACCGTATCGATGCCATAGGCTTCGCCGAAGATCAGCACGGCGCGTTCCTGGGCGTATTTCGTCAGTGCATAGATAGAGGCGAGATCGACCGGCTTTTCCTCGTCCGTCGGCAGGGGGGAGAGGGGCTCGCCTTCCGGCGACAGCGGATTCCACTGCCCGTTTTTGATGTCGCTCGCCTTGCGCCGGGCATTGTCGATGCGCCGGCCGTCCGATGTAGCATAGAGGCCCTCGCCATAGACACTCATCGATGAGGCGACGACAATGCGCTCGACCGGATGTTTGATCAGCGCCTCGAGCAGCGTCGCGGTGCCGAGATCGTTGGTGCCGACATAGCGCGCGATCTCGTACATCGACTGTCCGACGCCGACTTCCGCGGCCAGATGAATGACCGCGTCAACGCCTTCCAGCGCCTTGGCGACCGCCTCCCGGTCCCGAATGTCGCCCTTGATCAGCTCGGCCCCGGCGGGAAGGGCGACTGTTTCGCCTGCGTGC
The DNA here is from genome assembly GCF_040323735.1 of Mesorhizobium sp. M0029. Classification (NCBI taxonomy): domain Bacteria; kingdom Pseudomonadati; phylum Pseudomonadota; class Alphaproteobacteria; order Hyphomicrobiales; family Phyllobacteriaceae; genus Mesorhizobium; species Mesorhizobium sp. M0029. Next base: position 607,094 of record NZ_JAMYVF010000001.1, read on the forward strand.
ACCTGCTCCAGCAGCACATCCAAAATGCGAACCGAATAATCCTGCTCGATCAATTCCTGGGCGACATGCCGGCCGATGAAGCCGCAGCCCCCTGTAACCAATATCCGTTTCACGACCACTCCTCAGACAGGTAATCTTGGCGACCCGAACTTTTCGGCAAAAGGTTTGTTCCCTTGGCTTCAACAAAGTTCCTTTGGCCGGCTTCGTTCGGAAGCAGCCACATCGCGCTCGCCGCGCCGTGCCGGAACATTGCCGCCCTTGTGCTGTTAGGACGCCGGCAGCCCCGACGATGCCCGATTTTGGCAACGCCGATGATCAAAGGAGATTTCAATGTCCCAGTCGCAAACGACCACCAATCACGACGAAATCCGCAAATGGGCCGAGGAGCGGGATGGACGGCCGGCAGTGGTTCGCACCAAAGGCGCGGGCGGCATCCTGCGGATCGACTTCGGCAAACCCGAGGAAGCATTCGAGCCGGTCGAATGGGACGAGTTCTTCCGCATATTCGACGAGAACGATCTGGCCTTTCTTTACCAGTCCAAGACTGGTGACGGACAAACCAGCCGTTTCAACAAGTTCGTTGAGCGCAACCAGAAAGGCGAATGACGCATTTCGAGCCGGCCGATTTGCCCGACCTGGTTCTCGGGCCAATTTTTCTGGATGCGGTGGAACAATAGGGGCTCCGATCCTTCCGTCGCTGAACCACAGCCGCAGCAAGGATCGAAGGCCTTGGCCCTGAGCTCAGGAGGCGGCGGGGCTGGATAGGCGTCAAAAGCTGGAAACCCGCTACTCGTCCTGCCGTGAAACCAAAACGCCGCTCATCAGTCGTCCTGCTGCCTGCGGTGGCGGTGTTTTTCGATTTCCTCGGGCTCTTCATCGTCGATCCGCGTGATGTTCGAGGCATTGTGGTCTGATCGCAGGATCTCATCCAGTTTGGCGTGAATGGCCTGAGTGTCGCGGTGCTCGGCACGCTGGATGAACAGCGTCATGGCCCACGTAAACAAGGTAGCCGCTCCATGCCAGTCCAGGGTCTGTCGCTCGAAGATCATCCAAAGGATTGCGTAGACCAACAGGATCAGGAATGCCGCGGGGCGGGAGGTTAATGTGCCGATTGAGGTAAGCACGCCGGTGACGGGATGATTGGCCATGCGAAAGAACTCGCGGCAGTGACCGTGGTTCCCGACCGCAGTGCATCGCGCCGGCACGAGCCAGCTAGGCGCGACGGATGAATTCACGGCGCAGTGCTTGCCGATCGCAGCTACAACGATGACCACACGATTGCCGGGCGCGCAATCATCAGCCAGAAAATGGCGAGCACGGCGCCGAAAGCTGGGAAGCCGAAGACAAACCAGCGTCTGAACAGCTGATGGTAGCGCTCGGGAGGAGGTTGGTTGGAGAGTGCGGCCTGTGTGGCTAGATTTCGCATCTCGATCTGTATCCACACGACAGGCAGCCAGAACAGGCCCGTTAAGATGTAGAGCAGGATCGAGAGAACGATCCATCCTTCGGACAGCGAATACCCCGCAACCCTAGCGAGGCCCAGTCCGGTCAGAGGTTGTGCGACAACGGCCGTAGCCGTGAACAGGAAATCAGCCAGCACGACAATTCGGGCGACAGCTGCGATCGTCGCGGCATTCCCGGTCCGGTGTGCCAAAAGCATGAAAAAAGCAATGCCGGCACCAGTTCCGAGCAGCACAGCAGCGCCGATCACGTGCAGGTATTTAAGCACGAAGTACGTCATCAGCGTTCCTCCAGAATGGCCAGCGCTGCAAAATGCAGAACGAGGATCGGGAGGATTTTGATCAACGGCCCGAGTGGCTCAAGCCAAAGATCCGGCCGCAGAATGCTCCCAGCGATCGCATAGAAAAGCGATACCGCGATTGCGCCGAAAAGACCAAGCCGGCTGGTTGGGCGCCAGGCGATAAGCGCCCCGACGGCGATGTCAGCCAGCGCGCCGGCGACTACCGCCGGTTCGGCCAAGGGGCCGGCAGCAGTGCCAATCAGCAAGTCAACTCCGCTGCGCCAGCCGGCAGTGAGGGAAATGATGCCCGTCATGATCCAGAAGAGCGGCAAGATGACAAAGAGCGCCGGCTTGACGAAGTAAAGACCGGCGAACCATCGCTCCTGCACCGTCGCAGCGTTTAAACGCAGTGCAGATGTAAGACTTGATGGTTGAATGCCGGTCGCCGTCATCCAGGGTTGGGGATCGCCGACAGCGCCACGGGCAATCTCTTTTGCTGCATTGCTGCGCATCGGCGGGCGCCAGCCCAGCTGAGCCGCGGCATCCCCGAACCTGTACAAGATAGCTGCGGCCCAATTCGGCAAGATGAACTCCCGAGCACTGCTCCATCCGAACCAGCGGCGATAGCGACCCACGACCTCGCTCATCGAAAGTGCCTCGGGCCCAGCCAGGTCCAGCGTGAGGTGCGATGGGCTGCCGGGTTTGAGGAAGAACAGGACGGTGGAGATGACGTCATCGAGTTGGACGACTTGGAGACGGCCCGTGCCGGGCATCAACGGCAAGAGCGGCAACGCCGCGAGGCCGCGAAACAGTGCACTTGCGCCGAAGGCCGGCCTTCCCAGTACTACGGAGGGGCGCAGGATGACCCAGTCAAGGCTACGTGCCATCAGTGCCTCATCGCCGGCGAGCTTGCTGGCGGAAAAGGCGGACGGCTGCTGGCGATCGACCCCGATGGCAGAAAAGTGGATCACCTTGTTCACACCTTCTTGCTCACACGCGGTGAAGAGAGCCGAGGCGCCGGTAGAATGGACATGCCGGGTGTTTTCCCGGGCACTATCCTGCAGGACGCCGGCACAGTTTACGACGGCGTCCACACCGGCGAGGTAGGGGGTCCAGTCCTGAGGTCGCAAGCCCCGCGCCATATCCAGGGAAACGGTTTGGATCTCCGGGTGGACGCCAGTGTCTGCGTGGTGAAGCACGCGAACCACTTCATGACTCTCGCCGGCCAGGCGCGCGCAAAGCGCGGCTCCAATCAGACCTGACGCGCCGGTGACGAGAATTTTCATTCCTTCCTCCAGCCGTTCGCCAGCGCGTGCCCGTCCATCAACCCAGCGGCTGCGCCTGGGACAACTCTAGCAAAGCCGAAGCCGGTAGTCTCACGCCGGGTGGAACAGGTTCCGGGCATCAACGCAGCCAAAGGTGAGCCGGTACGGTGCGTTCGCATCTGCAGGTCAACTTCGCCGGAAGTTCGTCGCCGGCTCGGCGCAATCGCGGAGGTCGTTATGAATGTGAGTTGCAGCCTTGGCGGCGTCTCCGAACGCAACAGCAATTTGATTGAGCCCCTCGGCCACGTCGCCAATGGCATAGAGTCCTGGCGTTGAAGTCTCAAGGTGTCGGTTGACCAGGACATAGCCTTCTGCGTCACAGTTAGCCCCCAGAGCAACCGCTAGTTCGGAGCGTACGTCGCTGCCCATCGAAGGGTACACCACATCGATGTTGCGCATCGGGGCGCCCTCGGCCATGACGACATCGAACCCGGTTCGTCGAGGGATCAGGTCATCGACAGCGTCCCAGATTTCAACTCCGCCTGCCAAGGCGGCGCCGCGGGCAGCTTCGGAAACATCATCCTGGTTATTGGCGAGCAAGGCGACCTGACTGCCATATCCCTTCAGGAACAGAGCCTCCCTGACGGCGAGATGCTCCGGACCAACAACGCCGATGCGGCTACCCCGGGCCTCATATGCATCGCAAACCGGGCACAGTCTGACAATGCCGGTTGCGATCGCCTCCTCCAGTCTTTCAATGGGAGGTGCCTTGTCCACAATGCCCGTTGCCAGAATCACGCGCCTTGCTTGGACAATCCCGCAGGTGGTCGTCAGAACAAAAAACCCCTCGCGTTTTTCGGCGTGGCCTACGCAACCATGGACAAGGCTCGCGCCGTATAGCTGTGCCTGGGCTCGTAGGCGGCCGAGCAGTTCTTCCCCGCTGATGCCGTCGGGGAAGCCGGGACAGTTACGGGATTTTGGGATGAGCTTGGCACGCGCATGCCCCGCGTCGAGCGAGATCACCGAACGCAGAAACCTGGCTAAATACATGGCTGCAGCGAGCCCCGCGGGGCCGCCGCCGACGATGGCAACGTCAAAAACTTGTTCGCCCGAAAAACTTGGTTCGCCCGAAAAGCTTGGCATCGGGCCTAACTTCAACTCAACGAGCTTGTTCCACAGGGTCGAAATGGACGCAATCAGGATGCACACTGCACAATAAGAGTGAACTCCAATCGAGTCGTGAAGAGAAAGGCCACTGCCTCATCAAGCCTGCAAAAACCTCGTGGCTCCCAACGCTGTGAGTACAGCACCACTGGGAAAGTGAACGCATCATGGAACTTCGGCTCACCGTCGCGCTTAGTTTGGCGAAAGGGTGGTCTGAGATGAGCGCGACCAGAGAGTTTTTTCAAAACTGGCTACAGGAGAATGTCGGCACACTTCCTGGTCGAGAGGAAGTCAGCGTCGCGGTGCTCGCTCAGCAATTCGAGCAGGATGCCGAGGTGGCTGGTTATGGGCGTGAAGTAAGGGAGGACGAACTCGGAAACATCGAAGATGCTATCGTGCAAGCGATCGAGAACGCCGGGTCCGGGGTGCAGAGCCCGAGCTCCGAAAAGAGCGATCCGGCACCTGTAATGGACGCGTTGGAGGTCGATGATGCCAAGAGCGGACCGTAGCCCCTGACACCTTCTTCTGTTCGCCTGAACAAGCCCCCGGACTGCCGTACGAGCCGAAAAACGGACCTTAGGTGCTTTCCCGTTAGTTCCATGCACCATCGAGGAACATTCCTGCCGCCACCGCGTTAGGAAAGTTCCTTCACACCCGGTGCGCCCGTGCTGACTGCTACCCTTCCAGGCGAATGGCTGACCCGGCATGATCAGGGTCACATCTCGCGGCGGGCCGCTCTTGCGGGTATTTGTTGCTGGCTATTGGGTGCTTCCGCTGAAGCCGCGCCACAGCCATCGCCGCTCGTGCGATTTGGCGTGCTGGGATTTGGCACCGCCGCCTGGGAAGTTGACGTCATGCGGCGACATGCGTTGGACGCTGTGCACGGCGTATCAATCGAGGCTCAGCGGCTTGCCGGGACCGAAGTCGGTAAGACCGCATTGCTGGCGGGCAGCGTCGACGTCATCGTTTCGGACTGGGTGTGGGTCATGCGCCAGCGCAGCGAAGGCGCTGATCTGGTGTTCTATCCCTATTCTCGTGCCGTCGGCGCGCTGGAACTGCCGCAAGGCTCGTCCATTCGAACTCTTGCGGACCTCAAGGGCAAAAGGCTGGGGATCGCAGGTGGTCCGCTGGACAAAAGCTGGATCCTGTTGCGCGCGCTCGGCCTCCGTCAGGTGAAGCGCGATCTTGCTGAAGAGGTGGAGCCAGTGTTCGGCGCGCCGCCTTTGTTGGAGCAGGAATTTCTGGCGGGGCGACTGGATGCACTGCTGACGTTCTGGAATTTCGCCGCTCGTCTCGAGTCAGAGGGGGCAAGGCCTCTGCTCAGTGTCGCGCAAATCCTGCAGGGGCTTGGCGTATCCGTGGACTTGCCGATGCTCGGCTACGTCTTCCATGAAAGCTGGGCGCGGGCCAACCCGATAGCCCTCGCGCGATTCACGAGCGCGACCGCGGCAGCGAAGTCGCTGCTCGAGTCTTCGGACGACGAGTGGCGGGTGCTCGCGCCTCAATTGGGCACGGACGATCCTCACCTACAGGCGGCGTTACGCGCCGCCTATCGAGCCGGAATCCCTCGTCGTTTCGGCAAAGACGAACGTGATGGCGCGGCCCGGTTGTTTGCAATCCTGGCCAAATTGGGCGGCGAGGATCTGGTCGGCAAGGCGACGAGCCTCGATCCTGGTGTCTTCCGGGCCATACCGGCTTGAGCTCGCGCCAATGACCGATGTCCCAGCGTTCCCCATCACAATGCAGCGTTGGCAATCGGCTGCGGCATTGCTGACCATGGTGCTCGTCTGGCAGATTGCATCATCGATCGCCGCCGATCGGCTGTTTCCTGGTCCGGTCCAGGTTGTTTCGGTTCTCCTGCACGAAGCGGTTCGGGGCGAGCTGCCATACCATTTGGGCATCTCGCTTGCGCGCGTCGTGGCAAGCCTCGGGTCGGCAATACTCATCGGCGCGGCCCTTGGCTACGCGGCAGGCCGCTCGCACAGAGCCGACATATGGATGAGGCCTTGGATCGTCTTACTCCTCAACATGCCGGCGCTGATCACGGTCATTCTAATTTATATCTGGCTTGGTCTTGCCGAGACCGCGCTTGTCCTTGCGGTCGCGCTCAACAAGATCCCCAATGTCGTGGTGACTATTCGTGAAGGCGCCAGCCGGCTGGACAAGGACTTTGCCGAAATGGCTGAGCTCTATCGCTTCGGGCGTGCTGCAAAGCTGCAGCATGTCGTGCTGCCGCAATTGGCGCCGTTCTTTCTCGTCACCCTGCGCAGCGGGCTGGCATTGACGTGGAAGATCGTGTTGCTCGCCGAACTGCTCGGCCGCTCCAACGGCGTCGGGTTCCAGCTACAGGTCTATTTTCAGAACTTCGACGTCACCCACATCCTTGCCTATGCGATCAGCTTCGGCGTTGTGATGCTTGCCATAGAGTATGGACTGCTTGTGCCGTTGGAACGTCGTCTGTTCGCCTGGCGACGCTGATGCTGAGGATCAGGATCGAGGACAAGACTTTCCCCGGTGACGACGGACAGCGCCGGACGATCTTTCGCGCGCTGTCGCTTGATATAGCCGACGGACAGGTCTGCGTCCTGACCGGCCCTTCCGGTGTCGGCAAGTCGACGCTGCTGTCGATCGTTTCGGGCGTCGACCGCGAATTTCGCGGCAGCGTGAGCGGACGACCGCTTCCGATAGGCATGCTGTTCCAGACACCGAGGCTGCTGCCCTGGCTCACCGCCTTGCGCAATGTAGAGATGGCCATCCCGGATCGCGCGCCCGATGCGGCCCGGTGGCTTGCCGCTGTCGGCCTGAAAGGCAATGAGAAGAGCTATCCGCAGCGACTCTCGGGCGGCATGGCCCGGCGCGTAGCGCTTGCCCGGGCGCTCGCCGTAGAGCCTGCGCTCCTGCTCCTCGACGAGCCATTCGCTTCACTCGACGAGGCGACCGCGCAAGCCATGCGCCGCCTGCTGCAGGATTGTTTCGCCAGTCGGCGGACTACCACGCTGCTGGTTACGCATGATCTCGCCTATGCCTCGTCGCTGGGTGATCGGGTTATTGTTCTGGAGGGATCGCCGGCGCGCATCGTGCGCGATGTCGCAATCTCTGGTGGCCATGAAGCGGGATCGTCGCGCTTTGGGCTGGGGGCGACACAATGAGACTGTTGCTGGGCCTTCTCTTTCTTTTGCTGATCACCGGCCCTGGCGCCACCGAGCAACAGACGATGGTGATCGGGTATATCGGCCAGGAGCGCAAAACGGCTCTGCCCCTGGGACCCCTTGATGAAACCGTCACTGACGGCGGCCTGCAAGGCGCTCGGCTGGGCATTGCCGACGACGAAAGCACCGGCCGGTTTCTTGGGCAGAAATTTCGGCTGGAGGAAAGAATATTGAAACCAACCGAAACGCCGGACGACGCGGTAAGACAATTCGCCGATGCCGGCATCGCCTTTGTCGTCGCCGATCTCGACGCCAGTCAGCTTCTACAGGCCAGTGCCGCGCCCGGTGCCGAGCAGATGACGTTGCTCAACAGCCGGGCGCCGGACGACGTGCTTCGCCAACAGGACTGCCGTCGGAACGTCCTGCACACGATCCCGAGCCGCGCCATGCTCGCCGACGGGCTGGCGCAATATCTCGCCTGGAAGCGCTGGCAGCGTTGGTTCCTGCTTGTGGGGCCGCATTCGCAAGATCAGGCGATGGCTGCGGCCTTTCGACGGGCGGCGGCTCGCTTCGGAGCCGAGATCACGATCGACCAGCCGTGGACATTCAGGCCCGCCAACGGACGTGCCGATACAGGGCATGTCACGCTGCAGACCGAAATACCGGCGGTCACGCAGGTCAGCGACTATGATGTGCTCGTGGTCGCCGACGAGGCGGATGAATTCGGCGCCTATCTGGAGGGCCGCACTGCGCTGCCGAGAATCGTCGCCGGCACGCAAGGGCTTGTCGCCATAGGCTGGAGCGCTGTCAGCGAGGAATGGGGCGCCACGCAACTGCAGGACCGTTTCCACAGGCAGGCAGGGCGCTGGATGTTGCCCAGCGACTACGCGGCCTGGCTCGCTGTGCGCAGTATCGGCGAAGCGGCGACGCGCCTGCACAGTCTCGATCCCGCGGCAATCGGCAGATATATACGCGGCGACGCGTTTCTTCTCGCTGGCTTCAAGGGGCAGGGGCTTAGTTTCCGTCCCTGGGACGGACAGATGCGCCAGCCCATTTTGATCGCCGGGCCTCGCCTCTTGATTTCCAGCTCACCGCAACCGGGTTTCCTGCATCAGCGCACGCCGCTCGACACGCTGGGCATCGACCTGGAGGAGAGCACATGCAAGTTCTGATGACGCTGTTGTTGGCGGCGTTCGCTCTTGCTGCTCCCGCCGCCGCCGAGACCATCTACGTTTCCAATGAGCAGGACAATACCGTCGCGGTCGTCGACGGCGTGACAATGACTTTGCTGGCGACGATCGATGTCGGCCGCCGTCCACGCGGGCTGGCACTGTCGATCGACAACAAGATGCTGTTCGTCGCGGAAGGCGACGACAACCGCATCGACGTGGTCGACGTCGCGAAGCGGCGGGTCGTTGGGGAATTGCCTTCGGGAGCCGATCCGGAATTCTTCGCAGTCCATCCCGATGGCAAGCGGCTGTTCGTCGCCAACGAGAATGACAATCTGGTGTCGGTGGTGGACATCGCCGCGGCCAAGGTCATCGGTACCGTGGATGTCGGCGTCGAACCGGAAGGAATGGCGGCCAGCGCCGACGGCCGCTATGTCGCCTGCACTTCGGAGACCACCAGCATGGTGCATCTGATCGACGCAGGCACGCTTGAACTCGTCGACAATCTGCTGGTCGATACCCGGCCGCGCGCGGCTTTATTCTCGCCGGACGGTAAGCAATTCTGGGTGTCCTCGGAGATCCGGGGCACTGTCACCGTCTTCGACACGGCAACGCGCGCGCAGACCGGCAAAGTCGAGTTCGAGGTGCCGGGTATACGACGCGAGGGTGTGCAGGCGGTCGGCATGGCGACGTCTCGCGATGGCACGACCGTCTATGTGGCGCTCGGCCCCGCCAACAGGATTGCGGAAGTCGATGTGAAAACGCTGGCGGTCCGTCGGCTCTACCTTGTTGGTCAACGACCCTGGCACGTTGCGCTCTCCGGCGACGAGAAGCGCCTGGTCAGCGCAAACGGGAATTCCGGCGATATTTCGTTTATCGATCTGGAAAACCAGGAGGTGGTGAAATCGCTGCCGGTAGGGCGGGGGCCGTGGGGCGTCGTGATCGGGCCATGAACGCCTTATCGGTCGAGAATCTGGGCCATAGTTTCGGAAGCCGGCGGGTTCTCGACGGCGTCTCCTTCTCTGTGGCCCAAGGCAGGATGTGCATCTTGCTAGGCCGCAACGGCGCCGGCAAGACGACGCTGTTCTCGCTGATCACCGGTCTTTATCACGCCCGCTCCGGCTCGGTGCATGTCTTCGACCAGGCGATGGATGTCAACCCGTCCGCCGCGTTGGCGCAGATGGGCGTCGTCTTCCAGTTGCCGACCCTCGATCTCGATCTGACAGCCCGCGAGAACCTGCGTTACCACGCGGCCTTGCATGGCCTTAGCCAGGCCTTGAGCAAGGAGCGCTCCATCCACGAACTCGGCCGGCTGGATGTGCTGGACAGGATCGACGATCCTGCCCGAGCGCTTTCCGGGGGGCAGCGTCGCCGTGTCGAGATAGCACGCGCTCTGATGCATAGCCCACGCCTTTTGCTGCTGGACGAGCCGACCACCGGGCTCGACGTGCCGGGCCGCCACGCGCTCGAGCGGCACGTGCGGGAGCTTTGCCGCCAGCGCGGCATTGCCGTCCTGTGGGCAACACATTTTCTGGAGGAACTAACGGCGGATGACGATGTGGTGGTGCTGCATCGAGGCACAATCCGGTGGGCCGGCCGCGCCGATCGGCTGGCTGCCGATCTCGGTGTGGCGAGCACGGGCGAGGCCTTCGCGTCGCTGACGGAGTCCGAATGAAAACGTCTCACGCAGTGCGCGCGCTCAACGGCATCCTGCGCAGGGAGATGCTGCGCACGTTGCGGCAACGCGGCCGGCTGCTCTCGGCGATGGTGCGGCCGCTGGTCTGGCTGGCAATCTTTGCCGCTGGCTTCCGCTCCGTTCTCGGTCTGTCGATAACGCCACCCTACCAGACCTATGTTCTCTATGACGTATATGTGGTGCCTGGGCTAGCGGCCATGATGCTGCTCTTCCATGCCATGGCGAGTTCGCTGGCCATGGTCTACGATCGCGAGATGGGCAGCATGCGCCTGTTGCTGACCGCACCATTGCCGCGCTGGTACCTGCTTGCGGCGCGCCTGCTGGCCAGCGTGATCGTTGGCGTGCCGCTGGTCTACTTGTTTCTGTTGATCGCGCGTTTCTGGGATGTGCGGCCGCCCGTTCTCGGCTACGTCGCGGTATTTCCGGCGCTCGTGCTGGCGGGCCTCATGCTTGGCGCGTTCGGACTGCTTGTCTCTTCGGTTTCGACACAGATGGAGAACTTTGCCGGTGTCATGAATTTCGTCATCTTTCCGGTGTTCTTTGCCTCGACGGCGCTCTATCCGCTGTGGCGGCTTGCCGAGGCGGGACCGGTGCTGGCAACAATCGCCGCCTGGAACCCGTTCAGCTCGGCGGTCGAGCTGATACGCTTCGCGCTCTATCTGCGGTTCGATCCTGTCGCGGCGGTTGTGGTCCTTGGCTGCCTCATCGCCTTCTTCCTCGCGGCGGTCATCGGCTATGACCCCGGCCGGGGCTTGTGGTCCCGGCGCGGCGGCGAGGGCTGATTTACCTCAAAGCATAGAGATAAGCGGCGATGTCCCGCGCCTGTTGCTCGGTGATCCTCGTCGACGGCATGGCCGTGTGCGGATTGACTTCCCTCGCCGAGCGTATCCAGCGGATCATGTTCTCCGGATTGTTTGCCAGCAGGCCACCGATAAAGACCCTGTCGGCAAGGCCACCGTCTAGGCGGGGTCCGACCTGGCCTTGCGCACCCGGCACGCCGGGTATCGTATGGCAGCCGGAGCAGCCATTCGCCGTCATGATTGGAATGGCGCGGGCGCCTACGCCGCCGGTCGCCGCATCCGACTCGTGCCGGACGCGCTCGCGCCTGTCGGACCACAAAGTCGCCGCTGCGACAGCCGCAGCCAGCAGCAGGATTGCGGCAAGGGCGCCCCCGATCAGCCTACCCAGGTCGGAGCGCATGTGTTGCCTCCCTGGTTGCGCTGCTGCTTATCCAGAGGCCGGCGAGCAGCAAGGCGGCGCCGCCATAGATCAAGCCTGCCGGAACCCACATTACCAATCCGGCGAGCTGCTGGTCCTCGATCGCGGTCATTCCCCACAATGCCGCGCCGGCGCCATTCTCCGGATACCAGAGTTTGGGCGACATCAGCAGCAGGACACCGAGCAGGCCGGTATGAAGCGAGGTGAAGAAAAGATGCATGACGGAGTTGCCATAGGTTTGCTGTCGACCGGGGCGCGGTAGGAGCGCCCACCAGAACAGCAAGGCTGTGCCGAGGAAGCTCGCATGCTGGGCATAATGGAGAAAGCCCTGCTGGAGCGCTGCCTGGAACAACGCCGGAATGTGCCAGATCCAGATGGCGACGCCGTGAATGATCGTCGCGTTGAGGGGGCGGATCACCAGGGCCCAAACCGATTGCAGCGTCTTTGCGCGCGTGAGCTTGCCCGTTCCGCGGCGAAGTGAGGCCGGCAAGGACCAGAGCAGGACTGCGCCTGGGCACGCGGCGACAAGGAGAGGCGCCGCCACCGCCATCAGCAGTTCATGCTCGATCATATGGGCGGCAAACACCCGCTCGCCGAGCGCATGGATGGGGCTGACCAGTGCTGCCGTCAGCACGCCCCAACCGGCGGCGAACAACAACGCCTGCCGCATCCGCTCGGGACGGCCTCGGCTGCTGCGGCGCCACAACCGAGTCGCTCCGATGGCATAAAGGAAGGCAATCGCGGCCAGCGGAAACGTGATGGGAAATGCGAGCGTCCATCCGGCCTCGGGCGCGCCGGCGCCGTAGCAGATCGAGGTCGAGAAGAACGCGTCGAAGCTCATCGCAGGCACTCGTCGAGAATGAGAGCCGCGCTGCCTTGCATGATGATGACGAGGGCAAACAGCAATGCCGCAAGCATGCCGAGATCGGCGACGAACTGCTCGGTGCTGCGCGTGCGCTCAGGCTTGAAGGCGGCGCCGCCCTGCCGCTTCGCCCGCCATGACAAGGCACCGCCGAGCAGCGAAAGCACGGCGAGCACCAGTGCCACGGGAAGCACCACCGGCACCTGGCGGTTGCACTGCCATGGTACGAGTGCGTAGTTCAGCTGCGTCGAGATTGCCCAAGCCATCGGCCCCGACAGAAGACCACCCCAGGACGTTCCCATTTTCAACGCACGCATCAGCCTAGCCTCGGCATCCAGTAGATGAGCAGATAGATCGGGATCCAGGTCAGCACCACGAAATCCCAATAGAAGACATTGTCGCCGACATCGCCGAAGCGCCGGCCGCTATAGCCATGGCGTGTGAACATCAGCACCGTCAAAACGATGGTGTCGCCGACATCGGTGATCAGGTGTGTGGTATGCAGCCCGAGCAGCACCCAGAGCATCGAACCATAGGCGTTCGTGTCCCAGTAGATGTTCAGCGCCGGGAATTCGAACCAGCGCACGACAAGCGGGGCCAGACCGAGCAGCGACATCACCACCAGCCCGATCCGCACCGGCACGATCGCGCATTGCTTGGCATGGCCGTGGAGGATGTGATTCGGCACCACGCTGATAATGAACAGGATGGTGACGATCGTTCCGGGCCAATGGTTGGGGTGCGGGGCGCTTAGACGCCAGTTGGGCCACAAAGTGGCGAGATAGAGATAAGCGCCGGCGGCCAACGCAAAGCCCATGCCTTCCAGCGCCATGAAGCCGAGCGTTCCCCACCAAGTCGGGCTGCGCGGACCATGTCCAAAGGTTGGGAGGTCCGAAAGATCCAAGCTGGGACGCTCACTCATCCCTCATCCTCCGGGTCGTCCTTGGGCCAGAACCAGCCGATCAAGGTGATGGCGATCGGCGCGGCGCCCCAGACGATCGCCCAGGGCGTGAAGATCGAATAGACAAACGTACCGCCGACGGCGATTGCCGCCAGCAGCGGCCAGATCGACGGTGTCGCCGATTTCTCGCGAATGTCGGGGTGGGCTTCCGCCACGGTTGAGATCAATAGCTCACGGACATCGACGCGGAGTCCGGTCGCCACAGGCATCGCCTCCCGTTCGGCCCAGAGCGGCTCGACATGTGTGACAATCGGTATCCGCGCGAAATTATAGCTTGGCGGCGGCGAAGACGTCGCCCATTCGAGCGTACCGGCATCCCAGGGATTGTTTCCGGCCAGCGCGCCCTTCAACGCGCCGTGTACAAGATTGAAAGTGAACAGTACGAAGCTGAGGAAAAAGAGCACCGCGCCAGCGCTGATGAACAGGTTGATGTTGCCCCAGCCAAGCTCGGCCGGATAGGTGTAGACCCTTCGTGGCATGCCCCAGAGCCCGACGAGATGCATTGGAAAAAAAGCCGCGTTGAAGCCGATGAAAGCCAGCCAGAAATGCCAGCGCCCGAGACGCTCGCTCATCATGCGGCCGCTGATCTTGGGGAACCAGAAATAGGCCGCGCCCAGCAGCGGGAAGACCGAACCGCCGATCAGCACGTAATGGAAATGGGCGACGACGAAATAAGTGTCGTGCACCTGGAGGTCCAGCGGCACCGAAGCGAGCATGACGCCGGTGAGGCCGCCGATGACGAAGATGAAAAAGAAGCCGAACACGAACAGCAGCGGCGTGCGGATCACCGGCCTGCCGTCCCACAAGGTCGCCAGCCAGCAGAAGATCTGAACGCCATTGGGGATGGCGATCAGCATGCTCGACGCGGTGAAGAAGCTGGCGCCGAGCTTGGGTAGCCCCGTCGCGAACATGTGATGGACCCAGAGGCCGAACGAAAGGAAACCGACGGCGATCAGCGACAAGACCAGCCCGAGATGCCCGAACACGGGACGCCGGGCGAAGACCGGGATGATCGCGGAGACCATGCCCGTCGCCGGCAGGAAGATGATGTAGACCTCGGGATGGCCAAAGAACCAGAACAGATGCTGGAAGAGCAGTGCGTCGCCGCCCTCGGCGGGGTTGAAGATATGTGTGCCGACCAGCCGGTCGAGGATCAGGAAGGTCGAGGTGATCATCACCGCGGGCATGGCGAAGACGACGACGAAGGAGGTAACCAGCATTGCCCAGACGTAGAGCGGAATCCTGTCCAGCGACATGCCGGGGGCTCGCTGCTTGAACACGGTGACGATGGTTGCCACCGCGACCGCCAGCGAGGATACTTCTGTATAAGTGATCATCTGGGCCCAGACGTCGGCCCGCTTGCCCGGCGCGAATTCGGGGCCTGACAGCGGCACATAAGCAAACCAGCCGACGTCGGGCGCCATGTTGAGCGCGAAAGACACCCAGGCAAATATACCGCCCGAAACATAGATCCAGTAGCTGAACGCGTTCAGGCGGGGAAAGGCGATGTTGCGGCTGCCGACCATCAGCGGGACGAGATAGATGCCTGTCGCCTGCACGATGGGCACGGCGAACAGGAACATCATGGTCACACCATGCATCGTGAACAGCTGGTTGTAGAGGTCCGGGCCGATCAGACCGCGCTGCGGCCCTGAGAGCTGGATGCGCATGGCGACAGCGTTGAGCCCGCCCAGGCACAGAAACACGAAGGCGGTGATCAGATAGCGCCGTGCGACGACCTTGTGGTCGACGCTCGACAGCGCGCCGATGATGCCGGGGGGCGTGCGCCATGTCCGCGCCAGCCAGCGATCCAGGCTGGCATCGTCCATGCCGGTGTCGCGCGGTCCGTCATGCTCGGGTGCGACGTCGCCTGTGGCGGGCGTTTCGCGCGGCAGGTCGCGTTCGCTTGTGAGGTCCGCGCTGCTCATTTAAGCGCCTCGAGGTAGGCGACCATGGCGTTGAGTTCGTCGCCGCTGAGCTCCACCACCGGCATGTGGGATCCGGGCTTGATGCCCTGTGGGTCGGCTATCCAGGCGGCGAGATTGCCGCGGCTCATCGTCAATGTCCCGGCGGCAAGCGTCTGCCGGCTGGCTATATGGGTGAGGTCGGGGGCGACCGTTCCTCCGGCAGGCGTGCCGCCTATTCTGTGACACATCACGCAAGGGCGCTTCAGAAACAGATCCTGGCCGGCCTTGGCCTCGTCCCCCGTCGGAGTAGCTGCCGGCTGCAACTGGTCGTTCCACCAGGCGTCGAACTTCGCACGCGGCTCGGCGATGATGAAGGTGCCCATGTTTGCGTGCTGCGCCCCGCAGAACTCGGCGCATTGACCTCGGTAAACACCAGGCTTGTCTGCCTTGAGGTCGAGCACGTTCATGTGGCCGGGAATGAGGTCGAGCTTGCCCGAAAGGCTCGGAATCCAGAAGGAATGGATGACGTCGGTCGAGGTCAGAAGAAGCTTCACCGGCTCCCCGGCGGGGATATGGATCTCGTTCGCCGTGGTCAGGATCCGGCTTGGCGTGGCATCCTCATAGCGCACCTCCCACCACCATTGATGGCCGGTGACCCGAATGGTCAGTGCGGCATCCGAGCCGATCGCGGCGAGCGTCCTGTTGGCGAAGAAGCTCAGCAAGGTCAGTCCGATCAGGACAATGGCGGTCAACCCGACGGCGGTCATCACCGCGCGCAGCTTCCGGTCGTCGGCGCCGGCCTTGATCGCGAGCGGCTCCGCCTGCGCGCGCGACCGCATCATCAAGGGTACGACGAGGGCGATCATCACCAGCACCCACACCACGGCGCAGAGCGCGGTGAAGAACCAGATCAGCCATGCCAGTTCGCTCGCCGCGGGACCTTTCGGGTCGAGGGCGGATTGCCAGCCCGCGCATCCCTGGAGCAACAGAGCGCCGGCGGTGGCGAACGCCATCGAGACGAGACGTTTCACGGCGACTTCCCCAGCGTGGCCGCGTCGGGCATGCGGTTTTCCGACGGATGCGCCATCATGTCGTCATTGCGTTGCGGCGCGGCGGAAGACGGCGCGTTGCCGCTCAGCGAGCGCACGAAAGCCGCAAGCTCCCAGATCTGGTCGTCGGGAATCTTGTCGCGGAAGCTCGGCATGCCGTTTGGCCGACCGTCGCGGATCGTGGCATGGATGCTTTCGATCGAGCTGCCATAGAGCCACTTCTGGTCCATCAGGGCCGGCCCCATGCCGCCGCCGCCATTGGCGTGGCATCCCGAACAGTTGAACCAGCCGAAAAGCCGTTTCCCTTCGCTCATATGGAAGGCGTTGGCCTCGAAGCTCGCCGCCTTGTTATCGCTGGCGGGGGGGCGCTGTCCGCCGGGCTCCAGCGTGGTCACAGGCGTCGGCTGCTCGCCCGATCCGAGCGCCGATTGCGGGCGCGTGTCACGTTCCTCGCGCTGGCAGGCAGCGAGCGCCAGGACTGGAAACAGGAGCATGGCCACAACGGCTCTCATCGCACCGGGCTCCCCGAGGCATCGAGGCGCGGCACGCCGTACTGTGACAGCAAGGCATCTATCTCGACCTTGTGCCTGGAGAGGGCGCCATTGACATCGCCGCGCAGCGCATCGTCTTCGCGGCGGACGCCCATCGAGATGTCGTAGATCATCGGCAGTTGCGGTCCGTCGATGCGGGGCGCAACCGGCGTGATGCGGAGCGGCACCTTCTGCCTGGCGGCGAAGTAGCCGGCGAGGGGGCCCCAGACCACGGCAAGGTCGATCTCGCCACTCGCCACCGCTTCGACGATGCGCGCCGGCGGGTTGGGGGCGGAATAGTCGCCATAGACCGGATAGCCAACGAGGTGCCCGACGATACCGCGGCGGCCAAGCGCCTGGACCGGAGGCGAATTGGCGCCATCGTCGCCGATGAGCTGAACACCGATCCGCATGTCGCGCAGCCGCGGATCATTGAACGATGCTACGTCGGGGCCGTCCCTGCGGGTGACGAAGACATAGGACGATCGGTAGTAGGGCGTGGTGGTGCGCAGCATTTCGAGGTTGCTCGGCGTGCCCGGCACGAGATCGCACAGGCCCGCCTTCAGCGTGTTGCGGATGAAGCCGCGACGCTGCGCCCACCAGGTATAGGTCAGCTTGGCGCCGAGATCGGACGCAACGATTTCGGCGATCCTGTTCTCGAAGCCCTGACCTGCCGCGTTGGAGAACGGCAGGTTGTTCGGATCGGCGCAGACCCTCAGCTCACGTGCGTCGGCTGTGGCCGTCAAGAACACGAAGGCGATCGCGGCCATGCCGATCGCCAGCCGTTGACACCCCTTTCGCGCCGGACCTACGGTCAAGTACAATCCATCAAGGCAGCCGGAACACATAAAGCGTGCCTCCCGAGGTTGTCGCGTTCTTCAGATCCTTCATGGCATTGACGAAACCGAGCGCGGCGGTGGCGTCACGCGGGTCAAGATCGCCCGATACAATGGCGCCGGCCCAGCCGCCGACGCCTGAGAGGATGGCGACATATTGGTGCCCGTCGGGACCACGATAGGTGATGGGCTGGCCGATGATCCCGGACGAGGTCTTGAACTGCCAAAGCAGGTCTCCGGTCTTGGCGCTGACCGCCTTGAACCAGCCTTCCATCGTGCCATAGAAGACAACGTCGCCGGCGGTCACCACCGCGCCGCTCCACACCGGGAAATTCTCCTTGAGGCTCCAGGCGGGTTTCTCCGCGGCGATGTCCCAGGCGGTGAAGGCGCCGCGATTACCGCCGGGCCCTGGTATCATGCGGACGTTCATGCCCACATAGGGCGTGCCGGCAATGTAGTTCACCTCGACGCCTTCTTCATCCATGCACAGGTTGTTGTGCGGGATGTAGAGCAGGCCGGTCTTCGGCGAGAACGCGGAAGGCTGCCAGTCCTTGAGGCCCGACGCCGTCGGACAGATATCGCGAACGACCTTGCCGGTGCCGGTCTTCTTGTCCGGGTTTACGATCAGCCGACCGGTTTTCAGATCCACACCTTTGCTGGAGTTGACCGGACCAAACGGTTTTGCCGACAGCACCTCGCCGGTTGTCCGGTCGAGGATGTAGAGATAGCCGTTGCGCTCCGGCCGGATCAGCACCTTGCGCGGCTTGCCCTGCCAGGACATGTCGAGCAGGATCTGCTCGTTGATGCCGTCATAATCGTGGAGGTCATGCGGGCTCCATTGATAAAACCATTTCGCCGCGCCGGTGTCGGGATCGCGCGCGAAAATGCCAGACGTCCACTTGTTGTCGCCCGGCCGCAAATCCGGATTCCATGGTCCGGGATTGCCGGTGCCGTGGAAGATCAGGTTCAGATCGGGATCATAGGAAATCCAGCCCCACATGTTGCCGCCGCCGATCTTCCAGGCTTCCGGCGGCCACGTCGTGACGCCAAGATCCTTGCCTTTGTCCATGTCGTAGTGCGGCTTGAAGTCCGATCCGATCAGCACGTCCTTGTCCGGCCCGGTGCTATAGGCGATCCAGACGACATGACCGTCGCCGGCGTCGAGCGCCTTTACCCAGCCGCGAACGCCCATCTCGCCGCCGGAATTGCCGACCAGCACTTTGCCCTTCACCACAAGCGGCGCCATGGTGATGGTCTCGCCGATGTTGATGTTGCCGACATGAGTGTTCCAGATCGGCTTGCCCGTGTTCGCATCAAGGGCAATCGTGTGGCCGTCCAGCGTATTGAAAAAAATGCGCCCGTCGGCGAATGCCACCCCGCGGTTGACGACGTCGCAGCAGGCCACTCCCTGTGCCGCCGGCTCGGGATTGGGTTCGTACTTCCACTTCATCGGGGCGCCGGGCTTGGAGAGATCGAGCGCATAGACGAAGTTGGGAAAGGGCGTCACGATATACATGGTGTTGCCGACGACCAGCGGCGCTGCTTCCTGGCCCTTGTTCACGCCTGTCGAGAACGTGAACGCGACCTGCAGGTTCTTGACGTTGCCTTCATTGATCTCGGAGAGTTCGCTGAAGCGCGTCGACGCGTAGTTCTTGGCCGGCATCGTCCATTGGCCGTCATCGGGTGGCGAGGCTGCGGCTGGCGGTACGATCGCTGGTGTTTTAGGAGGCTCGGACGCAGCGCCCAGAAGCAGCACGCAGGCGAGCAGCGTCACCAGAAGGATAGCGCCAAAGGAATTCCCGGCTGCCAATTTGCGGGTACGTCGTTCTACGTCAACGCGCGTTAATGCCAATTGCGGCATAGCTTTCATTTATTGATCGAGCCTCCCACGCCGGCGCCGAGTTCGGCCGCGATGTCGGCCTCCGTTCCGGCACAAAGCGGATGGCCCCAGCCCGAAGCGCTTTTGCCGCCGGGGTCCAGATCGTAGACAATGGCATCCTTGCGATTTGGATTGACGCCTGCCGGGACCTTGTCGAAGCCGAGCGCCGCGCGGATACGCCAGGCGACATTGTGATCGGCGCATGAGGAATCGCCTGAAACGCCGAGGCCGCCGACAATGCTCTTGCCGTCGTAGAGGGCAAGCCCGCCGCCAAACACCACGACGCCTCCGATCGGCTTGCCGACGAGCGGGTCGCCGGCGCTTCCGAACGTTTTGGGATCGCCCGTATAGGCCGCGGCCTGGTTGACGGGATTGGTCTCCTGCAGGCCAAATAGCGGTCCGCCGGGCTGCACCCCCGCATAGAGATTGGCCGTCGAGAGGGCCATCTGAGCCAGGCTGAGACCGTTGGCCGTGTTGGCTTTCTCCGCTGCTATGAGCCGACTTCCCGGCCATTGCGAGTCGGGGGTGGGGCCGCTGAACGCAATCGCGCAGACAGTGCCGTCACGGGCAACGATGGCTGCCCATTCGTTGGTTTCAAAGCCGCCATTGGCTGGTCCGCCGCTTGCCTTCACGTTGGCTTTGAGGGCTGCAAGCAGCTTATCGTGATCGGCCGGACAGGGTTCCTGCGCCATGGCCTCGTGCCCGTGGAACAGGCCACCCATCAGCAACAGCAGGCCAAAAAGAGGTACGAAAAGCTGATAGCGATACATTGTCCTGGCATTCGTTCACATAACAAGGACCACCCCGGCAGACCGCAGAATGCGAGGATACGTCCAATGCGTCAGTGCCTAACTCGCGTAATGCTTCTATGTTCCTGCTTTGCATAAAATTCATGCGGTTGGATTTGGGTGCAGGTGTTCAATCAAAGCATGGGACCTGGACACCCGTGGCCACATGCCAAGCAATGAGGCAACGCGGCTGATCCGGGAAAACCGCGATCGGGACAGCGCAGACGTACCCGCCTGACAAACCCTGTTGCCTTGTCACGGCGTTCGACGATGGATGATCTCTTCAATAAGTTTCGCGTCGGCTTCGTATTCCGCGGCCCGCGCAGCCATTTGGCTGGCCAGGCTGTGTCTTTCCCGCGCGGCTTCGCGTTTTGCCGTACGTTTCGCCAACTCAGCCCGCTGCTGGTGCGCTCTTAGAAGGCTCCAAAGCGCCTGTTCCGCATCGTCAGCCTGGGCCTGCATCAAAACGTCTGCCCCGAACGCATGTCCGGTGTGGCAGCGGTAACGGGTAATCGGCCCGTCTTCTATCTCCCATAGGGGGCCATGACATTCGGGGCAGACAAATGTCGAGGGGGCGCCAAGCTGGCCTTCGGTCAGTTCCATTGTGCTGTGCTCCTGAGCTGCAATCGCTGCCTCAAGGCGGATGCCGGACGGGATTTCTGGTGTCGGTCCTGCGATTTCGGAAGCAAGCCTGTGCAACAGGCCAGCCATTTCGGACAGAGGGACGCAATGGTCGATTTCCACATTCTGCAAGGCGCTCAGCGGCATGTCGGGTACTGCGGCGTCGCCGGGGTCCTGGACTACGCTGACGCCTCCGCACATCTTGATTGCGTGCAGGCCGGCGGTGCCGTCGGAGAGGCTGCCTGTGAGCACGACGCCGATCACGCTGCCGCCAAAGCTGCAGGCCGCCGATCGAAACAGGGGGTCGATGGCGGGGCGCGCCAGGTTCTCGCGCGGCCCGCGCCGCAGCAGCATATGATCGTCGTGTAACAGAAGGTGAGCTCCCGGCGGTGCAACGAAGATGTGCCCGTTTTTAACCTTCATGCCGTTGGAGGCATTTGCAACGGGCATGTTGGCAGCGCGACCGAGAATGTCGCCGAGGTAACTCGTGGGACCAACGTGCTGTACGACGAGGAGAGCCGCCGGGATGTCCGGCGAAAGGTCGCGGACAAGTCTCTTCAGCGCGTCGACGCCGCCGGCCGATGCTCCGATTGTCACGATGCACCGGTTCTCGCAACCGTCGGGACGGACCTTGTCCGGCTGGCCCGCACGCTCCGAATCTGATCGTGGTGCGGCGGTGGCCATGGTTGCTTCACCCACATTCAGCACAGATGTCGATGCGAGCGCTCCGGCCAGTCCGCTGCTGGTCGGGCGCCCTGCCTTCGTCGGTGTTAGCTTCCGGCCGCATCGCGGAACATAGATGCCCGCGTCGGCTCTGTACTAACGCCTACGTGCGCGTTTGACAGCAGCCTCTGCCACGGCCGGGGCCTCCTGAATGCTTGCCGCGCCGCCGAAATCGGCGTTCTTGGTACGGCCAGCTCCCGGGCCCGCTCCTAGATCAGCGCCTGTTGTCGGATCGGAAGCCGGATCGGAAAGCGTACGGTCGGCCATCCTGGCCACCACCTTCAGGTCTTTGGCCCCCAGCTTGACAGTTGCCAGGCCGTCTCCGCCGTCGACGGGCATCACCTCTTCAAGGTCATCGATCCGATCCCACTCTTCGCCGGAATTCCATGGGCCAGCGACATCGCCGTCGCCTTGAGAGGTGTTGACATACATGCTGGCGTACTTCTCTACGCCTGGGAGCTTGCCGGAAGGGAAATTGTTTTCGATCGCGTAGAGTGCTTTCTCGAACGACTTCTGGTGCGCGATCTCGCGGGTCATCAGGAAGCCGAGCGCGTCCTTGATTCCCGGGTCGTCGGTGATGTTGATGAGGCGTTCGTAAACGATCTTGGCGCGGGCTTCGGCGGCGATATTCGACCGCAAATCCACCGTAGGTTCACCGCGCGAGTCGACATAGGCCGCGGTCCAGGGAACGCCGGCTGAGTCGCACAGCGCGGGAGCGCCGCCGAACAGAATTGATTCCTTGGCTGTTGTGCCGCTGGCGCCGATCATCAGGTAAAGGTCCGCTTCCTTCATTTGGCCCTCGGCCAGCTGTGCCTTGAGCCCCTTGTTGAGCATGGTGACGATTGATCCCACCACTTCGAGATGGCTGAGTTCTTCGGTCGCAATATCGAGCAACATGTCGCGACGGCCAAGATCGTCCTCGCCAAGCCCTTGCGTGAAATAGCGCATGGCCGCTGCAAGCTCGCCATCGGCGCCGCCGAACTGTTCCATGATCATGCAGGCCAGGCGAGGATTCGGCTCCGAGACGCGAACGGTGTATTGCAGGCGCTTGTTGTGCATGAACATGGACATCTCTCCGGTTAGATCATCCGAACATCCCCGCAAGATGATTGTTCCATCCGGCCATCGGCCAGCGAGCATTTTTACGGCAGCTTCAGTGTTGAGCATCGCAGGGAGCCAGAGGCGGCATTTATTTCTCGCCGGGATTCTCCGACTGGTGACCGGCGGCAACGAGATTTCGATCGTGCTGCGCCATCACGGCAATGAGCAAGGCCGCGGATGGGCAAGAGGTAGACAAAATCTGGAGGGATACTGGCTCGGAAAAGTGAAGCCGGGCCATATTAATACGATGTCGGTGTCGACACCTTCGGCCCGTTTCGCCGCACACCTTACGCGGCAAACGCCGGGTTCGGTCACACGGCGAGCGTCGCGGACTGTTGCCCGTTCACTTTCGATCCAGCACCTTCCGGACTTTCTCTGCCAATTCGTCGATCGTGTAGGGCTTGGTCAAAAGTTCGGTTCCGAAATCGAGCGTGCCGTTGTGGACAATCGCATTTCGTGTGTAGCCGGTGGTGTAGAGCACTTTTAGCGACGGGTGCATTGTCTTGACCTGATCCACCAGCTCCCGGCCCGACATCTCCGGCATCACCACGTCGGTGAACAAAAGCGACGGCACTTGCCCGCTTTCGACGGCCACCAGCGCGTCGCGTGGGCCTTGCATTTCCAGCACGGAGTAGCCCAGTTCCCGCAGCGCTTCCGCCGCCATCAGCCGGACGCGATCTTCATCCTCGACAACCATGATGATCTCGTCTGCACAGCCGGGGTGCTCGCCTGCCACGACGTCGATTTGGCTGTCGAGCACGCCGTGGTGCGAGCGCGGCAAATATATTTTCAAGGTGGTTCCGATGCCCTGCTCGGAATAGATCTTCACACTGCCGCCGGACTGGCGAACAAACCCATAGACTTGGCTGAGTCCCAGCCCGGTGCCTTTGCCGACCCCCTTGGTGGTGAAGAACGGATCGAAGGCTCTTGCGACAACATCAGCAGTCATGCCCGTTCCTGTATCGGTGACCGCTATCATCACATACTGGCCGGAGGGGATCGCGTTCTCCCTGGCATAGCGATCGTCGACGTGGGCGTTTGATGTCTCGATCGTCAGCTTGCCGCCAGCAGGCATGGCATCCCTTGCGTTGACGCAAAGGTTGAGCAGCGCGCTTTCCAATTGCCCTGCGTCGGCCTCGACGTGCCATAGGCCCGCAGCGAGCACGGTCTCGATCTGAATGGTCTCGCCAAGCGTCCGGTTCAGCAATTCGCTCATACCGGAGACGAGGCGATTTGGATTCAGCCGCTTCGGCGCCAGTGGTTGCTGGCGGGAAAAGGCGAGCAGTCGCCTGGTAAGTTCTGCGGCACGTTGTGCTCCATCGATCGCGCCGGTTACGAATTGGTGGACGTTGGTATCGCCGTTTCTGAGCTTGCGCTGCACAAGGTTCAGGCCGCCGATGATGACGGCCAGCATATTGTTGAAGTCGTGCGCGATGCCACCGGTGAGCTGTCCGACAGCTTCCATCTTCTGGGCTTGGCGCAGGTGCTCTTCTGCTCTGGCGCGTTCCGCTACTTCATCTTTGACACGCTGTTCGAGCGTGCCGTTGAGTGTCTGCAGCGCCTTGAACAGTCGGGAGTTGTCGATTGCCGTCGCGGCATGGCCCGCAAGCCCCAGCAAGGCCGCCTCTTGCTGTTCGGCGAAGACGCCGATTTCTGGATGGCCAAGGAAGAGGCCACCCAGCACCTCGCCCGAACGCGAGACGACCGGCACGGCGAGATAGGAACGCACCGGCAGATGGCCCTCCGGCATTCCCTTGCGGGGCCAGTTCTTGCCGTAGCGCGGATCGGTGAGGATATCGTCGGAACGCACCACGCTTGTTCCGCGGAAAGTGGGCTCGAACACCGCGGTGTTGCGCGGCATCGGAAAGTTTTCGAAAGCAGAACGAGGTGCCCCCGACAGGGCGTAGAGCACATAGCTGTCGCCCTTGTCGTCGATCACATTGTAGAAGAAAGCTCCAAATTGTGCGCCCGACAGCACCACGCCGGCATCGGTTACCGTCTGGACAATTCGCTCTACGTCAAGCTCGGCCGCCACGGCTGCCGCAGTGGCGTTCATCAACTGAAGCTGATGCTCCACCCGCTTTCGCGCGGTGACGTCGACCACGGTGCCGATGAAGCGGATCGCACGGCCGGACTGGAAAAGCGCTTCCCCCGTTGCGGCAATCCAGCGCTCCTTGCCATCCCGAAGGCCGATCGTCCGGTATTCGATGTCGTAGCGGGAGGGGGTGCCCGGCGCGAGCGACTGGCGTACGGCCTCGTCGGCCCGTGCGCGATCTTCCGGGTGGAGGCCCGCCAGGAAGGCGCTTTCATATGTCACCTCCGCGTCCGGCGGCAAACCAAAAAGGGCTTTGCACCGGTCGTCCCAACGCAGCACTCCGCTGATGGGATCGTAATCCCAGGTGCCGATAGCGGCCGCGTCGGTGGCAAGCCTCAGCCGCTCCTCGCTCGCCCGTGCCGCCTGCTCCGAGCGAACGCGCTCGATGTGAGCCCAGGACCGCTCCGTCACCTCGGTCAGCAAGGACAGTTCGCGTTGCGACCAGACGCGGCGCTGCTTGTCGTGGATGGCCATCAGGGCAGTCAGTCGGCCTTGTTTGACCAAAGGCATACAGATGGTTGCCGTTATCCCGATATCCTGAAAGGTCTTCGCTTCCTCGGGAGCAATTTCCTCAAGGTTGTTGTTGATGATAAGCGGCTTGTTGGCGCTGAGATTGGTGACAGCCAGGCGACCGAAATCGGCAAGACTGTAATATCCCCTGATGCTGGGCGAGCCAGGTGCGCTCCAATCGCCGCGGATGGTGAAATGGTCTTGGTCCTGCTCCATGTCGGCATAGGCGCAAATCGAGACGCCAAGATGTTCGCCGAGGAGCCGAGTGGTGATCTGCATGACAGCATCGGCGTCGGCCGCGAGGGCTATCTCCCTGCCGAGGCGGTCGAGAAAAGCAAGGCGTTCGGCGTTCTCACGCAGGGCCAGTTCGGCGCGAAGGCGTTCTATCGCCGTACGCGTCCGGTCCGCGACTGCCGAAATGAGGGCTACTTCCTCCGTCGCCCAGCGTCTGGGCGCGGAGTGGTTCAGGTATAACAGCGCCACCAGCCCGCCATGCTCGGTGACGGGCATGTTGATGACGGATTGGGCGCTGATGGCTTTGAGTGCCTCCGCATGGCCGCTGGTTCGCGGATCTGTCTCGGCGTTTTCAAAGACAACGGTTTCGCCTCGCTTCAAATCCTCGATATACGAGCCGTAGTTCCTGAAATTCAGCGTCCCAGCCAGGCTTTTGATGCCTGGCGCGTTCCAGTCCCTGTCGATGGTGATCGTTTCTTTCTCTAGATCGATCGTGCCGTATCCGGCTCGGCTGATGCCAAAATGGTTCCCCAGCAGTTCCGCGGCTGCGTAGGCCAGTTCTGCGGGATCCGTAATCTCGCGAATACGGTCGCCCAGCGCTGCCAAAAGCTCGAAGCGCTGCAGTTCAGATCGCGGATTGCTTGAAGTGGCCCCCATTTCGCCCCCGTTTTGCCCGGACTTAAATGCAGTCTGCGGCCAAGAGTTCCCCGCAGGACGGCAGTTTCTTTGGCGGGCCGGTCAGCCGAACACGCCGCACCGGTCATAGGTTAATGACAGCTTGGCGCGCTGTGGCGGATAAAGGGGGAAACCAGCGGGCACTTGACGAGCTCCCGCTGGCTGGGTGCCCGAACCGCACTTCACTCGTTTGGAGACGTTTGATGCTTGACCGACCCATTCTTACGAATACGGACGCTCTCTATCCAGACGACCTGAAAACGCTTCGGTCGGTTTTCGACGCGCTGTGTGAGGAATTTGAGATTTCGTCGGACACTACCGCGGCAGAATCCATCGCGAGAGAGTTGGTCAGACTTTTCCAGACCGGGATGACGGAAGCGGCCATGCTGATGATTGCCGTGCGCGCACGTTGGCAGGGTGATTGGAAACTGGGAGGCAGCAGCGCTGCCCAGGCTTAACGGTCCCAACTCCATGGAGAAGGCCTACTTTAGCCGCTTGAGCCGGTTGTACAGCGTTGTCTTGTCTGGCGGAACAAGCTTTCGCCCCGAGAGTTGGGGTCGGCAGATAGTTTCCAACAGGCACGGGCATGGCGTTCGACAGAGATGGACCGAAACTCGCGACCGGGTTGCTCGCGGCCTCGTTGGCGGCGCTGGCGGCATACAACGCCATCCGCGCCAAACGTGCGATTGCCGGCCGGGCGTGCGGACGTGTGATGGAGATCGATGGTCTGCGCCTGCATTTTATCGAAGCCGGAACCGGCATGCCGCTGCTTCTCCTGCATGGCAATGGATCCATGGCGGAGGATTTCAAGTCGAGCGGCATCTTCGATGAGGCGGCAAAGACCTACCGGGTGATTGCATTTGATCGTCCCGGTTTTGGGCGAAGCTCACGGCCGCGCGGCCGGCGTTGGTCCGCTCGCGACCAAGCCGACCTTATACATGCCGCCGCCTGCGGGCTGGGTATAGAGAAATACCTCGTGCTTGGACATTCCTGGGGAGCTTGGATCGCCCTCGAGTTGGCGCGAAGGCATTCTCCATCGGTCGCCGGCATCGTGCTGGTCTCGGGTTACTACTATCCGTCACCGCGGCTGGATCTTGCACTGGCCGCACTCCCTGCATTGCCTGTGATCGGCACCGCGTTTCGTCACACCTTGCTGCCCCCGCTTGTAAGGCTTGCCTGGCATTGGGCAATGGAGAAGATCTTTAAACCCGCCGTCGTCGCCAGCGACTTCGCCGCACTGGCCAAAGATGTCGCCAGCCGCCCTTCCCAACTGCGGGCGGTTTCTCTGGAGACAGCATCGATGCTGGCCGCGTCCCTCTTGGGAAAAGCCAACTATAGGGACATTGCCGTGCCCACCGGCATCATGGCGGGATCCGGGGACCGGTTGTTCGACGCGCAACGCGATGCACGACGCTTGCACGCGGAAGTCGGTAGGTCTCTCCTTGAGGTGGTTCCGGGCGCCGGCCATATGGTTCATCAGAGCGCCCCGCAAGCCGTGGTTGGCATGGTGCACACCATTGCAGGGCGGCACGCCTTGTTCCAAGCGGGCCGTCGGCAGCGACCCAAGTCGCGTGCCGACGAGTTCAAGGCAGATCCGGCCTCGCGGGAGCCACCGGCGATAAGCGACGCCGCTTGCACGGAATGATCTCCAAACGGGGCTTTCAAATGAGCGACCAACGTCCAGCCGACATGCAGTCGGTGCTCCACCAGAACATACAGGCCCTGGTCGAGCACAGGCGACAGCAAGAGGAGCACCAAGGTGTTCAAGCGTGGGTCGCCGGCGTTGTTTCGCGCTTCGCGGGAAGCATGACTTTCGTCTATTTGCACCTTGCAATTCTTGTCGTCTGGGTCCTCGCGAACCTTGGCGCGATACCAGCCGTCCCAGCCTGGGACCCGACTTTCGTGATCCTGGCCATGGTCGCCTCGGTTGAGGCAATCTTCCTGTCTACTTTCGTGCTGATCAATCAGAACAGAATGGCCGCACACAGCGAGCGCCGAGCCGAACTGGATTTGCAGATCAGCCTTCTAAACGAACATGAAACCACGCGGCTGATCGAGATGGTGGCTGCCTTGACGGCGCGTCTGAATATCTCGACCCCGGCCGACAAAGAGCTGCCGGAACTCGCCGAGAA
Source organism: Mesorhizobium sp. M0029 (assembly GCF_040323735.1). Lineage (NCBI taxonomy): Bacteria > Pseudomonadati > Pseudomonadota > Alphaproteobacteria > Hyphomicrobiales > Phyllobacteriaceae > Mesorhizobium > Mesorhizobium sp. M0029. The sequence continues at coordinate 635,399 of NZ_JAMYVF010000001.1, forward strand.
TGTCGATCCCCAAAAGGTGATGACGCAAATCCAGCAAGCTTCTGAAGATCAGGAGAACGCTTGATCAAAGCGACCTCGTCGGCGACGGTTCAGCGTCGGCTACAACCTGTAATTCAGCCTCATTGCCAAGGCTGTCGAAGCAGCTAAGCCGGTGTCGGCCTTTTCCAGGGTGGCTTCCCGACGTCACAAGTCCGCCGCGCAATCGAGGCAGCGTAGAGCTTCGATAGCCAAAAGGCTGCTGCGGGTCAGATGGACCCAAGTTGACGCCGAAATCGTATTAGCGGTGGCGGCTTGGGGAGATTCCGGATGAGCGAAGGTGCTGTTCTGATCGTCGAAGATGAGACAATGATCCTGCTCGACCTCGAGTCAGCTTTGGAGGAGGCCGGCTTCCAGGTGGTCGGCACTCGGAGTGCCGCCGAGGCGCTGGCGGCTTTCGACCCCGATCCGACCAAGTTCAAGGCCGTACTCACGGACATCCGTTTGGGACCAGGACAGTCGGGGTGGGAGGTCGCTCGGCACTTGCGAAGGTCCAACTCGACCATCCCGGTTGTCTATATCAGTGGCGACAGCGCGGTACACTGGGGAGCGGAAGGTGTGCCCAACAGCATAATGATCACCAAGCCCTTTTTTCTGCCGCAGATCATAACTGCCGTTTCTCAACTTTTAAACGCGCAGCAAGGTGCAGAAACTCACCTCTAGGAATCGGACCGCGGCTCCACGAAAACCACGGAACATTCAATCGGCGCCGTCCGGCGTAAAGCGTTCGCGTCTGCTTGGGCCGGCGGCCTCAACCAGATGTCGACCTCAGCTCCTTCCCCTCGCCACCGGCTCGCATCCACTCGGGAGCCCTCCCGAAAGCAGGGGCGCTCATTGGTTGAGCTTTCGGTCGAGTTCGTCAAGCAATGACCGATGCTCGCTGGGCATGTCCGTATCTGTCGGCAGATCCAGCAACTGGCGAAGCTGGCGACGATTGGCGTCCGATGAAATCCACTGCCGTATGAGGCGGGCTATGACCTTTTGTTGTGCCTTGCCGATTTCTTCCATGTTAGAACCCGAGCTTGTCCGTTGGACGAACTCGGCGGCTCTTTGATGGTTCCCCGTCCTGTACACAAATCGAGGCGAATCGAGGCACAATCTATGGGTTAATGTATGTCGCTCAAAAGTGGCCCTGGTTTTGAGACAACGACATGCCAGTGGATGTTTGCAGTCTCAATCCGCGCGCCTAACGCTGAGCGTAGAGTGCAAATTTAAGCGATCGATTTTACCCGAAGCGAGAGGCTCAGCCGCAAAATCTTGGCGCCGTTTTCATCACGCACTTCGATAAACAATTGCTGCCCGTCGACGCTCTTCAGTGACTCTCTCGTGAGGTCGACAAGGCCCTCGAATCCCGCGCGGCGGACCTCTTCGAGGCCAGCGCATTCGACACCTATTTCGTCCTCGAAGATGAGATCGCCATCGCCGCTGTCGAAGAAAAATCGTGCCATCGGAGAGCTTCCGTCACTGCTAATCTGCGGGGTTCCTTTGGTGCAGGTAGGTCGTGTCGAAATCTCCTGCGTGAGTGAGGCCGGCCCAGTCCAGTGCGTGAACTTTTGATCCCGAGGTGGCAATGAGGCCTCTGCGTCGTAGTTCCTGGAGCATCCGGTTGACGTGGACCGTGGACAAACCCAGTGCATCGCCAAGGGCCGCCTGGGTAATGGGAATATCCGCCACGTGATCCTCAATGCGCCCCATGGAGCGCAAGCGAAAAATCAGTTCGCAAAGGATGTGAGCCATGCGGGTGTATGCCTCGCGTCTTCCCACATTGATGACCCACTCCCTATAAATCGCGGCATCTATCAACGTCGACCGCCAAAAAGCGGTGGCGATGCGAGGGTGCTGGTCGCAAACGGCACGCAGAGTGTCATGCCGCATGAAACCTACTCGGGCCGGCGTAAGGGTCGAGAAGTTACAATCCATGACCGACAGATGCAGCCCATGCAGATCAGGAATGTCGCCAGCGACGAAGAATGATGTGATTTGTCGCTTTCCTTCGCCCGTATGTTTGGTGGAACCGACCAAGCCATCAAGAACGATAAACGAGTAAACAGGACGGTCGCCCTCACGCACCAGATCGTGGTTGGCCGAATATTCCTTCTCCTGGATCGGAATGCCTTTCAGAACGCCGATGTCGGCCTCTCGAAGATCCGAGATGGTCTGAAGCTTGCGAATGAGTACATCCGAGGATGAGGTGGGGAACAAATTGACTACCTGGCTGATGTTGGTGATCGAACTATTATCCGCGCCAAAAGTTCCGATTGGCATGGGGACATATGCGCGGCGGCAGAAGGCGCCGCCGTGCGGCATGGTCCCGTGCCTGGGGCGTTTTGCCAGCGTCGAGGGTGGTTGAAGATCCCGGAATGATCCAAGCACCAGTTTTTTAGGACAGCCATAGGTGAGCCAGGCAGCAATGCATTAACCTATGACATAGGCTCGGTTAGAAATTGTCCCGCTGGGCAGCCAGCCCCAGGAGTTCGCCGATCACGGCGCAGCTTTGACCCAGTCGCTCCCCCCAATTTCAAGGGCTGCACCCGCAGCCAGTCCTGGAACTCTTTGATGCGCCACCAGGAACGGGGTGGCTCCGCTGACGTTGTCTCAGTGGCAAGGTGAGATTTCAGTGAACAGGCATATTTCGCGGACGGATGTCGAACAAATCGATCACACGGATGACAGCGGGTTTGCGATAGAGCACGGCGGACCGCCATCCTCAGCAATCGCGGTAGCGCTGGCCCGTGGGCTGGAGACCAGTCGGGATAAGCACATCGTCCATATAGCTCCCTCGGAACGCAGTGCCGAGGAGATCGCCGGCGCCTTGCGTCAGTTCCTGCCTGACGCGGATATCATCTTGCTGCCGTCCTGGGATTGCCTGCCCTACGACAGGGTGTGGCCCACACGTGCCAATATGGGGCGAAGGCTTCGTGCGTTGCGTGAGATCGCAACGAAGCCGGATCGCCCGCGCATCGCTGTAATGTCGCTCGAAGCCATTCTGCAGCGGGTGCCGCCTGCTCCCGTCATCGCTGGCGGTTTCACAATTCTGGAGGTAGGCCAAAAGCTCGACCGTGACGATTTCAGAACCAGGTCCGAAGCCATTGGCTATGTCGTCGACGAGAGGGTCGACGAACCGGGTGAGATAGCCTTTCGGGGCGATCTCATCGATATTTTCCCTGCTGGCGCGGATGGCCCCGTTCGCATCATCGTTGGTCCCGATGCCTGCATCGGCCAGCTCAAGACCTACGACCCGCTCAGTCAGCTCAGCGATCAGGTTCGAGACTCGGTTACTGTCGGACCGGCATCCGAGCTGATCTTTAAAGCTGGTGAGCATCCTGAGCTGACAGCGATGCGCGCGACGTCGATGGAAGAGCGCCTGGTCGCATCGTATGGCGCTATGCCATCCGTCTTCGATGCGGCTTCCAGCGCCTCGATCTCCTTCCTTGAAGGGACCGACGGGCAGCCGCTCGGCAGAATTCTGGATCTGGTCGAGGATGCACGTCGTGCCAGGCAGGAGGCAGCCGGAACGAAAAAACCTTTGCCGGGACGATTTTACCTATCCCGTGAAGAGTGGGACGCTGCTCTGCTTAACCGCTGCTGCGTGAGACTTGCCGTTTCTGCCGTGGGAGTTCCCAAATTCTTCCGCCAGGCCCGACCCGGGCATGATTTCGCGGAATTCGTCACAAGGCAGACGAGCGCCGGAGTCAGAGTAGTGTTCACCGGCGATGCCTCTGAATTGCAGCGAGCAGATCGCCTGCTCGATAGGAGACTAGGCCGGCGGGCAGAGGAAGCGGCCGACTTGCCGCAAATACTTTCGGCCGCAAGGGGCTCTCTTATCAAGGCTGAATTCGTCCTCGACGAAGGGTTTGTCGACGCGCAATCCAATATCGCCTTGGTCGCCGCATCCGACCTGTTTGGTCCCGCGTTGAAGGCGAACGGGAGCGCGACCACGGGCATACTCGAACCCGAGTTGCGCATTGGCGATGTCGTTGTCCATGAAGACCATGGCCTGGGCGTGCTCGCCGCGGTCGAACAGGTCGAGTTGGCTGGCCAGCAACAGGATGTCGTCAGGCTCGAATATCATGGCGGGGCTTCCTTGCTGGTTCCGGTCGACGACTTTGGACGAATATGGCGCTACGGCTCGGAACCGGAGGCAGTGTCCCTTGATCGCCTCAACGGCGAGGGCTGGCCGAAGCGACGCGAAGCTGCGTTGCGCGAGATCGACAGGCTGGCCAAGCGCCTCTTGGGTCTTGCCAAAATCAGGTCCAGCCAGCCTGCCGAGATCATGAAGCCCTCCCGCACGGACTTGGCTCGTTTTGCGGCGAAATTTCCCTATACGGAGACGCCCGACCAAGCGGCCGCCATCCTCGCTGTGCTCGATGACCTTTCCTCCGGAAGGACAATGAACCGGCTCGTCTGCGGCGATGTCGGCTTCGGCAAGACAGAGGTCGCCCTGCGTGCTTGCGCCGCCGCCGCTCTCTGCGGGAAACAGGTTGCTATCATAGCTCCGACAACGGTGTTGGCACGGCAGCACTATGAGACGTTCAGCCGCCGCTTCGCAGGAACCGGCCTGCAGGTCGCCCACCTTTCAAGAATGGTCGGGGCAGCGGACGCGAGAGCGGCAAAAGAGGGTCTGCGGAGCGGCCAGGTTGCGGTCGTTGTGGGTACCCAGGCCTTGGCGTCCAGGAGCGTCACCTTCGCCAATCTTGGACTGCTGGTGATCGACGAGGAGCACCGGTTCGGGGTCAAGTTGAAGCGGGCCCTGCGGACCATGGCGCCTCGCCTCCATACGCTGAGCATGAGCGCCACACCGATACCCCGGACGCTGCAATCGGCGTTGTCGGGTATCCAGGACGTCAGCGTTCTAAACTCTCCGCCCGCCAAAAGACGTCCCGTTCGCACGATCTTGGCAGCGTTCGATCCAGCATCGGTGCGCGCGGCCCTTCTGCGTGAATTTCACCGGGGTGGACAGAGCTTTTTCGTGATCCCGCGGATCGAGGATATTGCCCCGGCCTGTGACCAGCTGAACAGACTGGTGCCGGAACTCGAGGTCAAGACGGCGCATGGTGAAATGAAGGGGAGACAGCTGGACGAAGTCATGGTCGGATTCGCCGACGGTGATGGCGACATTTTGTTGAGCACCGACATCATCGAGAGCGGCCTCGATGTGCCGCGGGCCAACACCATCATCGTTTGGCGCCCCGACCGGTTCGGTCTGGCGCAGTTGCACCAGCTGCGGGGCCGGGTCGGAAGGGGGGCGGTGCAGGCTGTTGCGTTTCTTCTGACCCAGCCTGGCGTTGAACTGGCCGACAGCACCAGGGCCCGGCTTTCGACGATGCTTGCGCTCGATCGGCTCGGCTCCGGCCTGGCAATCAGTCAAAGGGACCTCGACCTGCGTGGCGCCGGAGATCTTTTCGGAGAAGACCAGGCCGGGCATATGAAGCTGATCGGAGTGGGCTTGTACGAGCACTTGCTGGAGCGGGCGATCTCGGCGGCTGGCGGAGGGGCCGACTTCGACAAGCAACTTGCCGAGATCAACGGTTCGGGAAAGGGCGCTTTTCCCAAGAGCTATGTCGAAGAGCCTACGGTGCGTGTTGGCCTCTATGCGCGGCTCTCCCGCATCCGTTCGGAGCCGGACCTCGATACATTCAGCGAAGAGCTCGAGGACCGCTTTGGAGACATGCCTGGCGAAGTAGCCCTTTTGCTGGAATTTACCAGGTTGCGAATAGCAGCGTCGGAACTGGGCATCGGCAAAGTCGATTTGGGTCCCGAGGCCATCGCGATCACCCTTCGGAACAAGCCGTCGGCGTCCCAATGGCGGAACAGCAAGGCGTTGGGCCTGGAGTACCGGAACGGCCGCCTGATTTTCAGGCCGATCCCGCCCGGCGTCTCTGGCGTCGACGCCGTTCGCTTAGCGCTTGATGCCATACGTGCAGCTCAGCCAAAGCACGAGATCTGACTAGCCTTTTCTCTCCACCGGCGGCGGCACGACAATGGGAGTGCCGCAGCCACGAGTCTTCACCTCGGAATTGCAGTGCCAGTGGTGTTCAGCCACCAGTACCGCAAGTCCGGATGTTCCGCAGGGGTCGTTAGTTGCGGCCGTTCTCGTCCATGGTGAGGGAACTCGAGAGCTCGCGATAGGCACCGATCTGCTGCTGCAGAATGGCAATCTTCTGCTCTGCCGTCGCAATGGCGTCAGTACCGGCAAGGAAACGCTGGGGGAGCACGTCCCCAGACGTGAGCGCGATCAGGGCGCGCGCGAGCTTGGCCGGATCACCCCCCTGCTTGCCGTTCTGAGAACGCCAGAAGGCGATCTGCGCCGTCCGCCGCTCATGGTAGTCCTCGACGGAGGGGGCGGCATAGTTGGTCGACTCTTCCGTGAGAAGCTCGGTGCGGAAGAAGCCCGGGTTCACGATCATCGTCTCGATGCCGAACGGCACGACTTCGGTCTGCAGCGCCTCCATCCAGCCGTCGAGGCCGAACTTCGAGGCTGAATAGGCCGTGCAGAACTCGAAACCCATTAGCCCGGCCGTCGAGGAGATCGAAATGACCCTGCCGGACCGCTGCTTGCGCATCGCTGGCAGAAAGGCCCGCGTCACATTCATGGGTCCGACGAGGCTGGTGCTGAGCTGCAGTTGCATCTGTTCGGCGGTCAACTCTTCGAAGTACCCGGCAAAGAAACTCGCCGCATTGTTGACCAGCACGTCGATGCGGCCAAACCGGTCAAACGTGGCCTGGGCAGCGGCTTCGGCGTCGGCCGCGCTCGTCACGTCCAGCTTGACGATAAGGAGGTTCTCGGCGTTTCCCACGGCCCTTGCGACTTTTTCCGTGTTGCGGCCGGTTGCCACCACCTTGTGGCCCGCCGCCAATGCGGCCTTGGCGATATCCAGACCGAGGCCCCGGCCTGCGCCGGTGATGAACCAAACACTCATATTGGGCTCCTGTTCTCTAGGCCGCAGCTCGGCCCCGGATTTGGACGCGATGGCCAGCAGGGACTGATCCCCATGTTGATCCATCCGCCGGCGGACTGCGTCACTGCGGAAGGCCGGCGCCTTCGGTGATGATGCGAAATCCTTCGGTCGACCTGGTAAAAAACTGCCGGGCCGCTGTGTATTCCGGCGAGTTGTAGTAGCGCTTGGCGTCAGCAAGGCTCGGGAACTCGGCGATGGCGATCACCGATCTCGAGCTTCCTTCGATGGCAGTGACATTGGGATTGTAGACGATCACGCGGCCGCCATACTTGGTGACGAGCGGCGACGCCGCTTCGATGTACTGCTGAAACACCGCCTGATCCTTGATGTCATAGCTGCCGATCATGTAGGCGCGGGGAGCGACGCCCGTCGCTTGCTGAGCAAAGGCGGCCGGGCTCACGATCATGGTGAGGGCGGCGAGCGCGCCCACGATTACCTTCTTCATATTGTTCTCCTTCAGTGGGCCAGTGGGACGGTAGGCATTGCGCGGAGAGTTGCTCCGGTTGACCGTCTGGCCTTGAGTCAGGAAGTTAGCTCCTTTAGCGACATGCAATTAGGTGGTATAATCTGCATGGGCTTAGAAGTAGGATTGATGAATGCGTCGCGATAGTCTGGATGACTTCCTGACCTTCATCGCCGTCGCCCGCGAGCGCAGTTTCACCAAGGCGGCCGCCATCCTCGGCGTGTCGCAGTCTGCCCTGAGCTATTCGATCCGGACGATGGAAGAGCGCCTCGGCGTTCGGCTGCTGACCCGCACGACCCGCAGCGTCTCGCTAACCGAAGCGGGGGATCGCCTGTTTCGAAGCATCGCTCCCAAGTTAGATGAGATCGCAAGCGAGATTGCCGCCCTCAGCGCCCTGCGCGACAAGCCGGCCGGTACAGTCCGGATCACCACCGTGGAGCATGCCGGCGAGACCATCATCTGGCCCGCCATGGTCGGGCTCATGCGCGACTATCCCGACATCAGGGTCGAGATTATCCACGACTACGGCTTGGCTGACATTGCGGCCGATCGCTTCGATGCGGGTGTACGGCTCGGCGAACAGGTGGATAAGGACATGATCTCGGCGCGCATTGGGCCAGACTTCCGCATGGCGGTTGTGGTAGCGCCTTCATACTTTGTAAGCCGCTCCCGTCCGGTCACGCCTGAAGATCTTGCCGATCATGCATGCATACCCCTGCGACTGCCCACAGGCGGCTTTGCACCGTGGGAGTTTCGCAAGGAGGGGCGGGAATTGAAGGTGCGCGTTCACGGACACGCCGCCTTCAACACCCTCGCGATGATCTGCCAGGCCAGCCTTGAAGGGTTCGGGCTCGCCTATCTGCCCGAGGATCTAGTGACCTACCTACTCGAACAGGGTCGCCTAGTGCGCGTTCTTGAGGACTGGTGCCCCCTTCGGCCGGGATATCACCTGTATTATCCAAGCCGGCGCCAACACTCGCCGGCTTTCGCACTCGCGCTGGAAAGGCTGCGCTACCGCGACTGAGTGCGATTGAAATAAGGATCGCCAGACCTCGACGACCATGGCGCCTATCAAAGCCGCCCAGTACAGGAAGTCCGGAGCGCCCGTTTCCCACCGATCCCAGTCTCCCCAATTTATGAGTTCACTGCCTAGTATCATCTCAGCGTTGCCGCCGCAGCTTGGCTCGGGCCATCGGTGCGAATGGTGCACTGTGGGCGGCCGGGTAGTGTGCTGAGAGTTCTGCAAATTCGCTGAGAGGGGGCGGTCACGGCAGGCTGGTGATTGTTCACGTCACCTGATTCCCGCGAAGGAACGCCACCATGACCAAGACTGAAGTTAAGACCGCCAGCGCTGCCGTCAAAGACATTTTGC